>CAYVSV010000036.1:0-22169 GCA_964454205.1 uncultured Ruminococcus sp.
TGCGCCGTTCGCACGAGAACCCCGACGTTCAGGCTCTCTACAAGGAATTCCTCGGCGAGCCGAATTCTCACAAGGCTCACGAGATACTCCACACGAGCTACGAAGCGCAGAAGCTGTACAGATAAAATTTAACGATCGTGCCGTATTTTTACGAATACGGCACGATTTTTTGTAAAATCCCGCGATTTTCCCCGCCCCTGCGGGGGAAACCGCGAATTTAAGCGAACATCTCCGCCCCAAAAAAATTTTTGAAATTTTTTCAAAAAAAGTGTAATATTTTCCGATTTTTGCTGTCTATATAAGTGAAGGGCAGGTGAGGGGAATGGAGATCTGCATAAAAAGCGGGGTGAGATCGTTGCCGGAAAATACGCTATCCGTAGAGCTTAGCGACGCGGAAATAGTTTCGCTGTTTTTTGAGCGCGACGAAAAGGCTCTTTCCGCAGTAAGCCGAAAATACGGAAGCTATTGCGGAGCAATAGTGCGGAATATCTTGAAAAATCACGAGGACACCGAGGAGTGCCTTAACGATACATGGTTCAAGGCTTGGGAAAGTATCCCTCCCGCGAAGCCGAGGAATTTGGGGGGATTTCTCGCGAAAATAGCGAAAAACCTCAGCCTTAACCGATACAACCGCTCGCATACGGATAAGCGCGGCGGAGGCGAGCTTCCGCTGGTGCTGGAGGAGCTGGAAGGGTGCGTTGCGGACAGCGGCAACGTCGAACAGACTTACGAGCGCAAGGTGCTTGTCGGCGCGGTTAACGACTTCCTTAGAACGCTCTCGCGGGAAAAGCGGGATATGTTCGTGCTTAGATATTGGTATTGCATTTCCGTTTCGGATATCGCGGGAAAAATGGGATTTAGCCGCGGAAACGTCTCAACAACGCTTACACGCACGCGCCGCGCTCTTTACGCGTATCTTGAGAAAAGAGGATTTATATGAATAACAAAGAGCTGTTTAACGCTATAAACGACATCGATGAAAAATTCATAACAGACGCGGGGAAATACTTAAAAAACGACTTTGGCGGATCTCGGGAGGGCGAGCCCATCGAGATCCGCCCGGTAGAAACGCACTTCTCTCCGATAAGGTGGATAGCCCCGATAGCAGCCGCGCTCGCCCTCTTCGTGGGAATAGGGGTCGCTTTAAGGACGGGGATGATAAACATTAACTTCCAGCCGTTAAGACAGCGGTCAAGCGGCGAAGCGGCAAGCGCTCCGGATATTGGCTCCGCCCAAAACGCGATTTCCGCGCCCGGAGCGAGCGGGGGTGAAAGCTCGGGCGAGGCGCAGGTCATACAGTCTGAAGTCTCGAATATAAAGGAGGAGTTGTCCGATAGCCTTCCGTTTATGCTGTACGGTCCGGATTTGAAACAGATAAAGTATTCCGAGGTGACGAAAGTCATCGGCTTAGACGACTCCGATCTTAGCGTTACGCGCGAGCTCACGGAAGAAAACTGGTACGCGATAGAGTGCGACGGCTTTGCTTATATAAACGAGCCGAAGGGCGCGAATTACAACAGCATCGAGATACCCGGAATGTTCAGCGACGACGTTCACTTTTCGGATAACGGTAACTTCTCGCGTATTTATAAGGGCGACAGCTTCGGGACGCTCACGGTGAGCGACGCTTACTGCCTGTTTAAGAAACATTCTATTGATATTGCGGACGCGGAAGACGAATGGAAAGCGCAGCTTATTTCGTCCCCGGCGCTGATGCTAAATCAATGCCGCGTGAGCTTTTCCGGAGAGATATCCGCGGAGGGCTTCATTATAAAAGATCAAAGCGGCAGTTACAAATTTGTAATGTGCGGCGGTGAAAGACAGATACCCGCGATGAATTTTGTCGTGAACACCGAAAACGGAACGTTCACAACGCAAATGGCTTACGATAACATCAACGGCTACCAATATATGGGAGAAATACCTTCGATAGAGATCGGTGAAATTGACCCAAAGTGGAAGATCGACAATTATTATCCCGGAAGGAATTGGCAGAAGGTACTCATAACGCTGGAGGACATACAGGTACTGTACTGCCTGTCGCAGAATGATGTTACGGACAGAAACGTGTATCGAAAGGTTTATACCGTCGCCGCGAAGGTCAAGAACATCGTTCCGGATTATGTGTTCGGCTACAACGACAACGATCAGCCCTACTTTACGGAAGACGAGATAAGGTATATGATCGACAAAGCCGAAACCATCGAGGAGCTTAACGATCTCGGCGATAAAATAAAGCGCGCAAACTACGCGGTCGTATATTTCCGTGTGTTCTATCCGGTAGACACCGAAAACGGCACGGAGACAGAAGTCCTTGACTACGGAGAACTGGCTCCGGGCATGATGGTGTATCTGTATGATGAAAGCGGCGAGGTCATACAGACATTCGAGTACAGAAGCGATCTGATGTAAGCCGCATACGGTCACGCGCGCATAGATACGGGGGCAGACATACTCGCACGATAGGTATTCCTCCCATTTACCTAAACATTTTCGTTCACGTTACCGCAACGCTTCGGCATAGCTATTGCAGCGTTTTGTTTATGTCTTTACAACAAATCTCATTGTTACACTAATTCTCTCCTGCCCTCATATCTATGCGCGTTTGACCGCGCAAAAAATCGGTTGTTGTTCTTCCCGATAGTGCGTCTATACTAATTCACCGTCAACGTGCAGACAATGATCATACAAGTCGGCGCGTTGATCGTGAATTAGTATTCCGCCTGGTCGGGAAAACGCACAAAATGCTTGAAAAAACGTACAGAAAAGTTTGAAACAAACGTATAAGAGGAAAATATGATACAGAAAAAATACATCGCGGTAGTAGGCTTGGCTTTGGCAGTCGCTCTTACTTCCGCCTGCGTCGGAAATCAGCCGCCCGAGAACGGCGGCGAGAGCGCGGCAAGCGATACGAATTTCGTTTCATTGGGAGCTTCGGTGATCTCATCGGGAAATTCTTCGGTGAATTCCTCGGGAATTGAAACGAACAGCTCCGCCTTTTCCGTGCCGGTGGCGAGCGCTCCCAAGAGCGAGCCCACAATTCTTATAGGAATGGACGGCAAACCCGTTTACTCTGATGAGATAATAGAGCTCAGGAACGACAACTACGAGCCTATGCCGCTTTCCGAGCTCACCGAGGACAGCGAATACGCAAGCGCCGTATGCAACGGTTTCGCGTACCTCAAGCCCTCGACGGGCGTTACGTTCAATATGCTGGATAATCCCGATCTTTTCGGAACGGGCTGCGAGTTCAAAGGAGAATATCCCGAAAACACCAACGAGTGGAAGCGCGTGAACGTCGGGGAGACGATATGCGGTCTCACTCTCACCAAAGCCGAGACCTGCTTCTCGATACCCGATAAGCGGCACGCATACAGCTTCCCAGAAAAATATTACGACGGAATCTCTTCAAGCTGCGAGTTCGAGGGCGAGCTCACCATGACGGGCTACCTTTATGTAGATAAGCGCGACCCTCTCTACGACCCCGACGGCGGGATGCTGTTCTTCGATTTTGGCGACAAGCCCCTGCCGCTAAAGGCGAGGTCGACGAACGCCGATGAGAGCGGTTATGATGCGAATTACAACGTTTCGGCGATTTACGGGACGGATATTTTCGGCGCTTCGGAGTGCGACTTTATTCAGTTCGACAAAACCTTCCATAACACGGAGGTCGACCTTACGGGCGTCGATATCGGCGATCTTGTAAGGGCTAAGGTAACGATAAACCGCCTCGTGCTATCGTCCAATACGGCAATTGCGCACCTAGAGGATATAGAGGTGCTCTCCGAGCCGATAGTTCACCCCGCGTTCAGAAGCACAGACGGCTGATTTTGTTCACATCATCATTTGTTTTACCACTTATTTGAAAGGTCATCTATGAAAAGAAAAATCATATCCACAGCTATCATCTTGTCAGCACTTTTAAGTCTTACCGCTTGCAGCGAGAGCGCTCCGGCGGATAATGGTTTCGTTAATGCCGCGGCACCTTCAACTCCAAGCGCGCCCGTCTCTATCGTCTCAACCGCCTCAACAACATCGGAGCAAACAAGTACAACTCCGCAAGCAGACAACTGGGAGGATTTTATCGGCGCGGACGGACAGCCCGTGACGTTGGAGGGCGCGGTCATTGATGAGGACGGGCGCGTTACGCTTGACTATTGCTTTATAAAATACGCGCCGCAGGTTTATGACGACACATTTAAAAATCCGGACCTTATAAACTGGGAAACGTTCGATTTTGCTACGTTTGACGGCGATTATACTCCGGAAGTAAAGAGGGTAAGAGCAGGCGATGTCCTTGAAAACGGGCTTGAGGTTAAGGAAGCGTACCGCATATTGGAGTATCAGACCTACATGGACGAGATAACCTGCGAACCCCGCAGCGCGTGGGGCGATTATTTCGGAATGATCACTTTTGACGGCGAGCTTACACTCAGCGGCGCTTTATATTGCGTGCCCGAGGACGATTATCTGGTCTCTGACGGATCGCTTTATTTCTACCCGGATACTTCAGACTTCGCCTGCCTGCCGGTCGGAAACAGTCTTGTTCCGACGGAGCAGCGACCTTGGGAATCCGTCTTCCCCGACGCTAAGCTCGCGGTGCGCAGCGCCACGAATTATTATCTCGGGAACATCTCCGACATCGACCCGGACGGCATCATCGAGAAAGGAAAAGCCGCCGCCGTAACCGTCACGCTCAACAACATACGGATAGAATTCGCCGACCCCAACCGCGGCGGCAGAGGAGGCTGCTTCGCGGAGATCGTTTCCATTCGCGCACGCGATTAAACGCCGATCAATCTCGGCTTGTCATATTTGTACATTTCCCTTCATAGTTATAGAACAGACAAAGTTCTATAGAGACCGAACCGTCTCTTACTATGGAGGGATATTTTTTATGAGAGCAGTTACCTTTACCAAAAAACAGCTGAAACGCGCCGCGGCTGCCGCGGTGTTCGTTCTCGCGGCGGCTGCCGTCGCGATCGTTCTTGTGGCGACTTCCGTGGGGACCCGCGCCGAAAAGCGCCTTTTGCCTATCTACTCCACCGAGTGCGAGGATAAGAAGATAGCGATAACGTTCGACGTGGCTTGGGAGAACTCCAACACCGCGGAGCTTATAAGTATTCTTAAAGACAACAACGCGAAGGCGACGTTTTTCGTCACCGGCGATTGGTGCGACCGCTATCCCGAGGACGTGAAAAAGTTCTTCGAGGCGGGACACGAGATACAGAACCACTCCGACAAGCACCCGCACGTTCTCGGCGCGAACGTCAACGACGTTATTGCCGATACGCGCGAATGCTCCCGCAAGATAAAGATGCTCACGGGCGTTGAGCCCACGCTTTACCGCGCCCCATACGGCGAGTTCGACGACAGCCTTATTACTACGATAGAGGGCATGGGAATGAAGGTGATCCAGTGGGATGTTGACAGCGTGGATTGGAAAAAGCCCTCCGCCGCGGACATCAAGAAAAAGGTGCTGAAAGGCGTTAAGCCGGGATCTATCCTGCTGTTCCACAACGATCTCGAGAACACCACCGAGGCGCTCCCGGAAATTCTCGCGAACCTCAAATCGCAGGGATACAAATTCGTATCCGTAAACGATCTTATTATGAAGGATAATTACACCATCGACTCCAACGGTAAGCAGATCAAGGCGGAGCCCGCGGTGACAACCTCCGAAGACAAGATCGAGGCAGTTATAGCGCAGTATCACGACCAGCTAAAGGCGCTCGGGCTCACCGACGCGCAGATACGCGCGGCAAGCGAGGCTATGAAGAGCGGCGATCTCAGCACCCTTCCCGAGGAGCTCAGACCCTTTGCGCAGGAGGTAATGGCGCGGGCAAACGACAGTAATACGAGCGCGGCGGCGAATACCTCCGGCTCGACAAGCACGGCTTCAGCGAGCGGCGACACGACAAACAGCTCCGCGAACTCAACGACAAGCGCCGAGAAGTAAAAACGGCACGGGAGGTTTAAATGCGGTTTCTGACAACATTGTGTATCGCGGCGCTCGCTTCCGCGCTGTTCAGAATGTTAGTGCCGGAGAATAAATTCTCAAAGCAGGTCTCGGCGCTTATCGCGGGGGTTTTCCTGCTGACGGGCATCACGGCGGCTTCCGGCGCGGAACTCGATCTGGATACGGAAAAATATTCGGTTTGGGCGGAGGAGTATAACAACGAGGTGGTCTCCGGCGTAAACAAGAGCCTTCGGGAAAAGATATGCTCGGAGATGTCGGAAAAAATATACGCTCTGTTGAACGAGCGCGGAATATGTCCGAAAGAGATACACATAGCCGTTAATATTTCGGGCGCGTACAGCATAGATATTACACAGGTAGAGCTTGTATTTGAAAGCGGAGAACAGGCGGCGGCAGAAGCGGCGGCTGAGCTTCTCCGCGGCGAGCTCCCGAATATCGTAATAGAAGTAAAATTGGAGTGAGGGAATTGAAATGACGTTTAAAAGCCTGTTTGCGGGAGAGCACGGGAAAAAGCTCCTTATCGTCGCGGCGGCAGTGACGGCAGTTTTGCTGCTGCTGTTGAGCGTGTTTTCCCGCGGCGAGACAAAACAGCCGCAAAATACGGAGCGCGGCGAGCTCTCCGAAAACGCGGCGGAGATAGAGCGTTCGCTCGAGCGGCGGCTCGAGGAGCTTATCGGAAAAATCGAAGGCGCGGGAAACGCGAGCGTTATGGTGACGCTCGACAGGACTTCGCAGCTCATCTATGAAAAAAACGAGAAAACGCAGACCGAGACCAAAAGCAATTCGGATGGCGGCACGGAAAACACCGCCCGCGAGACCGAGGCGGTGCTTGCGGGCTCTTCAAAGCAGCCTCTGCAAACTAGCGTGATACAGCCGAAGGTTCGCGGAGCGGCGGTGGTATGCGGCGGCGCTTCCGATCCTCTTGTGAAGGAAAAGATCACATACACGGTCGCAAAGGCGCTGAATATCGGAATATCGAAAGTATATGTTACCGACTGAAAGGAGTTACTTATGAAAAGACTGAACATTATCCTCGGGAAGAAACAGATAGTTATCGCGTCTCTTACCGTTCTGTTGGGAGCGGCTGTCGCGGTGAATTTCGCGATAGGCTCGGGAAAGAAAAGCCCCGCGAAATCGGACACCACTTCAAATGCGGCGGTCGTCGCGAGTACGAATTACGGCGACACCGCATACGTTTCCAACGGCCTTTCGGACAGCGCGGCGTACTTTGCCAAGGCTCGCCTCGATAAGCAGCAGAGCCGCGACGAAGCGGCGCAGGTGCTCGCGGGAATGTATCAGGGCGGGGATATGACGCTTGACGAGCTCAGCGTTGTGGAAAAGAACGCGAAAACGCTCTCCGACCGTATGAACAGCGAATCCAAAATAGAGACGATGCTGAAAGCCCAGGGCTTTGACGACGCGTTGTGCTATCTCAGCGACAGCGGCGCGAACATCATCGTTAAAACGAACGGTCTCGACGCGGCGGGCGCGGCGAAGATAAAGAACGCGCTCCTTTCCGAGGTGGAGGTAGCAAACGACAACATCACGATAGTCGAGGTCAGATGATCAACAATTGACAATTGTACATTGTTAATTGTACAATGTATTTGCCGCGGTTTACGCCGCGGCGATTTTTTGTCCGTTTTCCTATTGCTTTTTTCGGGAAAATCTGCTATAATGTAAAAAGAACCGCTTTAGTGTGACAAGACGGACAAGCAGTGATCCCAAGCGGAAGATCGGAAGTAACGGAGGATAATATGTACATTGAATTGATCTCGGAATTATCGCAGGGAAATGAGCATGTAAAGATTCAACCGCCGTGCCCCGAAAGTGAGATCGACCGCGCCGAAAAAGCGGTTGGTCACACGTTTCCGAAAGAGCTGAGAGCTCTGCTTAGGGAAACAAACGGTGATAAATGGCTTCTCTTGTCGGCAAAAGAGATCATTGAAAACGTCGAAATAAATAAAGGACTGCTTCCGTTTTTTGAACAGGATTTCAGCAAGGAAGAGTACATCGACAGAGTGGAAAGATTTATCTTCTTTGCCACAAACGGCTGCGGCGATTTATATTGCTATCGCGTAAGCCCCGAGGGAGTTCCCGATGAGACCGTTATCTATATCTGGCTTCATGAGGACATGGGCGAAAAATGTTGTTGGAGAGCGGTGGCTTCAAATATGTCGGAGTTTATCACTCGGTATTATAATGGCGAAATTTGACATTCTGTAAATTCAGAAAAATAATTTGAGGTGATCGGATTGGGCAACTTTAACAACCTTATTGATATGGACGACTATACCGTCCCGCAATGGAACGAGATAATAGAGCTCGCGGAGAAGATCAAGGCAAACCCCGAGGAGTACTCCGAGAAATGTAAAGGCAAGATAATGGCGACGCTGTTCTATGAGCCCTCAACGCGTACACAAATGAGCTTCCAGGCGGCTATGCTGAGGCTTGGCGGCTCGATAATCGGGTTTGACAACCCGAGCAACTCCTCGGTCGCCAAGGGCGAAAATCTAAAGGATACGATAAAGATCGTAAGCACTTATTCGGATATTCTCGTAATGCGGCATACGCAGGAGGGTTCGGCGAAGGCGGCGGCTCTTTGCGCGGACTGCCATGTTATCAACGCGGGCGACGGCGGACATCTCCACCCCACGCAGACGCTCACCGATCTGCTCACGCTGAAGTGCGAGCTCGGTAGGTTGGACAACCTTACCGTGGGAGTTTGCGGCGATCTGAAATACGGGCGCACCGTGCACTCGCTTGTAAAGGCGCTGTCGTGCTTTCCGAACAACAAGTTCGTGCTTATCTCCACGCCCGCGCTAGCTTTGCCGGGCTACATCAAAGACGTGCTAAAGGGGCGCGGCGCGGAATTCCGCGAGGTGAACACGATCGACGAGGCAATAAAAGACCTCGATATGCTCTACATGACAAGAATACAACGCGAACGCTTCGACAGCGAGGAGGAGTATCTCCGCCAGCGCGACGTATATTGTCTTACCAAGGCGAAAATGGAGTACGCGCAGCGGGATATGATAGTCATGCACCCGCTCCCCCGCGTGAATGAGATAGAGGTCGCGGTGGACGACGATCCGCGCGCCGCGTACTTCCGGCAGGCGAACAACGGAATGTATGTGCGTATGGCGCTGATACTATACACGTTCACGAGACAGCCGAAGGTGAAGCCGCTGCTAACGGGCGAGATACACAACAGCGTGGAGTGCACAAACCCCAAATGCGTTACGCGCACGGAAAAGTATCTGCCGCACAGCTACATAAACCGCGGGGGTATTCTCGTTTGCGAGTACTGCGACGAGAGGATTTTGCTATAAATTGTAAAAACGCCGCGTTTTGCGCGGCGTTTCGGTTTATACGAATTTCGTTGCGGAAATCACTGAAAAAAATATCGCCGGCAACAGAAGAAGCGGGTTTGAGATAAGCATTATGAGCCTTTCCTTGAAGTCCGCGTATTTTTTGAAGAGCCACACCTGCTGGAAAATTACCGCAGCAAGTATCACCAACGGCATTAGAAACACAAGAAGTATGTACGTTTTATAATCGTAGACAAATACGGTGTTTATGAGTACTCCGACAGTAATGACCGCAACCGTTGTCACGCCCAAAATCGCGAGCCGCGGCAGAGCATACGCCGAGGTGTCGATTTTCCGCGCGAGCGTGATTATCAGCGCGAGAGCTCCCAACGCCGCCGCAAGAAGCGCCGCGCCGCGCCAAAAAGTCATAACGCGCCAACCCATGCCCATTATTTCCGCTTCGAGAATAACAAGCCCGACGCCGCTTATCAGCGTAAGCACGGGAAAAACCAGCGAGCCGATAAGTTTTTTCCTCGAACCCATTTACTTTATCTCCCAAACGAACGTTGCGGTGTCGCTCGATTTGATGTCGTCCGGCGTAAACTCGGGAGTGGCGGCAAGAGGAGTGAGATAACAACAATCGTCTTCTAAACTCTCTTTGAATGTCGTGCGTGAGTAGATATTTATCTCGCCCCAATTATAGTCAATTTCGTTAAGCACGCCGAGTTGAGCATCCATAGCTGTGCAAAGTATCTCTGCCTTGTGTCGAGCATTTTCAGCGGCTGAACGCAACAGTTCATCCTTTATTGCCGTAGGGTCTTTAACAGTGAATTTTACAGAAAGCTCTGCTTTGATACTGTGTTCTTGCGAAATCGCGGTAAGTACTTTAGAAAGCACTTGACTGTCAAAGTCAAATCCAAGCTTCATACGATAAACGCACTCATATCCCTTGAATACACTTGTGTATGTGCCGTTCGCGTGACGAATGTTTTCGTATTTCGTGGAAACCTCAAATGAGAGCGTTTTAAGTGTCTCTTTTGCCAAACCGCAATTCTCAATAGTGCTCTGCAAAACCTCAATACGGTGATTTGCTTCATTCACCGCGACTTCATAATCATTATCTTCCGATTTAATATTCATTGAGATCTCAATATAATCGGGCGTAGTAGAAGCCGTACCCACTCCTTTAACGGTGATAGTTCTCATAAAAAAACTCCTTTCTTACAGTAATTCCCCCGCGAAAAGCGAGGGAATTTCGTTTTTTTGATTATCCCAGAACGGACAGCAGCACACCCGCTGCGACCGCCGAGCCTATAACTCCGGCAACGTTCGGACCCATAGCGTGCATGAGCAGGAAGTTCGAGGGGTTGGTCTGCGCGCCGACCTTCTGCGAAACACGCGCCGCCATGGGAACTGCGGATACGCCCGCAGAACCGATAAGCGGATTGATCTTGTGTCCCGAAATGACGTACATCAGCTTGCCGAGCAATACGCCGCATGCCGTGCCGACACAGAACGCGATAAGTCCGAGTACGATAATGAATATCGTTTTCCAGCTCAGGAAGTTATCCGCAACAGCCGTCGCGCCAACGGTAATGCCGAGGAATATCGTAATGATGTTCATCAGCTCGTTCTGAGCGGTCTTTACAAGTCTGTCGCACACGCCCGATTCCTTCATCAGATTACCGAACATCAGTACGCCTACAAGCGGAGCTGCGCTCGGTACGATAAGTGATACGATAACGGTAACGGCGATCGGGAATACGACCTTTTCGATCTTCGATACCTCGCGGAGCTGACCCATTTTGACGGAGCGTTCTTTCTCCGTTGTGAGCAGCTTCATGATAGGCGGCTGAATTACCGGCACGAGCGCCATATACGAGTACGCCGCGACCGCTATAGAACCGAGCAGCTGCGGAGCGAGCTTGGACGTAAGGTAGATAGCTGTAGGACCGTCCGCGCCGCCGATGATAGCGATAGAAGCCGCTTCCTTAAGAGTGAAGCCGCCGCCGAGACCGGTGAAGTTGAGAAGGCATGCGCCGATAAATGTAAAGAAGATACCGCCCTGCGCCGCCGCGCCGAGAAGGAAGCTCTTGGGGTTCGCGATAAGCGGACCGAAGTCCGTCATAGAGCCGATACCGAGGAAGATAAGCGGCGGATATATCTGCAGCTTAACGCCGAGGTACAGCATATCGAGAAGTCCGCCGTCATGCAGAACCTTGCCGTAATCAAGCGAGGTGTGCTGCGTGAAGAACGACTGGAACAAAGCCTCGTTGTTTTCATTTACGTACATCGTGCCGTAATACTCGGGCGCAAAATACGGATTTGTCGCGGGATCCCACAGCTCCGGGTGATAAAGCCCCGTGAGCGGAAGGTTAGTGAGCAGCATACCGAACGCTATCGGAAGCATCAGCAGCGGTTCATACTGCTTTTTGATAGCCAGATAAAACAGGACGAACGAAAGCAAGATCATGATGATGTTTCTTATTCCAAGACCCGTAAATCCCGACGATTCGATCAATCCATTAAAAGTACTCGTAAATATTTCCATTTTGCGGTTTTATTCCTTTCTTCAGAATTGGCTCATATTGCCGTTCAAGCCCGCCATACTCCACGCGGAGCGCGCCTGCGGGTTCTTGTCGCCGCGCCGTTTCACGCTTCTTATCGTGAAATTGCCCTCGCCCTCGTAAGCCGCGATAGCCGCGCTTATTACCGCGATAAGCTCTTCCTCGTCGTCCTCGGCGGGGCTTTCAACGACAGCCGCTTCCTCAGCCGCGGGCGCGGGGAGCTCGGCTTTTGATGCCGTTTCCAACGCTGCCTGTTTATCGGCTTTCGACTTATCGACAGCCTTGAAGATCGTTCCCATAAGCCAGAAGAAAAAGATCAGAATTGCCAAGATAAGGAAAACCACCAGGATACCCGTCAGCGCAAGTATGCCGACAGAACCCCAGTAATCCTTGTCGGCAAGCTGCGAAGCGGCATCGGGCAGAGCCTGTATTCTGTCGATCGCGCCTTGTTCTGCCGCTTCCGACAACATCATTAACGCAGTGTTCATCTATCCTATCTCCTTTTTTACTGTACCGGAGCTTTCCCTTTTATTGGAAAAGACAGAAATACAGATAATATCAAAATCAAGATTATTATACTATATTTTCACTTAAAATTCAACCGTTTATTTGATTTTTTTCTTACAAAGTTTAACGGTTTTTTTATAGCAAATTGCACAAAAATAATAAATTGTTTTATTGCATTTCACTGTTTTCAGACTATCAGTAAAAACCTCCGTCCACGCCGAGCACCTGCCCCGTGATGAAGCGGTTTTCGGCGAGGGCGCGCACCGCCTTTGCCGCCTCGGAGGGCTGCCCTAAACGGCACAGCGGCGTTTCCTCGGCGAGCTGCGAGAGCTCTTCGGGTGAGAGGTGGGCGCTGTTCATCGGGCTTTCGATGACCCCGGGCGCTATCGCGTTTACCGTGATCCCCGAAGGTCCGAGTTCCTTCGCGAGCGCCTTCGTAAACCCGATAACCCCCGCCTTCGCCGCCGAATACGCGACCTCGCAGGAAGCGCCGTGCACTCCCCAGACCGAGGAGATGTTCACGACAGCGCCGCTTTTTCGGCTCACCATGGAAGGCACAGCGGCTTTCGTCACGTTGAACACGCCGTTAAGGTCAACGTTTATCATCCGCTGCCACTCCTCATAAGAGGTATCGAGGAACGGCTTTATGAGCGCTATTCCGGCGTTGTTCACCAAAACGTCTATACGCGAAAACTCTCGCAGAACACTTTGCACTGCCGCCTCTGCCGAGCAAATATCCGAAACGTCCATGCGAACACTTGTGCAGCGGAGCTTTTCCGCGAGCCGCCGCGCTTGTTCCTCGTTTTTATTGTATGTGAATACAACATCATCAGTGCGGGCAAATTCCTCGGCTATCGCGGCGCCGATAGCGCCAGTGCCGCCCGTTATCAGCACCACGCTCATTCAGAAACGGAGACCTCTATCTCCACGCCGTTTACGGCGATGTCCACGGCGCTTAGCTTTACCTCGCTGTTTTCGATAAGCTTCTCGGCTATCTTATCCTCAATATCCGTGCGGATAACGCGGCGTATGTCGCGCCCGCCGAACTTCCCGCCGAACGCCTTTTTAGCGACGGTCTTGTAAACGTCCTCGGAGATGTGGAGCTCGAGCGCCTTTTCGGAGAGCGGTGTGCGCAGCTCTTCGAGGTTCAGCTTAGCTATCTCGGCGTAGTCCTCCTCGGTGAGCGGCTTGAAGGCTACTATCTCGTCAACTCTCGCTAAGAACTCGGGGCGGAGGAAATCCTTCAGACCCTTCATTGCGCGTTCTTTGGAGATCTCGCTCGATGTCTTTGCAAACCCTATCCCGTTCATACCGTCGGAAGAGCCCGCGTTTGAGGTCATCGCGATTATCGTGTTCTCAAAGCTGACGTTGCGCCCGTGCGAATCGGTTATTTTGCCCTCGTCTAGTATCTGGAGCAGAATGTTCATAACATCGGGGTGCGCCTTTTCGATCTCGTCGAAGAGGATAACCGAATACGGCTTGCGGCGGACGCGCTCCGTAAGCTGCCCCGCCTCGTCGTAGCCGACGTATCCGGGGGGCGAACCGATTATCTTCGAGACGCTGTGCTTCTCCATATATTCCGACATATCGAGCCTTATAAGCGGGTCTACCGTGTCGAACATCTCATTTGCCAGCACCTTTACGAGCTCCGTTTTGCCAACGCCAGTGGGTCCCACGAAGATGAACGAAGCGGGGCGGCGCTTGTCGGAGAGCTGAACGCGGCTTCTCTTTATCGCTTTGGCTACAAGCTCGCAAGCCTCGTCCTGCCCGATGACTTTCGCTTTGAGATTTTCCTCGAGAGAGGACATTCTCTTGTATTCGGTCTCTTTTATCTTATTCGCGGGAATTCCTGTCCAGAGCTCTATCACCTTTGAGAGATCGTCCATCGAGACGTATACGTTCTCCGCCTTTTCCTTGAGCGGCTCTATTCTGTCCTCGTTCCGGGCTATTTCGGTTTTGAGCTCCGCGAGACGCTCGTAGTCTTTTTCGGCTGCCTCGGCGAGCTCGCTCTGCTCTCTTTTCTGCTCTGCTATCTCCGCCTTCAGCATTTCGTATTCCGTTATGCTATCGTTTTCGAGAGAAGCGCACGCGCACGCCTCGTCGAGCAGGTCTATCGCCTTGTCGGGGAGGAACCTGTCGTTGATATAGCGCTCGGAGAGCACCGCGCACATTTTTACGACGTCGTCCGTTACGCGAACTTTGTGGTGCTCTTCGTAATACTTCTTTATCCCGCCGAGCACGCTTATCGTCTCGTCTATGGAGGGCTCGTTTACGGTAACAGGCTGGAAGCGGCGCTCAAGAGCGCTGTCCTTTTCGATATGCTTGCGGTACTCCGCGAAGGTCGTTGCGCCTATCACCTGCAATTCTCCGCGAGACAGCGCCGGCTTGAAAATGTTCGCGGCGTTCATTGAGCCCTCGGAGTCGCCGCCCGTACCGACGAGATTATGCACCTCGTCCACGAACAGCATAACGTTCCCGGCGTTTTTCACCTCGTCTATAAGCGATTTCACGCGGCTCTCGAACTGCCCGCGGAACTGCGTGCCCGCGACGAGCGCCGTAAGGTCGAGCAGATACAGCTCCTTGCCCTGCAGCCTGAACGGAACGTCCCCCTTTGAGAGCTTCAGCGCGATGCCTTCGGCTATCGCGGTCTTGCCGACGCCCGGCTCGCCGATAAGGCAGGGGTTGTTCTTCGTGCGGCGGGAGAGTATCTGCAAAACGCGGTATATTTCCTTTTCGCGCCCCACAACGTCGTCTATCCTGCCCTCTTTTGCTCTGCGGGTGAGGTTTGTGCAGAAGGTCTCCAGGCACTTGCGCTTTTTGTCGGGCTTCTCGGTTTTTTTACGCTTCTTTTCGTCGCCCTCTTTTTTATCCTTTTCGGAGGAAGGCGAACCGAACAGGTTTTTGAGGAAATTCGGCATTGTGCCCGCGCCTCCGCGCTCGAAGAGATCGTCCTCGCCTTCGTCCGCGCCGTCCTCGAATGTGGGCTCGTCTTCCTTGGCGGGATCGCCCTCTATAAATCTGTCGAACGCTTCCTTGCCTATCGCGCCGTCCTCTCCGAATATGCTTTCCATCGCGCTGTCGAAGTCGTCCTCCGAAATGCCCATCTGCTGCAAATATTCGTTCACCTGCGGGAGCCCGAGCTCCTTTGCGCAGTTTATGCACAAGCCCTCGTTCTTGCGCTCGCCCGCCGTCATTGTGGAAATGAACATCACCGCGGGGCGTTTTTTACATCTGGAACACATCATCATAGTTACCGACCTCCGTTTCAGCTTAAAAAGTTAAGAAAATCAAAGTTATAAAAGACCTTGAACAAAACAGTAGAATCAACAGCCGTCTGATTGAACAAAATCGAATTCGCTCCGCAAAGCGACACTATCATCCTCGTGACAAGGCACACCACGAACACCGCCAGCAGCCCCTCGATAAGCCCGAGAACGAGACCAAGAAACGCGTTTACCTTTCCGATGACGGGTATCTTGTTGATGAGCTTTGCCGCCGAAGCCGCTATCCTCAGCGCGAGATTTACAAGAATGAATATAATAACAAATACTATCGTTCTTATTATCAGAACGCAGTTCGGCTCGATAAAACCGGACATTGCCGTGTTTCGGAAGCTGTCGCGCGTGTCGAACATTCCGAGAACTATCGTTCGCAGCGCCGAAACGCCCGTTCCGTTCGCCTGCGCGCCGAAAACCGCCAGGGGGAGCGCGCTGCCCGCGTTTTCTAATATGTTGCCGAGGTTTTTAAGCGCGGAGTCGTTTGCGAGATTTACCGCTATGTACTGCGCAGCCACTGTCTTGCCCAAGCCGTGCTTTTCTATCTCGTCCCTTGTGAACTCGGCGGTCTTGCCGTTTAAGGAGGTAAGGTCCGTTTCGCCCACAACGCCTATTTTCGCCAGATCTTCGACGGTTATTCCCGTTTCGCTCATATCGATGTCGGAGAGCTCCACCACCGCCTTGCGCGTTCCCGCGTAGTTCGGCTCGAATTCAGTCACGGGAGTGCCGCTTATCTTTATCGCGTTAAAATCGATGTTTGGTATATCCCCGAGCGTCAAGCTGCCCAAAGCCTCGTTTGTCACTTCGTCTATACGCTCTTCCATCGGAGCTTCAACGCTGCTTTTGTATATCTGCCGCGCTATCGGGAAGCTGAGCAGCATTGCCAGAGCGAACGCCGCGGCCGTCGAGACGAGCCCCAGCACCACTCTTGTAAAGCCGCGTTTCAGCCCCGCGAAGGCGAACACCGCCAACAGCACAGCCACCGCGATGTCAAACGCGAAAGAAAATTCCTGTCCCATAGTTCCCCCTTGTTCAAGGTGTTGTTTTTATATTTTAAGCTGTATCATTTCAGCTTCTGCTTCTGTACTTGGTTGTAGCCGAGCAGATAGGCGCTGTCGCCTATCACCTTTACGTCGGAATACTCGTCGTCGAGCTTTATTACGTCAATAACTTGAAGCGACGCGTCGTAGACCGTGAGCGTGTTTCTGTACAGAGCGTACAGCCGCCCGTCATTTACCTCCAGCGCGGAAAGAGCGTCGAGCGTGATCGCGCTTTTTGATTCAAGCACGTCGTCGTAGACTATCAATATCTCACCGTTTGAGGCGGTATCGCGAAAGAGCATCGCGCGAACGCCTTCGGTTTTCGGTATGCCGGATATCTCGCCCGAAAAGCTGTTTGCAGCCTTTGTCTCTCCGGTCCGATCGTCGATGAGATACGCGCCGGAGGGCGTTACCGCGTACACGCCGTCGGAGCACAGCTCCAGCGAATAGGAGACGTTGTTTCCGATGCTCGCGCGCCACGTCTCGCCCGAAACCTCGCCTATCTCAAAGCGCAGTACGCTGCTGTTCAATGTGCCGCCCTTTTCTCCCACAACGGAAACGTAGACGCTTTTGTCGCCTTCTCCGAAGCACACCTGCATTATCTTTTCGTCCGGCGAAGCCCAGCGGAATATCTGCTTGCCCTCGGAATTGATGACGTAGAGATAATTGAAGTACCTCGTCGAGGTCGTAACAACCGCGCTGCGCTCGTCCGTGCCCATTTTCGCGAAAACTATCGTATCATCAAAGGACTTGGCGAAGAGCTCCGAGCTTTTGGAGTACACCTTCATATCCTTTCCGTTTTTGTCGTAGATAAGCGCGCGCTTGCTGTTGGAGGAGCAGACGGGGTTCTGAAACCCGTGCTGTTTGCTCGAAAGCTCCGCGCCTTCGGTGTTGTAGGTGTACAAATATGTATCGGTGAGCAGATAGAAATTCTCGCCCATATCGCCCATAATGTAATTAGCGCTCCCCGCTATGCTTATCGGGAAGCCGCCGACGGCGTTTTTGCCGGCGATGTCCTTAAACGGCGCGATTATCTGCTTGCGGTTTATTATGATAATGACGACAGCCGCCGCGAACAGCACGAAAACGACAAAACGCGTTATCGATTTTCTGCGTTTCCTCTTTTCGCGATACTTATTTATATCATTGCGTTCGTCCATTTTATCACCGCCGATCATCTTATCTTATTATTATAACATATTTCTGCCCCGTTCGTCAAGTGTCGGGAGAAATATTCACAGCGGACCCGCCGGCTGAAATTTCATCTATGATATAAAGCTCTTCAAACGCATTGCTTTCTTGTTTCTTGTGAGCGGTGATTATCGTAAAACTGCTCGCGTTTACGGTGATCCGACAGCCGTCCGCTTCTGCCCGGAAGTTCTTGCCGACGCGTGTTATCTCTGCTTTCGGAGAGCATATCAGCGCCTTAGCCCAATCAACGACATTGCCGATGTCCGCTCCGATATTTTTTCGTATACGCTGTTCGCCAGCTTCCGTTGTATGGAGCTTGCCGAGATTTTCGATAAGCCCGCTCGTATCATCGGAAGGCGGTTCGTCGTAAAGCACCTCGTTCAAATACAGTCCCTCGGGCGGCAGCGTTACCCCCGCGAAATCTCGTGAGCCCGTTTCTATAGCGCGGCGAACGTCTTCAAGACTGCGCTTGCCCTCGCTCACATAAATGAGCGTTCCCGCGATTATCCGCACCATATTATATAAGAAGCCGTTTCCGCGTATTTTTATCTCGCAAACGCCGTTTTTTTCGGTAACGTCAAGCGCATAGACAATCCGCACCGTTGACTTCACGCGAGCCTTTCCCTCGGCGCGGCAGAACCCCGCGAAGTCGTGCTCTCCGATAAAGAGCCGCGCCGCCTCGTTCATTTTCGCGATGTCCAGCGGATACGGGTAGTGATACGCGAGCTTTTGCAGGAACACATCGCGGCTTGGCTTGTTGTTTATGAGATAGACGTACTCTTTTGCTTTGGTGTCGTAGCGCGCGTGAAAGTTTTCGTCCGCTTCTTCGCAGGAAAGCACCGCTATGTCGTCGGGGAGCAGCGTGTTCAGTCCTTTCAAAAAGCCCTCGCAAGGGATCTTGCTGTCGATTTTGACGTTAAAGCAGAACCGCCGCGCGTGAACGCCCGCGTCGGTTCTTGAGCAGCCGTAAATTGTCGGCGGCGCGGTTTTCAAAAGCTTTCCTATCGACTTCTCCACGACCTCCTGAACGGTCACGGCGTTGTCCTGCCGCTGAAAGCCGTGATAAGCCGCGCCGTTGTATGCGATAAACACTTTTAAATTTCGCATAATTCCTCCGGATCATATTATCGCCGGATTGAAGTTCATTATGATAATCCCCGCGAACAGCAAAATCATAACCGCCGCGGCGACATAATCTATCGGCGAGGCTTTGAGCGTTTTGAGGCGCGTTCTGCCGTCGCCGCCGCGATAGCAGCGGCACTCCATCGCGGTCGCAAGCTCGTTGGCTCTTTTGAACGAGGAAACGAACAGCGGCACCAGTATCGGTATGAGCGCCTTCGCCTTTTGAAGCAGATTTCCGCTTTCCAAGTTCGCGCCGCGCGCTTTCTGCGCGGACATTATCTTGTCGGTCTCCTCGATAAGCGTCGGGATAAAGCGGAGCGCTATCGTCATCATCATCGCAAGCTCATGTACGGGGAACCGCACCTTTTTAAGCGGCGACAACAGCCGCTCAATAGCGTCCGTAAGCATTATCGGCGAAGTCGTGTAAGTCAGCAGCGACATTCCCACGATAAGCGCTATTATCCTTATAACCATAAACAGCGAGGTACGCACGCCCTCGGGATAAATTTTTATTATCCACCACTCCAAAAGCGGCTCTTCGCCCTTGATAAACAGCATATTCATGATCAGTGTGAATACCATAAGCGGGAGTATCGGCTTTATGCTTTTTAGTATCATAATGAGCTTTATGTCGCTTAACACATAGCACAGCACCATAAACAGCGCCGACATGAGCAAGCCCGTAAAGCTCTGCGAGGTGAAGAGTATCACCAGATACAAAATATCCAGCAGGAGCTTCGCGCGGGGATCCATTCGGTGTATGGGCGATCTCCCCGGGAAGTACTGCCCTATCGTTATATCCTTTATCATCGTCTTGTCCTTAAAGTAAAGTTAATATCCTTTCGGCGGCTCTTTCGGTGGTGTAGATATCATTTCCGATGTCTATCCCGAGCTCCGAGAGCCTGTGCGACAGGCGCGTTATCTGCGGAACGTCCAGTCCTATTGACACAAGGTCGCTCGTCCGCTCGAACACCTTGTCTGTCTCGTCATAGCAGAACAGACTGCCCTTGTTCATTACAAGCACCTTGCTCGCGAACCGCACGATGTCCTCCATGGAATGTGACACTAACAGTATCGTTTTGCCCGACTTTTCGTGGTACTGCTTTATAAGCCCGAGTATTTTTTCTCTGCCCTTCGGGTCGAGACCCGCCGCGGGCTCGTCGAGTATCAGCACTTCGGGATCCATAGCGAGAACGCCCGCGAGAGCTACTCTTCTTTGCTGTCCGCCCGAAAGCTCGAACGGCGATTTTTCGAGAAGGTGGGTTATCCCCATGCTTTCCGCCGCCCTTGCGACTGCCTCGTTTATCTCTTCCTCGGAGAGCCCCATATTCTTCGGTCCGTAGGCGATGTCTTTTGCCACGGTCTCCTCGAATAGCTGGTGCTCCGAATACTGGAACACGAGCCCCACCTTGAACCTCACGCCGCGCAAATCGGCTTCCTTGGAGTGGATATCGCTGCCGTTTATAAAAACCATGCCCGAAGTCGGCTTTATGAGACCGTTCAGGTGCTGTATCAGCGTGGATTTACCGCTTCCCGTGTGCCCGATTATCCCCACGAACTCGCCCTTTGCGATCTTAAGGGAAACGTTGTCCACCGCGGTTTTCTCAAACGGCGTTCCTATGCTGTATTTGTAGGTAACGCCCTCAAGCCGAGCGGCTTCCTCGGCGCTGCTTTCCGTTTCGGGGAGCTTTTCTTCGCCGGAGCGTCCGGCGGTCTTGCTTTTAAGCGGAAGTCCCGCTATCGCCTCGGCGCATTCCTCCTCGAAAATTATCTCGTCGGATATTTCCGCGCCCTTTTCGCGGAGCATACCGCACAACTCCGTGACCTGCGGCACGTCGAGCCCAACCTTGCGGAGCTCCGCGGCGCGCGCGAATACCATTCGCGGCACGCCGTCCATAATTATCCTGCCGTCGTCCATAACCACAACGCGGTCCGCCTGCGCCGCTTCGTCCATATAATGCGTGATAAGTATTACCGTTATGCCCTGCTCCTTATTGAGCTGCTTTATCGTTTTCATGA
The DNA here is from genome assembly GCA_964454205.1 of uncultured Ruminococcus sp. GTDB lineage: Bacteria > Bacillota > Clostridia > Oscillospirales > Ruminococcaceae > CAG-115. The sequence continues at coordinate 21,013 of CAYVSV010000036.1, forward strand.
CCTCGCGCCTGCCCTTTGGGTCGAGCATGGCGGTGGGCTCGTCCATTACGATACAGCGCGGCTGCATGGCGATTATCCCGGCGATAGCCACGCGCTGTTTTTGTCCGCCCGAAAGCTGATGCGGCGCGTGATCCTTGAAATCGTACATATCCACCTGCTTCAGCGCATCGTCGACGCGGCGGCGTATCTCTTTGGGCTCTACGCCGAGGTTTTCGGGCGCGAAAGCCACGTCCTCCTCAACTATTGTCGCCACGATCTGATTGTCGGGGTTCTGGAAGACCATTCCCACAGACTGTCGGATATCGTAGATACGCTCCTCGTCCGCGGTGTCTATCCCGCACACCGTCACCTTGCCCTCGGTGGGTGTGAGTATCGCGTTGAAGTGCTTGGCAAGCGTTGATTTTCCGCAGCCGTTATGTCCCAGCACCGCGAGGAACTGCCCCTCGGGGACGTTCAGATCAATGTTTTTCAGCACGGGCACGCGCTCGGTGATTCCACCGTTTTCGTCCTGTGTGATGTAATCAAAGCACAAATTTTCAACCTTTATAATATCCATTTTGTCCTCAAATTCTTTTGTTCGTTATTATCGCAAAAACGCTTCTGTCATATTTTCGTTATAGTCTATGTACACAAATCCGCTAAAGTCGTCATGCATCAGCAGTATATTCGCGCCGTAGAAAGACCAACCGCCAGTACGGAAAATCCATCTGGTATCTCACGGAGCCTGTCTGCGACCACATTGTCCGCGAACTCGTACTTATTCGCAAAATCGCGGATCTCATTGCGCATCTCTGTTTTTATCCGCTCGGCGGCAAGCTCTCTACGGCGTTTATTCCGAGCCGCCGAAAGCTCGTCAAAGCGGCTTCTCTGCTCGTTTGTCAAGCTCACACGCTCATCTCCTCGCCGCGTACATAGTCATACATTTTATATTATACACCAAATCCGCTGATAAGTCAAGTGAAATCGGTGTGAATTTTTTGCTCCCACGCCTTGACAACCGCGGAGTTTTGTGGTATAATTAAATGTATCGGGGTGTGGCCCAGTTGGTAGGGCGCGGCATTTGGGATGCTGAGGTCGCGTGTTCGAATCACGTCACTCCGACCATCAAAAAAGCCCTCGCTTCGCGAGGGTTTTTTTGATGGTTTTATTTAAAAGCC
>CAYVSV010000037.1:0-22052 GCA_964454205.1 uncultured Ruminococcus sp.
TGCTATCTGCGGGAACAGCATGGTGGAACATACTATACCGTCAATTATGCCGAACGTCAAGGGCTGAAAATATTACACTTATAAAATAAATCCATTAAAGATACTTAATGAGATTGGAAATCTTTTCAGATTCGATAAAAAATAGGGATAGACATTATACATTCGTGCGTTTAAGTAGTTGACTGCCCTAACGCGACTTTAGGTAACCCAACTCCTGATTGGTTACACCGCGCTAACTAAGCTGGGAAGATTGCGTCATAATATAATAGAGCGACGCTGAATAAAAGCGCCGCTCTAAATTATTATAAACTTTTTTCCAGCCTTAACAGTCCCTCGTCTATCTCATCAAAAGTGATATTCAAAGGCGGGAGTATCCGCAGCTTTTTCTTTGCCGTCAAGATCATCAATCCGTTTTGAACACACCGTTCAGCGATTGACCGAGCGTTTAGCTCTTCATTAATGGATATTCCGAACATCAGACCCAGTCCCGTCACATCGACTACACCGGGCAATGCCAACAGCTTATCTTTCAGATATTTGGCTTTTGTATTGACTTCCGCAAGAAATTCCTTGTTGCAGACCCGATCCAACACTTCAAGTGCGCCCGCGCATACAACGGGATTTCCGCCAAAGGTCGAACCGTGGTTGCCGATTTGGAACACATTCTCCGTCAGCTTGTCCATAAGGATTGCTCCAATAGGAAGTCCCGCGCCCAGCCCTTTGGCAAGCGTGATAATGTTCGGTCTGATGCCGTACTGCTCGCAGCATAGGAACGTTCCCGTTCTGCCTATGCCCGTCTGCACCTCGTCAACGATAAGCAGAATATCATTTTCGCGGCATATTTTTTCGACAGATTGAACATAATCTTTATCTAAAGCGATAACTCCGCCCTCGCCTTGAACAAGTTCGATCATTACCGCGCAAACGGAATCGTTTATGCTTTCACGCAGCTTACTTTCGTTATTTGCGGGAACGTAGTCGAACCCCTCCGTAAACGGAAAGAAAAATTGATGAAACGCGTCCTGACCCGTTGCCGCTAACGTTGTAACAGTTCTGCCGTGGAATGAGTTTTCAAGCGTGATAATGCGGTTACAGCGCTTTCCCTTTTTCTCAAGACCGTATTTCCTTGCTATTTTGATCGCTCCCTCGTTTGCCTCCGCGCCCGAATTGCCAAAAAATACTTTTGAATATCCGGTCACACTGCAAAGCCGTTCGGCTAAACCAACATCGGGCGCGGAATAGAACAGATTAGATGTATGTTGTACCTTTTTAAGCTGTTCCGTGACCGCGCTTATCCACCCGTCATCACAAAATCCGAGCGAATTTGTTCCTATACCGCTGCCGAAATCAATATATTTTTTTCCGTCAAAATCGGTTGCTGTTGCTCCTTTGCCTTGAGAGATTACAACGGGAAAGCGGTTATAGGTGTGCGCTATGTATTCACCGTCCTTGTTGATGATGTCTGTGTTATTCATTTTTCCCACCGCTCTTTTCAAATTCTTCCATAAATTTCACAAGGCACTTAACGCCCTCGGTCGGCATTGCGTTGTACAGGCTTGCACGCATTCCGCCTACCGCTCTGTGTCCTTTTATACCGACAATTCCGTTTTTTTCGGCTGCCTTTACAAAGTTGGAGTTTAATTCATCGGAATCGGTCTTAAACGTCACATTCATCAAAGAACGACTATCCTTATCGGCAGTTCCGTGAAACATTGCGCTTTTATCAAGATAATCATACAAAATCGCGGCTTTTTCCTCATTGAGCTTTTTCATTTGCGCTAAGCCGCCGATAGACTTGATCCACTTAATAACCTTACCGACAATATAAATATTATATGTAGGCGGCGTGTTGTATAAAGAGCCGCTGTCCGAGTGAGTTTTATATTTCAGCATAGTCGGTGTGCCGGGCAAAACCGTCTCGGATATCAGTTCCTTGCGAATTATCGCGATCACAAGCCCCGCCGGACCGAGGTTCTTTTGTATTCCTCCGAACAGCATATCGTAATCCGATACTTTCATTGGCTCGGACAAAAAGCAGGAGGATATGTCGTTTATCAGAATTTTTCCCTTAATGTCGGGTCTGCAATGAAATTTTGTTCCGTAAATGGTATTGTTCTCGCACATATACACATAGTCCGAATCGGACGGTATATCAAGATCACCGCAGTCGGGAATATAGCAGAAATTTCTGTCCTCGGACGAAACCGCCGCTCGAACATCACCGAACAGCTTAGCTTCCTGAAACGCTTTTTTCGCCCAATAACCCGTTAATATGTAATCGGCTTTGCGGTTTCTCATAAAGTTCAATGGGATCATAGCAAATTGCAGAGAGGTTCCGCCTTGCAGAAACAATACTTCATAATCGTCGGGAATACTCATAAGTTCTCTTAAATCCGACTCCGTTTCGTCAATGATCGACTGAAACAGCGCGGAACGGTGGCTCATCTCCATAACCGACATACCGCTGCCCTTGTAGTCAAGCATTTCGTCTGCCGCTTCTTGCAATACCGTTTCCGGCAGAACAGCGGGACCCGCGGAAAAATTAAATGTCTTTCTCATAATAGTTACCTCCAAATAAATATTTCTTTTGTTAATATTACTGCATAAGCATACTATAAACACACTCCAGCAGTGTGATCGCAAGCAGAATATTGATTATACGGAAATGCTTTTGATACACATTCCGTATCAGAACGCCCGCACCTATCCATGTCATAGTCGCCGCCGTACCGATGGTCGCAATGATAATCTCAAACAACAACAGCACCCAAAGCGCCGTGCTGTAATCCGTAACATATCCCGTCAAGGCGGTGATGCCGAACAGATATATTTTGACATTTACGAATTGCAGCAAAAATCCTTTCATAAACGAAGCCGATTTTTGTTCGTCGTCCGAGGGCGGCTTGCTTATTGCAATATGTATCGCAAGCCATAAAATATAAGCCGCGCCTATGTATTTCATTATGCCGAGAACGCTTGGCATAAAGGCGCTTACTCCGAAAATAAATACCGCGCAAATTATCTGCACTACATAATACCCGGTAAAAATACCGAAAAACAGGGGCTTTCCCTTTTTCCAACCGTAATTTGTTACTGTGTTGAGAGCGAGAATATTTCCCGGACCGGGAGTAAACGCATTTATCACCGAATAGAGAAAAAAATTACCTATCACAAGTGCGGGCATAATCAACACCACCTCCGATGTTTCTAATTATACCACAAATCACCTTGCAATAGGTAATACCGATTATCTATGCCAAACCATAGGCTCAGCCTAATCATTTACTTTATACTTTTTTAGTGCCTCAATATATATTTTCCCCAGATCTGACAGTTCTCTGTCCGTATTTATCAGATAGCCTATACACATAACCTCTTTTTCGTCAAGCGGAACGGATATTATCTCGCCGCCGTGAAGATATTTGGGGAAAATCCCGCTTGAAATAGTATATCCGTCCAATCCGATCATAAAATTCACGATAGCGGCACGGTCGCTCACCTTTATACTTTTTTCGGAGCCGATATTGCTGAACAGTTCCTCAGAAAAGTTGGACGATTCATAAGCGCCTTGAACAAAGCTAAGTTTGGGATATGGTTCAAGTTCCCGCAAAGTTACCTTATCGCACTTGGCAAGCGGGTGTCCTTTGCGCAGGAAAACGTGCGGCAGAGCGGTAAACAGTTCGTGAAAGGTCAAGTTATATTCCTCAAACGCTTTTGTCAAAACATTTTCATTGCTTTTGCACAGATATAAAATTCCCAGATCACTGAAACGGTTTCTCACATCTTCAATAATTTGGTGAGTCTGCGTTTCGTTTAAAACAAATTCATACCGCTCCTGTCCAAACTGCTTTACCAGCTCCACAAAGGCATTAGCGGAAAATGTATAGTGCTGCGTTGATACGCAAAACCTCATCTTTTCGGGACGGTCATCTATATATTTTGCCTCCAGAAGCTCCATTTGCTGAACGACTTGTCGTGCGTAACCGAGAAATTCCATACCCTCGGTAGTCAAAGCAACTCCCGCCCGACAACGGTTGAATATAGTTACTTTTGCTTGCTTTTCAACTTCTTTGATAGCCTCCGAAAGGCTGGGCTGCGAAATATATAAAACTTTTGCGGCTTCCGTAATTGAACCTGTTTCCGCTACTGTTATCATATATCGTAATTGCTGTATTGTCATACGCTCCTCCTGTTGGCGTGTAATAGTCGATCTTTGTCAATATTATATCATAGCTTGAAATAATTTTCAATAGGGAATTTAATTCGCAGAGAGCAACAGTAAAAATCTTTCACATAGACTAAGATATATCGGATATCCTATGCCGATGAACGGCAAAAACGAGGCAGTAAATTGCTGTCTCTTTTTTACAGTGTATAGGAGCGTAATTCATGCATGGATAGGCTGTTGGATGATGACGGCAAATAAGCCGTAGAATTTATAACACAAAAAGCGGGAAAGCTATTTGCTCTCCCGCTTCTTTTAATGTTGTGCATATCCCGCCGCTTGTCTGTAACGATTTTAAAACTTCTGTATCGCTACCCGACTAAATGGCGGGGGAATTTCTTCTCATTCATCATCTGTTTCGGGAGCGTCCCAGTTGTGCCATACGTTCTGAACGTCATTGAGATCATTTTACGCGCTTGAACGCTATCGTAAATAACGCGAGCGCCGTAATAAACGGAATCAGCGATAGCGATACCGCAACGCCCGTTGAAGGGTTGCCTTTGTTATCGGACTGCGAGCCTCCGCCCGAAGCGGAGGTGTTCTCGCCGCTTGAAGCCGCGCTGTTGTCCGAATTGACAGAGCTTTGATCCGAAGCGGAGCTTGAGCCGCTCTGCGGAGCGCTCTCGGAAGGAGAGGCACCATCGCCGCCGTTCGGCTTGCTTTCCGGCGACACGGGATCGACCGGCGTGACAGCTGTTCCGCCGGAGCCGCCTTCGGACTCTCCGCCAGGAGACGTTTGCGCCGCGCTGTACGCCAACGCGTAGGTCGAGAACTTATCGGTTTCGATCGTTACCGTATTGGGATCGCTGTCCTTGTCCTCAAGAACCGTTGTTTCACCGTCGTGAACGCGGATCACCGAGAATGTTCTTCCGCTGCCGCGAAGCTCCGCAGGTATCGTGAACGTTATCGTAAGAGGCGCGCTCGTTTCGGTGACTTTTTCCTCTGCTTCGTCTATAATTTTAAACAGATCAATATTAAGATACTGCCCAATAGTAAGGCTTCCGACAGCCGTTCCGACTGCCGCCTTATCTTCGTCGGAGACTTTATTCGTCGCGTCCTCGACCTTGAGGACTATCTTGATATCCTTGCTGTCGATGTTTTCTATATCCTCATCGGACAAAACCGCCTCTTTAAGTTCATCGGGCGTGGTTTTGAGCTCCGTTGCGGGAGCGGTCTCGCTTTTCTCGACGTCAATTTCGAGCTTGCCGAGCTTCGGTATCGTGAGTTCGAGTTCGGACAATTCGGTTTCGCCGTCCTCGTCCGCGAAATCCTTGCCGCAGCCATCGCAGTGCCAATGCTCTTTTACGCCATCTTCCTCTTCGGTCGCGGGAACTTCGTCAACGTGAGTGAGATCGTGCGTGTGACCGATAACGGGTATTGTAAGGTCGCTTATCTCGTTCGTGCCGTCCTCGTCGGCAAAATCCTTGCCGCAGCCATCGCAGTGCCAGTGATCCTTTGTGCCCTCGGTCGTTTCCGTCGCGGGTATTTCGTCAACGTGATCGAGGTTGTGAGTATGCCCCTTTTGGGGAAGTGTTACCGTAACCTCGCCATAATCCTCGCTTGTATACACATCCTTGCCGGTGGTTTCTTCGGTGGGTTCGACATGCTGTGTATCATCTTTAGTCCATACAGTGGAATCGTTTAAAGCGGGAACATCCGTTTTAGTTTCCTTTTCGCCGCAAGAACAAGTGCGCTCCGCTGTGCCCGTTGCGGTTGTGGAGGGATCTTTCGTGATAGACCAAGCGCCGTATGTATGCTCCTTCAACTCGCCGTACTCCTGTTCGCATGTCTCACAGACCGCTTTTTCCGCGCAAGTCGCCGTGCCGCCTGTGTGGTCGGCTTCATCGGTAGTTTCGGTGCAATATTGGCACTTGTGCCAATGCTTTTCATCGTCCGTTGTCCAAGCCGTGTTGTAATTGTGATCTTTTGTAAGCTGAACCTTACCGTCTTTATAACCTATACTTTGCCCTTCTATATCTATATCCGCCGTAAAGCTTGCGCTTATATCTTCCGCTTTTGCGTCATTGGCAAATACAGTCACAGCTATAGGAGTTGAACAAGTGGGCGTTTTCTCGGTATTAACACCTATCTTGGAAAGGGGGTGAAAGTTGCTTCCTATGGTTATCGTTTTATCGTTGGGAATATATACATTGTTTTCGGAACCAGCGCAGTTATTATTGCTTATATCAACTTTCCCGTTAAATATATATGATGAACTGCTGCTGCGACCCAAAAATACACCGCCGCCAGAGTATCCCGAACCGCCTGAGTCTGCCGTGTTACCCGTAATGGTGCCGCCATTCATTATAAATGTTCCGTACGCACATACACCACCGCCGTTACATTTAGCCGTGTTTCCCGAAATTGTGCCGCCGTTCATTATGAATTCGCCTCTAGCATAATCCATACTATTCACATATACACCACCGCCGTTCCCGTTGGTTACCGTGTTGCCCGAAATTGTGCCGCCGTTCATATTGAAGACGCCTTTTGTCCCGATATAAACCGCAGCGCCGTCACTGTACGAATAACCGCCGGTCAATTTGCCGTTGCCGTTTCCGCTGCTATTGCAATCGCAAAGAGTGAGCGTGCCATTGTCGATGTTAAAAATACGGTACTTATTGTCAGCATTAACCGTATACCCGTTCAAGCAAATGGTAATATTTTTGCCGCCATCTATTGGTATTTCTCTGGTGAGTGTGATATCATTTTGAAGATAATATTTGCCACCTTCGCTAATATACTGACCTGTCCACTCCGTCCAACCGTCATGATCACCGTCGCAGCCGCCCGTTGCCGTTTCTGATAGCGCCGCCTCAGCAGTGTTTTTTTTCGGCAAATCAAACACAACCGCCGCCGCAAAAACCGCAAGCGCGATGACTGCCGCGGATAAACGTTTAAAAAGCCTTTCCATAATGTCCTCCTTCAAAATTCAGCCTAAATACTTCTGCACCGTCTGAATGATCCTTCCCGCCTTAAACGGCTTTACTATGAAATCCAGAGCGCCGAACTTGAGCGCGTCGACAACGATAAGCTCCTGCCCCATTGCCGAGCACATTATCACCTTTGCCGTGGGGTCGCTCTCCTTGATGTCTTTAAGCGCGTCGAGCCCCGTTTTGTTCGGCATCGTGATGTCCATTATCACGAGGTCGGGCTTTTCCGCCGCATAGACCTCGCACGCGGCTTCGCCGTCCGCCGCCTCGATGATGTTGGTGTAACCGTTTTTTGCAAGCGCGTCTTTGATTAGCATTCTCATAAATGCCGCGTCGTCTACCACTAATATCTTGTTTCCCATTGTTCTCTTTCTCATTATATAATATAGATTGTTTTTCTGAAATGCTTCGGGGCGGTCATTGGTCTAAGGAATATGAGGTTTTCTTTAGTTTAACGTGCCCGCCCTTCCGCTTTTTTATTGTAGCATAAATCCCCCCGATTTTCAAGAGCAATCACTTAATTGACGGAAAAATCACTTAATTGACATAGCAAATTTCACTTGACAAGCAGAAAAATGAACAAAATAAGCGACTCGCTGTCTCTGCTCCGATATGTTGTTTAAGTGATTTTTTTGTCAATTAAGTGATTTCTATTGCATTTTTCGGAAAAATATGTTATAATGACTTTGTTTGGCACCTCCGGCTTTGGTCAAAAACGGCGGCGTTTGCGCGGGAATTTTTGTCCAAACCGACAAAATTTTAATTTAAGGAGCGTTTTTCAATGGCTCAAACCAAAAATTCATCGGAGACCCTCTTCAACGCCAAAACGATAACCATTCACATGATACTCGTAACGGTCGTGTGCGTTGTGTTCGGCGTTATCAATCTCGCTTCCAAATCCTGGGCGGTGGGCGGAGCTACGCTCGCTATGGGAGCTATCGTGCCCGCGGTAACTATCGGTATTCGGAAAAAAACCGAGATAACCGTGCAGGGATTTTTCCTCTCGGTGGCGCAGGTGCTCACGATAATCATTATTTCCGCGGCAAAGCACGAAATGCACACGATGTTCGCGCTAATGCTCGCTTCCATGGCGGTCGCCGCGATCTACTGCAACATAAAGTGTCTTACCGTTCACTGGATAATTATGGACGCGGCTTCTCTGCTCGGGTTGGTTTTCAAGAGCTTCTTCTACGGCGAAGAGAGCGCGGAGGTCATTCTTAAGGGTATCCTTTCGATAAACATCGGCGCGGTCGTGCTGGTCTACCTCATCAAAGCCTGCGTGAATTTTATGAACGATATTCAAAAAGCAAAGGGCAGAAGCGAAGAGCTTGTAAGCGAGGTAAACTCCAAAATGAGCGACGTGAACCGTCTTATGGAGAACCAGAAAAACGTCGTTTCCTCCGTGTCGAATATCGCCGTTAATCTGAAGGAATCCGTGCTCGGGCTTCAGGACGTGAGCCTTTCCATGAGCGGCGCTTCCGAGGAGCAGGAGCGGACGATGGCGGATATCGCGGTGGACATCGCGAACCTCAAAACGGAAACGGACAAAAGCCTCGAGGCGGCTACAAAAGCCCGCACCGCGGCAAACGAGAGCACGAGAATGCTCACGGAAAACAACGCCGAAGTCGACAAAATGCTCGGCGCGATGCGCGATATAAGCAGCTCTTCAATGAAGATCGAAACTATCATCAAAACTATCGAGGACATAGCCTTCCAAACGAACATACTCGCGCTGAACGCTTCTATAGAGGCTGCGCGCGCGGGAACGATGGGCAAGGGCTTTGCCGTGGTCGCGGACGAGGTAAGAAACCTCGCTTCAAAATCCGACGAGGCTGCCAAGAGCACTTCCGCGCTTATCCGCACCTCGATACAGTCCGTGGAAAGCGGCTCCAAAATCGCGCAGACGGTCGCGGAAAAGATGAAGGACGCTATCGACGTTTCCAAGCAGAGCGCGGAATACTCCGTAATGATCGAGGAGCTCACCGAAGAGCAGACCTCCGCGATGAATTCCATGCAGGTCAAAATGGAGCAGATGTCGGGCTCTATCGCAAACGGCTTGAACATCTCCGTTAAAAACACCGAAATAGCGCAGTCTATCGCGGACGAGGTCGAAAACCTCACAAACGCGGTGGAAAACGTGTGACCTTTTAAAATAAAACAAAGATCTCCGAAGGCTGTCAGCCTTCGGAGATCTTTGTTTTGCTGCGGAAAATTACTCCGCGTTGTACCGGAATATTTCGTTCGGCATCACAAATTCCGGCGAGCCCTCACTGCCCGGCGCGACTGTGTATTCATCGAAAACGATCACCAATTGTCCGCCCGTGTTCAGATAGAATTCCTGATCGGGCGGGATCTCCTTAAAGCATTCGTCGTCGCTCCAGATGCCGCCGGGAATGAAATAGTTCGCATCATTATACTGCACGCGGAACTCCATCTGCCGAAGCACCTCTGCGCTTATCTCGCCGATATAATCGTAATTTTCATCGAACAGATCGGACAGTGCAAGCACCTCTCCGCTTTGCTTGTCAATAGTCACGCAGTGACTGTACTCCAACGAGCCGCCTATATTGACAGTCGCATAAAACCTCGCCGACAGATAAGCTCTGTCGTTCGTATGAATACGATATCCCGCGTCCTCGGCTACATATCCCTCGTATTTTCGGAGCGCGTACTGTTGGAAAATTCCCCTTGCTTCGGAGATAAAATCCTTTACGGCTTGGTTCTTCTTGCCGGAATCGTCATCTCCGAATTCGGGATATCTGATGTTCAGATCGTTGTCGCCCCAACCGTAGCTTATCGTCTTGATGTCGATTGAGAGCGCTTCGGATAATGCGCTTGCGGTCGCGGGGGAGAAATTCAGCAAACCCACCGCGCAGACAAGCGACGTCAAAACCGCGGACACAGCCTTTGAACGTTTGGAGATGCGTCCGGTATTTTGGTTGTTACTCGGACTGCCGTTCGGGTCGCGGAAGATCTCTGCGCAAAAAAGGAACTCGCCGTTTTCATACGCACAGCAAATAAACCCGTTGTATTTCTCAACGGTCTTTTTCACGCTGCGAAGCCCGATCCCGTGACCATCCGTCCGCGCTTCGACAACCGGCAGTCCTTCCGCGCCGATCTCCACGATATCAGCGCAGAAATTTTTTACGGATATTTTCAGCTTGCGGTCGTCCGAAAAATCCGCCAGCAGGTCTATATAACGCTTGTCCTCGGGGCATTTTTCGCAGGCGTTTATCGCGTTTTCAAGCGCGTTAGAAAGAATTATGCACACGTCCGGCATCTCAAACGGAAGCTCTTCGGGAATATAGATCTTATGCTCTATCCGGCAGCCGATATTTTTCGCGCGGTTTATGTATTCCGAAAGCACGGCGTTCACCGCGGGATTTTTGCAGAACATTTCCAGCGCGGCAAACTCGGCGGTCATGTTTAATTTTTCGATATATTCCTGAATTTCAACGGAGTTGTTCTGCTGTGCCATTCCGCTGAGCACCTTGAAATGATGCCGCATATCGTGACGATATTGTCGCCCGGCTTCCACGCTTTGATATATCCGTTCAAAGTTTTCGCGCTGCAGCCGCAGACTTTCGGATAAAGCCTTTTCGGTCGACGTTGCCTCTATCGTCCTTGCGTTATACTCGAAAAGCCGTGCCGTTATCACGAAAAACGCTGCGACTATCACCAGCGTCATAATCGAAAAGGCAACAGAAACAGTACTGTTAAAGTTGATAAAAATTATTAGGAACATCGTTACGGTAGGAATCAAGACCAGCAGCCGATTTTTCATGTCCGAACTCGCACATACTCCGAATGGCTTGCGCACAAAACGAAATACAACAAACGCCTCTCCCGCCGCAAGAGCGAACACAATGATCAAAATAACCGTATCTTTGACAACTCCGCCGATGTCCGGTGAAAGAGCGTTGAACAATATCGTCAGCGTTTTTTTGAGCGTTTTGACGATCAGCGCCGCAAGCGCTCCCACCGAACACGCCGCCGCAGTCTCGAAAATACCGCCCTCGGAGAGGATATACACGCACACCGAAAACGGCAGATACGCGATAAGCGGCAGCAGCGTGAGCGCAATCATAACATTTCCGGAAAGCGCGAAAGCCGTTACCGTGCCGCACGAACAAAGTATCACCAAGCTGTAAACCAAAACGCGTACACTAAACGAAAACCGCGGCTTCATAAGCGCAAGGCATACAAATATGTACAAAGCGAAAATTGCCGCTTCGGAAAGAACCGTTAAAAAAAATGCCATTATATCACCCCTACATAATTATAACACAGAGTCGGGCAAAAGACTCAAAAAATCACTTATTGGACATCTCATTGTCTATATACCTTTGTCTCGCGGCAAAATATCTTCGGGTTATCTTGTATTGAGAGCCGTCGCTCATAACAAACTCGTCCGCCTTTATCCCCTGGATATTGCTGTAATTTACAAGATAGCTCGCGGAGACCTTCAGGAACATTCCCGTTTGCATAAGCTCCTCCGCCTGAACGTCAAAGGGCTGCCTGCGGTATGCGCTTTCCACTTTCTTGCCGTAAGCGAGATGGAATATCAGCCTGTGGTCGAGATATTCCACGGCTATCACGTCGGACAGCTCAAGGAGCATGGCGCTGTCCGCGGTTTTTATCGAGAGCTTTTGCGTAGAGATCTCCATGCGGCTAAGACACTCGTCGAGCTCCGAAAACAGCTTTTCCCGCGAATACGGCTTTATCAAATAGGAAAAAGCCCGCACCGAAAACGCATCGAGAGAATACTCGCGCGATGTGCTGATATAAATGACAGCGGAATTTTTGTCGCGCCCGCGTATCTTCCCGCCAAGAGCGATGCCGTCCATCTCGGGCATTATCACATCCAAGAGATACACGGTAAAGCCGTTCCCGGCGTTCGTTTCGGAATACCTAAGAAGCGCTGAGGGCTCGGAAAAGCACACCGTCTCTCCGCAAAAGCCGCGTTGGTTTATATAGTCGTTCACAGAAGCGCGGAGCGTTTCAAGGTCGGCGCGGTTGTCGTCGCACAGAACAAAATTTATTTTAGTCAACTGAATACTCACTTCCTCGTATCAATTATAGCATAAAATGTCGGATAAGTCAATATTTCGGGTGGTGGTTAGCTATATGGAAAGTATTTCCATGTCAATTAAGTGATTTTTTCGTCAATTAAGTGATTTTTATTGAAAATCCGGCGGGAATATGTTACAATGAATAATATTGGGTTTTATAAACGCCGAAAAACGGGAAAGTCAATAAGGAAGGTACGATACAATGAAAAAATTCAAGTCATTGCAATGGAAGATACTTTTTTACACAAGCAGCTTGGTCGTAACGATGTTTTTTGTTATGACCGCGATAACCTGCGTGATAGTCGGCAGAGAATATCAGGAGCAAGCCAAGAGCACGGCTTCGGCGACAGTGCGGGGCGGCGTTGCAACTCTCGAGGGCTGGCTTACGAACAAGCAGGCGCTCGTGGAATTTATGGGGCGCGACGTGCTTACGGGCGGCTATATGGGCGACCGCGAGGCTTGCCGCTCGTTTTTGTCGGACTGCACAACGCGCGACGATGATATTTACGAGACATACATGGGCTTCGCGGACGACAAGGCGATAATCTTCGGCAGCGGATATGTGCCCGACGCGGGCTACGACCCCACCTCCAGAAGCTGGTACAAGGCGGCGGTCAATTCCTCAAAGCCTATAATCACGGAGCCGTATACGGACGTTCAGACGAACCGTCAAGTTATCACCTGCGCCGTTCGCGTACAGGAAAACGGACAGACGATAGGCGTTCTCGGCGCGGATATTTTTATCGACTACCTCGGCGATGTGGTGAATTCCGTAAAAGCCGATGAAAACGGATACGCAACGCTTCTCACCGCGGACGGAATGATAGTCTGCCACAAAAACGCCGAATTCCTCCCAACGGTCGACGCGAACAACAACGATGTGATGAAGAGCTTTTCCGAAACGTCAGCGGATTTTGTTCAGACCTCCGAAAACGAGTTCGTAAAATTCACCGACTATGACGGACAGAAGGTTCTTTACTGCGAACAGACCGTTGCGGCAACGGGCTGGAAGCTGGGCTATTTGCTCAACAGCCGCGAGTTCAACGAATCGACAGTAAAGCTGGTCGTTACGATGGTGATAATGGCGGCGCTCTTTAACGGGCTCATTTCCGTCTGCATAATGATAGTTTTAAAGAAAATGTTTGCGCCGATGAAGGATATCGCGGACAATTCCAACCGCGTTGCAAACGGCGAGCTCAGCGTAAGCTTCGACTATTCCTACAACGACGAGATAGGAAGCGTATGCCGCGCTATCGAAAACAACAACCGCACCGTAAAAATGTACATAAACGACATAGAACAGCGGCTTGAAGCTATCTCCCGCGGCGATTTCTCCGTGAATTCGGATGTTGATTACATAGGCGATTACGCTTTGATAAAGGTCTCTCTGGATAAGATCTCCGATTCGCTGAACACGGTCTTCGGCGGAATCGAAAGAGCCTCGGAGGCGGTTTTCAGCGGAGCGGAGGGCGTTTCCGCGGAATCGGGAGAGCTCTCGAATTCCGTATCGAGACAGAACGATCTTATAGACGAAATAGCTTCGGGAATGAATTTCCTTTCGGGCAAGATCGACAACAACGTCGCCCGTACCGACAGCGCCAAAACCACCGCTCACAAGGCGGCGAGCGCCGTAGAGGACGGCAGCGAAAAGATGAGCCGTCTGCTCGAGGCAATGGAAGAAATTTCCGGCGCTTCCGCGAAGATACAAAACATCATCGTGACAATCGAGGATATAGCGTTCCAGACGAACATTCTCGCGCTCAACGCTTCTATTGAAGCGGCGAGAGCCGGAACAGCGGGCAAAGGCTTCGCGGTGGTAGCCGACGAGGTAAGAAACCTCGCGGGAAAAAGCGCGGAAGCCTCCGACGAGACCGCGAAGCTCATAGAGCAGTCCGTATCGGCGGTAAAACGCGGAATGGAGATAGCCGAGGGCACCTCGCATTCTCTTGAAGAGATAGTTAATTGCACGCGCGAGATAGACAACATCATAATCGAGATAAACGGCGAGTCTCACGAACAGAGAGCCTGCGTTGACGAGGTAAACGGAAAGATCGGCAGCGTTTCCGATCTGGTAAATTCCTCCTCCGCAAACGCCGAGGAATGTGCGGCGGCTTCGCGCGAGCTGAACAGCCAAGCCTCCGAGCTCAAGCGTATGCTCGACAATTTCAGAGCGTAAATCGAATTCACCTCCAAAAAAAGCCCGACAATTTTGTTATTTTTACTCATTGACAACGCGGCGGCGCTGTGTTAAAATATTTATAGATATATTTTTTGGGGGTGAATTTTGTGAAAACAATGTTCAAAAAGGTATCGGCGGCGGTCATGGCGCTTGCGGTAATGTCGACGGCGGCGGCGCTCGTGTTCAACGAGCCGGGGAGTATTGCGGCGGAAGCGGAGACCGAAGAAGAGACAGGGGAAAATAGCCACGGCACTCACGAGGTAGATATGACTGCGGTTACTATGGGCAATATGGAGGCATTGTCTACAGCCGGAAAATATTATCTCGACGGGGATATTACCCTCAACGAGGAAATTAAAATTAACAGCGACGTTACTGTTACCATTTGTTTGAATGGACATAAAATTGATGCGGAAAATAAATCGCGCGTGTTTAATATCCAAGGCGGCTCGCTTACTATTTGCGATTGCAGCAACGGCAAAGGCAAAATTACGGGTGGGTCTGCCGATAAGGGCGGCGGCGTTCTTGTCAAAAATGCTTCTTTCATATTAAAAGGCGGTACTATTTCGGGGAATGAGGCGCGTACCATTCCGGATAATAGTTCAGCAAATGGAATAAAGCCTGGATCCGGCAACGGCGGCGGCGTGTATGTGGACGAAAACGGAACATTCATAATGGAAGGCGGCAAAATCGAAGGCAACACCGCGAACTTCGGGGGGGGCGGCGTTTATGTGATGAAAGATGCCGATGAATTTATAATGAATAAGGGCGAGATTACCGGAAACACAGCAATCAATGTCGAAAATCAAGCCGGCGGCGGCGGGGTGTATGTTGCCGGGAATTTTACAATGAATAACGGCAACATTTCCCATAACACAGCACAAAAACAAGACAGCAATAGTGAGTACTGTTACGGCGGCGGCGTGGGCATAAGCGGCGAAAATGCGGTATTCATAATGAATAACGGAACGATTTCCGAGAACACAGGAAGAAACGGCGGCGGCATACACATGAGCAGCCATGGATTGTTCACAATGAACGGCGGTTCAATTGAGAATAATATAGCTACCTTTCGCGGCGGCGGCATATCTATGGGCACCGAGGACGGAAAAGTTGAAATAAAAGGCGGCATGATTGTTGGCAACAAATCCGAAGACGACGGCGGCGGCATAAGAATGAAAGGCGGCACTTTGTTGCTTGACGACAAGGTTAATATCACAAATAACCACGGAAAGGGCGGCTCGGACAGCAACATATACCTCGAAAAGCCCAAAGACAAAAACGGCAATGTAGTTGACAATATGATTACCATAGGCAAGGACTTTGAAATTCCAACAAATATAATCGGCGTTCACGCCGAGACTACGCCGGACTGCACAGACTTTGTAAACGCAACAAAATTTGAAGATGGTATACCCGTTTCAAAAAAAGACGATGTAAAACAAAACTTTGCAAGTAAATACTTTAAGCCCGACGTAAACGGAGAAATTCTCGTTTATGACGATATAAATGAGAGGGTTCAGCTAGCTAAGCCACACAACCCCCAACCGACAGAAAAAGCTCCCACCTGCACCGAGGACGGCTCTGAAGACGGTTTGCAGTGTGATATGTGCTACAAGTACTTTACAGACACGAATTGCACAACAGAAACCGTCGCACCTGCAATCATTTCGGCACTCGGTCACGCCTACGGCAATTGGCAAGTCACCAAACCGGCTACTTATACAGAGGCAGGCGAAGAACAGCGCGTTTGCTCGAGAGACGCAAGCCACGTTGAGACAAGACCTCTCCCCATGCTCACCCACGCCACCCCCGTTCCCCCGGCCAGCGATTACAGCGCCCCGACCAGCAGCGCCCCCGCCTCAAGCGATGACAGCAGCTCCGGCGAGAGCAGCACTCCCGCCGAGAGCAGCAGTTCCGGTGAAAGCAGCGCTCCCGCGGAAAGCAACACCGCCGAAAACAGCAGCTTCGGCGAGAACAACGTCGCCAACGATGCTCCATACACGGGCGCGGAGATCTCAATTCTTCCAATAGCGGCTTGTGTTGCCGCGGCTTCGGCAGCTATCGCAAAGCGCTCCAAAGAAAACAAATAAAACAAACCCCGCCAATTTGGCGGGGTTTTTCGTGTTCTCTTACTTTATCTCCGCGTGGAACGCCTGAAGCGACTTAACTCCAAGGTGGGAGTTGTTCTTGATAGCCGCAATGCCCTCCGCGCTTGCTTTCGCGGCAGCCATTGTGGTGATGTAGGGAATGCGGTGCTTTATAGCCGCCTTGCGGATATAGCTGTCGTCGTTTGCGCTGGTCTTGCCCGCGGGCGTGTTGATTATAAGCTGTATCTCGCCATTCGCGATTTTGTCTGCGATGTTCGGTCTGCCCTCGTAGAGCTTGAGTACCTTTTCGGCGGAAACGCCCGCCGCTGTTATCTGCTCGAAGCTCTTGCCCGTAGAGAGTATCTTGAAGCCGAGTTTTTCAAATGCTTTCGCGATGTCGGTGAGCTCGGGCTTGTCGCGGTCGCATACGGACAACAGAACCGTGCCTTCCATCGGAAGTCTCGTTTGAGTAGCCTCCTGCGCCTTGTAGTACGCCTCGCCGAAGCTCGGGGAAATGCCCAAGACCTCGCCCGTAGAACGCATCTCCGGACCGAGCACAGGGTCTACTTCCTGGAACATATTGAACGGGAAAACAGCCTCTTTTACGCCGTAGTGCGGTATAACGCGATCTTTGAGCTCGGGGACGGGAGAGGACTTTTTCGTGAACTGCGCGGTCATTATCTCGGTAGCTATCTTCACCATATTGATGCTGCAAACCTTGGATACCAGCGGCACTGTACGCGAGGCTCTGGGGTTTGCCTCAAGAACGTAAACCGTGTCGCCCTCGATAGCGTACTGCATATTCATAAGTCCGACAACGCCCATTTCCACGGCGATCTTGCGCGTGTAGTCCTTGATAGTCGCGATGTGCTTTTCGGAGAGGTTCTTCGCGGGGAGAATGCAGGCGGAATCTCCGCTGTGCACACCCGCAAGCTCTATATGCTCCATAACTGCGGGCACAAAGCAGTGCGTTCCGTCCGATATTGCGTCCGCCTCACACTCCGTAGCGTGATTAAGGAAGCGATCGATGAGTATGGGACGATCGGGGGTAACTCCTACGGCGGCGCTCATATAAACGCGCATCATCTCGTCGTCGTGAACGACTTCCATTCCGCGTCCGCCCAGAACGTAAGAGGGGCGAACCATTACGGGATAGCCAATGCGGTTCGCTATCTCAAGCGCGTCATCAACAGTTACCGCCATTCCGCTTTCCGGCATGGGGATATTCAAACGCTCCATCATCGCGCGGAAGTGATCTCTGTCCTCCGCAAGGTCTATCGTTTCGGGAGTGGTACCGAGAATGTTCACGCCGTTTTTCTTAAGCTCCGCGGCAAGATTGAGCGGCGTCTGTCCGCCGAACTGCGCGATAACACCGACGGGTTTTTCCTTCTCGTGGATAGCGAGAACGTCCTCCAGAGTGAGCGGCTCGAAATAGAGCTTGTCCGAGGTGTCGTAGTCGGTGGAGACCGTTTCGGGGTTGCAGTTTACGATAATGGATTCAAAGCCCAGCGACTTCAGCGCCAGCGCCGCGTGAACGCAGCAGTAATCGAACTCGATACCCTGTCCTATTCTGTTGGGACCTCCGCCGAGTATCATAATTTTGGGCTTGTCGGAATTTACGGGGCTCTTGTCCTCATCGAGATTGTAGGTGGAGTAGTAATAAGCCGCGTTTTCCGTGCCGCTTACATGAACGCCTTCCCAAGCCTCGTTTATGCCGTATTCCGCACGCTTTGCCCGGATGTCCTCTTCGGGAACTTCAAGCAGCTTTGAAAGATAGCGATCCGAGAAGCCGTCGCGCTTTGCCTGTTTGAGAACGTCCTTTTCGGGGACTTTGCCCTTCGCCGCCGCGAGAGCTTCTTCCTCTTTGATGAGCTCCAGCATTTGCTCCAGGAACCAATGCTTTATCTTGGTGAGGTTGTATATCTCATCGGCAGTCGCGCCCTTGCGGAGCGCCTCGTAAATGATGAACTGGCGTTCGGAGGAAGGGTAGGTGAGCTTTGCGAGCAGCTCCTCTTTGCTAAGTTCGTGGAAGTTCTTGGCGTATCCCAAGCCGTAGCGCCCCGTTTCAAGGGAACGGATAGCCTTCTGGAACGCCTCCTTGTAGGTCTTTCCTATGGACATTACCTCGCCGACCGCGCGCATCTGCGTGCCGAGCTTGTCCTGCGCGCCCTTGAACTTCTCGAACGCCCACCGCGCGAACTTGATAACGACGTAATCGCCGTCGGGAACGTATTTATCGAGCGTTCCGTACTTTCCGCAGGGTATCTCTTTAAGAGTAAGACCGCACGCGAGCATTGCGGAAACCAGCGCGATGGGGAAACCCGTCGCCTTGGAAGCCAGCGCCGAGGAGCGCGAGGTACGCGGATTTATCTCGATAACGACTATCCTTCCTGAAACGGGGTCGTGCGCGAACTGGCAGTTGCACCCGCCGATGACCTCGATAGCCTTTACGATGCTGTACGAATACTCCTGTAATTTCTTTTGAACATCCTCGGAGATCGTAAGCATAGGCGCGGAGCAGAAGCTGTCGCCAGTGTGAACGCCGATAGGATCTATATTCTCGATAAAGCAGACTGTGATAACATTGTTTTCCGCGTCGCGGACGACCTCGAGCTCGAGCTCCTCCCAGCCCGCGATACTTTCCTCAACAAGAACCTGCCCGACAAGGGAAGCCTGAAGTCCGCGCGCACACACTACCTTCAGCTCATCGACGTTGTATACGAGACCGCCGCCTGCGCCGCCCATGGTGTAAGCAGGACGGAGAACTACGGGATAATGCAGCTTGTCGGCGATAGCAAGCGCCTCGTCTACCGTATACGCGACCTCGCTACGGGGCATCTCTATGCCAAGCTTTTCCATAGTGTGCTTGAACTCGATGCGATCCTCGCCGCGCTCGATAGCGTCCACCTGCACGCCGATCACCTTAACGCCGTACTTCTCTAAAACTCCCGCCTCGGAAAGCTCCGAGCAGAGGTTCAGACCGCTCTGTCCGCCGAGATTGGGGAGCAGCGCGTCGGGGCGCTCCTTTTCTATTATCTGGGTAAGTCTGGAAACGTTCAGCGGCTCGATATAGGTTATGTCCGCAACATCGGGGTCGGTCATAATGGTAGCGGGATTGGAGTTTACGAGAACTATCTCGTAACCGAGCTTCTTCAGCGCCTTGCACGCCTGCGTTCCCGAATAGTCGAACTCGCACGCTTGTCCGATGATGATGGGACCCGAGCCGATTATCATGATCTTGGAAATATCTGTCTTTTTGGGCATCTTCATTACTCCCTGTCGTGTTATTTGGGATAATATCGCGGCGCCGAAATATGCGCTTTTAAAGCGGCGCTCGAATTTTATCCTATTCAATATAATCATACCACAATTCGGAGAAAAATGCAATATGTACCGAAAAATTTTGTGGGAGTTTGAACAAAATGTCAGCCGCAGCCGCAGCTCAACAGCTTTTTATACGTCAAATCCATATATAGCGCCGAGGGGAGCTGTCACGAGGATAGCCGGCACGGCAAATATCACATACGCGCCCACCTTAATCGTGTACCGAATATCTACCGCCTCGCCGCAGACGCGAACAAGCAGGAGCGCGAGCCCTTTGCGCAAAACCGCTGCCGTTCATTACAATAAAAAGTGCACAAATTGTATTGACAAACCGCTAAAAATATGTTATACTGTTATAAATATACTGAATTGCTGTTTTCCGGAATTGGGAAATATTTAGTTGACAAGACAATAGTCTGTTATATAAGGCGGTAACCAAAATGGATGATTTCGGGCACATTGCTGAAATAGAAGTCAGCTTTAACAACAAAAACTACGATTACATGATCGGAAACTCGAATTTTTATATTATTCTGGGCGACAGACGTTATACCACGTTCGACCGCGTTATATCAAACGGTTCTCTTCAAACGCTCAAGAAAGTCATCTCTGAACGCTCTTACGGCAAGCCGTTCTTTCTTAAGTTCCGCGCCGTGGACGACAAAATATACGAAATGATCTGCCGCATTGAGGAGCAGGACGACCCCGACCGCACGCTTATCCGTATGTGGAAGCTCGAGGACGTCATCGAGAAATATCTGTTGTCCGAAAAAGAGCGGCGCGAAACAAATGCGCTGCTGTCCCAGCACGACTGCGTTTACTATTCCTACGACCGCCCGACGAACACAATGACCTGCTATCGCTATGACGGTGAAAAAATAAAGCTGTGCGAGCTCGAGCTTGAGGTGTTTACCCAAAAATCAAAGACGAGACTTCCGGAAAGCTCGCACGGCGAAGTCGATAAGTTTGCCGATAAACTGAAAAACGGCATACGAAGCTTTACCGGGAGCTTCTTCCACAGCGATGAAGAAACCATCGTCTTTGCGGGAACGGCGATTTACGATTACGACATTCACAGCAAGACTGTCGGGAGCTTTGGGAGCGGCAGCGCCAATCCCCTGCGCGAGCTTGTGCGCAAGGATCAGCTCACGGGGCTCGCTCTTAAAGAGGATATCACAAACTACGCAAAGCGCGTTATTGGCGAGCCGAACAGCCAAACCTTCATATCTATCATAGATATCGACGATTTCAAGTATGTAAACGATCACCACGGTCACGCCACCGGCGACGCCGTGCTTAAAAAGTGCGCTTCCATTATCGAGAACGAGGTGGGAATGTACGGAAAAGCGGGGCGTATCGGCGGAGATGAGTTTTTCGTGGTTTTCGACAATATCCGTGATGACGGCAAAGACACGCTCAGAAACGTGCTGCGTTCGATAAAAAACAACATCGGCAGCGCTTATTCCAACGAGAAGGATGGCTTCCGTGTTACGACTTCGATAGGCGTCGCGGCATATCCGCAGGACGCGGAGGATTTCGACGCGCTGTTCCGCTTGACGGACTATATGCTCTACCGCGCGAAACACAAGGGCAAAAACCGCTATATCATATACGACGCGGAAAAACACGGTCCCGTAGAGGAAATACTGCGCTCGAGCATTGAGACCACCGGCATTACCGGAAGAAAAGGTATCAGCAAGGCGGAGGTCGTTTGCAGGATAGCCGATCTGGTGGTCAGCGGCAAGGAATATCCCGCGGACAATATTATAAGAGACATAGTGGATCATTTCGGCGTGGAGCGCGTTATTCTCTACGACAAGGAAGCGCGTACAGCCGTGGCGCAATGCGGCAGCAAGCTGCTCGACGGCAGCGTTATCGCCGAAACCGTGGATTACATCTTTGACGAAGGGATACAAGAACATTCTCAAAACGGAGTGATGATAGTAAACAACATAAAAACCTTTGAAGCGAGAAACCCGGAGCTCTACGAAAAGCTGAGCCGTCAAAATATATGTTCGATAATGCACCGCGAGATAACCGCCAAAAACGGAAAGCACTTTGTATTGAGCTGTGAATCGGTATCAACGAATGTAACATGGAATTTGGAGGACCTGCGGTTTTACAGAATACTGGATAAAATCATGGCTTCCGTACTTTGAGAAATAACGCCCCCTCAAAGCGCGGGGGCGGTAAAGAAGTATTCAGTTGTTTTTGAAAAGGTTGCGTAGT
>CAYVSV010000038.1:0-21048 GCA_964454205.1 uncultured Ruminococcus sp.
CCGTATACAAGATCCCCTCCTTGAACGTAAACCGTCTGTCGGGGTTGGAAATATACCGTTGCTTATAACTATTTGTGAACACTATGTCCAGCTTGCGAAGGAACGCCTCCGCTTTACTGAGGGGGCTGTTTACTACCTTGTTAAAGGGATCGTCCGTCCAATCCTCGTAGATACTTTGCTCGGGATCGACGCAATAATTCGGCTGGGATATATGAAGCTCGTAATCAATGTACGCAAGGTCTTTAAGAAGAGCAATTGCACATTCGAATTCCGTTATATCCCAAAGCTCCGTGATCTCCGAGGTAACCGATGTGTTCCATGTTGACGGACGGCTGTATGTGAGATCCCCGCAGGTGACATTCACCTCACGCGCAAAGCTGAAAAATTCCTGAATATTAAACAACTCGCCGTCGTCTATCCTATACACACCGTTCTTTGTTCTGACGATCGTTTGCTGAAACCCGGAATCCAGATCACTTTGTTTTATCGTCAAGACAATGGTGTCCGCGTCGGGTCGCTCAACGCAGAACTTCAGATCATGCGTTATCGGCTTCAAAGACAGATAAGTTACATGTGAAACATATAGCTCTCCGTCTTTTATCCTGAATTTTTGTTTCTCGCTTGAACCAAGGTATTTTTCCTTGAACTTCTCCGTAAATATCTCATCGAGCTTCGCGTTGAAGCCTTCTTCGGTTGTGCATGCACCGCTTACCACTTTATAGTAATATTCTGTGTAATATCCTATGGAGGGATCACGCGGAGGTCCTATAAGCTCATCTGTGATGTAATCAAATCTGTCCACGCAAAGCGGAAAATACGGCACGGTGCTCTTTATTAAATCGGGGTGTATATCACAGCCGACATACGCCCATTTGTTGAAAAGCGTTATTATCTCATCGAATTCGGCTTGGGTGAGCCGCTCGTCCGCGGAGCTCGATACGCTTTCGGCAGGCAGTGAAACGGAAACATTCTCTGCGCTGTAAGTTGAGCTCGCCGTGCCGATATCTGAGCTGTCCTCCGTGCCGCCAGAAACGAAACTGTTTATATCGCAGCCCGTGAGGACAAACGCAAGAAATAATAACACGGCTAATGCTTTGATTTTTTTCATAAAATGTACAACCTTTCCTAAAAGTATTTTGAGAGGTATAACTACCCTTTCATAAAAAAAGATTGTATTTCTCTGCAAATATTACACCTTATTTAAAAGAAAATCGATTTTGTAGCTTTGCCCAAAACCGAGCCGACAATTTGGAGAAATTGACCAACCGCCGACAAAATGTCGGCGGTCGAATATATCAATTGAGCTTTATCTGTGAAGCGATAACCTGTTCAAAATCCGCGCTCGGCATGGGCTTGTAGTAGAAAAATCCCTGTATCATATCACAGCCGAGACCCTTGAGGAAGTCCACCTGATTTTGCGTTTCAACGCCCTCGGAGACCGTTTCTAGATTAAGGCTCTTAGCCAGAGACACAACGGAAGTGATGACCTTTTTGTTCTTGTCGGTGAGGTCGTTGCGCAGGAAGAACCCGCCGTCTATTTTCAGCGTATCGAACGGAAGCATGGTGATGAGGTTCAGCGAGGAATAGCCCGAGCCGAAATCGTCAATGGAAATGCGGTAGCCGTGCTCCTTAAACCAAGTCGTCATACGTACGAGCTTGTCGAGATTTTCCGTGAGCAGGCTTTCGGTTATTTCCAGTTCTATGTAGTTGTGCGGAACGTCCAAGCCGTCCACAAGCGCGTTGAACTTCTCGCAGAACCCCTCGTCCGACAAATGCCTGCGCGAAACGTTAAGCGAGATAAGCGGCACTTCTATCCCCTTGCGGAGCCACCTTGCAATATCCGCAACAGCGTGGCGGTATATCGCGAAATCCATTTCGGTTATAAATCCGTTTTCCTCGAATATCGGCACGAACTTTCCGGGCGAGATTATCTCTCCGTTCGGGCGTATCCAGCGCACCAGCGCCTCCGCCCCGACTACCTTTCCGGTGTCTATGTTCACCTTCGGCTGATAGAATACATGGAACTCGTCGTTTTCAAGAGCCTTCGTCATATTCGATTCGATATAACGGCGCTCTTTTATTCTGTCGCGCATGATCCCATCGTAGAACACTATCATATTCTCGTTGTAGAACGCCATTTCGCGGACGGTCTTTTGCGCGATGATAGCGCGGTCAACCGCGCCCATGATCCCGACGGGCTCGTCGTTCATATTGCACACGCCGACAAGCAGATAAATGTGCACCTGGAGCTTTTCGTAGACCTGTTTTTGAATGCTGTTGAGCATCGTTTTCATTCTGGTATTAAAAGCGTCCACGTTCGGGCTTCTGAACAGAGCGTCGAACCGCGAGCCCTCCGCGCGGCAGACAAGCTCTCCCTCGCCCGCGCACTGCTTTAGAATATCGGCGATGCATATAAGTATTGCGTTGCCCGTTTCAAAGCCTTTTTCCTCGTTTATCCTGTTGAAATCCGCGATGTTGAGAACTATCGCGTAGAAGCCCTGAATATCTCTCGTATCCTCCGCGATAAGTCTTAACGCTTCCGCCGTGAAAACGCTGAGCGTCATAAGTCCGGTAACGTTGTCTGTCATCTGTATCTTGCCCAGACAGTCGGTTATGTCCGTTGTGCTGATAATGTAGCGCTTTTCGCCGTTCGCGTTTTCGTCCACGGAGGCGGACACATCAAGCCAGCGCCTTTCGGCTTCGTTATAAAACGCCGAGGAAGCGAACAGCGTTCCGTTCTGTTGGAGCATGATCGCGGGGCAATTCTCGCACGGCATATCAAGCCCGTGTATCTTCTTATAGCAGATGTCGCCCTTTTGCAGACCATAGTGCGCCGCGGCGTTGTTTCCCGCGTCGTCTACGATAAACTCGCCCGGGATTATCGTAAATCCCTCGATGTGGTGGGTGTGGATAATGGAGGTGTGCAGGTGCTGGAGCGCTGCCTTTGAAGCGCTCACATTATTTGAGTAATACATTGTTTCAAGCGCGTTTTCCAGCACGTCCATCACTTGAATGTCCTGCTCGCTGAGCGCGAACCTGCTGTCGAATATCACCGCGAAAAGCTTTTCGATCTTCCCGTCGAAACGCGTTGCGCGGCACTCCGCGCTTACAGCTCCGTTTGTGAGCTTAACGCCATCGCAGGGCGCGTCCGCGCTGTTTATGTGCAGAGAACTTCCCTCGCCGAACATCGCGCCGAGCTCTTCATCGGTGCAGGTTATCTCTATCGCGGGGCGCTCGCTTTCGGCTCTGTTGTCGCAGCTATACCTTATCGAGCGCTCGTATCCGCTTTCCGTGCGCGAGAAGACATAGATCTCCGCCGCGCCAAGGCACTGTCCCGCTGCCTTGAACGCCTCGTTTATCATCGCCCTGCGCTCGTTGGGATGGCAGAACGCGCTTATAATAAAGTTGTAGACCTTCGCCGCTCCGCTCGACATACTTGCCGGGTCGATCTCCGCGCCGGGCGTAGGCAAGATCTCATAGCTTCGCTTCGACATCGCGATAGAGTAGTGCATAAAGCACCCGCCGCCGCTCTTGGCGGTCTCCCCGAGAGCTGTGGAAGCTTCTTTATAAACGTCCTCGAGCTTCTTGTTGCCTCTGAAGATCGAGATACCAACGCCTACCGTAACGGGTTCGCCTTCGTAAATATAGTCGCGCACGGAGTTTACGATGCGCCGCGCGGTATCGCCGAGCGTCTGCGTATCCGAAAATACCAGATACATCAAAAACTCTCCGTCGCGCACGCGCGTAACAAGGCTGTCGCGCTCCGAGGCGCTTATATTAAGAAGTATCGAAGCCACGGTTTTCTGAATGTAATCGGAATAATCCGCGCCCCATTTTGCGGTTATCTCGCGGAAGCCGTCAACGCCTATGCACAAAAGCGCGACATTATTGTAGCGGTTTACGCCGCTTCTCTTTTCGGCTGCCATATCCTGAAAAGCCGCGGGCTTTATGGTATTGGTGAGCGCGTCTCTTCCGCTGCCGCGGTCGTCGTTTCCGAAGCCCTTTTCCTTGGTGATGTCAAGCGTTCTTCCTATGACCTTAATGGGCTTGCCCTCGTCGTCGAATACGGTCCGCCCCTCGTATCTCACCCAGATAATATCGCAGTTGTCGTTGATAATGCGTATCTCGCACCCGACTTCCTTTTTGCCCTCTTTCATATCCTCGCAAAAGCGCTTGAACACGGGAATATCGTCCACGCCGACAATGCCCTTGCCGATAGTCGTATCGCGGAAGCGAGGTATCGGCACGATGTCGTTTTCCAGCGTTCCGTTAAGATTTTTGTACAGATAGCAAGTGTCGGTGGTAATATCATACTCCCAAAGCCCGAAATTCGTATACACCGATGATATTTTTGTGCGCATCTTCTCCGCGCGAAGCGCGATACGCAGTTCCATTATTTCTTGCCGTGCGCGCTCGATCTCTTCCATCAAATTTTCAGACACAACCATCACCCCTGTTTATTGTTTCAAAAAGGTTTTATTTTGTGCGGTTCTCCACGCCTCCGGCGGAGAGAACCGCTGTTGGTTTTGATTTGGCGTTTTGGAAATCAGCCTTCATTATCGCTTTCCGAAGCGACTTCCTTTTGTTCCTCGAGAGACTTGAACCACAGCTCCTCAAAATCCTTCAAAGGCATGGGCTTTGCGAAGTAATATCCTTGGATAAGATCGCAGTTTATCTCGTCGAGGAATTCCACCTGCGCGAGAGTTTCCACGCCCTCGGAAATGACG
Organism: uncultured Ruminococcus sp.; assembly: GCA_964454205.1. Taxonomy (GTDB): domain Bacteria; phylum Bacillota; class Clostridia; order Oscillospirales; family Ruminococcaceae; genus CAG-115. Next base: position 4,728 of record CAYVSV010000038.1, read on the forward strand.
TGCATACGCAGCTTTTTCGCGAGGTCTACGACTGTCGTTATAACAGCGCGGCCCTTGTCGGAATTCACCGTGCCGTTGAAGAACTCGCGGTCTATCTTCACAACGTCCGCGGGAATATCCTTCAGCATATTCAGCGAGGAATACCCCGAACCGAAATCGTCTATCGAAAGCTGGAAGCCGATGTCGTGCAGCTTCTGCATTATCTGCAAAAGCAGCTCGGAATTGTCCGTAAACACGGTCTCGGTTATCTCGAGCTCTATGTATTCATACGGAATGGAATACTTATCCACTATCTCGCGAAGCCGCCAGATGTAGTCGTCGTGCGACAGATGCATACGCGACTGGTTCACGGAGATAACAACCGGTTCAAGTCCCATATCGAGCCAGCGGCGCATCGCCTTGCATATCTCTTCGAGAATGAAGAAATCCAGCTCCACGACAAAGCCGTTTCTTTCGGCGATCGGTATGAACTGATCCGGGAAAACAAACCCGAAATCCGAGCTTTTCCAGCGTATAAGCGCTTCTCCGCCCTCTATCTTACGCGATTTCGCGCCGTATTTCGGCTGAATGTAGCACATAAACTCTTTGTGCTCGAGAGCTTCCGGCATCGCGTTTTCAAAATCCTTTTCGCGCAAGGTTTTCTCGCGTATCTTTCCGTCATAGAACGCTATCGCGCTGCGGTGCATATTCTTTATCGTTTTTTTCGCGATATTGCTGCGGTCCATAGCCGCATTCAGATCGACCGCGCCGTACTTTTCAACGCACTGCTCCACTCTGCAAACGCCGCCGCTGAAGATTACGGGGTACGACACATACAGAGAGTTTCTACGCCCGAATTCATCAAAGATACCGGTGAGGCGGTTTTCGATGTCGTTGTCCGAGGCGTCGTGGATACAGCAGGCAAAGTTATCGTCGGAAATGCGCGCGTATGTCTCGTCTTTTTCCATACTGTCCTCGATCGTCTTGAACATACGCCCGAGCATACGGTCGCCTTCCTCGTAACCCAAGTGGTCGTTTATGAACTTGAACTTGTCGATGTCGAATATGACCAGCGCCCATTTGTTCGTACCGGATTTCTTTATGGTTTTGAGCGTTTTGGCGAGGAACGTCTTTTTTGTCGCTCCACCCGTAATGGGGTCGGTCTCCGCGCGGAGCTTCACGGCGTGTGTGATGATTATGACAGCCGCCGCGGTAAGCACGACAAGCAGCGTGTAAATCAGTATGAAGAACCACCGACGCGAGTTTGAAAGCGCAGAGTGCTCCACCGTCTCCACGAGGTTGTAAATGTCGGCGGTGACGGAGTTGCTGTCTATCTGAAGAAGCGCCTTGTCCGTAATGCCGATAAGTGCCCTGTTGTCCGACCTCATCGCGAAACATTCCGTGGAGTATACCGGCAGCGCCTTTAACATCTCGAGCCGCGGGTAGTCCGCGCCTTTGAGATAGAGCATATCGTAACTCGCGACGCATACCGCGCCGCAATCTCCGTGCATAACCATATCGCAAGCCTGCTCAACGGTATCGGTGTAGACTATCTCCGAGTGCGGGAAGAAGCGTTCGAGCGAGCTTGCCGCTTCGAGGTTGCCGCCCATTACGGCGAGCCTCGTCCCATCGGAGAGCTCCGTGCCGTCTTTTCCCGCGAGAACGAGCGGGAACTTGATAGCGGAGGAAGAAACATAATACGGCGAAGTCGGCGAATGATCCGCCGCGTGAACGCCGCCGTAGATCAGATCGGCTTCGTTGTTATCGAGAGCCGTAAAGCAGTCCTTAAGGGTGGAAAACGGCTTTATCTTGATTTCGAGACCCGTTATCTCGGTGTATTTTTTCATAAGAGCGCCGGTAACTCCGCTTAAAGTTCCGCTGCGCTCGTTATAGCAGCGCATGATATCCGCCTCGCGGTTAAAGCCGACTGTTATTTCCGTGTTGAGCTTTTTGTAGTCGTTTTCCTCCGCGTTAAGCGCGTATTTTTTCAAGCCGAAGTTCGCCACATAGCGCTCGTAGCTGTCTCCGTAGAACGTCGGGTTCTCCGAAAACAGAGAAATAAGTCCGCTTTCGAGCTTTGCGGAGACGTCGTTGTCGTCCGCGCGAGTTACGAAATATCCCGATCTCGCGGGGAACTGGTACACTATCGTTTCGTCCTTCCAGGAGCGCATACAGTCCTTGACCACCGCGTCGATCTCTCCCGAAACGAAATCGTCCTCCATTTGTTTCGCGTCATCATACGGAACGAATGTCGCGTTTGCTATTTCGGAATAATGAAATCTGCCGTTTTTAAAATATCTGTCCTTGTCCTCGAGCGAATAACCGATACGCATACGGCGGATGACCGAGACATCGTTCAGAGACATATCGGCATAGTTTCCGTGGTCGTAAATATACACCGCGCTGAACCGCGAAATAAGCGCCGCGCCCGTTTTCTTGAACAGCGGCTTTTCCTCCGTGCCGCCGAAGAGCTCTTCATAATAATTCATCTCGTCCGCGGTAACGCAGGCGATAGCGTCGACGTTGCCTTTTTTCAGCCCGTTGAACAGCTCTTCCGTTTCTCCGTCTACATATTTGAAGCTGTCGCCGGTGTACTTCGACACCGCGCTGAGATAATCGCAGGTGAGCCCCGAATACCCGAGATTCGTTTTATTCACGCCGTGCATAACGTTCGCGCCGATCTTATAGGTCTTGGACTTGGACGAAGCGAAAGCTCTTCCGAACGGCGCTATCATCAGCAGAACGACTGCCGCGGCAAGCGCCGCCGCAGCGGCTTTGATTTTTTTATAAGTTCCGGACAATCAAACCCACTCCCCAACTCACGAATAAACAGCCGCACCAAAATATATATAAATATGTGTACGATATTCGCAGAAAAATACGCTGTCGCTCAAACCCTTCAAAAACGAGTTTGTTGCGACAACCAAAAGCCGTAAACGCTCTTACTCTATTTTATTATTATATCACCAATGAAAAAAAATTTCAACACTTTATGCAAAATTTTCATAACTCTTACAATTTTTAAGCAAATCTTTGTGCATTTTAACAAGGGACTTTTGGTTTTTTGAGGAGAAAAGCACCGATTGATAAAAAACCGCAGTTCTTTCCGCCGCCGGCGGGGAAACTCCGCACATAAACGCTCTTTCCGAATAAATCAAGAAAAATTCAAATAGCCCTTGACTATTTCGGAAAAAAGTAGTATAATAGAGAGGTATAAGTTAAAAAACGACGGCTCTGCCGTATATATCCAAGAAACGGAGTTGAAAAGGAATTTGAAAAGCAGAATAGGAAAACCCGCGTTTTTTATCGTCTTTATTCTTATAATCGTCTTTACGCTGCTCTCCACAATGGGCGTCAGCACATATTACGGCGATATTAAGAAGTCCTATATTTGGGGCATAGACGATATACGCTGGGGAATGGACATAAGGGGCGGCGTAAGCGCAACGTTCACCGTGCCCGAGGATTACGCCGCGGAAAACACCATAACGGACAGCGACCTCAGCGCCGCGAAATCCATTCTGGAAACGCGCCTTGTAAACAAAAACATCAACGACTACAACGTATATGTGGACAACACTACAAAGGCTGTTATCGTGCAGTTTCCGTGGCAGAACGACGACACCTCGTTCGACCCGCAGCAGGCGGTGCGCGAGATAGGCGAGACCGCGCTGCTCACCTTCCGCGAGAAGTACGAAACAGACAGCGACGGGCTTCCCACGGGCGATACCAAAGACAATATCGTCCTCACGGGTAAGGACGTTGAAAAAGCGCAGGCGGGATACCGCAAAAACGACAGCGGACAGTATGAGTGGATAGTGCAGCTTCAGTTAAAGTCTTCGGGTAAAGAGGCGTTCGCAAACGCTACAGAAAAGCTCTCCTCGAGCGAGAACATCAGCGCGGGCACGAACATTCTCTCTATCTGGATGGACGATGAGTGCATAAGTTATCCCCGTGTCAACAAGAAAATCGACGATGACAGCTGCGAAATTTCCGGCAGCTTCGATGAGAATTCCGCGAGCGAGCTCGCGAACAAGATAAACGGCGGCGCATTGCCCTTCAAGCTCGAAAACAGCAGCTTGTCGACTATCTCCCCGATACTCGGCACGGGCGCCCGCGACGCTATGGCTCTCGCCGGACTTATCGCGTTCGTTCTCATCGCGATATTTATGGTGATCTATTACAAACTGCCCGGCTTCGTGGCGGTTGTGGCTCTTATGGGTCAAGTCGCGGGTATGTTCGCGGCGATAACGGGATTTTTCGGGTTCAACCACGCAAGCTCTCTCACGCTTCCGGGTATCGCGGGTATCATACTGTCTATCGGTATGGGCGTTGACGCGAACGTTATCTCGGCGGAGCGCATAAAGGAAGAGCTTAAAGCGGGGCGCACGATAGACGGCGCGTTGAAAAACGGCTTCTCGCGCGGCTTCACGGCTATCCTCGACTCCAACCTCACGGTCATCATAGTAGCTCTTATCCTTATGGCGGTGTTCGGCACATGGTTCGGCGCGACCACCGAGGGTACGGTCTACTCGTTCGGCTACACCCTGCTCGCGGGCGTTATCATGAACTTCATCATGGCCTGCTGGGCAACACGTTTGATGACCATCGGTCTGTCGAAGTTCAAATGCTTCAGAAAGCCCGCTCTCTACGGCGTTTCCAAGAATGAGCTCGAAAACGCCGATACCGAAAAGGGCAAGGACACCGTTCAGAACATCGAAGTAAAGGCGAAGACCAATTGGGATCTTGTCGGCAAGCGGAAGATATTCGTTATCATCTCGGCGGCGGCATTCATTCTCACACTGGCGTTCTCGTTCATTCTGGGAGTTCACGTTGATATACGCTTTAAGGGCGGCACTATCCTCACTTACTCTTACGAGGGCGAGATAAGCACGGACGACATCAAATCCACAGTCGAGGCTCTGGGAACTCCGCGCGCTACGGTAACTACCGGAACGAGCTTCACGGGCGGACTGAACACGATAGTCGTATCCTTCGCGCAGGACGACCGTATGGACAGCGAGATGCTCGAAAAGGTTACGAACACGCTTGTTGAAACGTATTCCGAAAACTCCGTGGAGAATGTCGACACAACGAACGTTTCCGCGGCGGCGGGCTCGCAGTTCCTTGTATCGTGCGTTATCGCGGTAGCGGCGGCGTTCGTGCTGCTGGTTATCTACATCGCGTTCCGCTTCAAGAAGATAGGTGGCTGGAGCGCGGGTATAATCGCTATCTTCTGCCTGCTCCACGACGTTATATTGACGTACGCGGTGTATATATTCTGCGGAATGTCGCTTGATTCCAACTTTATGGCGGTCATTCTGACATTGCTCGGCTATTCGATAAACAACACCATCATCATCTACGACCGTCTGCGCGAAAACCGCGCGAAATACGGCGGAAAGATGTCCGACAGAGAGCTTGTAAACCTCTCGATAAACCAGACGCTCTCGCGTTCGATAATCACCACCGCGACGACCGTCACCGCGATGATCTGCATAGCGATAGTATGCTCGCTGCAGGGCGTTACCTCGATACTCACCTTCGCGATACCGCTTGCTTTCGGTATGCTGGTGGGCTTCTACTCGTCGCTTTGCCTTGCGGGTCCGCTCTGGATATGGCATCAGGAGCGCAAAGCGAAAAAGCGCGGCGCGGCAGATCCCGCTAAGTCCAACGGTTGATAATAAAGCGCCCCCCTCCCAATATTGGGAGGGGATTTTTTTGCCGACCGCCTAAAACTCCGCCCAAAATCCCCAAAACAAGTTTAAATACGGTAAAAAATCGAAAAACCCCTTGATTTTTTCGGGAAAAAGATGTATAATATAAAGAGTTATATGGCAAATACTTCGGATCATGGGGGCAGGCCCTGTGCAACAGAGTGCTGTGAACCATGTCAGGCGGGGAACCGAGCAGCATTAAGCGGATAACTTTGTGTGCCGCAGCAAGTCTGTTCTCATGATCGGAAGTATTTGCGGATTTAGGCGGAACGGCAGTTCGATTGAGAGGTGAATGAGCGTTGTATCTTGCGCTGTACAGAAAATACCGTCCTCGCACGTTCGACGACGTGATTTCACAAGAGCACATCACAACAACTCTCAAAAATCAAGTGGCAAGCGGAACAGCCGCGCACGCGTACTTGTTCACGGGTTCGCGCGGAACGGGCAAGACCACCTGCGCGAAAATACTCGCTATGGCGGTGAATTGCGAAAACCCGCAAAACGGCAGCCCTTGTCTCGAATGTGAACGATGCCGCGAGATAATGAACGGCGAAACCACGGACATCGTGGAAATGGACGCGGCTTCAAACAACGGCGTCGACGATGTCCGGCAGCTCCGCGACGAGGTCGCGTACACACCCGTAAGCTGCAAATACCGCATTTATATCATAGACGAGGTGCACATGCTGTCGACCGCGGCGTTCAACGCGCTTTTGAAAACTCTTGAAGAGCCGCCGCCACATGTCAAGTTCATTCTGGCGACTACGGAAGTCCATAAAGTTCCCGCAACGATAAGCTCACGCTGCCAGCGCTTCGAGTTCAGAAGAGTGGACATCGCGGAAAGCGCCGCGCATTTGCTTGAGGTCGCGGAAAAAGAGAGCGTTACGCTCGATAAAGATGCCGCGGAGCTTATCTCGAGACTGTCCGACGGAGGAATGAGAGACGCGCTGTCGCTGCTGGACCGCTGCATAACCGCCGATAAGCACATAACCGCTTCTATTGTCCGCGATTGCGCGGGGGTTGCGGATAACAAGCACCTGTTCGCGTTTTCGGAGATGGCGGCAAACGGCGATGTGGCGGGGTGTATCCGCCTTTTGGGCGAGCTGCACAGAAACTCAAAGGACTTGGCGCTTTTGGTGGACGAACTTTCTGGGCACTACCGCGATCTTATGCTGAACAAAACCGCGCCGGAATGTACCGATCTCCTCTCTGCGCTCCCCGAAGATCACGCAAGTATCGCGCGGACGGCAAGCCTTTACGAGCTCGGCAACATACTCCGCTGCCTCACGCTTTTGCGCGAGTGCGCGGATAATATAGGAAAAACAAAACAGCGCAAGACCCTCGCGGAGATGTGCCTTGTGAAAATGTGCACGGGCGCTTCGGAGAGGACAAGCTCCCCGAGACCCGCGGCAGCCATGCCGCCGCAGCCGATATCCGCGGAAGAGCCGCCAAAGCCCGAGGTCAGCGCTTTTGACATAATAACCGAAAATGTCCGCGAAGAGCCAAAGCACTCGAAAGAATTCCGCGAGCAGGCTATGAAAAAGCTGACGGAGCTTTCCGGAAAGTCGGAAGAGCCCCCGCCATGGGAGGACGTTCTGCCGCCCGGCTTGGAGCCGTTTGAACCGCCGCCCTTCGAGGAAGCGGCGCCGCCCGAGGCGGAACCGTTCGAGCCGCCGCCTTATGAGGAGCTTCCGCCCGAGCCCGCTCTCGAGCCCGAAAAGCCAACGCCGCGGCAAAAGCAGTCAGAGCCCGAAATGACCGACGCGCAATGGAGGGCTGTCGTGGCAAAGCTCGGAATGTTCTACGAAATGGCGCTTGCGGATTCCGCGGCAAGGCTGCGCGGAAACACGCTTGAGATAACCACGGCGAACGAGGCGTTCCTCAGCAATACAACGGACGAAAAGCTCATAGAGCTCGAAAAAACAGTATCCGACATTCTGCGCTTTCCCGTTACGCTGAAGGTCATAGCGGAAAACGGCGAAAAGGCGCAAAACGGAGAACAAAGTAAACTTGATAAGCTGTTAAGCACGGCGCGGCAGCTTGGAATAAAGGTTCAAAACAAAAATGATTAAACGGAGGAAAATATTATGAAATCAAGACTTCCACAAGGCTACCAGGGCGGCAACGCCAATATGAACCAGATGGTGAAGAAGGCTCAGCAGATGCAGGAGGATATCACCCGCGTTCAGGAGGAGCTCGAGGCTAAAGAGTTCGCGAAGCAGGTCGGCGGCGGAGCTGTCGAGGTAGTTATGACAGGCGACAAGAAGCTGAAGGCTATAACGATAAAGCCCGAGGCGGTAGACCCCAACGACATCGAGATGTTACAGGATCTCATCATCAGCGGCGTAAACGAGGCTATACAGGATATAGAGGAGTATGGCGCGGCAGAGATGGAGAAGGTAACGGGCGGCGTTTCTCTTCCCGGATTGTTCTGAAGTTGATCGAATCCGACAAGGTCTCTCTGTTTTCGCAGAGGGTGGTGATGTTCGCGCCGTTTTTCGCGGCGGGAATGTTAACGGTATTTTTCGGCGGCGGTTTGTTCGGCGCGATCGTTTTCGCAGCCGCTTCCGCCGCTTTAGCTTTGCTTGCCGCTAAGAAGAAAAAAGCGGCGGTCTGCGCCGCGGGGGCTTTGTGCGGCGTTTTGCTGATGACCGCGTACATAGAGACCTATTACAAGCCCGTTTCGGCGCACGCGGGGGAAACTCTGTCGGCGCGGATATTCGTCCGAGACGTGGTCTCGCGCTCTGGGCAGTCCGAGGAGATCATTGCGAAAACAAAGCTCGGCGGAAAACACGTCAAGCTCCGCCTGACGTGTTCCGAGGCGCTCCCGGAAGATCACGTTGCGGAAGTGACGATAGAGCTTGAAGCGGCAAGGGGCGGAGATCTCGCCGAAAACCTCGCAAACGGGATATATCTTTCCGGCGAGATAACGGAGATAATATCTTCGGAGTACAACGGCGCCGATATTTACAGCGTTTTCCGCGTGATACGCGGACGTTTTTTCGGCGGGCTTTCCGCGAATGTTTTCGGAGACAGCAAGCAGCTTGCCGCGGCAATGCTTTTTGGCGAGAAAAACGAGCTTTCGCCCGCTCTCTCCGAAATGATGAGGGTGAGCGGCGCGGCGCATTATACAGCCGTTTCGGGGGCGCATTTCGCCGTGCTTGCGGCGGCGCTGCTCGCGGTGATACCGCAGCGCCGCAGAAGAACCCGCTTTATCGTATCATTGATGTTCGCGCCCGCGGGGCTGCTGTTTTACGGGGCGTCTCCATCAGTTCTCCGCGCCTCTGTGATGTTTCTTTTGTACAGCCTTGCCATGGCTGTCAACCGAAAATCGAACGCGCTTAATTCTTTGTGTATTGCCGTGACGGTGATCCCGATATTCTCTCCTTCAATGATAGTGGACGCGGGCTTTGCGATGTCCGTTCTGGGAGTTTTCGGAGTGGGAGTCGTGGGTCCGGCGCTCTCGGAAAAGCTCTGCGAATTTATCCCCGACAAGGCGAAGCGCGCGCTTTCTCCGACGGTCACGGTGTTTACCTGCTCCGTATGCGCGGTGATCTGCACTGCGCCCGTTTCCGCGGCGATTTTCGGGAACGTTTCGCTTCTCGGGGCGGTAACGTCACTTTTGCTTGCTCCGCTGATGTCCGCGGCGATGACGTGTATGCTTCTGCTCGGGGCGCTGAAGCTTAGGCTTTTCGCGATACCGATAGATTGGTCTATGCGTATTGCGGACTTCATCATCAAAACGCTCGGGAAGTGCCGTTCTTTTTGCGTTTCGCTGGATTTCAAGGGAGCTTGGGTGCTTTGCGCTCTGTTTGCGCTTACCGTTACTGTCTGCGCGTTCAGCGAGCTGAAATTTTTTACGCGGATAAGCGGGATAGCGTGCGCGTTTGCGGCAGTAATAGCCGCGGCTTCTTTGATAACGGTGTTTAATCGTCACGAGGTACGTTTTGTCGGAAACACGAACAGCTCCGCCGCGATAGTGTTCAACAGGAACTCCGTGGAGGTGTTCATCGCGGGCGGCGGCGACGGCCTTTCGGTTAGCATAGCGAGCGCTCTTCGGGAGCGCGGCGCAGTTCGCATAACAAGGATAGCGGCGTATGACGCGGACTACGGCGGCGCTCTTGCGATAAAGGAGCTTTCGAGAATGCTCCCGATAGACGAGGTCTGCTCAAACAAGATTGCCGAGGGGCTTTTGCCGGAGCTGAACGTCACGGTCTCTCCCGAGGACGGAATTTTCCAAACGAACGGCGTAACGATAGCCGCCGCGACAGCCGCTTCCTCAGCGCCGAGCGCGGACATTCTCCTCTACACGGGACGAATGGATAAGGCGGAGAACAGCCTCGCGAAAACAGCGGTGTACTTCTCCAAAACGGAATACGAGCTTCCCGAAAATTTCTTCAACGCGCGTCTTGACGGGAATTTTCGCGTGAAGCTCGCCAAATAAGGAGCGGTTTTTCAAAAAACGCTCCAAACACACGAAAAGGAAAGGAAAAACAGATGGCGGAATTTGTATCATTACCGCTCGCGTTGGCGGCGGAGCAGTTCGCAAAGCTGCCGGGCGTGGGCATAAAGACCGCGCAGCGGTTGGCGTATTTTATGCTCAATCTCCCGGAGGAAGAGGTGACGGAGTTCGCGGAAAATATCGTAAAAGCGCGGAAAAGCGTGCGCTTGTGCCGCTGCTGCCAGAACTTCACGGAGCGCGAGATATGTGAGATATGCTCCGACGAAGAGCGCCGCAAAGACCAGATATGCGTGGTGGAGTCTCCGAAGGACGTGTCGGCGTTTGAACGCGCGGGAGGATACGAGGGGCTTTACCATGTTCTGCACGGCTTGCTCTCGCCCATGGACGGAGTGACCGCCGAGGACATTCGGATAAAGGAGCTGCTGTCGCGGCTGGGCGATGTCAAAGAGGTGATAATGGCGACAAATCCCACCGTTGAGGGCGAGGCGACCGCAATGTACATCAGCCGTCTGATAAAGCCGATGGGAATAACGGTAACACGGCTCGCTTACGGGCTGCCCGCGGGCTCAACGCTGGAGTTCGCCGATGACGTGACGCTTGTGAAGGCTCTCGAAAACAGAAGCGAATTATAAAGAAAACCCCGATCTTATACTAATTCACCGTCAAAGTGTAGACAAAAAACAGACCTTGGCTTGAAGAAATAACGCCTAAACAAGTCTATGTGTTGATCGTGAATTAGTATTAGTTCGATACTCATAAAGAAGTTTAAGCCCCGAAGCAATTATTGATAACTGCTTCGGGGCTTATTGTTAATATTCGATCACTCGCATAAATCGGAATTTATAATCCTTCTTCCAAACTTTCCAAGGAATCATAATATTCGCTTATATGCCAAACGCCTTTCCACTTAGACAAAACTCCCCATATAAATTGATTGGATTCATCATCAATAATTTCAGCGATATATGCGCCTCCATACTTAAATATTCTTTTGGGAATTTCATTTTCAGAGAAATTTGTTTTGGAAAGTTTAATTTCAGATAAAATTTCGCAATCATATTTTTCTAAAAATAATAATTCTTCTTTTGTATAATTGATATCTAACTTGAATTTCATAACATCACCTGTTAAATTCTGATTTATCTTAGTAATAATTCTACATCAAAGCCGTTACATTGTCAATAGAAACGCCATAGCACTTTTGACTGAAAATCATGAGTGCTATGGCGAAAACTTCTTTATGAGTGCCAGTCTTTTTGATCGGGGTTTTGTTTATATGGAATATTATTCGCCTTCCTTGCCGCCTATGATGCCCGCGAGCTGCGTAAGGATACTGCTCCGCGCATCGACGGTTATCTCGCCGACATTTTCGCATATCTTCTCGATGTATTCAAGCTCCTTGAGACGGCGCAAAGTCGCGTTTTCGTCCATGAGCTTGGCGGTGTTTAGGAGACTGCGCGTTGAGGCTACCTCCTCGCGGCGCGTGATGACATTCGCCTGAGCGCGCTTCTCCGCCGCAAGAACGCTGTTCATTATTTGAGATATCTCGCCCGGGAGAATGATGTCCTTGATACCCGCAGAGAGAATTTCAACATACATATCGGAAGTGCGCTTTTTGAGTTCTCCGAGAATTTCATTGCCGATATTCTCGCGATCCGCAAGGAGCTCGTCCATCGTCTTGCCGCCGAGGTAATCGCGCAGAGCAAGCTGCGCCGCGGTATAGAGAGATTGCGTAATGTTCGAGTAGGTCTCGTTGACTTTTTTATAGTCGGTGACCCGCCATTCCGCCGCGAAATTCACGCGCACGCCCACTCTGTCTTTGGTAAGTATCTCCTGACCGTTAATGTCAAGCGACTGAACACGCATACTGTATGTAGTTGTGGTTATCTTCACCGCGCCGTTCCAGTAGAAATAACGCCCGGGTTCGAGGTATTCGGCGGTCTTGCCGTCATAGCAGAGTATGACCTTGCACTCTGCCGGCACGTTTACCTCCACGACAAACGCCGAACCCAACCGCGCCGCGATCGTTGCGGGAATATCGGTGATCTTGGGGTTCGCGGTGGAGTAGACCTTGAACTCATGCTTGCCCGCCTCATTCCAGAACGCGTGGCGACCCGCCGTGAGCGCTCCTTCAAAAACGCCGTCTACATAATGCAGGCATACCTCTCCGTTCTTCACGGTGACCTCGCTTATAAGGTCGTCGGACTTGTAACGGTCTACTACCTTATTGACGATCTGCGGTATCGTCGCGTTTTTGGAGCATATCTCCTCGTCCAGCGGGAGAATCTCAATGCTCTTGGAGCCGCCCGTGCGGTATTTTCCCGCGCCGAGGAAGTCCTGTAAAACGCCGTTCTTGAAAAGCAAACCTTTTTGGTTGTTGTTGATAATTACTTTCATAGTCCTCTCCTAATTATTAAAAGAAAAATCAGATTTAATCAGTTTCTTTCCGTTTGGCATATCCGTTTCTGTTTGACATTCTTGAATATAACCGATCTCAAGCATAACATTTGCCAGATCTTCCGAGTTTATTTGGCAATGCACCTCGTCAAGACGGTCTAACTTATGCAGATACGGCGAATCCGATACAAAGGAATTATCCGTGTTTATCTGAATTACGCAGGAAACGTAACCGGGTTCTACAAGCTTTACGGCTCTTTGGAAACATTCATATCCGATATATTCGATCAGAAGGTCGGCTATAAGCAGCTCCGAGTGCGGCAGATCTAAATTGTCTCCGAGCAGATCTGCGCAGATGATCTCCAACACGCCCGAAAGCGAGGGAAATCTTCTTTTGCACTCGGCGAGATATGCTTGATTTATGTCAACGCCGTAAACCTTTTCAAAATCTCCGTCTTTTATATGCTCCAGACCGTTTCCGCCCGCGACGCCGAGTATCATTGCCGACTTGACCTTGTGCGAAAAAAGCTGTTCTTTCATCAGCGCGTTTAACGCCTGAAGCTGCCCGACGTTCTCCAAGCTCATATGGTTTTCATAGTCGGACAGATCTATACTTTCCCAAGGATTGCGCATAACGATCTCTCCTAAACTCTCACAAAACCGTCCTGCCATTTGCACTCGTCAATACGAAAGCAGTCAACGCACCACTCCTCGCGGCAGTGCTGTATCTGCATTTCCGCGAGCATTCGCCGCGCCAATGGCTCGGTGGTGAAGCAGTCGCTTTCTACTATGTCGTTCTCGTATGCGTTCCAGCCGTAAACTATGTAGACATCGCCGCGGCATTTGCCGCCGACAATGTTCTTTTCGGTTATCGTATAAGAGCAGTCATACTCGCAAAATCCGCGGACGCTCCGCAGATAATACCGCGCGACTTCTTCCGCCTTTTCGCGGCTTGAAAAGAACCCGATGTTGAACCGCTCTCCGAGCTCGTTATCGCTCATGTTCAGATTATAAAGCATATATTTAATGCGCCTCTGCGCGTGATCTCGTCTGCTTCGCTCCTGCACCGACCGAGCGGCGGGGAAATTGAGCGTGCCGCGGCTTGGAGCGGGTCTTCGGGGAATTCCCCGAAAAGCGGCTGAAAGCGCGGAGCCGATACACCGGCGTTCACGCGGTATCCTTTCTCCGACAAGGCGCGGTCGGTGCTGCTGTCCGGAGCGAGCTCCAAACAGCGCGAAACGAAGCATTTTCCGTTAGATAAAATGAATTGACAGTTCATTTAGGAGTGAATTTTCATTCACAATTGCATCCAAGCTCTGCTTCTGAGGCAGTTGGGATTCGAACCCAAATGGTGGCGGTACGAGCTGTTACACTCGATATCGCCTTTTCCTGTGGGCGCCGCGAACGACACTCCCACGGCATACCGACGATACGCTGACCGAAACGGCGCGCAGTCTGCCGCCCCGCATTGCCCTGCCGTCCGAAACGGCACGGCGCGGTAAACGGCACGGTGCATTTTCATTATACCACGCCAAGCGCTCTTTGTCAACCTTTTTTCGATGTCCGCAACTTTTTTCCAAAAAGCCCTTGACATTTGCGCCGCATTGTGGTATAATGTTTGTTGGTATCGAGGCGTGGCTCAGCTTGGTAGAGCGCTGCGTTCGGGACGCAGAGGTCGTGGGTTCGAATCCCGTCGCCTCGACCAACTCTTATTGACAAAAAAGATATTATGCCCACGAACGGCTTAGGTAAGCCAATTGTGGGCATAAATCTTGCCAAAAATCAGATTCAAGCGCCGTAGATATTTTCGACAGAAAAAAGGACTTGAACCCTCCCCTACAAAATTTTCTTGGTTGAAATTGGATATTTTGACGAAAAAGCCTGTGAGTGATTTCTCCTCCGCGAGAGATCAGTCACAGGCTTTTTTTTCGTTTCCGCCAAAGTTGACAAAAAAGATCTTGACGGGATTTGAACCCTTTAGCAACAAAATTTTCCTGGTTGAATTTAGGCATAATGCCGAAAGCGCCTGTGAGCAACCTCTTAATTATGAGAGGTTGAACACAGGCGCTTTTTTTGTTTTCCGACAAAGTTCGGAACATCCATTAAGTCAACAAGCTTCTCGGAGCTTGAAATAAAATTAAGGAGAGATCACCATGAGCAATGAAAACAGCAACCCCAAGCCCGACTGTCCGCTGATCGGACAGGACGGAAATATCTTCAATCTTGTTGGAATTGCAGCAAAGACATTGAAAAGAAACGGCTTATCGGAACAGGCGACCGAAATGACATCAAGGGTTTTAAATAGCGGAAGCTATGGTGAAGCGCTTGGCATTCTCAGCGAGTACGTCAACATCACCTCGGTTGATGAACCCGGCGAAACTTTTGAAATGGAGGAATTAACATGATCATAGCAACTATTCAAAACAGCCCGTACTGCACAGAGATCACATTTCCTTGCACAGAATCGGAGCTGTCGAAAAAGCTCGGAGAACTTGGTATCAACCCGGAGCATCTTGCTCCTGTCGGCACGGTAATAAGTATTGAGCCGACAGAACTGTCTATGCTGGAGGATTGCGAGGTAAGCCTTGACGCGCTGAACTATCTCGGCAAGCGTATGGAAGGCATGAACAACGGAGAGTGCAATCAGTTCCTTGCCACGCTGATGTGCGATGAGTTGGAGATCAAGTGGGAATTGAGAAATATAATCAATCTCACGTTCAGCCTTGATCGGTTCACGCTTATCGAAGATACAAGCGATCTTGAAAGGGTCGGACTGACTCATATGTTCAATATTCGCGGTGCGATTCCCTCCGCCGAACTTGAGGACAGAGGTTGGCTTATCGAGGAAGGCAGAAAGCTGTTGGATTCCGGCAAGGGAATACAGACCAAATATGGATTGCTTTTTGTGAACGAAGAAAGTGAAATAACCGAGGCTTACAACGAAACAACTCTTCCACTCTACTATTACGGTTTGGACACAATCATTTCGGTCATAATCAAATATGGGGAAGCCGTAGAGCTTGTCGAACTCCCTAACGAGGATATAGCGATTAAGAAAGCACTTTATCGGCTTGGCACAGATAGCTTGAATGAGTGTGAGCTTGAAATTGATGGTGATTATCGTATCACCGATGATGTGTGGAATAAGATCACATCCCTTGAAAAGAACAAGGACCTTTATGCGATAAACGCGCTGCTGAAAACCGAGGATATTCTTATGAACCAAACTTCGGAGAATGTTCCGGAACAGCAGAGCGATTCACCTCAGATGTAGATATGATATCACACGCCTGTGAATTACCTCTTAAAAGTGAGAGGCAATTTGCAGGCGCTTTTTTTGTTTCCAATAAAGTAAAGATCAGCCAATAAGCTCCCATCGGAGCTTAAATATATTTTATGGAGGAATTAACATGATAAAAGCAACAATTCAGAACAGCCCGTACTGCGAGGAAATAATTTTCCCATGTTCGGAAAAGGAACTGTCTAAAAAGCTCGAAAAGCTTGGCATCGCTCCGGATCATCTCGCTCCTATGGGAACGGTGATTGAGATCGAGCCTTACGAGATCGGGCTGATCGACTGCGATGTCAGCCTGGACGCGCTGAACTATCTTGCCAAGCGTATGGATGGCATGAGCGAGGGAGAACGGAATCAGTTTCTTGCCGCGCTGTCGTGCGATGAGGAAGAAGTCGGATTTGGCTGGGGATTGAAAGATATTATCAATCTCACATTCAACCTCGAACGGTTTACGCTCATCGAGGATACAAG
>CAYVSV010000039.1:0-20063 GCA_964454205.1 uncultured Ruminococcus sp.
GGGGAGGGGGTGGGGGAGAGGGGAAAAGGGAGTGCGCGTTGTCGCAAGCGACACGCCGGAAAAAACCGTAGGGGCGGGGGCTCCCCGCTTTTTGTTGGATTTTTCTTTCAGGGTTGACGCGAAGCGTCAACTTGCCCGCCCCCGAAGGGTTTCCCCCTCGCACCCTGCCACGTTGTGGCAAAAAGCAGTGTTTTGGGGGAGTGCCGCAAGGTCGATTTTATCACACGATCCTCCAGTCGACGGGCTCAAGACCGTTGTTTGTGAGGAACTCGTTCGCCTTGACAAAATGCCCGCACCCGAAAAATCCGTTATACGCCGAAAGAGGGCTCGGGTGAGCGCATTGCAGCACCAGATGCTTCGGGTTCGTGATGAGCTTCGCTTTGGCGCGGGCGTTGCCGCCCCACAGCATAAACACTATCGGCGTTTCGCGTCCGTTCAGGAGCTCTATCACGCGGTCGGTAAGTATTTCCCAGCCCTGTCCGCGGTGGGAGTTCGCCTGTCCCTCGCGCACCGTGAGCGCGGTGTTGAGTAACAGCACCCCGCTTTGCGCCCACGCCGTGAGCTCCCCGTGGTTCGGTATCGGAAGCCCCAGCTCCGCGTTTATTTCCTTGAAAATATTCTGCAATGAGGGCGGCGGGGGAGTGCCCTTCTTCACCGAAAAGCATAATCCGTGCGCCTGTCCCGCGCCGTGATACGGATCCTGCCCGAGTATCACCGCCTTGACGTTTCCGTAAGCCGTGTATCTCAGCGCGTTGAATATATCGTTCATCGGCGGGTATATCGTGCGGGAATTGTATTCCGAGATCAGAAACTTCCGCAATTTAAGGTAATATTCCTTCTTGAATTCGTCCGCTAAGAGCTCGTCCCAATCGTTTCCTATATTTACCATCGTTATTTGTCCTTTTTCTTCCTTTTGGGCGGATTTTTACGGTTTACTTCTTTGCCGCGCTTCTGCTTTGTGGAGAACCCGAAGCTCCCTATCTTCTTCCCGAGCGCGAAGTAAGTCCCGTGCGCGTAGGTGAGAAGCCCCGCCTGTTCTATCATGAGCCTGCCCTTTTCGTCTATCAGCTCTTCTTCGATGTTGACGGCGACGATGTCCGCCAGGAACATATCGTGCGAGCCCTGCTCCAGAACGTCGAAAACTTTACATTCCAGAGCTATTTTGCTTTGAGCTATCATCGGCGCGGATATTTTTGTACAGGGAATAGCCGTGAGCTTGCGCTTTTCGAGCTTATCCTCGTGCTTTCCCGATTTTATGCCGCAGTAATCGAGCGAGCGGACGGTAGCGGAAGGCATCATATTCACGCAGAACTCGCCGGACTGCTTGATGATCTCGTAGGAGTTGCGCTCGCGCCGCACGGAGATGTACATTCGCGGCGGATCGGAGCTGATTATCCCCGTCCACGCTATCGTGAGAGCGGCGGGCTTTTCCACAGTACCGCAGGAGACGAGCACTGCGGGCACGGGCGCTAAAAGCGTGCCGCCCTTCCAAGTGATTTTTGACATTTGAAGTTCCTCTTTTCGTAAAAAATAATATTCCGATTATATTTTAGCACATTTTCCCGAAATTTTCAATATCTTATTGAAATTTCGGCAAAATTATGTTATAATATGAAAAGAAATTTTTAAGGAGGACTTATCATGCCTTTTATCAACACAAAGTATTCGGGAGAGATCACGTCGGAGCAGGAGATCGGGATAAAGACAGCGCTCGGCGAGGCGGTATCGGTTATCGGAAAGTCGGAGAGCTGGCTTATGGCTGGGTTTGAGCCCAACTGTCCGCTGTACTTCAAGGGAGAGAAGTCCGAAAAGATCGCGTTCGTTGAGGTGAGCCTTTTCGGCAGTTCCTCGAAAAGCGCGTATGAGCGCCTCACGGCGGAGATATGCAGGATACTCGGGGACGTTCTCGGCGTACCCGCGGATAAGGTCTATGTGAAGTATTCTCCTACCGAAAACTGGGGCTGGAACGGCGGTAACTTCTGATGCCGAAAAGCAAGACCGTTTTTATCTGCCGCGAGTGCGGCGCGGAATACTCCAAATGGAACGGGAAATGCACCGCCTGCGGCGCGTGGAACACCCTCGAGGAGACCGTTCCCGTGACCGTGGGGACGGGAAAAGCCGCGCCCGCGGGAGCGTTCAAATACTCGCGCATTTCCGAGATAAGCTGCGACGACGAGACCCGCTACGACACCGGAATATCCGAGCTTGACCGCGTTCTCGGCGGCGGTTTGGTGAAGGGCTCGCTCGTGCTTATCGGCGGAGACCCCGGCATAGGGAAGTCTACGCTGCTGCTTCAGATATGCGGGTTTATGGGAAAAGATCACACGATACTCTATGTTTCTGGCGAGGAGAGCGAGCGGCAGATAAAGCTCCGCGCGGAACGCCTCGGGGTCGCTTCCGAAAACCTCTTCCTCGCTTCAAACAACAGCTGCGAGAGTATAATAAGAGCGGTCTGCGAGAACAAGCCGGAGATAGTCATCATAGACTCCATTCAGACGATAACCTCGAGCGCTCTCACCTCGACTGCCGGGAGCATCGTTCAGGTGCGCGAGTGCACGGGCGCGTTCATGCGCATGGCGAAGTCCGAGGAGATACCGGTGTTTATCGTGTCGCACGTTAATAAGGACGGCGGTATCGCGGGACCCAAGATCATGGAGCATATCGTGGATACCGTGCTGTATTTCGAGGGCGAAAAGCAGCTTTCTTACCGTATCCTCCGCGCGATAAAAAACCGTTTCGGCTCTACCAACGAGATAGGCGTTTTCCGTATGGACGACGACGGTCTTACGGAAGTGGAGAACCCGAGCGAGATGATGCTCTCGGGGCGGCTGAAAAACGTTTCGGGGAGCGCCGTGGTGTGCTCTATGGAAGGCACGCGCCCCATACTCGCCGAGGTCCAGGCGCTGGTCACGAAATCGAGCTTTACCGCGCCGCGCCGCGTCGCTACGGGGTTCGATTATAACAGGCTGTACATGATACTCGCCGTGCTTGAAAAGCGGTGCGGCTTCGCGTTCGGTGGTCTGGACGTTTACGTCAACATAGTCGGGGGGCTGAAAATAGACGAGCCAGCCGCAGACCTCGCCGTGGCGATGGCTCTGTGGTCCGGGCTGTGCGATAAGGCGATACCCGAAGACTTGCTGGTGTTCGGAGAAGTGGGCTTGGGCGGCGAGATACGTTCCGTCAGCCGCGTCCGCGAGCGCGTCAAAGAGGGCGCGCGGCTCGGCTTTACGAAATGCGTTATTCCGAAGCACTCCTTCCGCGAGCTATCCAAAAACGAGGAATACGGCATCAAGATAATCGGGGCTGATACTCTTTCGGGCGCGTTCAAGGCGGTGGGACAGTGAAAAAGCGTCTTATCTGCGCGGGAGTGTTCGCGGCGATCCTCGGAATTGAGGTACTGATAGCGCTGTTCGTTCACGATAATTTTGTGCGTCCTTATTTCGGGGACGTTCTCGCGGTTGTGTGCGTGTATTTTCTCGCGCGGATATTTCTCCCCGAAAAGCCGAGGTTTCTCTCCATTTTCGTGACGGCGTTCGCGTTTTGTGTGGAGCTGGTTCAGCTCACGCCGTTGTCGGAGGTGCTTCCGTCGCCGCTGTCCGTGATAGTCGGCGGAACGTTTGATTTTAAAGATCTTGCGTGTTATCTTGTCGGCGGAGCGGTGTGCTTTTTTGTTGATAAGCGAGCTCATAGATTAAGTCAACCCTGAAAAAATAGCCGCGCGAAGCGCGGCGGGGGTTTGGGGGGCGGACGCGCCCCCCAAACAGGAGTTTGAGGGCGGTAGCCCTCAATGGGAGTTCGAGGGCAAAGCCCTCGAAAACTTTTTGCGAAGCAAAAAGGTTGTGTGCGAAGCACACAACTAGCCGCGGAGCGGCTCGCCGCAGGCGAGGAAAGGGGAGTGGGGAAAACGTAGTTTTCCCCACCGTCCGATATCGCAGCCGCTGACCTCCGCCGAAGGCGGCGAGAAAACGAAATCCGTTAATACCTCTCGCATTTATCCACCGCCTTCGGCGGGGCTACACTACTCCGCTCTGTACGTAGAGTGGGGAAAACGTAGTTTTCCCCACACCCCTTTCCTGCGCTTCGCGCGGCGCTGCGCGCCGAGCTGTACGCAAAGCGTACAGCCTTTTCGCTTCGCGAAAAGATTTCGAGGGCTGCCGCCCTCGAGCTCCCGCTTGGGGCTCTGCCCCAAACCCCGCCGGGGAGAGCGTCCTCTCCCCGGACCCCTGCCGCGCGAAGCGCGGCTTTTTGCATGCGTTTACGGTTTTTTTAAAAAATACTGTAAGGTTTTTCGGATTTCCGTGTATATAGGAGTGAAGGGGCAAACCTTTCAAACTGCGCAGTAAATTTTTGGAGGACACAATGAAACCAACGGAACAGCGGCTAGCGGAGCGCCTCAAAAAGGGCGATATGTCGGCTTTGGAGAAGGTTATGGACGGGTTTTCGGGCTACGTATGCACCGTTATCCGCAACTTTTCCCGCGGCGCTTTGTCCGAGCAGGACATCGACGAGCTATGCGCGGACGTGTTCTATAACCTGTGGAAGCACCGCGAAAATCTGAACGCGGAAAACGGCTTGAGAGCGTATCTTTCCGCGATAGCGGCGAACGCGGTAAAAAACCGTTTCAGAGATCGGAAGCCGCCGTGCGAGGATATTTCGGAGCTGGAGCTCGCCGACGACTTTTCGGTAGAGCAGACGGCGGAACGCAGGGAAATGATGAGCGAGCTGTACAAGGCGCTTGAAACTCTCCCCGAATTAGACCGCGAGGTGTTCCTGAGGTTTTACTTCTATGGGGAAAAGTCCTCCGAAATCGCAATAAAAACGGGCATATCGGAAAGCTCCGTGTGCACGAAGCTATCACGAACGCGGACAAAGCTCCGCGAATATCTGACGAAAAGGGGTTTTGAATATGTATGACCTTTTTGAGCGTGTTACGCTCGATAACATGGAAGAGCTCTCCGAAAAGCGCGCAGACGATATCAAAGCCGCCGTTTTGTCTCGCATAAAGGAGGAAAATAACATGAGCAAACATTTAACTATCAAAACTATCTCGATAGCCGCGGCGGTAGCGACAACGGCGGCGGTATCCGCTATGATAGCGAGCGCCGAAAACACGCCGCAGTCGCCGCTCCTTCGGGATAACACTGCGCAGACGGCGACCGCCGAAAAAACCTTCACGGAGAAAGCGGAGGACGTAACGCTTGAAGTTTCCGAGAAGCCGAGCGATGAGAAAAACACGTATATCAAAACCGCCGAGGTCATCGACGTGCTCAGCGGAGAGCATTTCTTTGTTTATTGGAACGAGGAAAAGGGAGACTGGAATTACCCCGACTTTATGAAAGACGGCTATCTTTGTATTCCATGGAATGAAATTGCTTTCGATTGATCGCGTTCCCCCGAAGAAATTCGGGGGAAATTTTTCTATTGATGTTTTTTTATCTTATTTTTCGTGTTTTCCCCGCCTTCGGCGGGGAAAACGCGGAAATTCTTTGAAAAATTTAATATCCCCCGCAACATTTTCCAGATTTTCGTGTATATGGGAGTGAAAGGGCAAAACCTTTCGACTGCGCAGTATTTTTTGGAGGACATAATGAAGTCAACGGAACAACGCCTCGCCGAACGCCTTAAAAGGAACGACACGGCGGCGCTCGCAAAGCTGATAGACGGCTACGCGGGCTATGTCGCCGCGGTGATAAGGAATTTTTCGCGCGGCTCGCTGTCGGAGCAGGATATCGACGAGCTCTGCATGGACGTGTTTTACTCTTTGTGGGAGCACCGCGCCGATCTTGACGCAGAACGCGGTCTCAAAGCGTATCTCTCGGCGATGTCTCGGAACGCTGTCAAGAACCGCTTCCGTTCGGCAGCTCCGCCTGCCGCCGACATCTCGGAGCTCGAGATCGCCGACAGTCTCTCGGTGGAGTACAGAGCAGAGCTAAGCGAGATCATGCGTGAGCTGGACAACGCTCTGCAGGTGCTCCCGCCCGAGGACAAGGAGACGTTTATGAGGTTTTACTTTTACGGACAGAAGTCCTCCGAAATAGCAATAATAATGAACACGGCGGAGGGCACGGTGCGTTCGCGGCTTTCAAGAACGCGCGAGAAGCTCCGCAGAGAACTGAAAGACAGGGGGTTTGAATTGTGAGAAGTTTTTTTAAGGAGCATAAGCTGAATGTAAAAAACAGCCTTTCCTCAAACCGCGTCAACAAGATCAAATACTCCGTTCTTTCGCAGATCGAGGGGGAGGAAAGAACCATGAAAAAGAAATTCAGATTAAAGACGATGATAGCGGCAGCAGCAGCGGCGGTAGTGTCGGCGGCGGCAACGCTCGCGATAACGGCAGGCGCGGCGTGGAACGGACAGCCGACGTATTCCGTTAAGATAAACGGCGAGGAAGTACCGTACACGGTGGAGCTTTCGCGCGGAGAGAACTATTCTTACGCGCGTCCGACGGACGGCAAGATGCTGACGGTTCACGATGAAACGACGGTGATAAGATACCGGCTTCCCGAGGAGATAGTTACGGAGGGAGACGGCGAGGCGTATTATACGGCCACGCTCATAATCGACGAGGACGGAAATCTGGTCGGAGCGGATCGGACCGCCCTTGTGGGCGAAAATGTGGTAGAGGGTTTGCCTATCTCGTATTACGCGGATGTCAAATCGGGAAGTCAGTTCACCGTTGAGGTGACGTATGACGCGGATTGGCTGGCGCAAAACGGTAATTAAGCAGCATTTCATTCCCCCGAAGAAATTCGGGGGAATTTTTTTATACGTTATAAATCCCCTTGATTTTATTGCCGAAATGTAGTATAATGTTATTTGGAATAATTTAAGGAAACGCTGATAAAATGATATTTACGTTTTGTTTTGCGCGGTTTTCCCCGCCTACGGCGGGGGAAACCGCAATTAAATCAGCGTTCCCTTAAGTCCATAAAAATTACATAAAGAAAGGATACGGATTATGAATATCTGGCATGACGTAAACCCCGCGCGTATCACTCCCGAGGACTTTATCGCGATAGTGGAGATCGAAAAGGGGAGCAAGAAGAAGTATGAGCTCGACAAGCAGACGGGATTTATCATTCTCGACAGAATACTCCACACCTCCACGCATTACCCCGCGAACTACGGTTTTATCCCGCGCACTCTCGCGGACGACGGCGACCCGCTGGACGTGCTCATTCTCTGCAACGAGCCCATAGACCCGCTCGTTGAGGTGCGGTGTTATCCTATCGGCGTTATCACCATGCTCGATAACGGCAAGAACGACGAGAAGATAATCGCGATAGCGTTCGACGATCCGAATTTCAACGCGTACCGCGGAATCGAGGCTCTGCCTTCACATCTGTTCGAGGAAATGCGCCACTTCTTCTCGGTATACAAGCAGCTCGAGGGCAAGGAGACCGCCGTAAACGAGGTTCAGGGAAGAGAACAGGCGGTAAAGGTGATAAAGCAGTGTATCGGGAATTACAATGAGATCTACGCGCCAGCCCACCCGTATGTCCCCGAGCATACCACAAGCGGGGCGAAGTCATGATATTAGCAAGCCAAAGTCCCCGCAGAAAAGAGCTGCTGGGGTTTATCACAAGCGATTTTTCAATAATTCCGGCAACAGGCGAGGAGCGTATACCCGAAGGCGCGCCGCCCGAGGAGACGGTGCTTGCGCTCTCACGGCAAAAGGCGGAGGAGATATTCGCGGAGCATAAGGGCGAGACGATAATCGGCGCGGACACGGTGGTGGCGATCGACGGAGAGATACTCGGAAAGCCGCGCGACAAAGCGCACGCCGCAGAAATGCTCCGAAAGCTGTCGGGGCGCGTTCACAGCGTTTTCACGGGAGTTTGCGTGATATTTCCGGACGGGAGCTCGGAATGCTTCGCCGAGGAGACGAAAGTGGAGTTCTATGAGCTTACGGAGCGCGAGATCGCCGACTATATAGCCACGGGCGACCCTATGGACAAGGCGGGCGCTTACGGTATACAGGAAAAGGGCGCCGCGAACGTCAAGGGTATCGTCGGGGATTTTTATAATGTAATGGGATTGCCCGTCGGCAGGCTTGCTCGCGTGTTTCGGGGGCGGATATGATACTCACCGAATTTCCGTTTGAGTTTTTCCGCGACAGCGCTATGTTTTCGGCTAGGTGGGCAGAGCTGCTTTCCGACCTTTCGCAGCGGCATATCGTCAATATTTTCGGCGCGTGGGATAATCTTTGCAAAGAGTGGTTTGACGACGCCCCTATGCTCATTGAATTCGAACACGGAACGCTTGCCATAAACGTGCGTTCCGAGATGTATCTCGCGCTCGCGTGGAATGAGATACTGCCGACCGAAAAGCCGCGCTGGTATGCTGAAGATTCTTCCTTTCCCGATTGGCGCGAGGATCTGGATTGGCGGCATTATTCGCCGCTGGCAAAATTCAGCGGTGCGGAAATTCTGGGCGTTGAGGTGATTGAGGGCGAAAACGTGCTGAACGGTCTGCGCTTTGAAACAGACGTCGGCGGATTTTCGATAATCGACAACGGCGATGTTATCGCCGGTATTCCATATAAATGAAATGCTAAGGAGAGAATTATGGCAAAAATAAAGTACAGTTACTCAACTAAACAGCATAAGTACAAGCTCAGCTACAACTCGCCCGTGATACTTACGTTCGCGGCAATGTGCCTTGCAACGCTGATCCTGAACTGGATAACAAAGGGCTTCACGAATCGTCTGCTGTTCATTTGCTACGGACACGGCAGTATTCTTAATCCGCTGACATACCTTAGAGCGCTGACCTATGTATTCGGTCACGCGGACTTTTCTCACTTTGCGGGGAACATCTCGCTGCTGCTCCTTATAGGTCCGATAGTCGAGGAGCGTTACGGGAGCTGGAACCTTGCGATTATGATGGCGGTGACGGCGCTCGCGGGCGGAGTGCTCAACACTTTATTCTTCCACACCGGCATACTCGGCGCTTCGGGGATTGTGTTCCTTCTGATAATACTCTCCGCGTTCGGGAATATGAAAAAGGGCGAGATACCGCTCACTCTGATACTCGTCGCGGTCATCTACCTCGGACAGGAGGTTTACGCGGGTATTACCGTCAACGACAACATCTCGCATTTCGGACATATCTGCGGCGGGGTTTCGGGGCTTGGCTTCGGAACATGGTTCCACAAGAAGAAATTCGAGATGCACGGCGGATGAATTTGAATACGTTCAGTTCACGCCGACGCCGGGACCGGCGGCTTGCGCTCCGGTCGTTCTGATTACTTGGACGATATGTCAAATCTCCGTGCGGAAAAAACAGCTCGGTGGCGGCTGACAAAAGGTGTCTTCGGAGGAGAAGCTATGACTATAAAAGCTATGACTATAACACCTATGACGTTAAGCGGTTGGGTTGGCGGTGTTTTCGGGATATTCTGCTTGGCAGCTATGATTATTATGCCGATTTTAACGCTTGTAAATTATCATAGAATAAGAAACGGCAAGGAATCGCTGTATAAGGGCAAAGTGCGCTGGATCGTCATTGTAAAAAAGCGCGTTACTGAGTACGAGTATTCTACCGTGGGATATGGCTATTCCCGCTTCGGAGCCAACACAGTAAACGGCGAGCCGGACGGGATCGCACGAGAAACAATCGTTGACTTCCGAATTGTCGGCAGGAAGAAACTTTACACAAAGTCTGTTGATGAGGAACTGTTCGATCTGCTTGACATCGGGAAGACCTACAAGGTACGACTCCGATTCGACTGCATAAATAAGATCTATGTGTAATGAACGCAAAACGGCTTGCCGCAGTTATTGAGGCTGCCCGATAATACGAAAAGCGGTTTTATACGAACAAAATGCGGCAGAACGTACTGCCGCATTTCTTTAAGTTAAAGCGAATCCATAAAATTTCCGAGTACCTTGAACGCCTTCGCGGTCGCCTTGCGTTTGAAACGGCGGTTGTTGGAAAGCGACTTCACCGCGAGGAACGCGATGCCTCCCGTCACAACGGCGGCAGCCGCGCCTTTTATATAGCCCTGCGCTTCTTTGCTCATACTATCATCTCCTTTTTGAAGGTTTACGGGAGTATTTTCTGCAAATTTCCGTAAAATATCCCATTCTAAAAAGAGGTAACTTATGCCGCCAAAATGTTCCTGAGCGCTCTGCTTTATTTGGAAATGCACGGCTTTAAGCGCAGATTTGTGTATTTTGAGACAATACCGGCATATTTGGGCAAGGATTTTGTCGAAATTCACAAAATGCAAGTTTTTGATTAAAAAATTGCAAAATTCCCTTGACAAATCAAAACTAACGGAGTATAATATAAACATAGCAAAGAGGCTATGACAGGTGCGTTCAAAGATGAACGTCTGCGTCATAGTCTTTTTTGTTGGAAAATGAACTCAGACAAAATGAAAGGAGCGGTCTTAAATGAACGCAATTTTAACGGCGGTCTCGGCAAGCGCCGAGGAAGTCGTAAACTCGACGATGTTCAACGTCGGAGACGGAAACGGTATCTGGTATCTTATAGGAGCCGCGCTGGTGTTCTTTATGCAGGCGGGCTTCGCGATGGTGGAGACCGGTATGACAAGAGCGAAAAACGCCGGAAACATCATAATGAAGAACCTTATGGACTTCTGTATAGGAACGGTGGTGTTTATACTTATAGGCTTCGGGCTCATGCTTGGGGAGGACGCGCTGGGCGGTCTTATAGGACTTCCTACGCTGGATATCCTCGGGAAGTTCGAGAGCTTTGACAGATGCGCGGAGTTCGTGTTCAACCTGGTATTCTGCGCTACAGCGGCGACTATCGTGTCGGGCGCTATGGCGGAGCGCACGAAATTCATAAGCTACTGCATATATTCCGGAGTTATCTCCGCGGTCGTTTACCCGATAGAAGCGCACTGGGTATGGGGCGGCGGCTGGCTCGCCAACCTCGGCTTCGTTGATTTCGCGGGCTCGGCGGCGATACACATGTGCGGCGGCGTGTGCGCGCTTATCGGCGCGGCAATGGTAGGTCCGCGTATCGGCAAGTTCGGAAAAGACGGCAAACCCCGCGCTATTCTCGGTCACTCGATGACCTTGGGCGCTCTGGGTGTGTTCATTCTCTGGTTCGGCTGGTACGGCTTCAACGGAGCGGCGGCGGACAGCGTGGAATCCCTCGCGAGGATATTCCTCACGACGACGATAGCTCCCGCTGTGGCGACCTGCACCACGATGATCTTCACTTGGATAAAGAACGGCAAGCCCGATGTTTCGATGTGCCTTAACGCCTCTTTGGCGGGGTTGGTGGGCGTTACCGCTTCCTGCGCGGACGTTGACGCGGCAGGCTCGGCGGTGATAGGTCTGGTTTCCGGCTTCCTTGTAGTATTCGGCGTATGGCTGCTTGATTACAAGCTCCGTATCGACGACCCCGTCGGCGCTGTCGGAGTTCATTTCTGCAACGGTATCTGGGGCACTCTTGCTGTCGGCTTGTTCTCAACGGGCACGGGGCAGAACGTCGGCGTGGGCGGCGAGCCCGTCAAGGGTCTGTTCTACGGCGGAGGCTGGGGACAGCTCGGCGTTCAGGCTTTGGGTATCGTGTCTATATGTGCGTGGACGGCGGCGGCGATCTCGCTCACGTTCGTGATAATCAAAAAGACGCTCGGGCTGCGCGTTTCCCGCCATGAGGAGATAGTAGGTCTGGACGCTACCGAGCACGGGCTCCCGAGCTCCTACGCGGACTTTATCCCCTCCATGCAGGTGGAGACCACCGCGTCGGGACGCGACAAGGAGGTCGATACTCTCGCAAAGGTGGAGGCAAAGGCTGCGGACGCGGCAGGCGATGTTCCGGTAGTACACAAGAAATACACGCCCTCGAGCGGCAGCAACATTTCGAAGGTGGTCATCATCACCAAGCAGGAGCACATCGAGGCGCTCAAGAATGCGATGTCCGCCGTCGGCATCACCGGTATGACGGTAACGAACGTTCTCGGCTGCGGAATGCAGAAGGGCGCGACGGAGTATTACCGCGGCGTTCCTATTGAAACTCATCTGCTCCCCAAGATCAAGATGGAGATAGTTGTCTGCAAGGTGCCCGTTGAAACGGTAGTCGAGACCGCGAAGAGCGTGCTCTACACCGGCAAGATCGGCGACGGCAAGATATTCGTATACGACGTTGCGGACGTTGTGAAGGTACGCACCGGCGAGAGCGGTTATGACGCTCTTCAGGACAACGAGTAAGTTTTCCCTCTAATTCCTAAAATACAAAAAACGTCCCTCGCGGCAATAGCCGCGGGGGTTCGTGTTTTGGCGTTTTGCAGACGTTTGGGGAGGGAGCTGTATGCGCGCCGCCGAGGTGTTTTTCGGCTGCGGAATTTTATACTGTTTATCGGACAGCTCCGAAATAAAAAAGAGCCAACGCCCCTATGGTAAATTCTATAGGAACATTGGCTCAAAGGCTCTAGATAAGCTATTTAATTTAAATCACTGCTTTTTGTTGAGAACATAATCCTCAAATTCTTTGGGCAGGCGAAGATTATACTTTTCAACGTGATAAGCAAGGTCGTTCCACCACGAATAATTTCCATCATCGAATAAGGTAACGCTGAATTCACCCGGTATCCTCTCACCGGTAAACCTATCTTTGGACATTTTAGCCTGAACCGCTGTTGGTGTCCCATTATGCCGAAGATAAGATACTATTTTGTCCTGCCCGGGATAGGGTTTTTTCTGAAAACAATCTTTCATTGAAATACCATTATCAGAGCCATACTCTGTATAATTGCATAACATAATCATACTATTACCTCCCTCTAGGTTTGAACTCGATCCAACTACCTGTTTCGTGTATCTTCCTGCGTTCTTCCGAAGAACTCGAATTCCAAATTCCCGAAAGAATATCATTATCACTAACAAACATATTGCCGTCAATATCCACGGTTACGATTTCTGTCGGTGCTAACACAGGAACACCTAATTCATCGGCGATCTGCTGAGCTATACCGCCTTTCAAAGCGCCCGCTTGACAAGCTATCAGCCGAATGGGTTTTCCGCAAAATTCATGGGAGTTTCTGATCATCTCAGCCGCCTCTTTTGCTCCATAAACCCACTCTTCTCCGTCAATACCATAAGCAACCAATTCAGTAGGCGAACCGTGAAAAACAATATCGCTATACCCATCCAAAGGTTTGATTTTCTTTGCGTTTTCGGAAAGTCGATCGTTTGGATTCACAAAGATGCTTGAAAATTTCATCATGTTGTCCTTCTTGAGTTCTTCACCGTTTGATGAACTCCCGCTTTTTCTTCCTACCCTCATTATACCACGTTCATCGGAATTTGTCAACACCGTTCCGTCATCAACTTTGAGAACACCCCCGAACAGGCTTTTCTTATTCCCAAACACAAAAAGCGTCCCTCGCGGAAATGACCGCAAGGGATAGTATTATTTTAAGAGGAGTTTCGCGGCGAACGCCGCCATAAGCTCATACTCCGAGAGGTTTTCCGTGAAGTCCACGGGGAGCTCCAGTGGCTCGCAGACGCCGCTTGCGGTGCGTATGGAGCGGTTGAGCGAGAGCGTGAGGCGTTCCGGTGTGCGCGAGGTTACGCAGACGGTGTTTTTCGGCGACACTCCGCAGGTTATGATCTGAACGGAGCGCGGCAGGGCGAGCGCCGACAGAACATCGGGGCTCTCGTCGCTGTCTATCACAACGCCGAGAGCCGCCCGTACCTCGGCACGCGCGTTTTTCCCCAGAATTACGGCGGCGCAGCCGCAGTCGATAACGGGAACGTCCAGCGCCTTGATAAGCGGCAAGTCTTTAAGCGGAATATCGGCGCGGCATTCTCCCGCTATCACGACCAAGCTCATTCATATCACCTCGCGGTTAGTTTGCGGAGTTTACACGCCGTTTATGCGAAAAGCCTCGAAATATTGGCAATGACCGCGCACAAAGCCACTCCGCAGAGCGTCGGGATAGCGAACGCCAGCGCCGCCCACTTCCAACCGCCGGCTTCCTTTTTTATAGTCAGCAGGGAAGTGGAGCAGGGAAAGTGCATCAGTGCGAACACGATAAAGCATACGGCGGTGACGGGCGTCCAGCCGTTCGCGGTGAAGAGCTCAAACATCTGCGCGGGCGCGAGCTCCGACAGCGAGCCGAGCTCCATATACGCCATAACCGCGAGCGGTATCACTATCTCGTTTGCCGGGATACCGAGCAGAAACGCCGCCAGTATCACTCCGTCAAGTCCTATAAACCGCGCGAACGGATCGAGGAAGCTTGTGATATGTCGAAGGATTGAAACGTCTCCGATGGTCGTGTTCGCGAGCAGCCAGATAACCGCTCCCGCGGGCGCAGCCACCGCGGCGGCTCTTCCGAGCACGAATACCGTTCTGTCCAGAAGAGACCGCGCCAGTATTTTCCCGATCTGCGGACGGCGGAACGGCGGCAGCTCAAGTGTGAACGAGGAGGGCTCGCCTTTCAGCAGCGTCGCCGAGAGCAGTCTTGAAACGCCGAATGTTGTGAGTATCCCGAGCAATATAACCGCCGTGAGCGCCAGCGCCGACAGAACGCTCCCCGCAAATCCTCCCGCCGTAACGAAAAACAGCGAGATGATCGTTATCATCATCGGGAAACGTCCGTTGCAGGGCACAAAAACGTTTGTAAGCATGGCGATGAGCCGTTCGCGGCGGCTGTCGATTATGCGGCAGCCCGTTATTCCCGCGGCGTTGCAGCCGAAGCCCATACACATAGTAAGCGCCTGTTTTCCGCAGGCTCTGCATTTTGCGAAAGGACGGTCGAGATTATACGCTACGCGCGGCAAATACCCCAAGTCCTCCAGCAATGTGAACAGCGGGAAGAATATCGCCATCGGCGGCAGCATTACCGCCACTACCCAAGCCAGAACTCGGTAAGCGCCGTCGACGAGCAGCCCCGAAAGCCATGCCGGCGCGTGAATATGCTCCATAAGCTCCGAAAGCCTGTCTCCGAGCCAAAAGAGCCCGCGGCTGAGCAGCTCGGAGGGATAGTTCGCGCCGGTTATTGTTATCCAGAATATCAGCATAAGCATAAGTACCATTATCGGATACCCGAACGCCTTGCTTGTGAGTATCCTGTCGGCTTTGAACGCGCGTTTTCCGCGGCGGCTTACCGCGTCCCCGCACGCCGATTTCGCGTTTTCGAGAATGCACGACACTATGCGGTCGTTCAGAGCGTCGGAGGTTATACCGCTTTCTTTTAAGAGAGCCCGCGCTTTGCTTACCGCCTCGCGGAGCTCCGGGATGTCATCGATTTTTACGCCCGCGTGTTTTTCAAGCCCCGCGCGGAGCGAGCCGTCCTCGTCCAGCAGCGCCAGAGCCGCTCTTCTCGGGGGTATCGGACATTTGAGATGCTTTTGAACGAGCGGCGCGACGAGCTCTATGGCGCTTTCTATGGGCTTTGAGTAACGCAGAACGGCGGGCTTCGGCGTTATCCTTCCGGCGCAAAGCTCGTCGAGACGTTCCGTGAGCCGCTTCAGTGTGCGCTTATCGTGGGCATTAGTGCCGACGACCGGCACGCCGAGCTTTTCCTCCAGCGCCTTCAGATCGACGGTTATGCCGTTTCTTTTCGCCTCGTCCAGCAGATTTACGCAAACGAGCGTTTTCGGGAATATCTCCATGACCTGCAGCGCGAGATTGAGCCCGCGCTCAAGGCAGGTCGCGTCGCAGACGACAATTGCCGCGTCCGCTTCTCCGAAGCATATAAAATCCCGCGCGTTTTCCTCCTCCGCGGAACGCGCGAGCAGCGAGTACGTTCCCGGAAGATCCGCGGCGGTGTAGGAAAATTCCGCTGTTTTGAACGTCCCGACGGCTGCCGCGACGGTCTTGCCCGCCCAATTCCCGGTGTGCTGCCTCATTCCGGTAAGCGCGTTGAACACCGTGCTTTTCCCGACGTTGGGGTTTCCCGCAAGGGCGATGAGCTTGCCGGCGCTTGTTATGTCCGCTTCCGCGGGACCAAATGAAATTCCCATCTAGCTCCCCCTTACTATCACGCCGCGGCTGTCCGTGCCGCGAATAGCTATCACCGCGCCGCAGATAAGATACGCCGAGGGGTCGCCCATAGGGCTTCTTCCCACGCACTCCACCGCCGCGCCGCGGCACAAGCCTATATCGAGCAGGCGGCGGCGCATTGCTCCGCGCGTCTCCAGTTCCTTTACGACCGCGCGTTCGCCGACCTTTAATTCGTTAAGAGTACAAACCTTCATTTCTTCACCTCATATTCGCAATTTCGGTATATTGAATTATATGCGTATATGCGCTAACAAGTGAGCGGTGTTTATCCGGTATTATAAAACAGCGGCAAAACAGTTCAACGCCGTGCTCTTCCAAAAGAGCACGGCGTTTTTTCGTTATTCGATCGTATCTGTAACATAAACGAACTTGACGCGCTCGTCTTTGAGCAGTCTTGCGACAAGCTCCGTGTCAAGCTCCGCGCGGAACGTGCCCGTGATATCTCGGTGATCTTTCAGCTCCCCGCGGCGTATGCCGTATTCCTCCGAAAGCCCGTCTAAGAGCTCAAGGGCGCGTTCCTTGCAGGCTTTCTGCCACGCGTCAACGTCCTCGTATCGGTTCCGCAGCTCTAAAACTTCGTTTTTCGGAAATACATACACATCCAGCTTGCCGCGGTCTGTCGTGTTCAGATATTCTTCGTTGATCTTCAGCGCCGCCGGGGAGATTATCAGCGCGAATTCCGGCGTGCTTTTTATCGCATAGACCTGCTCTCGCGTAAGCTCGAATATAACGCCGCTGTTCAGAAAACTTTCCCTGTTGTCACCGTTGGGATCGCGCAGATCAAGCGGCGCGATACAGGCATTATATATCCTCGCCCTGTCCGCGCCGTTAGCGTCAATTACGCGCACGGTAAATCTGTAATTTGAGCCCTTGTGCTCGTTCATCAGGTTTTTCAGCTCGTCGGTTATCGTGACCCTGCCCGTTTCGGCTGTCTTGCGGTAATCGACATATCCCTGTCTTGCTTCCCCGGCAAAGCATACGGTAAGTTCATTGCTTGTCCTTCGCGTAAAAGCGTTCCGGGATATGAGCGTAACGGTCGCGCACAGACAAACCGCCGCTGCCGCCCATATCCACGCGGTTTTTTTCCGGTTTTTCCGTATGGGTCTGTAGTCCTCCGCCTCGTCGACTATCGCGCTGTCGATGCAGCCTATGGCGTTTATCAAAAGCTCTTTTTTCATATATTATAACCCTCCCTGTTCAGAAATTCTTTCAGCCTGCTTCGTGTGCGGAAAAGCAGGGTCTTGACCTTGCTTTTGCCGAATGAATACCTCTCGGCAATCTCGGATATGGGGTCGAAGTACCAATACCGCCGCACAAAAACGCACCGCGCTTCCGCGGACTGCGTTTTCAGAAACTCGCTTATCAGTGAACCGAGCTCCTCGGCGGAAACGTCGGGATGAGCGCTTCCGTCCGTCAGCATATCCTCCAATTCGGCGAACGGCAGCAGAGCCTCGGGCGAGCGCTTTGCCGCCGTGTTGTACTCTAATCTTTTGAGCGACAGATTTCGCGCGATACCGCAAACGAACGCCCGCAGACTGTCTGGCTTTTCGGGCGGGATAGCCTCCCACACCGCGAGATACGCGTCGTTGACGCTCTCCTCCGCGTCCTCGCGGCAGCCGAGAATGTTGTAAGCTACGGAAAAACACAGCCTGCCGTACTTGTCCGACGTTTCCCTGATAGCCCGTTCGTCGCGCCCGAAATACAGCTCGATTATTTCCTTATCGTCCATACGCGCACCTCCTTCTGTAAATTAAGTACGTTTTTTAGACTTTGAGGTTACAGATCGGATCAAAAATGTTGTGAAAATATTTGACGCCGCGCCCCCGAAAAGAGCACGGCGTTTGTTTATGTTTCGGCGGAAGGCGCCTTTTCTTTAACGAAATACTCCGCCTTCTCTTTTTTGAGCCTGCTCCAGACGATAGTCCAGCAGACGATATGTGCCAGGAATGTTACCGCCCACGTTATCGGATAGGAGATGTAGACCGTTTTGATGGTGTGGTACTCCGGTATTTGAAACACGGTCATTATCCAGAGTATGCGCAGACCGCAGGCTCCCACGAGCGACACTATCATCGGCAGTATCGAACAGCCTATTCCGCGCATCATACCCACCATAACGTCCATGCAGCCGCACAGCGCGTACGTCGTGAGGATTATCCCCGCGCGCACCATGCCCGCCGCGATAACGTCCGCGCTTGAGGAATAGATCGACAGCAGCGGCTCTCCGAAAATGTACGCCGCCCACCCGAGAGTCAGCCCCGTTATGACAACGCACGCCTGCGAGCAGAACAATACGCGCGGTATGCGGCGGTATTGCTTCGCCCCCACGTTCTGACCCGTGAAGGAGATCGCCGCCTGATAGAAGGTGTTCATGGCTATGTAAACGAAGCCCTCTATAGAAGAGGATGCGGAATTGCCCGAGACCGTTGTGTCTCCGAACAGATTGACAGAGGACTGTATTACGACGTTGGAAAGCGAGAAGATCATCCCCTGAAATCCCGCCGGAAGTCCCACGCGGACTACCGCGCGCATCACTATGCCGTGTATTTTCAATTTCCGCAGATCGAGGTGTATCGCGCCGGTTTCCTTTACAAGGCAGATAACGATAAGCGCCGCGGAAACGCATTGCGATATAACGGTCGCCAGCGCCACCCCCGCTACGTCCAGCTTAAAGACGATAACGAACAGCAAATTCAGCCCGACGTTTATAAATCCCGCCGTCGTGAGGAAGTAGAGCGGCCGCTTTGTGTCGCCTACGGCTCTCAGAACAGCCGCGCCGAAGTTGTACAAAAGCATGGCGGGCATTCCCAAAAAGTATATACGGAGGTATTTTACGGCGAGCGGGAGCTGGGTCTCGGTGGCTTCCATAAGCTCCAGCATCGCGGGGGCGAACACCGCGCCCGCCGCGGCGAGGATGACCCCGCATATCAGCGACAGCAAAACGGACGTGTGAACGATGTCCTGCATATCGTCCTTGGAGTTTGCGCCGTGAGACCTCGCCGCGACAACGTTCACGCCGACCGACAGCCCTATAAAAACGTTTGTGAACAGATTGATGAGCGACGATGTAGAGCCCACCGCGCCCATAGAGTTATCCCCGGCGAACCTTCCCACGACGATTATGTCCGCCGCGTTGAACAGGAGCTGCAAAACTCCCGAAGCCATGATAGGCAGTGAAAAGCGGAGCATTTTCGGCAGCACAGCCCCGCTCGTTAAGTCCATTGTGTGATCTTTAGCCATTTTATCTCTCTCCCTTTTGAAGATACCGCTTAAGAAAATATCGATCTGACGGCGTTTTTCCTCCTTTCCGGCGGGGAAAAACGCAAAAAATAAAACTCTGTTTTTTATCAATATCATTTGATCGGCACTCCCTTAATTATACTACAATTCGGCGTGAAAGCGGTAATTTTTCGTTGTGTATTTTCAACAAATTTTAGGTTGATTTTTGACGTTGCCTTGCTGTTTTTATTGAAGCGTTTCCGATCCGGCGGGTTTTCGCCGCCGAAGGCGGGGGAGACAGGCGCTGATATTGCGCGTTTTTCCCCGCCTTCAGCGGGGAAAAACGGAAATTTTTTAAAAAGTACTTGACAAACCTGGGAAAGAATGTTATAATACAATTGCACTATCAATAATAGTGCAATTAGAACTAATAGAGCAATTAGCTGTTTTGACGAGTGGAAAAGAAAGGAAGTTATTGTTATGATGAAGACGCTCACGATTTTTCCGGTTTTGCTGCTTTGCACTACGTTTTTTGCGGTCTGCTTCCGCAGGGAGAAGCGGTATTCCGCGCGGCTGGGCTGACGCGCAGCATTCGGATCGAAAAGCCGCGCGGAGCGCGGCTTTTTTGCCAAAAAAATAACTCCCTCCGATAATCGGAGGGAGCTTGGAGCTGTTAATCAGAGTCGAACTGATGACCTCATCCTTACCAAGGATGTGCCAGCGTTGTGCGAAGCACAACCCGACCAACTGAGCTATAACAGCGCTCAGCGATTTTTATCAAAAAACAAAGCTCCCACCGATAATCGGAGGGAGCTTGGAGCTGTTAATCAGAGTCGAACTGATGACCTCAT
>CAYVSV010000040.1:0-4579 GCA_964454205.1 uncultured Ruminococcus sp.
CAAAGTCAACTATTATCAATTTGCCGTTTGTGTCCTTTGTGAAGAACGCGTAATACGGGTGGTCTATGCTCGCTACGACATAGCCGTTGCTCGCAAGCTCAAAATACAGTGAGGAATTGCTCTGATAATAACCGAACGAGCCGTGAGCGAACAGCACCAACGGGCAGTTTGCCGCGCCGCTCTCCGGGTAGTAGAAGTGAATAGGTATCTCACGGTTGGAGCCGTCGTTTTCGTGGGCTTCAAGTCTGCTTTTGTCGATAAGTATTGCCTGCGTTTCCTTTACCTTGTACTGACCGGTTGTTTTAAGTCCGGAATATCCCGTGAAAATAAACGCGGGAAAAAGCGCGAAGCCGATAAGGAAAATGCTCATAACCGCTCCCGCGATCATTTTACCGTTTGTTTTCTCCTTTGCCGCACCCTTGCGCTTCACAAGATATACGATACCGGACACAACAAGACGTATTCCGAGAATAATGACGCAGCCTGTGAACCTCCACTTCTGTCCCGTCACGGGCAAAAGTATTACCAACAGCAGGAGTATTAATTCCGCTCCGCTGAAAAGCGCCCTGTTTCTGTACCAAAGGCTTCTATACTTTGTGCAGCTTAACACTGTAAGCAATATTTCGATAGCCGCAAAAACCGCAAATAATATAGCTCCCATTTTAAATGCTCCATTCATTTCATTTTGTATTTCAGCTGATGTATTCAGTATACATCAAAACGCAAAAGAAATCAACAGAAAAAAAGTAAAATGCAATTTTGGACGGTAAAATACAGACGCGTGCTGTTAATTTTTGGCAGAATAAGATGACGATCGGCGTATCCGGTAGGATACGCCTATTTATGTATCAACATCGCTTAACAGTTAGAAAATATGCCGCTTATTGCAGCCCGAAGGCAGCATCACAGCAGGGATCTATCTCATAATTGTCAGAACACCTTTATCCATCTCGCAGACCGTATCGCATAGTACGTCGATTTCCTTTGCCGAGTGCGATGCGATCAAAACGGAAATAGTCGCGTTTTGTATAGCGAACGGCAAGGATTACGGATCGGCGGCGGAGAAATTTGGTGTATCATATCAGCAGGTCTATTCGTGTGTGCATAAGTACGAGGCAAAAGGCGCGGACGGACGGACTGACCGCAGGGGACGGGTTGACGCTTCGCGTCAACGCTAGCAAAGCCGGAAAGTGAGTTGACGGAAGCGGACAAGCTTCACATTGAAAATAGGATCTTGCAGGCAAAGATCAAGGAGCGGGATATGGAGATCGCAATATTAAAAAAACTCAGGGAATTGAGAGGGGGTGGTCGGTGAGCGAAGTTCGGCAAGAAGATCAATTCCTGGCGATAAAATATTTAAATGAGACAGAGAAATATCCGATCATAAAACTGTGCAACGCTCTTAATGTTGCTCGTTCAACATATTACAAATGGCTTAGAAGAACACCGAGCCGGAGACAACAGATCAACAAGCAGGTCATGGAATGGATAAAACAGCATTATGAGGAAACGAACGGAATATTGGGCTATAGGCAAATGACCATCACGATTAACCGCGAGCATGAGGTGCATTACAACAAAAAGCGTATTTACAGATTAATGCAGCTCCTTCACTTGAAATCCGTAACACGTGTCAAGAAGAAAAAATACATACCGTCAATGCCGGAAATTACCGCAGAATGTACAGACTGCTTTTGGTTATTCCGAAGAATTTTTTGTTTTTTATGCTGTCTACTTGACAGGGGGCGGGTCAGTTTTATAGCTGCTCGGGAGTTTTTCGGAGTATATAGTTAGTTGTATCCTTGTTAAAGACTTTTCGCGTTTTGGGCGAAATTCAATTGAAGCGGGATATTCTGATTGCCGGAAAATCCTTTTCATGCATTAGCTCGCAGCTGCTCGATACCGAAACACCCAATAGCTCCGCGAGCGTTTCTGCGTTTAAGAATAGCGGCAGTTCCTCATAATTTGTATACGTTGCTTCTTTCAAATTTCTAACCCCCGATAAAGTTTTTTAGACGGTCAAGAGCAAAATAACGTTTACATAAACGAAAAATACAGATATGATTTGAATGAAATCCTCACGGCTTATCTGAATGACAGCCGCACAAAATATATTTAAAATCTGATTTTGTTGACAAACTTAAGGGCTTTAGGGCGCTTGCCGAATGAACTCCATTCGAGCAATATTACGCCGTTTTATGCGGTTCGATTATTAAATCATAAAACGCTGACGGGACAAATTGTCCCGTCAGCGCTGCGGTTTTATTGGATGCTCATGCGATCCCCGAAATAGGGAGATTATTTCTTTTTACGCTTAACCGTCACCATTAAGGCAGTAATCGCTGCTGCCGCCAACGGAACAAGCGATACCGCAATGCCCGTTGAAGGGTTGCCGCTGTTGTCGGGGGCAGACGCGCTTTCGCTTGGCGAGGAATTGTTCTCATCACTTGATGTAGTGCCGTCGCTCGAATTGATACCGCTATCATCGGTTGAGGAATTTTCATCGCTCGGTTGTGTGGTGTCGGTATCCGAAGCCCCGCTGCTCTCGGAGGGAATATATCCGCTGTTGGTCGGCTCGCCCAAACTCGGTATGTTAGTGCTGCCGGAATTGCTCTCATCGGGCGGTGTGTCGTTTTTATTCTCGCTGTACGCAAGCGCGTATGTCGAGAACTTATCGGTTTCGATAGTTACCGTATCGGGATCATTGTCCTTATCCTCAAGAACCGTCGTTTCACCGTCGTGAACGCGAATTACCGAGTACGCTCTTGCGCTGCCGCGAAGCCCCTCGGGAACCTCAAAGGTTATCGTAAGAGCAACGTTTGTTTCGGTTATCGGATTCTCCTCTCCGTTTATTACCTTAAACAGGTTTACATCAAGATACATTCCGAGATTATAATCGGTCAAATCTCCGATAGCGGTTTCAACCGCTGTCTTATCCTCGGCGGCAGGCTCATCCTGAACGTCGATCTTCAGAACGATTTTTATATCCTTACCGTCATTGATGACAGCCTGTTCCTCCTCAGTCAGAACCGCGTTTGCAAGCTCCTCGTTTGGCGTAGTCAATGTCGCTGTCGGAGCGTTCTCACCCGATTGGACTTCCTTTTCGAGCTTGCCTATTTTCAGTTCATCGCCGGTTGCTTCGATTTCGCCGTTTTCATCAATGAAATCCTTGCCGCAGCCATCGCAGTGCCAATGCTCCCTTACGCCTTCTTCGGTTTCGGTCGCGGGCACTTCCGGAACATAAACCAAGGTGTGCGTGTGATCGAGCGGCGGTATTGTAACGGTGACCGTACCGTATGCGCTTGTGTAAACGTCCTTGCCCGGCTGTTCCTCGGTAGGCGCTATGCTGTTCTCGGTGTCCTTTGTCCAGATTTCTGTGTAGCTCAGCTTGGGAACTTCCTCCGTTACCGTGCCGTAATCGCTTTCATACGTATACTCGCCGTCCGTGTCTATGGTGGGCTTTGTGGTTTCGTCTTTAGTCCACACGGCGTCGTCGGTCAAAACGGGAACGTCCGTTTTGATCTGCTTTTCGCCGCAGGAGCAAGTGCGCTCTGCTGTGCCGGTCGCGTCCACGGTGGGTTCAACCGTCAACGCCCAATCGCCCCATTCGTGCGCCGCTTCGTCCTTTTTATAGCCGCAGCCGCACTCCAGCCAGTGGTTGTCCCCGTCATGCTGCTGTGCGAAAGAGTGCTCTTCTATGTTCTTTTTGTGTTGGCATACGTCGCACTCATACCAATGGTTGTCATCGTCATACTTTTGCGTGAAATTGGAGTGCTCCGTTTTGCCGATTATGTATCCGCAGCTGCATTCCTGCCAGAAACACGTATCGTCGCTTTTGTCAACGAAAGAGTGCGCTGTTATGTCTTTTTTAGCGCCGCAGCCGCACTCCTGCCAGTGGTCGTTTTCGTCCCTTTTCGGCGCGGTGTAGTTGTGCGCCGTTATATTCGTTTTATAGCCGCACACGGAACATTCATCCCAGTGGTTATCTCCGTCCTTTTTCTGCTCGAAGCTGTGTGCCGCTTCACCGCTTACAGCGGTACAGTCGGTTCTTGTGCAGACGTGCCAATGATTTGTGCCGTCCGTTTCCCAGTCGCTGCTGAAGCTGTGGTTCAATTTCGCAATAACCGTGTTGGTTATCTCGGTCGTGCAAGTGCTGTTGCTGAAATACTTTTTGCATTTTGAACAGTACCAATACTCTTTATTGCCGTCCTCGGTGCAGGTCGCCGCATTCGCTGCGGTATGCGTGGTGCTGTGACCTGTTGCTGGAATAGTTTCGGTCTTGGTCTGACTGCAAACGGTACAAGTGTACGTTTTAACGCCTGTCGAGGTGCAGGTGGCATTTGTTGTTACCGTGCCGCTGTTCCAAGTATGTGCCGCGCTGTCCTTTCCGCCGCATTTGGAACACGTGTGCCAGTGATTGTTTGCGTCCTTTCCCCACGTTGTGCTGTAACTGTGTGCGCCCGTAAGCTGAACCTTACTGTTTTTATAAACAATGCTCAGCTTGTCATTATCCGCCGTAAAGCTGCTGCTTACATCTTTTGAGGTCGTTCCCGTTACTTCAACATAACCCGTACAGTCT
>CAYVSV010000040.1:4679-19712 GCA_964454205.1 uncultured Ruminococcus sp.
GCTGCTTACATCTTTTGAGGTCGTTCCCGTTACTTCAACATAACCCGTACAGTCTTCGGGTGTATTTACGGTAGTAACGCCAACCTTGGAAGCGTTTGAAAAGTCGTTTCCTATTGTGATCGTCCTATCGGATTCAATATATAAATTATTCAAGGTTGTGCCGTCGGTTTTGGTATTTCCCGTGATTGTGACATTCCCGTTAAGTGTCATGTCCCCCATGAAATATATACCGCCGCCTGTATCGGCTTTGTTGCCCGTAATTGTACCGCCGTTAAGTGTCGAATCGTAACAATATATACCACCGCCCATCGATGAGGTGTTGCCGGAAATTGTGCCTCCATTTATTATGATAGTCCCACAATCGGTATAAACACCGCCTCCATTGCCTGCAGCATCGTTATTGGAAATTGTGCCGCCGTTCATTATGAATGTTGATGTTCGGTCGTTAACCATTACGCCGCCACCGGTTCGGGTTGTATTATTGCCGGTAATCGTGCCGCCGTTCATTATGAATGTACCGCCCTTTTTCCCGGTACTATTGCCAACATAAACCGCACCGCCGCCAGAGATGCCTGTGGTATTTCCGCCGGTCATTTTTCCGGGGTGTCCGCTGCCCTCGC
Organism: uncultured Ruminococcus sp.; assembly: GCA_964454205.1. GTDB lineage: Bacteria > Bacillota > Clostridia > Oscillospirales > Ruminococcaceae > CAG-115. The sequence goes on from CAYVSV010000040.1 coordinate 5,300, forward strand.
AATCGCAAAGAGTGAAGGTAGCTGAACAAATATAGAGTATGCGCATTTTGCTTGCCGCTGTAAGTGTATGCCCATTCAAGCATAGGGTAACATTAATGTCATAGCTAAACCCATTAGCGGGAGGATCGATATCCAATAACGTGTCGAGGGTAATATCTTCGTCGAGATAATAATAATAATCACCACTTGATTTTGAAGGCAATACAGTTGAACTTGTTAACTTAGTCATACCCGAATGATCGCCGTTACAGCCGCCCGCCGATGATGACTGCGCCGCCTTTGCCGTGAGCTTTTCGGGAATATCAAACACGACCGCAGTCAGCATGACCGCAAGCGCCGTGACTATCGCCGCGGCTCTCTTAATAATTTTGTTCATTGTAAATCACTCCTCTATTTAAATTATGGCAAATTTAAAGCCGTTTCCTACATATTAACCTTTTATCGTCAAGAAATCAAGACGGTTTGCGCGAAATCGCGTTTTTGGAGCGTGAAACGGAAAAAACGTTAAAAAAACCGCTTGACAAGACCGAAAAGCCCCGTCAAGCGGTTTACAATTATTTCCTTTTGAAGAAGTGTTCCCGAACCCGCTCCTGCACGGCGGCAAACTGATTTTTCGGTATCGGTATGCGGCGGTCGCCGAGCATAAGCAGATCGTAGCGTACTATCCCCACCGAGTTGTCGAGATTGGCTATGTACGCGCGGTGCGGCATATAGAAGTTCTCGTGACCTCCCAGCTGCTCGAACAGCTCCGACAGCGTCGCGGAGGTCTCCAGCACGCTGTTGTCCGTCAATGTGATCTCCCGCGTGTGGTTAAAGCTCTCTATCATCACGATCTTGTGGAGCTGTATTCTCCGCAAGCCGTCCTTTGCTTTTACCGTAAGCACCTCGTTTTTCTCCCGATCGAGCTTTTGGACTGCCCAAAGCATCGTTTCATCAAACTGCTTTTGGTTCACCGGCTTAAGCAAATACCCGGAAGCACGCACCGAAAAAGCGTCCACCGCATAGTCGCGCGAGATAGTCAGGAACACGATCTCCGCGTGTTCGCCGCGGCTGCGGAGTACTTCCGCAAGCCGTATTCCCGATATTTCCGGCATCATCACGTCGAGAATGTACAGGTCGAAGCAGTTGTTGTTTTCAATATGCTCCAGCAGCTCCGCCGCCGAGGAAAACGCGCTCAGCCGTATCGGGAACTCCGAATGTTCGGCGGCAAACCGTTCGGCAAGCGTCCTTATCGTCTTTATGTCCTCGGCGTTGTCATCGCATAATGCTATTTCGATCAATCCGCTCACCTCCTGATCTCTTCCAAGACCTTGTTATTGATAAAAAACTTGGGACTGCCCATAAATCCGGGAGCTACCTCGTATTCGTCAAAAATGATGACAAGCCTGTCAAATTCGTCGATATAGAAGTTCGCGTCCTCGTCTATCGAGGTGAAAGCGTCGTCGCCGTCAACAAAGTAGCCGTCGCCGTACATATCGTTTTTCTCTTTCATCTGTTTCAGTATATCGGCGCTTATTACCTCGATGTAATCGCTGCCTTCCTTGAACAGATCGGAAAGCGCCAACACCTTGCCCGCGCTCTTGTCATAGACGATCCAGCGGCCGTAATCCATTGAGCCGCCCGCGTTTATAGTCACATTGAACTGCGCGATAAAATACTTTTCATCATCGCGGGTGACCAAGTATGTCATTTCCTCAGCCACATAGCCGTTATATTTGCGGTTAAAGTACCACAAAAACTTTTCCTTTGCCTCGTTGGTGTAATTTTTCACCGCGTTGTTCAGCGCGCCGTTTCCGTCAAATTCGGGACCGAATATAGATATTGAGCTGCTGCCCCAACCGAGAACAAGACTTCTTATCGTGCGGATATTGACCGAGAGTACCTCCGAAGCCGCCTCCGCCGCGGACGGCAGCACGTTCAGCATGACGATCACTCCCAGAACCAGACCCGCCAACGAGGACGCCGCGCGTTTCGGTATACTGCCGGGTCTGATGTCCTTGCGTTTTGAGGGACTGTTGTCATAGAACAGCGCCGCCTGGAACACAAATTCTCCGTTTTCGAGCATACAGCGCATAAAGCCGTTATACTTCTCGACAATACGCTTTACCGAGCGGAGTCCAATGCCGTGTTCGTCTGAACGTTCACCGGTAACGGGCAATCCGTTTTCATCGAACTCAAAGTTGTTTGAGCAGGGATTATTCACCGAAACAAGCAGTCTGTGACCGTCCTCATACGCCGCCGAAATATTGATGAACCGCTTTTCCTCGGGAAGCTCGGAGCAGGCGTTTATAGCGTTGTCTATCGTGTTTGCCAGCACGAGGCAAACGTCGTTTTCCTCAAACGGGAGCATTTCGGGCAGCGAAAGACTTTGCGTTATTCTGCACCCTGTGCTCTCCGCTCTGCCGATGTATTCCGACAGGATCGCGTTGATCTCGGGATTTTTACAATAGCTCATACCGTCAAGCTTGCCGAACGAGCCGTTCAGATTAGCCGTGTACTCGATGATCTTATCACATTCGCCCTGCTTGGCAAGACCCTCGATAACCGCGAGATGATGTCGCATATCATGACGGTATTCGCGGGTAGATTCCATTTTCTGGACTACTCTGTCATAGCCGCGCCGCTGAATATCAATATATTCGGACATCTCCTTTTCCGAACGCCTTACACGAATAAGCTCCGCTCCCGAATTCAGCAGCTTTGCAATGACAAAGAAGATCGAAAGCGCGATAAGCATAGTAAAGATCAGAGTGGTCACATTGGTCGTACTGTTCAGATAATAAAACATCATCAAAAAAGTCATAATTATCGGTACGGACAGCAGTAGGCGGTTTTGCCGATTTTCTATAACACAGGAACGAAACGCCTTGCCGATGAACCGAAACGCTATGAACACAAGCCCCGCTGCCGCAAGCATGACGACTGCGTCATACATAAAGTGCTCCATAAATCTCGGCGTGCCGCCCTCCGCACCCTGATCAACAAAACATATCAGTATCTTTTGCAGCGATTTAAGGATCAGCACTTCAAGCGCTCCGACGGAGCAGACCGCTGCGGTATCAAATATGCCGCTGTCCGATAAGAAATAAAGCAGCACCGAAAACGGAAGATATGCCGTAAGCGGAAACAGCGTAAGCATAAAGTCATAGTTTTCCGGACTCGGCAGCATCAGCGCGACGTTTACCCCCACTATAACGATCCCCGCCGCGCCGAATGCGACAGCTGTCGCCGACCGCGAAAATCTGCTTTTAAATAACGCCGCGCAAACCAGAATATATGACAAAAAAATGATCATTTCAATAATTGTCTTCCCGGCAGTCAGCTGCCTCAGCATCAGCTCAACTCTATACATAATCAACTCATCTCTATACATCGAAATCTCCCTTAATTCAAAAACCTGCCGCGATTTTCCTATCCACGCGCAGGGCACACGGTTCTCTGATCCTGCGCGAGCCGAAATTATACCATTCCATTTTAAATTATAATGCGCTTTTTGAGCCTTGTCAAGTGAAATTTATGGTCAAAATTCCGTTTCACGCAAAAAATAACGCGTTTCACGCAATTGTATGGTTGTGATCCTTAAGGGTTGATCTTCCCGAAGGGAAAAAATGGAATTTCATGGCAGCGATTTTTATTTTACTTTCACCCTAGTTTTTATTCCGGCAAAGAACAAGAGGTATGGTAAAATTTCAATTAAATAAAACCCACGGTAATGCCAATTGGACATTACCGCGGGTTTTGTGCATATACGCTATTGTAACACAACAGGAGATTTTGTGAAAAATAGCAAATTCCCTTGACTTTTTTGGGAAAATGCGGTATAATATTATATATGTTTATCCCATTATAAGGAGTGTGCGTTATTGTGAGAATTCAAGCGGCGCCGATCTTCGGCGATGGTATGGTATTGCAGCGCGGCAAGAATATTTGCGTGTTCGGAACGGGCGAAGAGGGAGTTGCCGTCAGCGTGGAGCTGTGCGGATTCACATCCTCCTGCACCGTGACCGACGGCAAATGGCGGGTTCTCTTCCCGCCGATGGGCGCGTGCCGTTTTATGAACCTGTCGATAATCGACGATGAGACCGAGGAATTCATTCAGTTTTCCAACGTCGCTATCGGCGAGGTGTGGCTCGCGGGCGGCGAAGCCAACATGGAAATGGAGCTGTGCGGCTGCGAATGCGGCATTGAAGCTCTCGAAAACGATGACACCGATAACGTCCGCTGCTATAGTTTCCCCAAAAGAACTCTCTGGGACGACGATCACGCGGAGGCTATCAGCAATACCGTCTGGACGGAGTTTTCCGACAAAGAACATTCCGCGCACTGGAGCGCCGCGGCGTACTTCTGCGCGAAGGAGATGGCGGCTTATCTGGACGTTACCGTCGGTATAATCAACTGCAATTGGGGCGGGACCTCCGCCTCCTGCTGGATCGACAGAAACTATGCGCGAGGCGGCGCGGCGGTCTACTTCGACGAATACGACGCTTATATGGAGGGCAGAACCGAGGAAGAAGCCGTTGCTGAATACCGCGAGTATCAGAAATATCACGCGGAATGGGAGCGCAAGTGCGAAGAGCTCCTTAAAACCAAGCCGGACGCTTCCTGGGACGAAATGCTCGAATACTGCGGCGAGAACAAATACCCCGGTCCCCCCGCGCCGTGCAACTTCCATTCTCCCGGCGTGCTTTTCGACAGCATGATAAGCTTTTTGTACCCGTACACGCTCGGCGGAGTGTGGTGGTATCAGGGTGAGACCGACGAAGTGCATCCGCACGCTTACTACACGCTTTTAACACAGCTCATCAGGAACTGGCGCGAGGTCTGGCGTGACGACCACCTTCCGTTCATAATAGCGCAGCTTCCGATGTACGCTGGCGGAAATCCCGACGGCGATGCCTGGAGCCTTATCCGAGAGGCGCAGATGCGTGTTTACGACACGGTGAAGAACACCGGCATAGTAGTCACCCTAGATTGCGGCGAGCGCGACAATATCCACCCCGCCGACAAGCTGACCGTAGGTCACCGCTTCGCCATGCAGACGCTTGACATTGTTTACGGCGGCGCTGACGGAGCCTTTGCTCCGACGCTCAGCAGCGCGGTTTGGCGCGGAGACACCGTGGAGCTCCAATTCAGCCACGCGCGCGGCGGCTTTAAGGTAAAGGGAGATCCTCTGGGCTTTGAGATATGCGGCGAAAACGGCGTTTACCGCCCCGCCATCGCGGACGTTTCCGGAGAACGCATCTTCGTGTCCGCAGAGGGCATCCAAAACCCCTGCGGGGTGCGCTATCTCTGGAAAAACTACGCCGAGATACACATTCACAGCCTGTTCGGTCTGCCGCTCGCGCCGTTCAGGATAAGTAAATAAGGAAATACCGATTTAATGGCGTTTTCCCCGCCTAAGGCGGGGAAAACCGCGTAAAAACAGCATCCGATCGGCATTTCCGCAAGCAAATAATATACGGAGGACTGCTTTAATGATAGCATTGGTAACGGGCGCGAGCTCGGGAATAGGGCGCGACATCGCGAGAAGTCTCGCCAAGCACGGAATAAACGTGATAATCACGGCACGCCGCCGCGACAGGCTCGCGGAGCTCAAAGAAGAGCTTGTTAGGGAATACGGCGTAAAAGCGATGTACATCGCCGCGGATCTCTCCGATGAAACGCAGGTGTTCAAGCTTTATGACGCGGTGAAGAAGTATGACATCGACATTCTTGTAAACAACGCAGGCTTCGGCGTTTTCGGCGACTTCGACGAGACGAACATCGAACGTGAGCTCGATCTGATAGACGTGAACATAAAGGCGTTCCACATACTGTTCAAGCTGTTTTTAAAGGACTTCAAAAAGCGCGGGTGCGGTTATATCCTCAACACCTCGAGCATAGCGGCGTTCCTTCCGGGACCGCACTTCTCGTCCTACTACGCGAGCAAGGCGTATATCTTGAGAATGACGCAGGCGGTCGCCGAGGAGCTTCGCGCGGCGCGTTCGGGAGTGCACGTCTGCGCGCTTTGTCCCGGTCCGGTCTCCACGGAATTCAGCGAGACGGCGCGTGTGAAATTCCTCTCGAAGCCCGTCAACAGCGCGAAGCTCGCGGAGCACGCGGTGCGCGAGATGTTCGCGGGGAAGCGCATAATCACGGACAATCTGCTCACATCTGCTCTGAGGGCGCTTTCCAAGGTAACGCCGGACTGCGTTCTGGCGTTCGGAGCGGGGCTGTTCCAATCCAAGAGGGAGCGTTTCTGATGTCGAGCATTACGGAGATCACCGTGCGCTATGCCGAGACCGACGCTATGGGCGTCGTTCACCACGCGACATATCCGATCTGGTTTGAGATAGCGCGGACGGATTATATCAAAAAAATGGGCTTGAGCTATGCCGAAATGGAGCGCGGCGGCGTTATGTTGCCGGTTACTGCCATCTCGGTGCGCTATCACATTCCCGCGCGGTATGACGACAGCCTTCTGATAACCTCTAAGATAACGCGCCTTACGCCCGCGCGCGTGGAGTTCGCGTATACGCTGACCCGCGGCGGGGAGCTCCTCACCGAGGGCACGAGCTCGCACGCCTTCGTAAGCACGGAGACTTTTAAGCCTCTGAACTTCAAAACGGCGATGCCGGAGCTTTTCAAGAGACTTCTGCTGGAGGCGGAAAAGGATAAGGAACCGCTGTGACCGCGTTTTCCCCTTCGGAGGCGCGGAAAACGCCTAAAATAAAACACCGTTACACCCACAAAGAAACGGGGAAAGGGGCAATTTAATTGCTTGAAATAAAAGACCTTCACTGGAGCTTGCCCGACGGGAGCTCCATAGTTGACGGCGTGTCCTTTAAGACGCGCGGGAAGCTCACCGTAATAACGGGACCGAACGGGGGCGGAAAAACCTCGCTCGCGAAGCTCATCTCGGGCGTCGAACATCCTACCTCGGGACAGATCCTGTTAAACGGCGAGGACATCACCTCGCTCGATATCACCGAACGCGCAAAAAAGGGCGTCGCTTACGCGTTCCAACAGCCAGTGCGGTTCAAGGGGCTTACCGTCCGCGATCTTATGGAGCTCTCCTCGGGGAATTCCATGAACACGGGCGAGCTTTGCGCTCTGCTCGGTAAGGTCGGCTTATGCGCCGAGGAATATATTGACCGCGAAATGAACACCTCGCTCTCGGGAGGCGAAGCGAAGCGTATCGAGATAGCCACTGTGCTCGCGCGGAACGCCAAGCTGTCGGTGTTCGACGAGCCCGAGGCGGGTATAGATCTGTGGAGCTTCTCGAGGCTCGTTCAGACGTTTGAGGAGATCCGCGACAAGACCGACGGCGAGCTCGTCGTCATTTCTCATCAGGAGCGCATACTTTCAATAGCGGACGACATAATAGTCATCGCGAACGGTAAGATCCGTATCTCGGGAACAAAGGACGATGTGCTCCCGAAGCTGATCTCGGGCGAGTACACCTGCTCCTGCCCGAAAAGAACGGGGGATTGTTTATGAGCGATATTATGAACGTCAATTTCAACAGTATCACAGGGGATATGCTGAAGGTGATAAGCGGCTACGACCCCGCAACGGGCTTCAAGGGCGCGTATAATATCCGCGAGGACAGCTCCTGCGCGGGACGGCAGTCCTCGGAGAACGTCACCATCACCTCCAAGACCGACAAGCCAGGGATCGACATCACCGTAAAGCCAAACACTAAGGGCGAGACCGTGTTTATCCCCGCCTGCGTCACTCATACGGCTGTGGACGATCTCGTCTACAACGACTTCTACATCGGCGAGGGCGCGGATATTGTGATAGTCGCGGGGTGCGGCGTTCACAACGAAGGCGAAGAGGACGCGCGGCACAACGGCATACACCGCTTCTTCCTTGAACCGAACTCGCGCGTGGTCTACAAGGAAAAGCACATCGGCACCGGCGGCGGCGCGGGTCTCAAAAAGATAGACCCTGTGACAGAGTGTTTTATGAAGGAGAATTCGTATCTGGAAATGGATACGGTGCAGCTTGGCGGAGTGGACAGGTCAACGCGGACTACCTCCGCGGAGCTCGGCGAAAGCGCAAAGCTCGTTGTACGCGAGCGCATTATGACGGACAACGCCGAGGAAGCGGTCTCGAAATTCCATGTGAAGCTCAACGGCGCGGACAGCGGCGTCGATCTGGTGTCGCGCTCCGTGGCACGCGGGAACTCGTATCAGGCGTTCTACTCCGCCGTTGACGGAAACGCCCGCTGCACGGGACATTCCGCCTGCGACGCTATCATAGCGGATAACGGCAGAGTTGACGCGCAGCCCGCACTCAACGCCGCGAACGTTGACGCGGCGCTCATCCACGAAGCCGCTATCGGAAAGATCGCGGGGGAGCAGATACTCAAGCTCTGTTCGTTGGGGCTTTCGCGTGAGGAAGCTGAGGAAAAGATCATCGAAGGGTTCCTGAAATAACAAAAAAGCCGAGGCTCGCGCCTCGGCTTTTTGATTAGATCATATCCTTATAACACTCGAAACGCCCTCGCTGATCTTCCGCGCAACATACGGATTGTTCATCGTGTAGAGGTGAATTCCATCCACGCCGCTCGAGACCAGATCGATTATCTGCTCGTTAGCGTAAGCGATACCCGCGTCGCGCATTGCCTCGGGGTTATCTCCGAAACGCGCGATGAGCTTTGTGAACTTCGGCGGCAGCGACGCTCCGCAGAGTCCCACCATTCTCTGAATGGATTTCGCGTTCACACACGGCATGATACCCGCTTCTATCGGCACGTTGACTCCCGCCGCGCGCGCTTTCTCGAGGAACCGATAGAACTGCTCGTTGTCGAAAAAAAGCTGCGACATCAGATGATCCGCGCCCGCGTCCACCTTGCGCTTCAGGTTCTCGATATCCGCATCGAGAGAGGGGCTTTCGGGGTGTCCCTCGGGATAGCACCCGCCCGAAAAACCGAGAGTGCTCCGCTCCTTCATATAGGCGATAAGATCGGACGCGTATCTGAAATCCTCTTTCGGAGGGATATCGGGGTTGACGTCTCCGCGCAGAGCGAGCACGTTCTCAATACCGTACTTCTCAAACTCCTCGATTATACGGTCGATATCCTCTTTCGTGGAATTCACGCAGGTAAGGTGAGCGATGGATTCCGTGTGATACTTCTCCTTGATCGCCGAAACTATCTCGCGCGTGGAGCAGCCCGGAAGGCTTCCGCCCGCGCCGTATGTAACGCTGATGAAATCCGGGTGAAGATCCGTGAGCTCATCGAGCGTTTTGTAGACAGTATCGATAGACCCGTCTTTTTTCGGCGGGAATATCTCGAACGAGAAAACGGTCTTGCCGCTTTTAAAAAGATCGCGTATCTTCATTTCGAGATCTCCTTAAGCGCCTGCGCGAGCTGGTCGGGGCAGGACGTGCCCTTCATTCCGCAGCTTATGCCGTCGAGCTTTTCTATGACGTCGTCTATCTTCATTCCCTTTACAAGAGATGAGATCCCCTGCAAATTTCCGTTGCAGCCGCCTATCACCTTAAGCTCCTTAACAACTCCGTCTTCGACATCTATAAGCATTTTTTTAGAGCAGACCCCGCGGGGTGTAAATTCGTAAGTCATATTAACCTCCTGATTTAAATAGAAATTTGCGAACCGTACACAAAGCTGCGCTTTGTGTACTAGCCGAGCTATAAAAGCTCCGTTTCACTCCGCTTTTATAACTCGCTTTCGCAAATTTCACTGACCGCCGTTTTGTTGACTGTCTTTTGATGTTGCTGTAATGCGCCGCCTATTTGTCGGACTTCTCCCACTCGTCCGCGACAGCCTTAGCCACCGCTTCCGCAACGCTCTTGTCAAGAGCGCTCGGTATGATATACTCCGGCGTGAGCTTATCCTCCGGGACGAGCGCCGCTATAGCGCGCGCCGCCGCGAGCTTCATTTCCTCGGTAATAGCCTTCGCGCGGCAACTGAGAGCCCCCTTGAATATCCCCGGGAAAACAAGCACGTTGTTTATCTGATTGGGATAATCGCTCCGCCCCGTTCCGACTATATAAGCGCCGCTTTCCTTAGCGAGATCGTAGGTTATCTCGGGGTTGGGGTTCGCCATCGGAAACAGAATTGGCTTCTCCGCCATGGACTTCACCATTTCGGGTGTTACCAGATCGGGCTTGGAGACCCCGACAAACACGTCTGCGCCGCGCATCGCCTCGGCGAGACCGCCTTTTACCTCATTCACATTGGTTATTTTTGACATCTCGGCGTGCGCCGGATTGGAGTACTCCTCGTTACGGTTTAGTATTCCGCCGATATCCACCATTATGAGGTCCTTAATTCCCAATTTAAGTAAAAACTTGCCTATCGCGATACCCGCCGAGCCCGCGCCGTTGATAACGACAGTCACCTCGCCGAGCTTCTTCCCAGCGCACTTCACCGCGTTCAGCATCGCCGCGCCCACCACGATAGCCGTTCCGTGCTGGTCGTCGTGGAACACGGGGATATCAAGCCGCTCTTTGAGCTTCGCTTCTATCTCGAAGCAGCGCGGCGCGGAAATATCCTCCAGATTTATCCCGCCGAAGCTGTCCGAAATGAGCTCTATCGTGCGCACTATCTCATCGGGATCCTTGCTTTTTACGCAGAGCGGGAACGCGTCCACGCCGCCGAACTCCTTGAACAGACAGCATTTTCCCTCCATGACCGGCATCCCCGCGAGCCCTCCGATATCGCCGAGCCCCAGCACCGCTGTGCCGTCCGTTATCACCGCCACAAGATTGCTCCGCCGCGTCAGCTTATACGACAGCTCGGGGTCTTTCGCGATCTCCAGACACGGCTGCGCCACTCCCGGCGTGTATGCCAGCGATAAGTCCTCGCGCGTTTCGATCGGGGCGCGCGAAATAACCTCAATTTTGCCCTGCCAATCATAGTGCTTTTGCAGCGCTTTTTCTTTAATGTCCATTGTATGTAAAATCTCCTTGATTTTTTCGGTATATTCCGAGACTTTTTTGAGCGGAGTTTCGGGCGTTTTCAGCGCCCTGAAAGATTATGTTTATAACCATTCAACGTGGCTTTGTTGTGCGGATTTTCTCAAAAATCAAGCGTCAAAAAACGACCTCGATCCGAACGACTTTCCGCACTTTTTTCAGAGCTGTTTTTTCTCTCCGAAAACCTCTCGTTTTCCGCCCGGGTTCGGAGTGGTTTTCAGTCCGCTTTTACCTTATGATCTATGATCCTTTTTAGCTGATCCTCCGCGGTGAAAAAACCGCCGATCTGTACAGCGTAATGATTGTAAAATCCATGGAAATCCGAACCGCCGGTGGTTATCAGATCGTAATGCTCCGCTATCTGCATGACCTGATTTGAAACGCCCTTTCCCGCGCCCGGGTGGAACGCCTCAGCGCCGTCTATCGCGCCCTCCGCCGCGAGCTCTTCCAAAAGCTCCATGCTGTCGTACACCTTCGGGTGCGCCATTATCGACAGCCCGCCGGAAGCCCGTATGAGCGTCGTCACGAAGCGGACGTCTGGGTAGAAATCCGCCTCCTGTCGCACCTGCTCCGCGCAGATGCCGTCCTCCGCGTCGAATATCTCATCGTAGACGCTTCCGTACAGCTCCGTGGTATGTCCGTAATCCATAAGCGCGTGCATGATATGGCACTTGTAGATAGCCTTGCTCCCCGCGGAATAGCGCAGGATGCTTTCGATCGTTATCGGGTAATGCTCCAGCACCTTCATCGCGAGGCTCTTCCCGAGCTTCATTCGTCCCTCCGAGTTACGCTGGCATAACCCCTCCAGGCGGTCGGGCTTCTGCGGATTGTAGCACAAAATATGCACCTTTCTTCCGCGCTTCCCGTCAAACGCCGAGAACTCCACGGCTGGGATAACGTTCACGTTATAGCGCTTCCCCAATACCGAGGCGCGCGACAGCGAAGCTAAGCTGTCGTGATCGGTTATCGCCAGATACCGAACGTCGTTTCGGTCCGCCTGTCGGATAATGTCGGATATTCCCAGCGAACCGTCGGATATCGTCGTATGGCAATGCAGATCGGCCTTCATATTTCACCTCTTCATTCCTTGCGGAACATTTGCAGGTGAAAACGGTCTGTTCCGCAACTCGATATACAATATTATTATATCATATCTCCGCTTTTTTTTCAAGTGAATTTTTTGTGAAATTTGTGACGGAGAAAAATACGCGTTTGCTATTGACAACGCTTCCTTTTTGTGGTATAATAAACTATATGCTGCTGTGGCGAAATCGGCAGACGCAAGGGACTTAAAATCCCTCGGTAGTGATACCGTACCGGTTCAAGTCCGGTCAGCAGCACCATAGCCTAGGCTTGCAAACGGCTTTGTTATGCGGTTTGCAAGCCTTTGTTTTTGTGCCGAGATCGCGTTTGTACATTGCTTGTCCATTAGGCGTGCTAACTGTTTTGGGTTTTATGAGGCACTTTTGCTGTCAGACTTGAACGAGATCGTTTCTGCTACACAATCCATTGCCCTAATTTGCACGGCTTGAAATGTATGACAATAAATCGATAAAGTAGTCAACCTCTCAAAAGGACACACATTCCTTAAATCTTCTCAAACCGCATTGTTAAGCGGTTCCTTTGCTCTTGTCCACTTCCAAAAATTTCTTGTGCGGCAACGGCTTTTCGAGCAGCTTGTAATAAATGTGTATTTCGCGCGGTCTGTCTTTTGCATACTCGTCAACGGTTATGTACTCAATCAACTCCAAGCACATCTCGCGCGTAAGTTCCTGCACATCGGTGTATTTCTTCAAGCGGCGGATAAATTCGTCTACATCGTTTTCGTCCTGCTTAACAGCATTGAGCTTTGCTTCAAGCTCTGTAACTTCCTCGGAGAGCGTTTTCTGTTCCGCCTGATATTTATCCAAAAGGCTCACGCACACGTCTTCGGGGATTTTGCCGAGCACTTTATCCTCATAAATTGAGGGAATAAGTTTTTCCAACTCTGCAAGGCGATACTTTCCGTCACGAAGCCGCTTCTGTTCCTCTGCTGTCTGGCGAGAGTTAATCTGCTCTTTCCTTGAGAGGAATTGTTGCCGAGCAGCTTCCTCGTTCTCCAAAACCAGCGCCGCCATTGAGCGAATATCTGCGAGCACTATCGCGTTCATATCCTTCATCTTGATGTAATGACTTTGGCATGCGATTTTTCCGTTGCGATTATATCTGCCGCAGTTAAAATTGTGCCTAACGTATTTACGAGGTTTTTTCTTGCTTCCGTTAGTGGTGTTGTTCCAGCCCAAACGCATTTTCTCACCGCAGTCCGCGCAGAACATTAAGCCGCTTAACGGAGCTACGAAGCCCGTTTTTGTTTTCTTGCCTTGACTGACCGATTTCTCAATCTCGCGGATTTTATCCCAAATTTCCTGCGAAACAAGCGGCTCATGGGTGTTTTTGATTACAACCCAATCTTCTTTATCCTTATTAACGACTTTATGATTTTTGTAAGAAACCGTTGTCGTTTTTAAAAGATAAAGGTTGCCGAGATAAATCGGATTGTTGACAATCGCTCTGATCCTTTCCGCGCATCAAAGATGAGATGTACGGCGCGGATTAGGTTTTCCGATTTTCGCGTAGTAATAATCGGATGAGATAGGGATTTTTTCCTCATTGAGAATGTCTGCAATATGCCGAGGGCTGATTCCTTGCGAACGCATTGTAAAGATTCTGCGGACTATGCTTGCAGCAGGTTCGTCCACAGTGGGCAAGCGATTTTCATCATCTTCTTTTGCATATCCGTAAGGAGCGCAGTTTGTCCGATATTTTCCCGCCTTTGCATTTGCCTCGATTACCGCTCTTATCTTCTTGGATGTGGAAGCGGCATGCCACTCATTGAACAAGTTCACTATCGGCATCATATCCATTGCTGTAGTATCTTTGTTAGCGGTGTCCACGTTGTCGCTAAGAGCAATAAAGCGGATATTATAGGTCGGAAAAATATAATCTATGTACTGTCCGACCTGAATATAATTTCTACCAAAACGGCTTAAATCCTTACAGTTGACGAGTATGCAAAAGACAGACCGCGCGAAATACACATTTACTACAAGCTGCTCGAAAAGCCGTTGCCGCATAAGAAATTCTTGGAAACGGATAAAGGCGATGAAAGCAAGAAAACCGCTTGATTAAGCGGTTCAGAAAGATTTAAGAAATGTGTGTCCTTTTGAGAGGTTGACTACTTTAAATTTATATAGTCATATGTTCCGCGAGAACCAGATCAAAGCCTGCGATGCCGTTGCGAACGCTTTGAATTTTACCAAACAAAGCCCCGCGTAAAGTTACGGCAAGATACGGCAGCTTAAAATAAGTCCCATATAAGTCCCAAACGGCGAATTCGAGCGCAAATAAAAATCGCCAAACCGCTTTGCAATGCGGCTTGACGAAGATGATTATGGTGACCCGTACGGGAATCGAACCCATGATTCCGCCGTGAAAGGGCGATGTC
>CAYVSV010000041.1:0-19014 GCA_964454205.1 uncultured Ruminococcus sp.
ATTGCTCCTGTGCCGCTAAAAAAGGCATTATTCCTACGGGTAACATCATTAAGAAAATGATCGAGTCTTACGAGCAGAGCGCTAAGTGAGCGGAAGCGAATAAGATCTGATCGGCACGATCCCTCGGGCTCCAGCAGCTCGGGGGATTTTTGCGTATATTACGCGGAAATTTACTTATACTATTGCTAAAATATCTCAAAAAGGCGCAGAAACAAAGCTTGTTTAACAAAAATCAACCAACCGGCGACTAGTAAAATTTGCGAAAGCGAGCGACGTTTGCCGCAGCGAAGCGGAGGCAAATGTCGCTCGGCTAGCGAACGGAGCGAAGCGAAGTGAGCGGTTCGCAAATTTTTTTAAATAAACCGAGACAGTCAACGTAACTAAACAGCATTAAAATGCACAAGTAAGCGTAAGGGCGGCGCATTAAAGCAACGTCAAAAAGCAATCAACTCAACGGCGACAAGTAAAATTTGCGAAAGCGAGCGACGTTTGCCGCAGCGAAGCGAAGGCAAACGTCGCTCGGCTAGCACACAAAGCGAAGCTTTGTGTGCGGTTCGCAAATTTTAAATTAAAATAAGGAGGAGAACATGGCACAATTTAAATGTAAGGTGTGCGGCGCTGTTTTTGAAGCGCCGAACCGCGCGGAGGCGGTCTGCCCCGTATGCGGAGTGAGCGGAGATCAGCTCGAGGAGATACAGGGCGAGCACCAGAACAAGTACGCGGGCACGAAAACCGAGCGCAATCTCGAGGCGGCGTTCGCGGGCGAAAGTCAGGCGAGGAACAAGTACACGTTCTTCGCGGCAAAGGCGAAGCAGGACGGCTTCGAGCAGATAGCGCAGATATTCCAAACGACCGCGGATAACGAAAAGGAGCACGCGGAGATATGGTTCAAGGAGCTTGGCGGGATAGGCACGACGAGCCGCAATCTGTCCTCTGCGGCTGAAGGCGAGAATTTCGAGTGGACGAATATGTACGCGGACTTCGCCAAAACCGCCGAGGAGGAAGGTTTTCCCGAGCTCGCCGCGAAGTTCCGCCTTGTCGCGGAGATCGAAAAGCACCACGAGGAACGCTACCGGGCGCTTTTAAAGAACGTGGAAATGCAGGAGGTTTTCAAAAAGAGCGAGGTAAAGGTGTGGGAGTGCAGAAACTGCGGTCATATCGTGGTCGGCACAAACGCTCCCGAAACCTGTCCGGTCTGCGGAAAACCGCAGAGCTATTTCCAGATCTCCGCGGAAAATTATTGAAATTGTGTGAATAAGCCCGTTTTCCGCTAAGGAAAGCGGGATATTCTTTTTAAAGAAAATTTTACCGTTTTTTCACATATAAAGGTTGAATTTATTTGGAAATTGTGTTATAATTAAGATGTATATTATATAAAGTGCCGTCCGCTTTAAAGAGAAGCGCAGGAAAAACGGCACATTCGGGACTTAAATAAAGAAAGGACACTGTTATAAATGAGCAGATTTGAAAATAAGCTCTGCCCGGTTTGCCGTTCGCGGTTCACCGACAAGGCAGAGGTGGTAGTCTGCCCCGTTTGCGGAACTCCGCACCACAGAGCTTGTTATAACATCAACGGGAAGTGCGCTCTCGAGGAGCTTCACGATAAGGGTTGGAGCTGGAACGGAAAGCTCCCCGACGAGGTCGGCGAAACAGAAACGGCGTTCGCGGGCGAGAATATCGGCGAACAGTTCGACGCGCATCACGCGGAATACCCGGGCGGTACGCCGAACAACGGCGGAAGACCAAGGACGCTTTATGAGCAGGAACAGAAGATGTTCGAGGACAGCTTCGACGACGATCCGTTAAGGGAACTCTTCGGCAATTTCGGCAGCAAGGAGATCGGCGAGGACGGCGTGAGTATGCACGAGCTCGTGGCGTATTCCGCGACGAGCGTGTATCATTACGGAAAAGCGTTCAATCTGTTCCGCGGTATCTCCGACGGAAAGAAGCACATCGCTTCGTTCAACTTTTCAAGCGGCATCTTCGCGCCTGTGTTCCAGTTTTACCGCAGAATGAACGTTTTCGGAGTCGTAACTCTGATACTGCTGCTGTTACCCTCCGTCCTATACGCCGTTCTTCCCGAGCAGACGATACAGGAAAACGGCATGGATATAATGTATCTTCTGGAGTTCGCGGCTCTTGTTTTTAAGGGTCTGCTGTGTGTTTTCGGAGATTACATCTACTATCGCCATTGCGTTAAGAGTATAGTGCGCTTTCGCAAGAGCTATGACGGCGACACCAAATCAGACGAATACTTTATGTCGTTGTATGAAAACGGAAAACCCACGTTTGCCGGAGGCGCTATAGGCTGTCTGGCGCTCGCGTTTGCGCAGGCGTGCATACTGGCGTTTGCCGGAACGATATGAGGCGGCGATGAAAAAACTACTTCTTCAATTTTACGATTCCTACGGAGACCGCGGCGTGATGTTCATTCTGTATGCGCTTTCGCTTGTGATGAACGTCGTACCCGCCGTTTTCGCGGAAACGCTTTCGATCTATCCCGACGAGATAAACGTCGCGGGGGTAGCGGCGCTCTATTCGGGGCGCGATTGGTCGGGGCTGCTGTCGCAGACCGGCGGAGTGAGCGGATATGTGCAGGCGCTGTTCTATATGCCGCTTTTCTGGGTCTTGAGAAACCCTTACGCTCTCTACAAGGCGATGCTTATCGTAAACGCCCTGTTGGTGAGCTTTATTCCGCTTATCGTATATCATCTCGCGGGGAAATTCGGGGTTCTGCGCGTTAGGAGAAAGCTCCTTATCGCGTTTTGCTGCGGAATGTACATATCGTACATAACCAACTCCAAATTTATATGGAACGAACCGCTCACCTGCCTTTTGGGCTGGCTTTTGGTGCTGGCGCTGTTCAGCGCTTGGGACAAGAGCAGCCGCGGTTCGCGGGCGCTTTCCTCCGTGCTGGTGGGTTTTCTTTGCGCGCTCGCGTATGCCTCGAACAGGCGTCTCATTTCGCTTGTGGCGGCGGTGATATTGACTGTGCTGTTCGCGCGGTTTGTTTTAAGAGAAAAGCTGCTGAATATCCCGATTTTCGCGTTGTCTCTCACGGCTTCGTTCTTCGCGGAGCACTTCACGCGCATAGCCGTGGACAACGCGCTCGGCGGCGGGGTCGTTGCGGAGAACGAGATCTCGGCGGGCGCTGCCGGAAGATTTTTCGGCGTGTTCTTTTCCCATGTTTACGCTTTTATGACCTCCACGATAGGAATGGGGGCTCTCGCGGCGGCTATCTTCGCGGTGATGATGTTCACATACCTGTGCGAGGGCATAAAGTCCCGCCCGAAGTCGCTTGAGGACGGCACCAAGGTCTACGAGGCGGTAAAGCACAAATACAGCGCGCGGCTTATCATTTTCGCGCTGTTCCAGTTCCTCGCGGCGGGCTGCACCGCCACGATATCCGCGCTTTTTTCGTTCGGCACGGGGAGATATATGCAGGAATCGGCGATGTTCGGGCGGTATACCGACAATATCGCGCCTTTCGCGATATTTCTGGTTCTCGTCTACATCTTCACATACGGCATAGACATCGTAAAGCTGTTTATCGGCGCGGGAATTTACGGCTACGCTTGCATCTGCTTCGCTGTCGCGGGATATCCGCTCACGCTCAACACCGAAGGGCTCATCTATTCGCCGATATTCGGGCTGTTCCCCTCTATCCTCGGGAGCGAGACCGCGGAGAGCGCTTCGGGTATGAGCTATGTCGTTATGTCCTCAATGGTGTTTACGCTGTACGCGCTGGTGATAGTTTTCGTTTCCTGCACGAGAAGGCACAGAACGGCGCTTGTTACGGGCACGGCTTTCGGAGTGCTTATGGCGGGGACTATCTACGCGGAGATACTATACGTTCCGCAAACGTTCCGACACAGCTCGGAAAGACTTCAGATCAGCAGGAGCATTTCAAATATGCTCTATAACGACGCGCAGTCGCCGCCTGTCGTCACATACGAGATAGAAGGGGAGTACGCCGCGGCGCTCCAGTTCCTTCTGCCGGATACGCGCGTTTCCGTTCTGGACAGCGAGGGCAGAATATCCGATTCATGCCTTCTTGTCGCGAAAAGCGAAGCCCGCGTTCCGTTTGAGGGCGGCACATACGACGTTGTGGGGCGCACCGGCGACGTTACCGTTTACGCCTACGGAGAGGTTGCGCGCGACTTTATCCGCTACAGCTCCGCGAACGAGAAGAACTGAGAGCCGGTTCAGGATCCGAGAATTTTCGATAGGTTAGGAGTGGTTTTATGGAAACGGAAGCGTTTCAGCTCGGGAATATAAAAATGTATGTCTCGGAGGATCACCGTTTCGGTACGGACGCGTTTTTGCTCGCGTATTACGCGGGAATACGCTCAACGAGCGTTGTGTGCGACCTGTGCACGGGGTGTGGTATCATTCCGCTTATATTCTGCAAGAACTCCAAGCCGAAGCTCATCTACGCGGTGGATATTCAGGAGGAGGCTGTTTCGCTTTTGCAAAAAACAGTCGGGGAAAATCATCTGGAAAACGTTCTAAAGCCCATTTGCCGCGACCTTCGCAATATCACGCAGGACATTATAACATACGAAAGCGCGGACGTTGTCACCGTAAACCCGCCGTATATGACGGGCAATTCCGGATTTATGAAGGAATCCGAGGCGCAGGCGATAGCAAGGCACGAGCTGATGTGCACCGTAGAGGATGTTTGCGCGGCGGCGGCAAAGCTGCTGAAATTCGGCGGCTCTTTGAAGATGTGCCACCGTCCCGAGCGCTTGGCGGACGTTATCTGCGCTATGCGCTCGAACAAGATAGAGCCGAAGTCGATAACCTTCGTGTTCAACAGCATAAATGAAAAGCCGTGGCTTTTCCTCATCAGCGGAAAAAAGGGCGCGAACGCGGGTATGATAGTCGAAAAGCCCATGATACTGCGCAACGACGACAAGTCTTATACGGAGGAGTATTCAAAGATATATGAGTGATACGGCTTCATACGGCAAGTTGTCGATAGTCGGCACGCCGATAGGCAACCTCGGTGATCTTTCCCCGCGCGGCGTTGAGGCGCTCGAAAACGCCGACTATATCGTTGCGGAGGACACGCGCGTGACGTTGGGTCTGCTTGCTCACTTCGGCATAAAAAAGCCGTTGCTCTCGTGCTATAAGCCCAAGGAGCAGGAAAAAAGCGAGCGTGTGATAGAGCTTCTGCTTGAGGGAAACAGCGCGGCGCTCGTTTCGGATGCGGGTATGCCATGCATATCCGACCCCGGCGCGGTTCTCGTGGCGAAGTGCTATGAACGCGGCATTCCCGTGGAGGTCGTTCCGGGGTGCAATGCAGCGGTCGCGGCGGTCGCTTTGAGCGGTCTTGAAGTCGATCGGTGGGTGTTCGAGGGATTTCTTCCCGTGCCGAAAAAGGAGCGCTCCGCGAGACTTGACGAGGTAAAAGACCTACCGCACGCGCTCGTGTTCTACGAAGCTCCGCACAAAATAAAGCAGACGCTGTCCGACCTTTGCGAAGCGCTTGGAAAAGAGCGGCGGGCGGCTCTTTGCAGAGAGCTCACCAAGCTCCACGAGGAAGTGATACGCGGCACTCTCGGCGAGATTGCGCGTTATTATGACAGCGCCGAGCCGCGCGGGGAATATGTTATTGTTGTTAAAGGCGCGGATCGCTCTCAAAAGGAGTTCACGCCTGAACAGGCGATACAGCTTGCGAGACAGCTCGTCGAAGGCGGCGAGAAGCTTTCCGAAGCGTGCCGTGAGGCGGCAAAGGCTTCGGGAATATCAAAGCGCGACATCTATGCCGCGCTCACAAATCAAACACCGATTTAACGGTGGATTTTCCCCGCCGCAGGCGGGGGAAATCCGCAAAAATATCAAACAATTTCAGGAGGAATTTATGATGATCAAGGAACAAATCGAAAAGAAAACAGGACCAGTGGCAAGGCTGGTCGTACCGATAATCTCGGCGGTTATAGTAGTCGCGGCGGCGGTGGCGTACATCTGTCTCAAAATAGCCGACGAAATGCGTTATAACGAGAAGTGGAAGGACTACGACGAGTGCGGGATGCATTGAGCGGATCGGAGTATTCGGTCATTGAGGACAGCGGGGAGACTGCCGCTAAGTATTATCTGCGTTTCGGCGAGGGGAAGTTTTGCACCGTTTTGGCGGACGGTGAGAATTTCTTGCGCGTTGAAGTTGACAGCAATAAGTGGAATACATTCAGCAGAGGCATTATGTGGTGCGATCATCTCTGCCTTGGGATCGGCGATGAGATCATCGTTGTCGATCTGAAAACTTTCGTTCATCGAATATACAAGGCGGATATGTATTTCGGAAGTTTTTTCGAAAATGGCGAACTGCTTTTTGCCGCTTCGGGAACGGGCGTGCTGGCGTTCAACGCGGAGATGGAGCTGCTTTGGCGAAATGAAGACCTTGCTGTTGACGGCGTGTGTTTCGGCGGAGTTTGCGGGAATGTTCTTGCGATCTCCTGCGAGATGGATCCGCCCGGTGGCTGGCATGAAAAGCGGCTTGATATTCGGACGGGAAAAGAATTGAAAGAAAAGGGAGACAGTGAAGACCATAACTCTCAGCGATGGGCGTGAACTCACCTATGAACTCACGCGAAAGCGCGTCAAGAACATAAACTTCCGCCCTAAGGAGGACGGCGTGGTGTACGTTTCGGCGAGCACCCGCGTGCCGGTTTACGAGATCGAGCGTTTTCTTGCCGAAAAGTCGGACTTCTTTTTTGAAGCGTTCGAGAAAATACGAAAGCACGAGCAGAAAAGCGAGATCAACACGAGCACGGTAAACTGGCTCGGGCGCGAATATCCCGTGCGCGTGATACAAAACTCGCGCGAGCTTGCCGTGCTCGACGAAAGCGAGTGCCGCGTTTTCACGCGTTTTGAGGGCTCTTCCGAATACATACTCGGGCTTATCCAAAAGGCGGTGTCGCAGCGTTTTCTGGAGCTCTGCCGCGAGATAAACGAGGAGGTTCGCGCGGAGCTTACGCGCGACGGCTTGAAGCCGCCGCCCACGCAAGTCACGATGAAGGATATGAAGTCGCGCTGGGGGAGCTGCTCTTACACGCGCGGGCATATCTCGATAAACGTGCGGCTAGCCGCCTATCCGCGCGAAACGATAAAGGCGGTTTTCCACCACGAGTACGCGCATTATTGGCACCACGACCATTCGCCGGGGTTCTACGACTTCCTCCGCGAGCATTATCCGGACTATTTCAAATGGCATGAGTTCCTAAAAGAATAAAAAACGCCGCGCAAGACTTGCGCGGCGTTTCTCTTTCAATTCACAAAATTTATCTGCTCCGTCTTTTCGGGGACGTATACCTTAAGCTCCGTTGCGCGGAGGTTCTCGCGGTGCATATCAACGGCGCATATCCGATGATCGTTGTAGCAATTATAATAGTATATCCCCTTGTCGCAGTTGCAGCAGCAGGTGTACTGCGTTATCTGATAATCGCCGTTTTCGAGCTCGCAGCAGCCGTTGGGATTTTCTACGGACGCGAGGATATGAAAGAACTGCGACACGCGCTCTCCCTCGGTGTTGCCGCACACGGAGTTCGCCTTGATGAACGCCGCCCGCGCAAACCGCGATTCGCTCGACCAGTCTCCGGGAAGTCCGATAGCGCCCATTCCGCGGCTGTAGGTTTTGAGAGGATAGTCGGGGCAGAAGCGGTTTTCGGGCGGTTTCGGCGAAAGTCCCATATAATTGTTGAGCTGCAAGAGCTGCTGAGGGAACTCGGGGTTGTTTGTGAGGACGCCCACGGGGTTGTCGTAGACGAAAAAGCCCTTTTCTGTGGATTCCACCACAAGAGAGCCGCTTTTATCAGAGATCATCCAATGCAGTTCCGAAACGGGGAGCTCATCGTTGAACGGCGCGTGGACAAGGCATATCCTATCCAGCATTCTCCGCGCCTCTGTGAGAGAGCGGCACTGCCCGAGAATAAACGGGATAAACTCGTGTGGCGCTATGGCGAACTTGCCTTTTTCAGCCTCGCCGAAGAACGCGTTCCCGACGAAATTCAGCCCCGCCATCGCGAGCCCTTTTTCGTTCACTCCGTCGTAGTAGAGCGGAAAATTCTCCGCAACGTGCGCCATTCCCACTATCGCGTAGTGTTCGCGAAGTATTCCCGCGAAACGGAAGTCAAACACGAAATTCCGCGGCGTTATCACAACGGATTCTCCGAAGGAGCGCTCGTAGTCGAGACTTCTCCCGAAATAATGATCGTTTTTGTTAAAGCTGACAGCCGTGCACATACTATTCTCTATACCCCCTATAATTTTTCGTTTCTGTTGCTTCGCAGATAAACTTGTTTTCTGTGTTTTCCCCGCCGATGGCGGGAAAATACAGAAATATTGGAAAAGTTTAATTGTTCATCAATATTTTACGAAACTCTTCGGTAAAATATTCGGGACATAACGCTTTTGGCTTTTGCTTACAATTTTTCGGCGAGCTCTTCCGCTTGCTTGCAGCCGTTCGTTTTCTCAATATCGCCGACATTGAGAACGCCTGGTACCAGCACTTCGCCGACCATTTTCCACTTCATAAGCGCCGCGGAACGCTCTATCGGAACGCGAACGCCGTCCAGAACCGTCATATCGTCCTCCTCGCAGCAGGCGATAAGCGCGCACTCTTTGCCCGAAATATCCTTGCCGCCCACAACGAATGAGAACAGCCTGTCGATAACGCCCTTGATCTGCGCGGGTATCGAGTACCAGTATACGGGCATTGTGAATACTACAACGTCCGCTTCAAGGATACTCGGCGCGATGGTGTTGAAATCATCGTCGAACGAACACGCCTTACCCGTTTTGAAACAGGTCTCGCAAGCGCGGCAGCCTCCCGCATTGCTCATCGCCGCGTCAAATCTTGTGACGCTGTGACCTTTTTTCTCCGCCGCCGCAATAAATGCGTCGGTCATCGCGAAGCTGTTTCCGTTTTTGCGCGGGCTTCCCGTGATAACAACTATCTTCTTACTCATAAAAAAGCTCCTTTCGATATGCTTGACATTTTTTGTCTTCCGTGATATAATTATAGCACGAGTTATAATAAAAAACAAGTACGCACTTTTAGGTTAGGTACTTACCCGAAGGAGAGTATAAATGGACGAGAACGCATACGCCCGCTGCATTTCCGGCGCGAATTTCGCCGATACAGGCTTTGGATATACGCTGTCGCTGATAAACGGAAAGTACAAAATGACTATCCTGTACACCTTGATGACGTTTGGCGTGGTCAGGTTCAACGAGATGAAAAAGTATATAGGCGACATATCCTATAAGACCCTCAGCTCCGCTTTGAAGGAGCTGGAATCCGACCTTCTTGTAAACCGCAGGGAATATCCGCAGGTGCCGCCCAAGGTGGAATACAGCCTCACGGAAAGAGGCAAGACCCTTATCCCCATACTGGATCAGATGTGCGAGTGGGGAGACAAAAACCGGATAAAATAACAGAATATCAAACTCCCGCGCATACAGAAAACCCAGCGCGGGAGATTTTTTTGAAAAGCTGTGACATTTTGATAACCCGAATTGTCTTATAATCAAAGACGTCTTTTAACGGGAGGTGAGAGTATGACGGAAGCCGAGCTTGAGGAATGTATCGGCAAGTATCACGGAACGGTTTACCGCTTGGCGTTAAGCTATGTGAGGAACTCCGCGGAAGCCGAGGATATCTGCCAGAGCGCGTTCATAAAGCTGTGGGAGCAGAGCTCGCGCGGCGACGCTCCCGAAAACCCCAAAGCGTGGCTTGTAACGGTCACGATCAATCTCTCGAAAAACCTTTTGAGATCAATACGCTTCACGCGGTGTACGGAGCTTGAGGAAAACATTCCGAGCGTCTCCGTGCTCACCGATGACGAGACCGAGCTGTTTCAAGCCGTGACGAAGCTCCCGCCGAAATACCGTACCGTAATTCATTTGTACTACTATGAGGAGTACTCTGTAAAAGAGATAGCGGAAATTACCGGAGCTTCGGAAACGGTCGTTACAACAAGGCTTTATCGGGCGCGTGAAAAGCTGAAGAAAACGCTCTTAAAGGAGGGAATTTACAATGAAAAAGGAATACAGCGTAATGTTTGAAAAGCTCGCTCCTCCAAAGAGCGACGAGGAGCTGTTCGGCGCGGTGCTGAGCAGCCGAGAGGGGGATATTATGAAAAACAACAACGAAAACAAGAGGAAAAGGCTCATATCTAAGGCAGTTATAATTCCGATAGCGGCGGCGATAGCTGTCGCGGGTACGACTGTGGGCGCGGTGGCGGTATACAATCGCAACATCAATGAGGAATACGCTCGTGTGCTCCAACGCGATGATACAGGCTACAAGTATCAGGAGCTCAAGGACAAGGACGGCAATGTTATCGATGAAAATGTAAAGGCGCTTAGCAACGGTCTGTATGACAGGCTCAACATCGAGCTTAACAAGACGTTTGAGTGCGATGGCTTTACTCTCGAATTCCCGGGTGTTTTGTGCGACGGCGAAAGCATGATCATTTTCTATAATTTGACGTTCAACGATGGGCAGGAGTTTTATCCCAACGATGACTTTTCCCTTGAGCCGAACGATTTTTACTTCGGCAGCGAAAAGGTCACATACGACACCCGCGCCGACAACGGAATAATCAATGTTATAGACGGCAAGACGGTATACAACGGCTGTATTTCGCTTTGCAATATCGACACCGTTACCGAGGACGTGCTTTCGATAAATTTCACACGGCTCAGAAACTGTGTTTATAAGGACGGCGAGAGTTTACGGTGGTTCGATCTTGACGTAACACTTGACATTCCGCTCAACAACGACCTTACGAAGTACAACAAGACCGTTGATGTGCCCTCCGCGCCGCATATCGACATTGGCAACTGGGGCGACTGGAATGTAAACAGCGTCAAGATAACTCCGCTTCAAGTAACATTTAATATGAGCACGGATCACGAGACCCCAGAGCCGCGTGTTTTAAAGGACTACTGGCCTGTATTCCCGATGACCGTAACGTTTAAGGACGGCTCTGTGCTTGACATCACCAAACAGATCGGCACTTTGGGCATTGATGACGAAGCGAGAACATTCCTGATGATAGATCGTTTCGATTATCCTATTGATGTTGAGAACGTCGCGACAATTCAGGTCGCGGGCGCAGTCATCAATATAGATGGCACTGCGACGACAGTTAAGATACCCGAAGTTTACGAAAAGTATGACTAAAACGGTCATTTGGCAGAACGTTAAGACGATGCTAAACTTCCAATTATGCTCTGAATAAATTTGCGGCTCTCTAAAAGAGAGCCGCCTTTTTACAGTATCTTTTCCATTCCGATCTTCTGGACTTGAAGCCCGCACTTTTCGTAGAACTTCATCGCGCTCTCGTTGCAAGCCCAAACGTTCAGCGTGACGTTATAGCACCCTTGTTCCTTTGCGAATTTCAGAACGTATTCATAGAGCGTGCGCCCGACGTGCAGTCCGCGCGATTTTTCGTCAACGCAAAGATCGTCGATGTAAAGCGTGGTAAATTGCGGAGTGTTCCGCTCCTCGTGGCGCTGGAACACGCAGAACGCGTACCCCTGCACAACGCCGTCATGTTCCCCGACAAAGATCGGGCGTTCGGGGTCGGCGATTATTTCCGCAAGCTCCTCGTGGGAGTACTTTGTCGTCCCCGATTTAAAGAGATCGGGACGTCCTTTTGCGTGTACCTCCAGCACCTGCGATAAAAGCTCGATAATGCGCGGTATATCGCGGTTTTCGGCTTTTCTGATGTTAAGTTCCATAAACAAAACTCCGTATTTTTTCGATTATTTTTTCCCCGCCGGCGGCGGGGAGAACGCAATTAAATCAATGTTTCCTTAAATAATCAATAACCCGCAAAATCACTCCGCCCCAAAAGCTTATCCCCGTTGTCGGCATACACACGGCAAACAAGCGCCAAAGCGTATCGTCATTTTTTATGATGAACACGCAAAGCATAAACCCCACGAACGCGATGACGGCTATCAAAAAGAGAATGTTGCTTGCTTTTTTGAGGGTCATTTTTCAGTACTCCATCTCGAATTTATTGCCGCTTTTTTCGCTCCAACGTCATAGCGGCCGCCGTCTCTGCGACAATTATCGTCGAGAATAGCGGGTCAAATCCGGAATATCCGGGCTTCGCTCCGAACAAAATCGTGGCAAGAAGCACTGCAAATAAACCGAGCTCCCAAAGCAGAAGAGGTCCCGAAATGAAGAGCGCAGCTATACCGAATACGAATTTCGGCTTTGGCGGGAGCCAGAATGTTATGATCCCCAAAAACGCTGCCATAAACGTTGTGTGTGCCGGAATGATATAAACGATGATACCGACAAGCTCCTCTCCCGCCCAGCCCGACAGGTCGGGGCTGATTTCGTGGATGTGCCACCTTATCAGCTTGATCGCCACGAGCGAGAGCGTCAGAAGCGTGAAGCTCGCGCTTAAAACCAGTCGCTTTTTTTGTGTCATTTTCAGTCCTTTATCTCGTACCTCTCCCCGCCGATCTCAACGCTTGTTCCCGTGAATATCGGCGCGGCTTTTCCGCTCTCGATCTGCTTTTCCTCGCCGTTCGGAAGAGTACAGCTCCAGCTTTCCGCGCAGTGGTTTTTGAGACCCCAGAGCGCGGGATTTTTCTTGTTGCGGACTACCTCGGCTTCGAGCTCAACATCATCGTTGTAGAGCTTCGCGCCGTCGAACAACAGCACGTTTGTTTTAGCGCCGGCGAGCGAGAGTGGCTTCGAGTAATGCGTTCCGCACGGGCATATCAGCTTGCCCTCGCCGTCCGTCTCGACGGCGGGGAGAAAGTTTTGTATACCGCACGGACACGCCGTGATATCTCCGCGCAGACGCTTCAGCAGATCGAGCCACTGCTTCTCGATAAGCCGCTTTGAGGGCTCGTTAAGTCCGGTCGTGAACGAGAACTCAAACGCTTCCCGGATATAATCGGGCATTATCCGCCAGAATTTGATGATGTTGTTGTGAACTCCGCGCACGGGACGGTTGCTGTCGTCGTCGGGATCGTAGACGAACAGCGGCTCAAAGCCGTAATGACGGCGCTCCGCTTCCTCGGTGAGGCAGACGCTTTTCAGCACTCTTCCGCCCTCGAGCGGATCGCCGCGCAGCAGCAGCCTGAACAGCACCACCGCCAGCGAGTAACGATCGGTGAACTTGTCGGGAGCTTTCTCGCCGCGAACTATCTCGGGAGCCATATACCCGGGTTTTCCCGCGATGCCGAGATGTTCTCCGTAAGGCGCGATGTTGTCGCAGTCGCAGATGAGCACGTCGCCGTCCGACGGTCTGATGAAAAATCCGCCGTCGTTCATGTCCTGATAGCTCTTTCCGGAATTGTGTAGCTCGCGGAACGCCGACGTTATCCTGATCGCGGAATTGACTACGGAATACAATCCCGACAGCTTCACGCGCGCGTTCAGAATATCCGAAAACGGCTTGTATTCTTCGGGTATCAAGTCCATCATAAACCCGAAGCCCTCGTCGGTCTCCGCGGTGAGGAGCTGCGGCATCAGAAACGCCGCGTTCGCGTTTTTCTCCTCGCAGAGCGTTCGCAGATTATCGCGGAATATCTCGGGGCGGCGGAGCTTGTTCTGGAAATACATTTTCAGAGCGTATTCCTTGCCCGCGAACTCCGCGCGGTAAACTATGCCCTGTCCGCCCTGCCCGAGGACTTCAAGTATCTCCGCGTTTCCGCCGAGATCCAAAGGCACTTTGTCGCCGATCCTAAGCATCAGAATCCGCCTCCCGCGATGGAATCGAAGCTCTCCTCCGCGGAGGTCTCGGCGGCGTTTCCGCACCACTCGCAGACCGTCTCGTTCTCGCCGTCCCAGCAGGTGGTCTTTCCGCACTCGCTGCACTGGAAAAATCCCTTTGATCCGCAATACGGGCAAGACGGATATTCGGTCGTGATGTAGATGTTGCCCGAAATTTCCGTGTCCCCGAACTTTTCGCGTCCCGCCGTGCGCTCGCTGACTTTAAAAGCCCAAGTCGCGTACCACTCCTCAACGCCCGCCGCGCCGTTCTCGCTTTCGCGAACCTCGGCGCGTATGCCGAAAAGCTCGTGGCTCTGTTTGCACTTCGTTAAAATTACTGCTGCCTTCATTGTGTTTCCTCCGCATTCTATGTTAAATATTTTATCACTTGCCCATAAATTCTTCTTCCGAAAAAGCCTCTCCGTTCCGCACGGAATATGTTATCCTCACATCGTAATCGTCATAGTCCGCGCCCCACTCATAGTCCGCCGGCGCGGTTTTTTGACCTCCGCGGCGAGTGCTTTCGCGGCGTCTTCATCGCCGTCGCTATAGCGTATGGTGGGCATATCATTGTATTGATCCGCGACAAGATACGCAGGCTCTCTGCCCGGGGTTTCCGCCATTATCTCATAGTGATAGAACACCTCGGAGCTGCCGCCA
The DNA here is from genome assembly GCA_964454205.1 of uncultured Ruminococcus sp. Taxonomy (GTDB): domain Bacteria; phylum Bacillota; class Clostridia; order Oscillospirales; family Ruminococcaceae; genus CAG-115. The sequence goes on from CAYVSV010000041.1 coordinate 14,411, forward strand.
TCGTGCGGTTCTCCGAACAATCCCCATATTTTGCCGAGTATCATTGCGCCCGTTTCGCCGTTTACGCAAACGCCCTTTTTCTCATCAAACAGCCGCAGAATATTGCCCACACCCGAATTGTGTTTTTCTTTTTTGAATGTCCATTGAGTCATAATGAAACCCCTCTCTCATTTCAGCTTCTTGAGTATCTTCGCCGCGTCCTCGTGACCGTTGTCCGCCGCCAGCTTGAACCAGTGCTTTGCCTGATCATTGTCCTTGGGAACATACACTCCTTTAAGATACATCACGCCGAGATTATACTGCGCAATGTTGAGATCCTGCTCCGCCGCCTTTCGGAACCAGCGGAACGCCTCCGCGGGGTCTTTTGCCGCTCCGTGACCCGTGTACAGACATTTTCCGTATGAGCACTGCGCACGCGCGTGACCGAGCTCCGCGGCGCGTTTGTAGAACATCGCCGCGCCCTCCGCGTCCTTTTCCGCGAGACACCGACGCGCGCTCTGATACAGCTCCTCGCCCTCGTCCGCCGTGGTCTTTGGAGTTTCGTCTGGGTCCGGGAGCGTGGGGGCTTGCTTGGGAGCTGCCGCGGACGTTTCCGCCGCCGCTGCCGTATCATTATAGAGAGTGCCGCCCGCCTTGCGCCATTTCCGCGCGAGCTCGGGATTTTTCTCCGTGTGAACACCGTTTTCGTAGCACATAGCGACCATGTTCGCCGCGTCTGGACAGCCTTTTTTAGCCGCGCTCAAAAAGCAGTCGAACGCCTTGTCCTCGTCTACATCGCACGCGATTCCTTCGGCATAGAAGTAGCCCACCATGTACTCCGCCTGAGCCACTCCGTTTTCCGAGGCGCGGACGAACCATTCCCGCGCCCCGTTTATGTCTTGTATGCCGCCGCGCCCCTCAAGCCTGTAAACGCCGACATAATATTCCGCCTCGCCGTGATCCTGAAGTGCCGCCGCCTCAAACCAGTAAAGCGCCTTTTCGTATTCGCGTATCCTGTCGAAATGCCGCCCGAGCGAGTATTGCTCCGCCGCGTCGGTGACGTTTTTGCGGCTCTCCGTTTCGGAGGCGGGTGTTTTCTCGGACTTCTTGAACGATATTTCGCACCCTACCGCGCACCCGACGGCTTCAACAGCCTCCGCGGCGATCTTGCCTTTGAGCCCTATCTCGTCGCGGAGCGACTTTACACAGCGAGCCGCCGCCGCGCATTTCACCTCGAAGGGCTTTTCACAGACTGTCATGAGCTTTTGCGCCGTGCCGTCGTAAAGCGCCACATAAGCGAGCCGCCGCGCCGTGTTTTCTTTCGGGAAGAAGTCCGCGATGAGAGCATCCGTGCGGCGGCGGTCAAGGAGCGTCTCCCTTCCGAATTTCTCCGTTATGAAGCACAGGATACCCTTTATATCGCGGATAGCCTCGCCATTTTTGTCGTGAACGGTCTTGCAGAAACCGCAGTGTTCCTGCTTGGAAAAATCAAATTCACGTCCGCATCTGCCGCACTTCATTTTCTCACCTCTGTAAAATCATTCATTATATATTGTATCACATTTCGGCTGAAAAGTCAATATGTTGGGGAGATTTACTTTGATATTTTCCGAGAAAAATCGGTTGACATTTGCGGAGGGCTGATATATAATTGATATATGGCAATGCATCAACACATTTACTTTTCAGATCGGAGGAAACATTCATGAAAAAACAAATTTCAGCAGCAGTCTTATCAATGTTCATGCTCGCGAGTCTCACCGCGTGCAACACAAGCCCCGCCGTTGAGAACTCGCAGAACAGCGCTCCGGAGAGCGTTTCCGCCGTAAACGATACCGCTTCGTCCGCCGAGGAGAAGGAGCCTGAGGTTCCAAAGGAAAACAACACGCCCGTAAAGACCGCAAACGCGCCCGTGCCTGTCTACGGAGAGACCGCTATCCCCGAATTTTCGGGAAGCAGTTTCTGTGAGGACGGCAGGCTTACGCTTATGGCATACCATGACGAGGACTATATAGACAAATGCCTTGACAAAATGGTGTTTGAAACTCATGTCGTAGGCGATTACACGGTGCGGCTCACCGGCGAGACCGTGCGCGAAAACCCCGATTTCCCCGACCGCATTTTCGTCCGCGAGCCGCGCGTAGAGGTCGAGAAGAACGGCGTGAAGCTCGAACACGGCGCAGGCTTCGGAAGTTATGTGATCGCCGTAAATCAGCTCAACGAATACGTGCTCTACAAGGACAAGATCGGGAGCTATGTCGATATGTATGAGCTGGACGCTCCGGTCATTGCCGTGCACTATTTTTACGCCGAGCCCACGGACATCAAGAGCACGGTAAATTTCGTTCCGCTGTATAACGGCGAGGTTTGGGACGGTTCTGTCGGCGTGTGCGAAGCGGGCACGGGGCTCAATATGAATGAAGATACGAGCGCGAGGATACCCGTTATGGTGAATAAGGAGCAGTCCAAGTGCAGAGTGGCTTTGTGCTCCGGCGGCAAGTTCACGGTGATAGACGGCAAAACGCTTGTTGACGAGACGGCGGGAATAAAATACACGTTCGACTTCCAAGATGAGCCGCAGTTCGAGTTCTTCACCGCGGAAAAGCTTGGGTGAGCGTTTACTTTCTTTGATGATGAAAACCGACAGGCAGGAGCTTGTCGGTTTTGCTTGTTTATGCAAAAAAGAGCGCACCCCAAAGGGGATGCGCAAAAAGGGAGAACGCCATTATTGATTAGTCAAAATCTTGGCTTTGATATCAGCAAATTCTTCCTCGGAAAGAACGCCGTCTTTGTACATCTGTGCATATTTTGCGAGTTCGTCTGCCGGCGATGCCGAGTTCTGCGGCACGCTGTTTGCAATGACCCCGCGCATTGCGTTTGCGGTAGCGTTTTCGGCTTCTTCTACGGCGTTATCCTTTGCAATTCTAAGCATTTTTTGATAATTATCAATTTCCTGCCGCGGAAACCAATTAAGCGGAAACGCGATTCCGCCGCCGCCGAACATTATTGTAAGTACCGACATTCTTTTTTGTAGTAAATGCAGGCAGGTATTATAGCCAAAACAAGAATACCCAGCCCTATTGCAGATATGACACCTAATATTTCAGATTCAAAACCGGTAAACAATCCCATTAAAAACATTAAGCCGCCCAATATCACCATAATGATAGCCAGAACCTTGATCCCGACCGGGTCGTTTGTTCTGGTTTCCGTGCCGGTTACGTCCTTTAGATCTACCGAAGAAGTCACAGTCTTTTTCCTGAACCCTCTGCCGTCTATTTCAAAGGCGCTGCCCTTGAAATACACCCTCTTATCGCTTATTACGGAAAAGCCTTTGGAATTGGCGTTGCCCGATAAGAAACTTTGCAAAACGCTGTTTCCGAGAGAGCAGACATACTTCTCTTTGGGACTATAAAACAACTTCTTGAACTTTTCATCATCGGGATTGATGCCGGTTCCGCTCGGCTGTCCGGATCTCTCTGCCTCTTGTGTCTGTGAGCAGTTCGGGCATTTTCCGTGCTCCAATTTCGCTCCGCATTTGGTGCAATATTTGTTCATTTCTCTCCTCCGTATAAATTAAAAAGTGCGCAGCCGAAGCTGCGCACCGAAAAATGCAAAGCTCCGATTGCTGCGACACAACTCGTTTCCTAATAGATTAAGGTATACGAAAAAGAGCATGCACTTTTACCTATAGGCAAAGTGTATACTTAATCTATTAGAAATATTCAGTTGTGTCGCACCCATATTATAACACAAATCCACTCGGCTTGTCAATACCCTTAACACAAAATTTCCCGCCGCGACAAATCCCGCCAAAACCGCTTTGCAAAGAGCTTTGCGCCGCTGTGCCGCTCCTCGGACAAAATTTTTTCAAAAAACCGCTTGACAAACTCGAATTAACGTGCTATAATATATAAGTCGCCGAGTGAACGCAAGCGTTCACCCTATAATAGCGGCGGAGCAATGCTGGTGTAGCTCAGTTGGTAGAGCAGCTGATTTGTAATCAGCAGGTCAGGGGTTCAAGTCCGTTCACCAGCTCCAAATATGGATGCGTTCCCGAGTGGCCAAAGGGGACAGACTGTAAATCTGTTGCGTTTTCGCTTCGGTGGTCCGAATCCACCCGCATCCACCATAATTTGAATAAAGCGCCCTTGATTTTTCAAGGGCGCTTTTTCGTTTTGCCCTCAAATATCGGCGGAAAAGCTCCGTTTTGTGCAGTGCTTCGTTTTCACGGTTTTCTGTTCGGAGAACCGTTTTATACATATATTTCGCGCTTAAAGTCGGCTTTTTTGTAGACTTTGTAAAAAACTTGAAAAAAATTCAAAAAATATCTAGCAATTTTTTCAAATATGTGTTATAATAAAAGTCAGAGAATTTGAGGTTAGACGGAAAGAGAGTACATCTCTCACGCTTCTTGCTTCTTACTTCTATTCTATTTTCTAACAGGAGGAACAATCCAATGGCTAAAAAGTATTGTTATCTTTTCTCCGAGGGCAACGCGAATATGCGCGAGCTGCTCGGCGGAAAGGGCGCGAACCTCGCGGAAATGACCAACATCGGTATGCCCGTGCCTCAGGGATTTACCATCACCACCGAGGCTTGTACTCAGTATTATGAGGACGGCA
>CAYVSV010000042.1:0-18057 GCA_964454205.1 uncultured Ruminococcus sp.
GCTTGCCCTGTACGCAGCCGGGGTTCATCGGACCTCCGCTCACGAAAATGGACGGAAGGTTCATTCTCGCCGCCGCCATAACCATTCCGGGAACTATCTTGTCGCAATTCGGGATAAACACCACACCGTCAAGCGGGTGAGCCGTCAGCATTACCTCAATACTGTCCGCGATAAGCTCACGGGAAGCCAGCGAGTACCGCATACCTTTGTGGTTCATCGCCAGACCGTCGCAAACTCCGATAGTAAAGAACTCGAACGGCACGCCGCCCGCGTTTCTTATGCCATCCTTGACGTATCTTGATATCTCGTGCAGATGCTGATGACCCGGCACATAATCGCTTGCCGCGCACACCACCGCGATAAACGGCTTGTTCATTTCACTGTCGATAACTCCGAGCGACTTCAGCACCGCTCTGTGAGGGGTCTTTTCTACCCCGGCTTTGATAAGTTCCGATCTCATAACACTTTTTCTCCTTTGATTTGATTATTTGAAGCGCCGCAATGCGGCACTCGTATCAGCTTTTATCCAGTCTTGCAGCCCCTATGATACCCGCCTCGTTGCCGAGCTTGCAGATGACTATCTCGGTATTATTCAGCGAGTTCTTGGAGTATATCTGCTCCGCCACCGCTTCTTTCAGCGGCGTTAAAAGAGCTTCACCCTCGTTGCACACGCCGCCTCCTATACAGAGTATATCAGGCTGAAACGTGTTGATGACGTTCGCAATTCCGCAGGACAGATACTTTATATACCGCTCCGTCACCGCCCTGCCGACGGGGTCTCCCGCCCGCATTGCCTTATACGCCGTGCGCGCGCTTACCTTTCCGTCCTCACATATCATCTTTGCCATGATGCTGTCCGGATTGAGCTTGCTCGCCTCCGTTGTCATTTTCGCAAGACCGATCGCCGAGGAGTAAGCCTCAAAGCAGCCGCGCCTTCCGCAGGTGCACGGAAGCCCGTCCACGACTATTACCGTGTGACCTATCTCGCCGCCCGCGAAATTCGCGCCGCGGTATATCTTTCCGTCGATGACTATCCCCGAGCCCACGCCTGTCCCGAGAGTTATCACCACCGCGCTTTGAGCGCCCTTTGCCGCGCCCGCCACGAATTCCCCGAACGCCGCCGCGTTCGCGTCGTTTTCTAAGTAAACGGGTATTCCGAATTCATCCTCAACGTCTTTTTTCAGAGGAACGTTCACAAAACCGAGGTTGTTTGAATACTCCACCACCCCGCTCTCGCTGTTGCAAAGCCCCGGGCAGCCTATTCCGATGGAGTGAGCCGCCGCGGGCGTTATCCCCGCCTCGTCGCAGGCAATGCGCACGGCGCTCTTTATCTCCTCGACAACTTCTTCGTACGGCGCGTGACCTTTCTTGCCGCGCTCGTTGGTCTTTACCTTGGAGCGAGCGATGATATTGCACTCATCATCCACTATCCCGCACGCGATGTTCGTGCCGCCGACGTCTATACCTATGTAGTAAGCCATAAAGCACCTCTCAAATCATGTCGGAAAGGATGACCTCGCACCTTCCGCTTATCGTGAACTCTCCGCTGTCCGCGGTCACGAAAAAGCTCTCGCCCTTCTTTGCCGCAAAAGCGCCGTCCTTATGCCTTATCTCGGCGTTTCCTTCCAGAAACAGCAGGCTCTTGAAGGAGCTACCGTCCGCGCAAAGCCTCATCGTGCCGTCTATCTCCAGCTTATTGACGTTGAAATACTCGCAGGAGCGCAGCAGCGTTTTTACGCCGCCCTCCGTCCTTTCGGGCTTGCCCTGCGCCGCTATCGGGTGCTTCGGCGGAGCGAACTCGGTGACATCCAGCGCTTTTTCTATATGCAGCTCGCGCGGCTTGCCGTCTCTTCCCGCTCTTCCGTAGTCGTAAACGCGGTATGAGATGTTGGAGCTCTGCTGTATCTCCGCGATGAGTATACCTTTACCTATCGCGTGTAGCGTCCCGCTCTCCAGAAAAAGCACGTCGCCCCGGCGGACGGGCACGCGGTTCGCGACCTCGAGCAGGGTGTTGTTCTTTATTCTCTCCGCGAATTCCGCTCGCGATACCTCGCGGCAGAAGCCGTATATAAGCTCCGCGCCCTCGCCGCAGTCAATGACATACCACAGCTCGGTCTTTCCGTACTCTCCCTCGTTTTTCAGCGCGTACTCGTTTGAGGGGTGCACCTGAACTGACAGGCTTTCCTCAGCGTCGATAAGCTTGATAAGTATGGGAAAATACTCAAATCTGCCGCACGCGGAGCCCAGAACAGCCTCCCTGCCCTTTATCTCGATAAACTCAGAAAGCGTTTTCCCGCCGAACTCTCCCCCGTCGATGACGCTTTGCCCGTCTTTGTGACAGGAAAGCTCCCAGCTCTCGGCTATCCGGTCGGAATCCGACCTTTTGCCGTACTCGCGGCGCAGCCTGTTCCCGCCCCATATATAATCCTTACAGGGGGCGATGAGTTTTAAGACGCCCATGTTTTCCCCTCTCGATACATATATTATGTATATCTTAATAACCCAGCTTCTCGCCGACAATAATAACCTTTATCCTGTCGGGCACCCTCTGCTGCGCCAGCGTTACATAAGAGCAGCATATCCTGTCCTCCGACCGGCAGTGACCGCATTTTCCGGTTTTTGCGCAGGGCGTGTTCTTTTCGAGCCGCACGGTATTCATCGGCGCGGCTACGCTCTCGACGCGCTCCGCGGCCTCCTTAAGATCGCGGACTATCTTGTTTTCGCCCGCCACGACTATGACCTGCGCGGGTCCGAATATCATTGCGGAAACGCGGTTTCCGTTTCCGTCAACGTTATAAAGCTCGCCTTCCTCCGTTATCGCGTTGGAGCTCGTCAGGAACGTGTCCGATACGAACGCTTTCCGCATTATCTCCCCGACCTCCTCGGCGTTCTTGCCGGCGCTTCTGTCAAGATACGCGCCGCCGAACTCCTTGTTCAGCATTTCGATAACGCCGCAGTCTTTAAGCGTCATCGAACCGCCGGAGGTGATGAGCTTGTCCTCTTTTACCAGTTCTCTTACGATGTCGCAAGCCGCGGCGCTGTTTTCCGCGTAATACGGCTTCATTTTGTTCGCTTTGAGAGCATCCATTGTCTTTTGTATCCTGTTGTCCATACTTCCTCCTTAAAGCCTGTTCAGGCTTTTAATAATATGCAGCCGCGGAGCGTTGCGTCCGCGCCGTTCCCATTACAGCAATCCCGCCTTCTGTTTTATGGAGGTTATCGAGTTTTCCGCGATCTTAAAGCCTCCGTCCCCGGTATACTCTCCGTAGGGGATATAAAACTCCGCGGGCTGAACGCCGTATTCCACCGTGTAAAGCAGCGCTTCTTTATGCGCCTTATAAAGCTCTTCGGTAAGGTTCGTCTCGGCGGTGTTGACGATCACTCCGAAATACGCGTCGAGCAGGCTGCCGTCCACATGGCGGTAATTCTGGTTTATAAGCTCGGAGAAGATGTCCGCCGCCGTTCTGAACCCGTAAGCTTCTCCCTCGTCGTAATCCGCCTTGTAAATGAGCATGAAAATATCTTCGGAGGTAAGCATCCTGCGGCCCGAGTTGAACGTTACCATATCGTCCCCGTCCTTTATCGTGATAGTGCGCGGAATGTCGTACTCCACGTTGCCGAACGCCGTCAGCAGACCTTCAAAGCTGTTCTTATCCATTTTGATATACGCGGAGCACCGTATCCCGATCTCGCTCTCGAGAACGTTCACTACCTCCTGTCCGCCCTGCGCCGCGTACACGTTCGGAAGCGTTCTCCCTTGGCTCCCCACGCTTATCCCGTTGGGGATAGGCACGAAAACTATGCTGTTGGACGGCGCGTTGAACGACACCATATAAAACAGCTCGGGGCTGTCGTAAGTCCCTTCCGACAGGATCGTGAGGATGTTAAAGCTGTGCGCTGCCGTGGGTCTGAAATTCTCGCCGGAGTTCCCCGTTCTGTTAGCTCCCGTTCCCTGCGTATTTGTCGGGAAAAGGTACCATCTGAACACAAATATCGCCGCGATGACGAACGCCGCCGTTATAATGAACGACAGAAAATAAATATACCAGTTGCTTTTTCTGCGGACGTACATACGTTTCCTTCCTTTATTTCATAAAATTCATTTCATAAAATTCCGAAATATCTATTGATTTTTTTGTCAAACAGTAATATAATATTATTGATGTTCCGAAAGGTTAGATCGGACTTTCGTTTTTCCACGCCTTCGGCTGGAAAAACGAAAATAATGCTAAGATCGATCGAAACGTCAATATCAAGTATACAAGAGCTTTTTGTACACTTGAATATAGTATAACACATTTTTCTGAAAATTTCAAGATATATGAGGGAAAGTTATGAAGAATTTTTACAAAAGAACGTGGAGCGAGGTCGATCTTGACGTTTTAAAGCGCAATATAGCGAAAATTCGCGAAATATGCCCGAACAAGGAGATCATAGCGATAGTAAAGGCGAACGCCTACGGGCACGGAGACGTTCAATGCGCCAAAGCGCTGAACAACTGCGGAGTGGAACACTTCGCCGTTTCCAATCTCTGGGAGGCGCAGCAGCTCTCCGAAGGCGGGATACGCGGCGAGATACTGATATTCGGATACTGCGACGTTCCGCTCATTACGGAAGAGCCCAACCGCGGATATATTTTCACGGTCGGAGACGCGGAATACGCGCGGGAGCTCTCCGAGGCGGCGCTGAAAAACAATGTCAGAATACCGGTACATATCAAAATAGACACCGGAATGTCGCGCGTGGGCATCTCCACCGCCGAGGAGCTTGATAATATCCTCTCTCTGGACGGGCTCGACTGCCGCGAGGCGTATACCCATTTCTCGGTGGCGGACAGTCTCGAGCCCGGAGACTTCGAGTTCACGGAAATGCAGCAGGATAAGCTGATCTCGTTGTGCAAAGGGCGCGGGCTTGCCCTTCATTCCCAAAACAGCGGCGGTATACTCTATCACGGGGACATCGACGGGGAGTTCGTCCGCGCGGGGATCGTAATGTACGGTCAAAAGCCCGACGAGCGCTTTCCCATTCCCGACGGCATCCGCCCGGTATTCCGCCTTATGTCCGTAGTGAGCCAGCTCAAGACTATTCATGCGGGCGATACGGTAAGCTACGGGCGGACTTTCACAGCTCGGCGCGATACTCGTCTCGCGCTTATCCCCTGCGGTTACGCGGACGGCTTCAACAGACGGCTTTCCAACAACTGGAGCGTTATGATAAACGGCAAGCCCGCTCCCGTTTGCGGACGCATCTGCATGGATCAGACGCTCGTCGATGTTACGGATATTCCCGATGTAAAGCTCGGCGCAGAGGTGACGGTATACTCCAACGAAACGGAGGGCGGCTGCTCCGTCACGGAGGCGGCAAAGCGCATAGGGACTATAAACTACGAGCTGCTCTGCGCTATCGGAACGCGCGTGCCGCGCATTTACATCGAAAACGGAAAACCGGCGGATATGCAAAGATATATTTGACATTTTCAGTTGAACGTGTTATAATAAATGTATACGGCAGCGGAAAAATTTGCCGAAATAAACTTAAGGAGAAAACACCATGGAAGTTAAACTCAAAAACAAAAACGCAAGCGCTGTGATAGCTCAGCACGGCGCGGAGCTGAAGTCGCTCGTGATAGGCGGCAGAGAATTTATGTGGAGCGGAGACCCCGCGTACTGGCCGAACACCGCGCCCGTTATGTTCCCGATGATCGGAACGCTGAAGGACAACAAAACGCTTATACTCGACAAGGAGTACAGCCTGCCGAAGCACGGATTTACGCGCGATCTGGAGCTCACTCCCGAGGAGACGACCGATGACACCGTTATGTTTTCGCTTGAGCAGAGCGACTACACAAAGCAGTTTTATCCGTTCGACTTCCGCTTTACCATACGCTACACACTGAAAGAGGACGGCATAACCGTAACTCACACCGTTAAAAACAACGACAGCTCCGATATGCCCTACTGCATAGGCGGGCACCCCGCGTTCGCTTTTTCCGGCGAGCTTTCGGAGCACCGCGTTGAGTTCCCGCAAAAGGAAAACGCCGCCGTTCCGATCTACAACCTCGAAGTGCATCTTTTTGAGGATCACAACCGCGTAACGCTTCTCGAAGACAGCAGCGTGCTCCCTTTGAACCACGAGATGTTCTACAAGGACGTTTTGTATTTCGACAAGATAAAGTCGCGCTCCGCGAGCTTCCTCGACAAGGAAGGGCACGGCGTGCGCGTTGATTTCCCCGATTTTACGTCGCTGGCGCTCTGGCAGGCGAAGAACGCGCCGTTCCTCTGCGTTGAGCCGTTCTGCGGCTCCGCCGACTTCTCCGACTGCACCGGAGTTTTCGCGGAAAAGCGCGGTATCGAGATACTTAAGCCAAACGAAGAAAAGACCTATACGTTCTCCTTCACCGCCGTATAAAGCCGTCTAAAGAACTCACAATGCCCCCGAGTGTTTTCGGGGGCATTTTTGCGTAGTAAATCGCGGATTACCGGCATTCCTTTATCTCGCTCTGATAATGGTCGAGAAGCTCGCCGAAGCGCTGGAAGTGTACCACCTCGCGCTCCCGCAGGAACTTTATGACCTCGTTCACATCGGGGTCGTCGCTCAAACGTAGTATATTATCATAGGTGGCTCTCGCCTTCTGCTCCGCCGCCATATCGTTCGTAAGATCGGCTATCGGGTCTCCCATGGACTGTATATACCCTGCCGTCCAGGGAACGCCTGCCGCGCTCGCGGGATAAATGGCGCTGCCGTGGTCGACGAAATATGCGCCGGTGCCGTATTTGTCAAAGCTCTTCGCGCCCTCGCCGTCCGTGAGCTGGCTTACTATGCTCCCGATTATCTCAAGGTGCGCGAGCTCCTCCGTGCCGATGTCCGTAAGAAGCGCCTTGCCCCTGTTGCACGGCATGGTAAATCTCTGCGAGAGATAGGTGAGAGAAGCGGAAAGCTCGCCGTTTACGCCGCCGTACTGCGAGAGTATCTGGCTTGCCAGACGCGGGTTTCTGTTCTTGATACAAACGGGTATCTGAGTTCTTTTCTCGAATACAAACATACCTTCACCTCCTTACGACAACGGCGGAAACGTTCCGTCCGGCCAGTCCCATGTGCCGTTTCTTCCGGCGCTCGTCGCGTTCAGCGGGTAGAACGTATCCTCGAACGCCGCCTTGCACGCCTTGTACTGCCGCACCGCCTCGCGGTACATTTCAAGCGCCCGGCTGTCGTCGGGGTGAGTGTCGAGGTAAAGCTTCAGATCCTGCGCCACGAAATCCGCCTCCATAATAGCGCGCATAAGCTCCTTGCAGGAAGCCTCGGAGCTGTTGTTTTCACCGCTGTTCCGCGGAGCTCCTCTTGCCGCGCGGGGATCGTTCATGCTCTGCATTCTTTGCGGTTGAACGCGCTGACCGTTCATCATATTATTTGCCATTGAACAGCCCCCTCTCGTATTCGTCGATTGTTATGTCCAGCTCCGGGAAGATAGTGCCCGCCTTAATGCCTCGGCTCGGCGAATAGACCTTTTCAAGTCTCTGAATCGGCACATACGCATATCCCACGCGCTGTTCGGATCTCATTATATCCATAACATATATCCTTTCTTTAATAATATTGCGGCGTTATTACCGCTGTTTAAGTTTATGTTGCTACATAGGATTTGGTGAAAGAGGCAAAGCCGCGCCCGAAAACTCATAATACCGGTCAAGCGGTAATATATTAGTTAGGGACAAGACTTTCGGACGTAAGGGGTATGATGTGATGAATAATAGGTATCTGAAAAACACGGCGATACTGTTTGTTTCTATGGCGATAACAAAGATAGTGGGGGCGCTGTTCAAAATTCCGCTTGCGAATCTGCTGGGCGGAACGGGAATGGGATATTTTTCCACAGCCTACGGGCTTTACTCCCCCGTTTTCGCGCTGACCGCCGCGGGAATACCCGCCGTGATACTGCGCACAACGGCTCAATGCGCGGCGGCTGACAACAAACAGCACGCCCTCGCCGTGAGGAAATACGCGCTTATTATGTTCGGTATAGTTGGAACGATAGGCAGCGCAGCGGTGGCGGTGTTCGCAAAACCGTTTTCGGAGCACGTTGCCTGCTCGCCTAAAAGCACGGCTGCGGTAATCTGCATAGCGCCGGCTGTTATGTTCTGCTGTGCCGCCTCGGTGCTGCGCGGTTACCGCGAGGGTCTTTCGGACGTTATGCCCTCCGCCGCGGCTTCCATAGTCGAGGCGGTCTCGAGAGCAGTTTTCGGACTCGGGCTTTCGTATGCCGTCATATTCCGCGCGAAAGCGATGTTCCTGAACGGAAAGCCCGTGTTCGGAAGCGACTGCGCCACTATGGAGCAGGCTTATGACGCGGCTCTTCCCTACGCCGCCGCGGGCGCGGTGCTCGCCGTTAGCATAAGCGAGCTTTTCGGGCTCGTCACGCTCATACTCAACGAACGCCGGACAAAGAACCGCGAGCCCCTGCCGCCGCGCTGCTCCTACTGCCGAAGCCGTATCTGCGTGAAACTCATAAAGGATATCGTCCCTATAGCCGCCTCGGCGCTTGCCGTGAACTGCGTATCGTTCGTCGATCTGCTGACCGTTACGAGAACCCTGTCGATGTCCGCTCTGCAAAACCCGGGATACTACAACTCGGTATTCGCGGAGATATTGCCTTTCTGCGGCGGTTTGGAAGGACTTCCCAATTTTATGTACGGCAGCTATACGGGCATAGCAATGTCCTTATTTATGATGATACCGTCCTTCGCCGGAATGACCGAAAAGCCAGCCGCGCCCGAGATAGCCGCCGCCTGGGAGCGAAGGGACGCCGAGGCTCTCGCGAACAGAATGAGCGTACAGCTCCGCGCGGGAGCGCTTATCGCCTGCCCGGCGTGCTTCGGCGCGGCAGCTCTCGCAGGACCGATACTCAACACGCTGTACCGCTCCAGAGCCGCCGAGGTCGCGGTCTGCAAAAGCTCCTTTATAATATTGTGCATGGGCGGGATATTTATGGTGCTGTCTAGCTCAATGTTCGGGATATTTCAGTCGATAGGGAAATCGCATATTCCGCTTTTGCTGATGATAGGCTCTGTTCTGATAAAGCTTTGCCTGAACCCGATACTTATCTCGCTCCCCGAGCTGAACATATCTGGTGCCGCGCTTTCAAGCGTTATAGGGTATGTGTTTATGACGGTTGGCGGGGCTGTTATGATGAGGAAATATCTTCCCCGAAGAGTGGGACTGATAAGAGCCGTGCTGCCGACGGCGGTCTGCGGCGCTCTCTGCGGGGCTGGAGCGTATGCCGCTCACAGGATTCTTGAGGGGAAGGTGAACGGGATATTGTGCCTCGCTTTCTCGGTTATTACTGGAGCGATGATCTATTTTGCGGCATTGGCGGTTATGAGAGTGGCGGTCAGGGCGCGTAAAGCCACGCAAAAGCTCGTGAAAGAAACTCACTGATAAAGTCAACCTATAATCTCTAACCTTCTGCCTCTTGCATCTAACCGCACCCTAAAGCCATATTTTTTATGGAAAATTACCAGTTTTTCATTGCGTTTTTCGTACAAACGGCATAATAACGCGAAAAAAACGAAAAAATTTTAAAAAACCCCTTGCAAAATCAATAAGAATGCGGTAAAATAAATATGCAGGCACATATTTTAGGGAGGTTGAGAAGTGTTGGATTTTGAGTTCAAAAGCCGATACGGTATAGACGATCTGCTGAAGATAATGAAGGTTCTGCGCTCGGAAAACGGTTGTCCTTGGGATAAAGTCCAGACACACGAAAGCATTCGCACCGATCTCATCGAAGAATGCTACGAGGTGTGCGAAGGGATAGACAAGAACAACCCCGGGATACTGAAAGAGGAGCTTGGAGACCTGCTGATGCAGGTGGTGTTCCATGCGGAAATCGAAACGGAGCTCGGAAACTTCGATTTCGGAGACGTCTGCAACGATATTTGCCAAAAGCTTATATACAGACATCCGCACGTTTTCGGAGAAGGCGCTAAAAAGATAAAAGCCGATACCGAGGACGAGGTTCTGAAAAATTGGGACGCGCTGAAAAAGGCGTCCAAAAAGCAAGAAACATATACGGAAACGCTTGAAAGCGTACCCAAGACCTTCCCCGCCCTGCTTAGGGGCGAAAAGGTTTGCAAGCGCGCGGCAAGGGCGGGAATTCCGATAAATAGCGCCGGGGAGTGCATAGAGAACATACAAGCTTCCCTCGGTGAGCTTGATCGCCGTATATCACAACAAACACGAGACAAGGGGGAATTGTCCGAGAATTTTGCACAAATTCAACAGATATTGGGGGAAATATTGTTGAGATTTTGTAACTTAAACAGAATTTTGAAGAATGACGGCGAAAAAGCCTTGACATATTCGACAAATCGGTTTATAATGGCATTCGGAGCGGTCGAAAACGACATCATCAAACAGGGTGGTTCTTTGGACAAGCTCTCGGATGATGAGCTAAGCCGAACAGCCGAGAAGATCGAACGATATATAAAGAAAACAGACGGTTGATCGTATCGGCACTTTTAAGAGTGAAAACGTGTGACTGATAACGTTGGAGGGAACGCGAAGGCGTTGGACTTCAATCAATATCGGGCGGTATATATAAAATAAATAAAGCACAGCGGTTTACAGACAGCCGCAAAGCATGAAAGCGGGCGGCGCATTATTGAGCGGGCGGCACGTTTATTAAGCGGATGGCACATTTATTGAGCAGTCGGTACGTTTATTAAGCGGACGGTTCATTCTTTAAGAACGGCGCACTCCCAAAATGGCGGGCATATAAAGAAAGAAGTCCGCTGTTTCTTATTCCAGTCATTGACGGTTTTAAAGCCGCGGTTTTAAGCGCAGGCGTTCTCTTTGGAAAACAGATATGTTTATCCTTCGGAGAACGAGCGGGATCATCGGCGAACCGTTAAGTATAGAAATAATTTGGAGGTTTTTAAACATGACAAAGGCAGAATTGGTAGACGCGGTAGCAAAGAAGACCGAAGCAAGCAACCTGAACAAGAAGCAGACCGAGGCGGCTGTTAAGGCTGTTATCGAGACCATTACAGAGACCCTCGCAAAGGGCGATTCCATTCAGCTTGTTGGTTTCGGTACTTTTGAGGTTCGCGAGCGTGCGGCAAGAAAGGGTATCAACCCCCGCACCAAGAAGCCCATCAAGATCGCGGCTACTAAGGTTCCCGCTTTCAAGGCAGGCAGAGCTCTTAAGGACGCTGTTAGCAAGAAGTAATTGCTTTTTTCATTTTGTCCGTATAACGAAGGGCGGCGTATTTTGCGCCGCCCTTTGTTTACTCTGTTCGGTATTTTCGGCGTTTTCCCGCCGAATGCGGGTAAAAAACGAAGGTAAGTATAAGATAAGGAGTTTTATATGAGATTGGATAAGTATTTGAAGGTCTCGCGGCTTATCAAGCGGCGGACTGTCGCGAATGAGGCTTGCGACGCCGAAAAGGTCATCGTAAACGGAAAAGCTGCCCGCGCTTCATACGAGGTCAAAACGGGCGACATCATCGAAATACTCATCGGGAAGCCGCTGAAGGTAAGAGTGCTCGAAGTCCGCGAGTTCACCAAAAAGGAAGAAGCCGCCGCGCTTTACGAGGTCGTTTAATGAAACCGAAAAATTTTTTCGCGCCTTTATCGGCGCTTTTAATAGGTTTTGCGCTTTGCGGCTGTTCCGGAGCATCCGGAGGTTTTGATAGCTCGGAGAGCTTAGCCGAAACCTCGGTCATAAGCGCCGTGGTCTCATCGGAAGCGATGCCCGTGAATTCAACGTGCTCGGTCCAAATATCGGAAACGGACGGGCAGAGTTCCCCCCTGCTATCCCCTGCCGAACCCGACGATAATGTTATCGGGGATATTACGGCTGTGGAGCTGGCGTCCCGAATGAAAATCGGGTGGAATCTCGGAAACACCTTGGACGCTACGGGCGGCACGGGTCTCGATTCGGAGACGTCCTGGGGCAATATAACGACTACCAAGGCGAATATCGACGCCGTAAGGGCGGCGGGGTTCAACGTGCTGAGAGTTCCGGTCTCATGGGGAAATCATCTCGACGATCAATACAACATAGACCCAGCGTGGCTTGACCGTGTGCAGGAGGTAGTGGATTACGGCTACGAAAACGGAATGTTCGTCATACTCAACACTCATCACGAGGAATGGTATATGCCGAAACCGGAAAACCTCGAGCACGATCTTGGGGAGCTTGAGGCGCTTTGGAAGCAGATAGCCGAACGCTTCAGCGAATACGGCGAGAGACTTGTTTTCGAGGGCGTGAACGAGCCGCGGCTTCGCGGCGACGGCGTTGAGTGGACGGGAAACAGCTCGGCAAGGGAAATAGTCAACAAATACGCGGAAACGTTCGTGAAAACAGTCCGCGCGACGGGGGGCAACAACGCGGATCGTATTCTTATGGTATCACCGTACGCGGCCTCATCCGCGGAGGATAATCAGGCGGCGTTAAGGCTGCCTGAGGATAGGGGGAAGCTCATCGTATCGGTGCACGCGTATTCGCCATACTCTTTCGCGCTGGACGTTCACGGAACGGCGGATTATTCCTCGGACAGCGAGATACGGTATGTTTTCGATACTCTGAAAAAGACGTTTCTGGACAGAGGCATTCCCGTTGTCATTGGGGAATTCGGGGCGGTCAATAAAAACAACATTGAAGCGCGTCTGAAATGGGCTCGTGAATTCATCGCGATGGCGAAACAAAGCGGAGTTCCGTGTCTTTGGTGGGACAACGGATTGACAAATAGCGATGGGGAGAATTTCGGATTGCTTGACAGGGGAAATAACACATGGTACTTCCCCGCTCTCACGCAGGCGCTCACCGAGCCGTATTCGCATTATTGATCTTGCGGCGGGAACGTTTTCCGTTAGTGTAAACACACCATGACAGGTATATTCCAACTCACCTCGGCATATAGTTCTAAAAAAGCTATATGGAGGTAAAAGAATATGCAGACAACAGCAACTCTTCCGCACAACATAATAATGGAGAACCGCAAGAAGCTCCGCATTTCCGGTGTAAAGGACATCGACGGGTTTTCGGAAAACAGGATAGTTCTCACCACCGTTATGGGGGAGCTTGTGATAAAGGGCGACGATCTCCATATCGGAGAGCTCCAGGCGGACAGCGGGGAGCTCACGATGACGGGGAATATATGCTCAATGCAGTACAGCCGCCACAGTGTCACGGACGGGGCGATAAAAAAGCTGTTTCGGTGAGGAGGCGGGAATATGTACGTTTCTGTTCCCGATTGCTTTATGATAGCGTTCGCGGCGGGCTTGCTGTTCGGAGTGGTGTATGAGCTGTTCAGGATAGTGCGGCTGATATTGCGCTTTAAGGCGGCGGTCTTTGTTTGCGACGTTATGTTTTTCGTGCTTGCGGCGCTGTTTTTGTGCAAGCTTTCGGAGTTCCTCGGAAGCTATGTAAGGCTGTATGCCGTTTTGGGATTTGGCGCGGGTATCTTCGCTTATATCGTAACGGTGGGCAGACTGTTCAACCTGCTTGAAAGCGCCGCTTCCGTCGTCTGGAGGAAAACTCTCGGCAGACTTTTCCGAAAAACACGCTCTTTTGTTACACAAATGTTTGGTAAACTTTCACAATTGCTCAAGAAGGCTTTTGGTTATTTCGACAAATATTTGGAAACTCACCAAAAAAGCTCTCAAAAGGACTTGCATTTACACCGCGAAAAGATGTATAATATAAAGAAGGGGAATCCCAGCATTGACGAAAGGGGAAACGGCAATGTCATCAAAGCTAAGGTCACAAAAACGACATGAGAAAACAAGCCGGCGCGGGCTTATACGCTTCCTCGCGTTTGCGGCTGTAATAGTATCGGCGGTGTTTGTGGGATATAAGATAATCAACGCCAACATCGAGATACGGGAATATAACGAGCTCCTTAAAGAACTCACGGAAAAAACCGAAGCGATGAAAGCGAAGAACGAGCAGATCGAGGGTTATCTTTCCAACGAAAAGAACCTCGAAAACTATATCGAAAACATGGCAAGAGATAAACTGGATTTCGCGGCGGCGGAAGAACGCATCTATTACGTTATCCCGGCTGGTCAATAAACTGTAATAAAAGGCGGTGAAAGCCGCCTTTTTAATATATTCGGTAATATATTCGAGGAATGAAAAAGAAATGAGCAAAGTAGTTACAAAAATCACAAGAGCGAATAAACGTATCTTCAACCGAACGATGGTGTGCGTGCTCGGGATACTGATACAGTTAGCCTACCTGATATGGCTGTTCTGGACGTTCGGAACGATATCCTCCTACACATATATCATTTTCGAGGCAATGGCGGTAGTTATATCGGCGTTCATTATGAACTCCGATATGCACCCGAATTATAAGCTCTCGTGGATATTGCCGATAATTTCCATCCCGATCTTCGGCGTTATGATCTATGTGTGCTTCGGCGGCGGACATTCGGGGCAAAAGCTGAGGCGGCAGATGAACCGCTTCAACGAGGAAGAGCGGCTTCTGCTTCCGCGAAAATACGAGTTGGACGGCGCGGGCGTCGAAACGCGCAGCGCCGCAAAGCAGGCAAATTATCTCTATACACGCGGCGGCTACCCTGCCTACATCAACTCCGGCGTCACATACTTTGAAAACGGAGAGGCAAAGTTCGCCGCCCTTTGCGAAGAGCTTGAAAAGGCCGAACGCTTTATCTTCCTCGAGTATTTCATAATCGAAGAGGGCGTTATGTGGAACACGATCCTTGAGATACTCGAACGCAAGGCAAAAGAGGGCGTGGACGTGAGAGTTGTCTTTGACGACATGGGCTGCATACGCACGCTCCCATACAAATATTATGATACCCTTGCACGCATGGGCATTGCGTGCAAAGTATTCAACAAGTTTCATCCGTTCTGGGTGTCGAGAATGAACAACCGCGATCACCGCAAGATAGTCGTAATAGACGGTCACACCGCGTTTAACGGCGGAGTAAATCTCGCCGACGAATACATTAACGTCTACGAAAAGCACGGTCACTGGAAAGATTCCGCCGTGATGATAAAGGGCGAGGCAGTCTGGAGCTTTACGATGATGTTCCTTACGATGTGGAACTATCTCACCAACACGAAGCCGCAAAGCTATGACGACTATATGCCGCGCGCCGAGGATATCGCTCCCTTCCGCGGAGATCACGGTATGGTCATCCCATACACCGACAGTCCGCTCGACAAGGAGCCCGTCGGCGAAAACACCTATCTCAGCATAATCAACAGCGCAGCGAAGTATGTGTATATCACCACTCCCTACCTCATTATCACAAACGAGATGGAGTGCGCTCTTACCTTGGCGGCAAAGAGCGGCGTAGATGTGCGGATAATCACGCCGCATGTTCCCGATAAGTGGTATGTTCACGCGGTAACGCGCTCGTATTACCGCAGGCTCACACAGGACGGCGTGCGTATCTACGAATATACGCCCGGGTTCATTCACGCGAAGAATTTCGTGTCGGACGACAACACTGCGGTCGTCGGGACGATAAACCTCGACTACCGCAGTCTGTACCTCCACTTTGAATGTGGCACATATATGTATCGCACGCAATGTATACCCGACGTCAAGGAGGATTTTCTGAAAACTCTTGAAGTATGCCAAGAGATAACTTATGAGGAATGTCTTAAAGTAAGTCCCGTTATCAGAATGGGAAGATCTATACTACGGCTGTTCGCAACGCTGATGTGATAAATCTGATTTCCGCCCCATGATCCCGGGGCGGAAATTTTTATGAAAAAGTGTAAACTTCGGCGATTTTTTGCGTGTATATAGGTGAAAGACGTTTTTCACAGACCACATCAAGGGGGCGATGTTTTGGAAGATAAAGAGATCGTTCGGCTCTTTACGGAGCGCGATGAGACAGCCGTCGCAAAGGCGGGCGAAAAATACGGGAGATATCTTATGACGATCGCCGAGAACATCACGGGCTCGCACGAGGACGCGGAGGAGATAGTCAACGACACGCTTTTCAAGGCGTGGAACTCTATCCCGCCTCACTCGCCCGAAAAGCTGTCGGCATTTCTCGGAAAGCTCGCGAGAAACGAGGCTGTCTCCCGCCGCCGAACGGTCTTGAGCGGCAAGCGCGGAAAAGGCGAGACCGCTTTGGTGCTCGACGAAATGTCCGAAATGGTTCCGGGCGGTTCAAACATTGAGCTTGAATATGAGCAAAAGGAGCTCATGCGCGAGGTAAGCGCGTTTGTAAGCAAGCTCCCGCCTGCGAAACGCGATCTGTTTGTTTGCCGGTATTGGTACTGCATAAGCGTTTCGGAGCTGTCGGAGCGCTTCGGGATCACAAAAAGCGGCGTTTCTCTCACACTGAGCAGACTTCGCGCGAAACTGAAAACACATTTACGGAAAAGAGGTTATGATATATGAAAACAGAAAAATTCTTTGAAATATTTACGGAACTCGACGACGAGCTTATCGAAAACGCACTGCCCAAGGAGAACGGAAGCAAACGTCCCGCCGCTCGTCCCGTGCTTTTCAGGGCATTGGCAATAGGTACGGCGGCGGCTGCGGCATGCGGAGCGCTCGTCATAGGAATAAACGCCTACAATAAAAACAGAACACCAATCATCGCGCCCGCAAGCTCGGGAATTCCCGCACACGGCGGAGACGGTCCGATAGCGGGCGGCATGATGGAGGGAGTATATAACCACGACACCTTGACATACCCCATCGAGAGCGGTCAACCGGCGCAAAATCCCAACGTGTTCACACAAATCGGCGCAAGCATTATCATGAACGCCGCAAGCTCCCCATCCTATGTAGGCATATCGGGAGACTGGAGGGTGTATCTCTCCCCGAAGGAGCTTGTTGAAGGAACCGAGGTCATAGCCTCGGGAAAGGTAACGGACATATCGTTCGCTCTGATAGACAACACCGGCAAGCCTTCTGACAACGGCAATTTGTGCACGATCTATACCGTCGACGTGATAACGCCCTACAAGGGCTGCTCGGACAGAACGCTTCAATTTGTTATGTACAACGGGCTTTGCGGTTACAAGGTAGAGGAGCAGTTGGAGCTCCTGCCAAAGGACGCGCAATATATCCCCGTCTATGAACACGAGCCGGAAATAAACATCGGCGAAGAGTATCTGTTTGTACTCCGACGCTTTAACGACTATCCGATTACCATTATCTGCCCCGAACAGACCGCGTTCCCGCTTCACGACGACAGCTTTAAAGACAGGTTCGCGAACGCCTCCGCGAGTGATATTATCGCATATCTCAACGGATAATTTTTCGCGGCGTTAAGCAAAAGCGCTTAACGCCGCGATTTTTTATGCTCATTTTCCCGAAATGACTGCGAATTTCACTGCCACGGATCACTTTTTCTTAACGGGTATCCAGATCTCCGTGTAGTAATTTTCGTCCTCGGTTCCTTTGGGGTACTTTCTTATGTCGTCATACATTTCAATGCAATATCCCGCGGCAAATTCGTAATCCTTCAATGCGGGCAGCCATTCCGAAAAGATCTTGTTATTCACGTCCTGCAATGCGTCGGGCATTGCTCCCCTGATCGGAAATACCGCCCAAGTAAACGCCGGAACCGTCTTTGTTATAAAGCCTTCCGGAATATCAACGCTCGGATTGTAGGCGTCAGCGATCATATAGTCGAATTCGCTGTTTCCCATTGATACGTCAATGTTCACACCAAACATTCCGCAGACATATTTGCCATCCCCCTTTTTATAATGCTCCTGCCAGAATTTAGGAATATCCGTTTTGGCATTTTCATAGGTGAACTTTTTCAGTCTCCCCATAACAATGAAGCTTTCCTTTTTTACAATTCTGTAATCCATCGTGTATCCGCCTTTCAAAGATAGTTTGATTTTCAGCGGCGCGAAAGCCTTGAGCATTGTCAGATTTTTCCGCGCTGTGGAAGGCGTTACTCCGTGAAATCGGTAAAATGCCTTTGCAAAGCTGTCGGGCGAGTCGTAACCGTACTTTACCGCCGTGTCGATAACCGCTGCGCCGCCTGTCAGCTCTTCCGCGGCAAGAGCCAGCCTGCGGTTCCGTATATATTCGGTTATCGTAA
>CAYVSV010000043.1:0-14455 GCA_964454205.1 uncultured Ruminococcus sp.
CCCGTCAAATTCCTCGCCGACATGGTTCTTCATATATTCCGCCATGTAGAAGTTCTCGCACTCGCGCTCGCACCGCACCGCGGAAAGCTCCGTATTGCTCGCGCGGAGAGCCGCCTCCGCCGCGAACTTCGTAAACTTCTTATTCAGCTTTTCGTTTGAGAGCGCGTACACATAGTCCGTAAGTATACGGTGTATCGAAAGATCGGCGTAGCGCCGTATCGGAGAAGTGAAATGCGCGTATTCCGGCATCACCAGTCCATAGTGCCCCAGCGGTTCCTCCGAATACCGCGCCTTCATCATGGTGCGCAGTATGATGCGGTTTATGACGTCATACTTATCGGAATCCTTATTCTCGCGGAGTATTTTTGCGAGATCCGCCGCCGTTGAGCGTTCCGTGATGCCTTCGGGGTTTATTCCGAGAGCCGTCAGCGTTTCATTCAGCGTTACGAGCTTCTCGGCGGGAGGAGCTTCGTGGACGCGGTACACGAACGGGAACTTCTCCTTCATGGCGAGCGCCGCCGCGGCGTTGTTCGCCATAAGCATAAATTCCTCTATTATTCGCTCCGCAATGCCTCTGTCACGCGCCTTGACGTCTATGCATATTCCGTTTTCATCGGTGATTATTTTGGGCTCAACGGTGTCGATCTCGGGAGAGCCGCGGTTTACGCGGTTCTTTTCGAGTATCTCCGCGAGCTCGCGCATTACCGGTATCCGCTCGATAACGCGGGAGTACTTTTCCCGTACGCTCTCGTCCGCCTTGCTCTCCAATATCGCGTTTACCTCGCTGTAAACGCCCTTTACGCGGCTTCTTATAACCGATTTCTCAAAGCGGTAGGACAACAGCTTGCCCTCAGCCGAAATATCCATAAGGCAGGAAAACGCGAGCCTATCCACGTTCGGGTTGAGCGAGCAGATGCCGTTTGAGAGCTCTTTAGGGAGCATGGGGACTACTTTATCGGCGTAATATATTGAAGTTCCGCGGTAAAACGCCTCCTCATCGAGCTTGGAGCCCTTCTTTACATAGTGCGAAACGTCCGCGATATGCACCCCGAGCTTGTATCCGCCGTTTACTTTCGAAATGGAGACCGCGTCGTCGATGTCCTTGGTGTCCGTGCCGTCTATCGTGAAGATAGGCTCGCCGCGCAGGTCGAGGCGGCGCGTTACCTCGTCGGGGTCGGGCTCGCTTATGTCGAGCTTTGCCGCTTCCGACAATACCTCGTCCGGGAACTCCGTATGCAGACCGTTTACGAGCATATAAGCCTCGGCGCTCGACTTCGCGTCCT
Organism: uncultured Ruminococcus sp.; assembly: GCA_964454205.1. Lineage (GTDB taxonomy): Bacteria > Bacillota > Clostridia > Oscillospirales > Ruminococcaceae > CAG-115. Next base: position 1,284 of record CAYVSV010000043.1, read on the forward strand.
CCGCCGAGCCGAACGAATCGGCGATAGCCACGGTGTGGTCAAAATGCCGTTCGCCGCGCTTTTTTATGGAGAACGCCACCTTTTCTCCCACCTTCAGCGGCTTTGTCCCCGCCTTCGCGATAAACAGCGGCTCGTCGCAGAGCCTGTCCGGCATTACCATAAGGCGGTTGCCCTCGGCGACTATCACTCCGGTGAGCAGCGCGTCGCTCTCCTTCAAAACGGCGAGCACCACAGCCTCCGGGCTTTTGCGGAGCTCGTCCGCGCCGGATATTTTCCTCGCGAGCACGATGTCTCCGGGGATAGCGCCCTTCATATCGCGGCCGCGCACGAAATACTCCACGGGCAGCCCGCCGCTTTCATCCGTCATAAAGCCGGAGCGCGGCGTTACGCGCGTTATCACCGCCTCGAAGAAGCTGTCCGCCTCTTTGAGACGCCACACGCCCTTTTTGTTGGTAACGTCGCCGAACTTCTTCATGCCGGCGAGATCGTTCTCGAGCTTTTTTTCGGACTTCTTCGTAAGATCCAGCGCCTTTACCATATCCTTTACCGTAAGACCGTCCTCGCCGGCTTTGTAGAGGGCGGCGAGTATATTTGTTTTGAGCTTGTTCATACGCTTTCCTTTCATAATGCCTGTTTACGCGGAGCACTTTTCGTGTTATAAACAAAAGACAGGCGAAACGCCTGTCGGTTTTTGTTATTCGGAAACCGCCTCGGAGCTTTCGGAGCCTTCGGAGCTTTCTTCCGTGCTCGTGACGCTTTCGTTGTCCGATTCTGTATCGGAATTTACCGTGGCGTTTGCGGAGCTTGACGTATTATCCGCGTTCGCGTCCTTGCTGTATACGTTTATGAGGTTTACAGCCACGGCGAGCACGAAAAACAGAACGGTCGCGACGATCGTTGCCTTGTTGAGCATCGCTTCCTTCGTTCTGCCGACGTTTTTCTGGTAGAAGCTGTCCGACGTTGTGCCGGAAATTTGCTGCGACATACGCGTTTTGGTCTCCTTAAGCAGGATAACGACAACTATAAACGCACACGCGAGTATAAGAACTATCGCGCTGATTATTTCAAAAACACTCATTTGAATTCCTCCGTTAAAAATTATAATGCTTTTAAGAAAATGCCGATAAAAATAAAATTTTATTTTAGGCGGGGCAAGCCGCCGTCAGAACGGTATTTCCTTAATAATTCAATAATACCATACCCGAATATTATAACACAATCAAAAACAAATTTCAAGGGCTTTTTTGGATTTTTTCGGATTTTTTTGGGATTTTGAAAAAATAGTCCGTAAATATTGACTTTTCGGCGAAAATGTGGTATAATATTAAAGAGTATATCAACTTTGATAATTTTAATTTTCCGCCGCGGGCGGAATAAGAGGTTATAATGGATATAAAGGCTGTTATTTTTGATATGGACGGCTTGCTGCTCGATACCGAAAAGCTGCTTGTGAAGTTCTGGGTGCAGGCGGCGAACGAGGCGGGCTTCCCGATGAAGCGCGAGGACGCGCTCTCGATACGCTCCCTTCACAGGAGCTTCGCCGTGCCGTTCCTTCGCGGGAGGTTCGGCGGGGAGTTCGATTACGACAAGATACGTTCCCGCAGAATGGAGCTTATGAAAGGGTATCTTTCCGAGAACCCGCTCGAACTGAAGGATGGGGCGGCGGAGCTGCTCGAGGCGCTGAAGGAACGCGGTATACTCGCGGCAGTGGCGACAGCTACCGATTATGAGCGCACGAAGGATTATCTCACGAGGGTGGGGATATTCGGGCGCTTTGATAAGATAGTCTGCGCTGCGATGGTGGAGCGGGGAAAGCCCGAGCCCGATATTTACATATACGCGGCGGAACAGCTGGGGCTCGCGCCCGGGGAGTGCGCGGCGCTCGAGGATTCGCCGAACGGCGTTATGTCCGCGGCTCGCGCGGGCTGCAAAACCATAATGATACCGGATCTTACAGAGCCCACGGAGGAGCTTTCGGGGCTTTTATACGCAAAGTGCGGTTCTTTGCGCGGCGTTATTGATATTATCACCGCGAAGGGGGGATAACTATGGCAGAGGAACAGAAGGCTGTAAGGATAGACGGCAGAGTTGAGGTGCGCTCGGACGACGGCGGCAAGAGCGCGGTCATAACGACTCATGCCCCGCAGGGCGGCGGTGTCGACGTCACCGCGCAGATGGCGGAGGAAGAAATAAAGCGCGCCGGCATAGTCCACGGCATCGACCCGGACGTGTATAAGCGGCTCATAAAGGATAAGCTTTACGAGCACCCCGTTATAGTCGCGAGATGCACTCCGCCGAGAAACGGCGAAAACGGCTACCTCACGTTCCATTTCGATAAGGAGCATAAGCTGAAGCCGCATCAGAACGAGTTCGGCGTGGCGGATTTCCGCGAGCTGAACGCTATCGTGCCCATTCACAAAAAAGAGGTCATCGCGGACATAACTCCGCCCGGCGAGGGCACTCCCGGCACGGATATTTTCGGCAGACCGATACCGCCGCAGCCCGGCGTTCCGGCGAACGTCAGCCTCGGGAAAAACACGCTTGTAACGCTCGACGGCTCGCAGGTGGTCGCGGCGTGCGACGGGCATATAGTTTTCGGCAACGGCAGCTTTCAGGTGGAGGAGGCTGTAACGATAAAGACCGACCTCGACATCTCGGTGGGGAATATCAACTTTTTCGGCGATATACACATCAAAGGCAACGTTATGGAGGGCTTTTCGGTAAACGCGGGCAAAAACGTCAAGATAGACGGCAGCGTTTTCGGCGGAGAGATAACCGCGGGCGGAAACGTTACCATCGTCGGCGGCTGCATAAACTCCAAGCTCACCTGCGACGGAAACGCGGATATCGGCTTCTGCGAAAATTCGGAGATATTCACAAAGGGCGATCTTATTTCGAAGCAGTTCGCGTTCTGCAACGTGTTCTGCTACGGCGCTGTTACGGCTAAGGGACCCACCGGCGTTATCGCGGGCGGCAAGCTCACCTCGATGCACGACGTAAACGCGGGCATAGTGGGCTCGGCGAAGTATACCGCCACGGAGGTATATATCGGGGACGGTTCGGTGCTGTTCGCGAGAAAGCGCGAGGCGGAGGCGGATATGAAGGAATCCGTGCGCGTTTTCGAGTCCGCGGTGAAGAACCTCGCGTTTTTGAAGCAGCATAAGGCGATGCAGGGCGGCGCTCTTACCGAAGCGCAGCAAAGACAGTTCCGCACAGAAACGCAGAGCAAGCTGTTCCATTCCATGAGAATAAACGAGCTCCAGGCTCTTATAGATAAGCTTGAGGCGGACATAAAGAACAAGGACGCTTTGCGCGCCAACATTTCCGGAAAGATATATCCCGGATCGAAATTTATCATAAATTTTCTGACGCTGGAGATCACCGATCTTGTTTCCCGTTCCTGCGTAACGATAGTGGGCGACAAGATAGAGGCTATTCCGTTGTGATCCGAGCAGAATGTACATAATTTTCCAAAATACGCCGCAATATAGTATTTGCAATTTTTGGCAAGACGTTGTATAATAAAGTTGAAAGTTCTGCGTTTGGAGTGTATTGTTACAATGAAAAACAAAAACAACATCATAATAATTTGCGCGGTCACGCTTACGGCGCTCGCCGTTATCGCGGTGGTGCTCTTTACGGGATTTGCGAACGGAGAACAGGGAATGGGCAGCAGCGAGCCCGAGCCCGCGTTCGTCTCCTCGGTATCTGTTGAAAGCTACGCTTCCGTGGTCTCCGAGCCGTATTCCGAGCCGCCGCAGGAAAGCTCATCTGTTTCGGAGGACGATGTAGGGCAGAGGATAGCGAGCTTTGCCGTTTCGCTTATCGGTATACCGTTCGTTGAAAACGGCGCTTCGCCCGATGGCTTCGACAATTCGGGGTTCATATACTACGTTCTCCGCGAAAACGGCTTTATAACCTGTCCGAGGACTACGGACGCTCAGTCGAAAATGGGCGCTGTGATAGGAATGGACGAGCTTAAGGCGGGCGACCTCGTGTTTTTCGGAAACGACGGCAGCGGGCAGGCGGATATCGGAGGAATATATATCGGCGAAGGAAAAATGGTAGCATGCCAGATGCCCGGCACGAATGTGAGAGAAGTCGATATAACAACGGATTATTACGTTGAGAATTTCTACGGCGGAGTAAGTATGTCGTAATTTTAGAGGGTTTAATTAAGATGAGAACAGTTTTGATGGACAACAGTCTCTGCGCTTATCCGCTGCGCGACGACGTAGACCCCGACCTGATATTCAATTATATAACGGCGCTTAAGGAAGCGGGCGTGAAATATGTCGAGCTGGATTTCCGCTCGCTTATGAAGCTGCGTTCGCTGCCGGAGGGCATGAAATATGTTTTCCGTATGGTAGACCCGATGTTTCTGCGGCTGACGGGGTTTTTCGATTTCAGCTATATCCTTCTTACATATACCGACTTAAAGCGCAGGATAAAGACCGACGTGCCCGTGATGTTTGAAGCGCCGCTTATCAGGGGAAATATGGGCAAGACGGTGAGATTTGTCCGCGGAAGGATAGACGGCGAGCTCACGGCGTTCAGAGTGCGTTCTGATTTTGATCTGGAGGAGCCTTCCGAGATGATAGGGCTGTACAGAGAGATCAGCTCGGAGCTCATGCCGCTTTCGGTGAATATATGCCCCTTGAACGGCTCTAAGACTGCTCTTGACGCGGCGCTGAAGTTCACGGCTGCCGCCGCGGACAGCCTCACGCTTACCGCGGGGCTCCCCGTGAGGTATTGCTCGCTGGAGGATTATATGCTCTCGCTGCTGTCGATGTTCGACGGGCTGCCCGATGATCTCAGTATTCAGAGCCTCGGAAGAGTATCGGTTTACAGGAGCTGCATTTTTCAGACGGGAGAGCAGGCTCTGCCGAAGCTGCTTGACATTCTCGACCACGATATCCGCACCCTTGTGAACGCCGACACGGGCGATAAGGTGAGGATGAGGGTGAGTCTTAAAGACACCGAATACCTCAACCGCCGTTTCGTTTCGGCTGTCGAAAGAATGGCTCGCGACGAGAGCATTCCCGAGGGCGTTTTCGAGAATATATCCAAGGCGGTAAAGCACTTTGATTCCGGGGTCTACAACGACGCGCTGCTCAACCGAAAGCATAAGGGGCTTTTGAATTAGGGGGCATTTCACCCGGTTTTCCCCGCCTAAGGCGGGGAAAACCTTCATTAAAGCGATCGCGGTCTGCAAACGATACGGGAGAATTTATATGATAAAACTGATAGCAAGCGACTTGGACGGCACGCTTCTTGACAGCAAAAAAAATCTGCCGTCCGATTTTTTTGAGGTTTTTGAAGAGCTTGAGCGCCGCGGGATAACCTTCGCGGTGGCAAGCGGAAGGACGTATTCCGCGGCGGAGCATTTATTTCCGGAGGAATACCGCAGAAAAACAGCGTTTATATGCGATAACGGCGCGTGCACCTACCAAGGCGGAGAGCCCAAGCGCATTTTTCCGCTCGACAGGGCTACATACGAGGAATTTCTCGAGGCTTGCGCGAGGATAAGCGGTTTTCGTCTCGTCGTCTGCGCGGAGAGCGGCGTGTATCACAGCGTTTCCTCGCGGGAGTTTTCCGACGAGGTGGGAAGATTTTACAAGCATCACGCGGAGATTGACGATTTCGGGAAAATAGAGGGCGCGATATATAAAGTCGCGGTGTGCGACGAGCGCGGCGCTTACTCTCACGGCAAGCCCGAGCTCGACGCGGTGTTCGGGGACAGACTGAACATTCAGGTTTCCGGAGACGTCTGGATGGACGTTATGGCGGGCGGAGTGAGCAAGGGAGGCGCTTTGAAGGCTCTTATGGAGAGCATGGGCGTTTCGCGGGAGGAAACGATGGCGTTCGGGGATTACTTCAACGACCTAGATATGCTGCTGTCCGCCGGCTGGAGCTTTTGCCCCGAAAACGGGCACGAGGATATCAAAAGGCAGACGCGCTTCGTCTGCGCGGACTGCGACCATGGCGGCGTTACCGAGGCTGTTAAAAAATACGTTCTTTGCGGGGAGATAACGGTATGAACATAGTGCTTATCGTAGTACTGATAGCGATGTCGGCGTTTTTTTCCGCCTCGGAGACGGCTATTTCCGGCGTGAACCGCATCCGCCTGAAAACTATGGCGGAAAACGGCTCGAGGGGCGCGGCGCGCGCTCTTAAAATTCTGGGCAAATACGACAAGGCTCTCACTACCATACTTATCGGCAACAATATCGTAAATATCGCCACATCATCTATCTCAACGATATTGTGCATTGCGCTCGTCGGAGAGAAGTACGGCTCGCTTGTGGCTACGGTGGCTGTCACGCTTGTTGTGCTGATATTCGGAGAGATAATCCCGAAGGGGATAGCGAAGGATCACGCGGAGGGTGTTTGTATCGGCGTTTCGGCGGCGATAACATTTCTTATGCTCGTTTTTACGCCGTTCTCTTCCTTTTTCATACTGCTGAAAAAGGGCGTGGGGCGGCTTTTTCACAAGAAGGACAGCGTCTCCGTCACCGAGGAGGAGCTTATGGCGATAATCGACGAGATAGAGGACGAGGGCGTTTTGGAAGAGCAGGAGAGCGCCCTTGTGCGGAGCGCCCTTCAGTTCGACGAGATAACCGTCGACGAGATAATCACTCCGCGCGTGCGCATAGTCGCCGTGGAGGTGAACGATACGGCGGCGGAGGTCCGCGAAAAGTTCTTTAAGGAGCAGTACTCGCGTATGCCGGTGTTCGAGAAAAACATCGACAGCATAATCGGCATCATCAACGAAAAGGATTTTATAAACGCGTATGAGCAAAAGGGCGAGGACTTGTCCGTAAGCGAGCTGATACAGGATACTATCTATGTGCCCTCTATGCGGAAAATATCCGAGGTCCTGCGGCTTATGCAGAAGAAAAAGTGCCACATGAGCGTGGTGCTCGATCAGCACGGCGGAACGCTCGGGATAGTCACCATGGAGGACTTGTTAGAAGAGCTCGTCGGCGAGATATGGGACGAGAGCGACGAGGTAAAAAGTCCCGTTACGATGCGCTCCGATAAGGAGCTGGAGGTATACGGCGAGGTTTCTCTGAATTCGCTTCGGCGTTTTCTCGAGAGCCGCGACATAGAGATACGCATAGAAAGCGAGGCGCACACAGTCGCGGGCTGGGTTCTGGAGCTGTTCGGCTCTATCCCGCAAAACGGAGACGAGACCGAGGAGGAGGGCTTTAAGGTCACGGTGCTGGAGGCTGCGGAGCTTCGCGTAAACAAGGTGCGGATAGAACTTTCGGAAACTCCGCGGGAGAGCGGCAAATGAAGCTTTTCTACATTCTGCTGATAGCCGTTTCCGGCGGATATCTTCTGGCGCAGACGATAGCGTGGGTGTTTTTCGGAAAGTTCTTCTTTCCCGACGCGGGAACGCTTTTCGAGAACAAAAACGACAAGACCCTATGGCAGACCGTCTTCCCGAAAAATATGCTTACTCTTGTTATCGTTATTTTTTCGGGAGCAATAGCGGGTCTGCTTATGAATATCGTTATCCCGACAGGCTGGATAACGCTTCCTTTGGCGGCAGTCGCGGGGGTATTCGTGAACTTTGCGATAAGCACCGTCTTTCTGCCGGCGTACTACAAATATCACAAAAGCGGCGAGCCTTCCGAAAAGGAGCTTGAGGGAATGTCGGCTAAGGTCATGGAAACGATAACAAAAAACAATTTCGGCGTTATAAGCGTGAAGCACGGCAGCCGGAGCTATATGTTCCGCGCCGTCTCCGCGAACGAGCGCAGACTTCCCAAAAACACGGAGGTAGTGGTGCTCTACGCGCAGGACGGCTGCTGCTTCGTCGAGAGCGCGGAGAGGCTGTATGACGTTTTGTTTGAGGGAGACGAGGAGGAAGAGGAGGAAAACGGAGACGCTTAACCTCCCGTACCCGTCATGCAAAGCGTTATAGCCGCCGCGATGGTATTGAGCAGCAGCACGCAGAACGTGATAGCCGTGATAATAGTGATGACCGCGCCGCAGCTTTTCAGCAGCGCGGCTATCTCTTTCAGGTCGAACATCTCCGCGAGGGCTTCGGAGAGCGCCGCCGCGAGCTTATAGCAAAGCAGCTCGGCTATCACGGGGAGTATCACGGCGGCGGCAGCGATCATTCCGTAAGTCCCAACGCTGCTTTTTAGTACCGCAAGTCCGCCGTGGAGGGTGTTCACCGCGTCCGAAACAGTGCCGCCGATTATCGGCACGCCCTGCGATACCATAAACTTCGCCGTTTTGATTGCGGCGTTGTCCGAGGCGGCGGAAACGGCTGTCTGGAGCGAAAGCACGCCCATAAACACCGTCATAAGCAGCGAGAGCGCCCAGATAACGAGCTTTTTTACAAGCTCGCTTATTTTTTCGAGCTTTAGCTGCGGGTGCACCGCGCCCGCCGTTGATATGCCGAGTATCGTTCCGCAGAGCGGCGCTAAAAAATTTGCCGCGAGCTGCGAAAAAAGCTGTGTAGCCCCGAGTATCGCGGAATTTACCGCAGCCGCCGTGAGAGTATGTCCCATAGCTGCCGAGATGCCCGTAAGCACGGGAATGAACACGACCATAAAATTCGCCGCAGCGCTTATCGCGGTAAGGGAGCTTTGCAGAAGCTCGTACATCGAGCCCGCCGCTATCCCAGCGCCGCACAGAGCTCCCACCGCCGAAAGCACGGTCTTGAGACCGCCCTCGCAAGCCGTGTTCTGCGCGAGTGCGCAGAACAACACCACGCCGCAGAGCCCGCAAAGCATACGCAGGGGTCTTGCGGCTTTGTTTCCCAGCAGCTCCAGGAGCTTTTTAAGCGCCTCCGAAAAGGAGAACGTTTTCGGCGTTTCGGGCGTTATCCCTTCGTTATCGAGAATATCCCGCGCCTCGTCGGTAAGGGCGCTTTCGAGCGCTTCTTTTCCGTATTCTAAGCCGTATTCGAGCTCGCTTGCCGACGCGGTAAAGCCGCAAAATGTCATCAAGAAGACCGACAGCAGCACCGATAATAACTTCCTCATTTTTTTATCCTATCTGTTGATCATATTTGTTATAGTAACCGCAAGCTCCGTGAATACGGGGACGGACAGCGCGGCTATCGAAGCTCGTCCGGCGAGCTCCAGCTTAGAGCCGAGCGCCGTTTCTCCGGCGTCCCGCGCGACGTCCGCCGAAAGCGCGGTTATGTAGCTTATCGCAAGGGCTTTTATCAGTATCCCGGCAAAATCTCCGTCTATCCCGGCGCTCTCCGCGAGCTGTTTTACCGCCTCAACGGAGGGCGACAGGAGCTTTACTGCCGTTATCAGTATCATAACGCCCGCCGCTATCTTCACGAAAACGGCGCTTTCGGGTCTTAGCTGCTTTACCACCGCGCATAATACTGCCGCCGTCAGCCCGAAGCCGCAGAGCTTTATTATATCCGTCACCATAACCCGAACACGCCCTTTATCGTCTCAAAAAGCTCTTGTATGGAGGGAATGAGCATCATAAGCACGATGACCAGCCCCGCAACGTTCAGCATCACGACCTGCTCGTCGTGATCGGTCTTTTTGAGTATAAGATTGAGTATAGCTACGATCATACCGACAGCGGCTATTTTGAAAAGCAAGTCAATTTCCATAAGTCCTCCTTCGGCGATACAAGTCGTATCAAAGGATAAGGATTGCCAATCCCGCGCCGCAAAGCGTTCCCACTTGGAAAAGAGCGGCTCCGCGTTTGGAATATTCCGTTTCCGCGCGTTCCTTTAGCAGCGCGAGCTCCGCCGACGTCCTTTCGAGAAGCTCCAGGGCGCTTTCGCCGTCCGCTGAACCGAGCGTGCGCCCGAGTTCTCTCAGAAGAGCCGTTTCCTCCCGCTTTTGTGGTAGCTCTCCGCACGCCAGCTCCCAAGCGGCGCGGATATTGGGAGACGCTTCCGCAGAACGCTTTACGAGCTCCGCGAATTTGCCGCGCTCGTTCCTGAGGAGCTCTTCGGGGGTTCTTCTGGCGCAGCGTATTCCAATAACAAATCTTTCGGTCATAAGCAGCGTTTCCGCAAGGAATTCGGCGCGTTCGCCGAGCTCGCGCGAGCGGCGGCGGCCTTCGAGCGTACAGAGCAAAAACGCCGCGGCAGCGGCTATTATTCTAAGCATGACGTTCCTCCGTTTTCACGATAGTCGATAAGCTCGCCGCGCTCTCCGAGAAGGGCTACGCGCTCGAATACCGGCACAAGACCGCGCGTCGAGCGGCGGCGCTTCAGCTCCTCGATACTTCCCGCGTGCGCGGAGGCTATCATCTTAACTCCGCAGAACACCGCCTGCTCTACAGCCTCGCCGTCGTCGCCTATTTCGTCGCAGATAATGACCTCTGGGTTAAGGCTGCGCAGGGCGAGCATTATCCCCTCGGACTTTTCGCAGCCGCAAAGCGCGTCCGTGTTGAGCCCGATGTCGAGGGAAGGCGTGCCGCCAACGCTTGCGGAGAGCTCGCCGCGGCTGTCTATGATAACGACGCGGCGGCGCTCTCCGAGCTGCCGCGCGATGTCGCGCAGCACCGTGGTCTTGCCGCAGAGTGGCTTTCCGGCGAGCAGGAGGGAATGTAATCCGTCCGAAAACGCCTTTTCGCAGAGCTTGTCCGCGCAGCCGTAAATCTGACGCGCTATTCTGATATTCAGCCCGGAGATATCTTTAAAGGAGGTTATTTTGCCGTTTTTCGTAACCGCCGTGCCGCAGATACCCACTCTGTGACCGCCGTCGAGCGTTACGAAGCCTTGGGCTATCTCTTCCTCGTAGCTGTAGACGGAATAACGGCATATTTCCGCGAAGCAGTCCGCTATTTCCTTTGCGGAAAGCGGCGCGGAGCAGGGCTTCATCTCTCCGAGGATATTTACGCAGACGGCGGGTCTCCCCGCGCGCAGGCGCAGCTCCGCTGTGCGCGACAGCGGTTCGGGGAGACGGATTTTCTCTATGCTTTTCAGCGGTATCGCAGATGCTTTTATCATTTTCGTCCCTCGCTTTTCATTTCCGATTTGGTAAAGATTATGCGAAACGGAGACGGATTAGAACCTCCGATTAAAGTTCACCTTCGAGAAAACCGCCGCGCCGCCTTAAAAACATTTTCCGCGTTTTTTGTCTGAATGGGTCTTGACAAATCACAAAAAATATGATATAATGTACTAGTTTAGAGCTTTTGCTCTTTGTATCACTAAAGTATTGGAGAGATAAACCATGTCAATGACGTTTAACAGAAAACTGCCTATCCCCAAGGAGATAAAGGAGATGCATCCGCTCACGGAGGAGATAAAAAACGTAAAGGCGGCGCGGGATAAGGAAATAGCGGACGTTTTCGCGGGAAAATCTGACAAGTTCCTGCTGATAATCGGACCGTGCTCGGCGGATAACGAGAGCTCCGTAATGGACTATGTGAACCGCTTGGCCGCAGTTCAGGAGAAGGTAAAGGACAAGATACTTATTATCCCGAGAATTTACACCGGCAAGCCGCGCACGAACGGCACGGGCTACAAGGGACTTATCCATCAGCCAGACCCCACGAAAGGCGAGGATATGCTTCAGGGAATTATCGAGGTAAGAAAGCTCCACACCCGCGCTATCGCGGAAACACACCTCACCTGCGCGGACGAGATGCTTTACCCCGAAAACTACCGCTATCTCAGCGATCTGCTGTCTTATGTGGCAGTAGGTGCGCGCTCCGTTGAGGATCAGCACCACCGTCTTGTAGCAAGCGGCATAGAGTGCCCTGTGGGTATGAAGAACCCGACTTCGGGAACGCTTTCGGTAATGTTCAACTCCATACAGGCGGCGCAGGCTTCGCATACCTTTATTTACAGAGGCTGGGAGGTCGTGTCGGACGGAAATCCGTATACGCACGCCATTCTCCGCGGAGCACAGAACAAGCGCGGTCAGACTCTCCCGAACTATCACTACGAGGACTTGAAGCTCTGCTGCGATATGTACGCCGAAAAGGGTTTGGAGAACCCCGCGATAATAGTGGACACCAACCACTCCAACAGCGGCAAGCAGTATCTCGAGCAGATAAGGATCTCCAACGAGGTGCTGCACTCCATGCGCCATTCGCAGGAGATACGCAATATCGTAAAGGGTCTTATGATAGAGAGCTATATCGAGGACGGCGCTCAGAAGATAGAGGAGGGCACTTACGGCAAGTCCATTACCGACCCCTGCCTCGGCTGGGAGAAGTCCGAGAAGCTTATTTACGGCATTGCGGAGCAGCTTTAATGAAATGCGTTTTGATCCACGGTCTGGGGCAGACGGCTCAAAGCTGGAACAAGACCGTGGCTGCAATGGCACGGTTCGGCGGAGAGCTTGATATCGTATGCCCCGACTTGACGGAGCTGCTGCGAAACAAGAAGCCGTGCTGGGATGAGCTTTATAAGTCGTTCGAGGAGTACTGCCTTGACATCGGCGAGCCCGTGAATATCTGCGGGCTTTCGCTTGGCGGGATACTGGCGCTGCAATTCTGCGCGGAGCACTCGGGCAAAGTGAACAAAGCCGTGTTTGTCGGAGCGCAGTACGTTATGCCGAAGTTTATGCTGCGGCTTCAGAACACGGTTTTTCGCCTTATGCCGCAAAGCGCGTTTAGCGGTACGGGTTTCGGTAAGAGGGATTTTCTGAGCCTTGCGAAGTCAATGGAAAGTCTGGACTTTACCGAAGACTTAAAGAAGATATCCTGCCCGACGCTCATAATATGCGGCGAAAGGGATAAGGCGAACAAAAAAGCCGCAATTCAAATGAACGAGCAGATGCAAGGTTCGAAGCTTCTTATCATAGAGGGTTCGGGACACGAGGTGAACTCTGACGCTCCCGAGGAGCTGGGAAAGGCGCTGGTTGAGTTTTACGTCTGAAAAGCTCTTGACAAATCCGGAGAAATATGCTATAATACAAAAAATATCTTAAAGCGTTGATGAGAACAAAGTAGCAAAGCGGGAACGCCCTTTCAGAGAGCTGTCGGCGGGTGCGAGACAGCGGGTACGTTTTGCGAATTACATCTCGGAGCGGTCGTGTGAAAGATTTTTTGAGTAGCACGCACGGGTAAGCCCGTTAAAGCTGTTCAAGGCGGTGCGTATGCCCCGCAAATTGAGGTGGTACCGCGCTGTATACGAAACTGCGCCCTCTTGGAGCATTGCTCCGAGGGGGCTTTTTTATTGAAAGAGGGTGTTATCCGTGAGATGTGAACATCTC
>CAYVSV010000043.1:14465-16450 GCA_964454205.1 uncultured Ruminococcus sp.
GCGGGCGCGTTTTGTGAATTACCTCCCCGAGCGGCTGTGCGAACGGTTTTCCTATTAGCACGCACGGGTAAGCCCGTTACAGCTGTTCAAAGGCGTTTTATCGTTGGGATAATTCCGCAAATTGAGGTGGTACCGCGAATTATTCGCCCTCTCGGAGCTTTGGCTCGGAGAGGGCTTTTTTATTGAAAGAGGGTGTTATCCGTGAGATGTGAACATCTCATCGGCTATATAAAAGTCATCCTATAAAAAACAAGGAGGACTTTTATGGTAAGAACTGCGGATATTAACGATCTGGAGCGGCTGACGGAGCTTTTTGTCGAGCTTCACCGCCATCACGTCGAAATAAAGCCCGAAACGTTTATAATGCCCGAGCGGGAGTGGTTTTCGGGGCGTATCTCGGAGATACTCGCCGATAAGGAGCAGACGGTTCTGGTTTACGACAACGGCGGGATAAAGGCTTACGCGGTCGTGAAGATACTGGACGTGAACAGCGAGGAAAAGCGTCCGCGGCGCGTATGCTACGTTGACTGCTTCGCCGTTTCGGAGAACTGCCGCCGTATGGGAATAGGCGCGGAGCTGTTAGGCGCCGTGAAAGCGTTCGGGCGCGAGAACGGCTGCACGAGCGTTCAGCTCGGGGTCTCCGCGTGCAATACGGACGCGGTCAAATTCTATGAGAAAATGGGGCTTGTTCCCCGAACAATACAAATGGAGGAGAGATTATGATACGGGAAGCAACTGTTGACGACATACCGTCTTTGGCGGCGCTGTATAAGGAGCTTATGGTCTATCATCATAAATTAAATCCCGAAAAGTTTGAAATCCCTAATGATAACGCTAGTGAAGATAAAATTAAAGAAAAGATGGATTTGGGAGATCTTTTTATCATAATCTGTCATGAAACAGATGGGATAATAGACGGTTTTGCTATTTTTTTGACACTTGCGGAAAAAAACAGTACCGAAGAAAATCCAAAGGGAAGCGTTATACTTCATGATTTGGTTGTTTCGGAAAATTCCCGTCATAAAGGAATAGGTACGGAGCTTATCAATGAAGTGATAAAGATAGCAAAAGAAAATCACTGTTCATCTATAATCCTTGATGTTAATACGTTAAATATGGACGCACAGAATTTTTACGAAAAAAAGGGTTTTGAGCCCACAACAATTCAAATGAGAAAGAGGTTATAAAAATGGAACTTTACGACGAACTTACAGCAAGAGGACTTATCGCCCAAGTCACCGACAAGGACGAGATAAGCAAAATGATAAACGCGGGCAATGCGACGTTCTACATCGGCTTCGACCCGACCGCCGACAGCCTGCACGTCGGTCACTTTATGGCGCTTTGCCTTATGAAGCGCCTGCAAATGGCGGGCAACAAGCCGATAGCTCTGCTCGGCGGCGGCACGGGAATGATTGGCGACCCGTCGGGTAAAAGCGATATGCGCAAAATGCTCACTAAAGAGGATATCGACCACAACATCGCGTGCTTCAAAAAGCAGATGAGCCGCTTTATCGACTTCTCGGACGACAAGGCGATAATGGTAAATAACGCGGATTGGCTCTTGAACCTCAACTACATCGACGTGCTCCGCGAGGTCGGCGCGTGTTTCTCCGTCAACAAAATGCTGACGTTCGAGTGCTACAAGCAGCGCATGGAGCGGGGTCTGACGTTCCTTGAATTCAACTATATGATAATGCAGAGCTACGATTTCTATATGCTGTTTCAAAAATACGGCTGTACAATGCAGTTCGGCGGCGACGACCAGTGGGCGAATATGCTTGGCGGCACGGAGCTTATCCGCAAGAAGCTCGGCAAGGACGCTCACGCGATGACGATTACGCTGCTGCTCAATTCCGAAGGCAAGAAAATGGGCAAGACCGAAAAGGGCGCGGTTTGGCTCGACCCCGAAAAGACCTCGCCGTTCGAGTTCTTCCAGTACTGGAGAAACGTCGCGGACGCGGACGTTATCAAGTGCCTGAAAA
>CAYVSV010000044.1:0-15854 GCA_964454205.1 uncultured Ruminococcus sp.
TCGATCCCAAAAAGCCCAAATTATTTATTATGCCGGAGGATATGAAAAAGCCGCTGATCCCGGGAATTATTTTTACGATCTGCGGCGTAGCCTCGCTGGCGGGTGTGATAAGTATGCTGATAAAATAAAGAAGAAACGCGCCGGCGACGCATAAATTTCAAAAAGTGTCAGCCGAAGCGAGTATGCGGTGACGGAATTTTGAAATTTAAATTAAAAAAATTTAAAATAAGGAGACAGAAAAATGGCTTTAGACAGACTTATCGAGAAGATCGAACAAACTCAGAACCCCACGGTGGCGGGACTTGATCCCAAGCTGGATTATGTTCCCGAATACATCAAGAAGAAGTGCTTTGAAAAGCACGGCGAAACGCTCAAAGGCGCGGCAAAGGCGCTTTGGGAATTCAACAAGGCGCTTATCGACACGCTTTATGATATCGTGCCCGCGGTGAAGCCGCAGGCGGCGTATTACGAGATGTACGGCGTTCAGGGAGTGAAAACGCTCTACAAAACGCAGGAGTACGCGCGGAGCAAGGGAATGTACGTCATCACGGACGGCAAGCGCAACGACATCGGCACGACTATGGAGGCATACGCAACGGCTCATCTGGGCAAGGTGAAAGTCGGCAGCGAGGAGTACGAGCCGTTTTTGGGCGACGCGCTCACCGTGAACGGCTATCTCGGTACGGACGGGATAAAGCCGCTCATCAAGGTCTGCAAGGAGAACGATAAGGGAATTTTCGTGCTCGCCAAGACCTCCAATCCTTCGAGCGGCGAGCTCCAGGATAAGAAAATCGACGGCGTGCCCGTTTATGAGGTGATGGGCTCGATGTGCGAGAATTGGGGCAAGGAGCTGCCGGGCGTTTACGGCTACAGCGGCGTGGGAATAGTCGCGGGCGCGACATATCCCGAGCAGATAAAGCGCCTTCGCGAGATACTTCCGCACACATTCTTTCTTATCCCCGGCTATGGAGCGCAGGGCGCGAGCGCGAAGGACATCTCCGCGGCGTTCGACAAGAACGGCTTGGGAGGCATCGTCAACAGCTCGCGCGGCATTATGTGCGCGTATCAGAAGGAAAAGTGCGGCGAGCGCGAGTTCGCCGAGGCGGCAAGGCGCGAGGCTATCCGTATGCGCGATGAGATAATGGAGCATATCGGGAAGATCGACATTTCAAAGGGCTGAGACGTGACGATAAATGAAGCGCAGGCGATTCTGGAAAAGAATGCGGACTGCTCCCCGAAAAGCTTGATCTTTTCTTTGCACGAGCGCGGGCGGTTTTCAAAAAAGCGCTTTTGGGAGTTTTACGACTGCATTATAACGCTTGCGAAGAACGCACAGACAAGCGGTCGGGATATTGAAACGGCGCAAAAGATCACATTGGTCTATCAACAGGTGCTGAAAGAAATGGTATGGCACTTTGATAAAAAGGATATGTCGAAGCTGAAAAAGCTCCCCGAAAATTACAATGAGTATATCGAGCGGCTTGACGGCGCGGTCGATGCGTATTTCCGCGGAGTGTTCGTTGATGAGACGCTTTACGATCTGCAAAGACCCGAGCGGTGATCCTAAGAAATTACAGATTTAAAGAACAAAAGAAACATTTTTTGGAGGCTGAAAAATGATTTTTGAGAACAAAAGAAAAGCCGCCTTGATACTTGCCGACGGCACGGTATTTGAGGGGCGCGGATTTGGCGCGGAGGGCGATACCATAGGCGAGATCGTGTTCACAACTGCGATGACGGGTTATCAGGAAACGCTCACAGATCCGAGCTATTGCGGGCAGATTGTAACGCAGACGTTTCCGCTTATCGGGAATTACGGTGTGAACAGTATCGATCCCGAAAGCCGCGGAAGCGCGGTCTCGGGCTACATAGTGCGCGAGTGCTGCGAAGCGCCGAGCAATTTCCGCTGCGAGGGCGATCTCGACGGATATCTCAAAGGACTGAATATCGTCGGTATTTATGATATAGATACGCGCAGACTTACGAGAATTATCCGCGAGAGCGGCGTTATGAACGGCGCGATAGTGAGCGGCGAATACAATAAGGAAGAGCTTTTGGAGAAGATACGCGCGTACAGGGTCGGCGAGGTGGTCCCGAAGGTCTCCGTTAAGGAAAAGGAGCTCTTCCCGGCGGAGAACGCGAAATACAACGTCGTGCTTATGGATTACGGCTATAAGTTCAATATCCGCAGGGAGCTCGTAAAGCGCGGCTGCAACGTCACCGTTATGCCGTATAACGCGACTGCCGAGGAGATAAAGGCGCAAAACCCGGACGGGATAATGCTCTCGAACGGACCGGGCGATCCCGCGGACAACGCTCTGTCGATACAAACGCTCCGCGAGCTTATCCCGGCGGGGATACCCACTTTCGGGATATGTCTGGGACATCAGCTCCTGGCGCTCGCGAACGGCGCTAAGACCGAAAAGCTCAAATACGGACACCGCGGCGGAAATCAGCCGGTAAAAGACCTCTCGCTTGACAAGACATTCATCACCTCGCAGAACCACGGCTACGCGGTTATCGGGGAGAGCGTTCCCAAGGAGGCGGGCGCGGTGAGCCATGTAAATGGCAACGACGGCACCTGCGAAGGAGTTCGCTACACGAACGCGCCCGCGTTTACGGTGCAGTTCCACCCCGAGGCGTGCGGAGGTCCGCGTGACACCTCGTATTTATTCGACGATTTCTTGAAGCTCATGGAGGGACAGAAGCAATGCCGCTGAGAAGTGATATAAAAAAGGTACTGGTAATAGGTTCGGGTCCTATCGTGATAGGTCAGGCGGCGGAGTTCGACTACGCCGGAACGCAGGCGTGCCGCGCCCTTAAGCAGGAGGGTCTGGAGGTCGTGCTGATAAACTCCAACCCCGCGACGATAATGACGGACAAGCACATGGCGGACAAGATATATATAGAACCGCTCACTCTTGACGTGGTAAAGCGCGTTATCGAGATAGAGAAGCCCGATTCCGTGGTGTCGAACCTCGGCGGACAGACCGCGCTCACGCTTTCGATGCAGCTTGCCGAGAGCGGCTTTCTGGAAGAGCACGGCGTAAAGCTCCTCGGTTCAAACCCCGAGACTATCCACAAAGCCGAGGACAGACAGGCGTTTAAAGACACGATGGAAGCGATAGGACAGCCGTGTATCCCTTCCAAGGTAGTGGAAAACCTCGAGGACGCAATGGCGTTCGCAGAGGAGATAGGTTATCCCGTTATCGTGCGCCCCGCGTTCACTCTGGGAGGCACGGGCGGAGGTATCGCCGAAACCCGCGAGGCGCTCCACGAGATCGCGACAAACGGTCTGCGGCTCTCGCCTATCACTCAGATACTCGTTGAAAAATGCATTTCCGGGTGGAAGGAAGTGGAGTTCGAGGTAATGCGCGACCGCAAGGGAAACGTCATCACGGTCTGCTCCATGGAAAACTTCGACCCGGTGGGCGTTCACACCGGCGACAGCATTGTCGTCGCGCCCTGCGTAACGCTCGCGGACAAGGAGTATCAGATGCTCCGCTCCGCCGCGCTCGACATCATTCAGGAGCTGAAGGTGGAGGGCGGCTGCAACTGCCAGTTCGCGCTCAAGCCGGACAGCTTTGATTACGCGGTCATCGAGGTCAATCCGAGAGTTTCGCGTTCCTCGGCGCTCGCTTCCAAGGCTACCGGCTACCCGATAGCGAAGGTAGCCGCGAGGATAGCGGTGGGTTACACTCTCGACGAGATAATCAACCAAGTTACCGGCAAGACCTATGCCTGCTTCGAGCCCGCGCTGGATTACCTTGTCGTAAAATTCCCGCGCTTTCCTTTCGATAAGTTTGTCTACGCGAAGAAAACGCTCGGCACGCAAATGAAGGCGACCGGCGAGATAATGGCGATAGCGCCCTCGTTCGAGGCGGGGATGATGAAAGCTGTGCGTTCCATAGAGCTGAAAATGGACTCCATGACGAAGAAGGAGTTCACGCTTCTCTCGGACGAGGAAGTTCTCAAAAAGCTCGAGGACGTTGACGTTGACCGTTCGTTCTGCGTGTTTGAGGCGTTGAAGCGCGGTATTTCGATTGACACTATCCATGACATCACGAAGATAGACAAGTGGTTCATCTCAAAGCTGGACAATCTTGTAAAGCTCGAAAAATGGCTCGCGGAGGGCGAGCTCACAAAGGAGAAGTACGAAACAGCAAAGAAATACTGCTACCTAGACAGCACCATTGAGCGCATTTCGGGGCAGAAGCTCGCGGATAAGGGCATAGAGCGCCGTCTTGCTGTTTACAAGATGGTCGACACCTGCGCGGCGGAGTTCTCGGCTTCCACGCCGTATTTCTACAACACCTTCGACCGCGAGAACGAGGCGGCGGAGTTTATAGAGGGTGACCGCTTGCGGTCATCCGCGCACCTGACCGACAAGAAAAAGGTCATCGTTTTCGGAAGCGGACCTATCAGAATAGGGCAGGGCATAGAGTTCGACTACTGCTCCGTCCACTGCGTGTGGACGCTCAAAGAAGAGGGCTGCGAGGCGGTGATCTGCAACAACAACCCCGAAACCGTCTCCACGGATTTCGATACGGGCACGCGCCTGTATTTCGACCCGCTCACGCGCGAGGACGTTGAGGCGCTTGTCGCTACCGAAAAGCCCTACGGCTGCGTTGTTCAGTTCGGCGGACAGACGGCTATTTCGCTCACAAAGCACCTCACGGAGCTTGGAGTACGCATACTCGGCACGCAGGCAGCGGATATCGACGCGGCAGAGGACAGAGAGCTGTTCGATGAGCTTTTGGAGAAGTGCGGCATACCGCGTCCGCAGGGCGAGACCGTGTTCACGACAGAAGAGGCTCTCAAAGCCGCGAACGAGCTCGGTTATCCGGTTCTGCTCCGCCCCTCCTACGTTCTCGGCGGACAGAATATGATAATAGCGCACGGCGACAGCGACGTTTCGGAGTATATGGAGATAATCACCGCCACGAAGCTCGAAAATCCGGTGCTCATAGACAAATATATGATGGGAACGGAGGTAGAGGTAGACGCTATCTGCGACGGCGAGGATTTCGTTATCCCCGGTATTATGGAGCACGTTGAGCGCGCCGGGATACACTCCGGCGACAGTATTTCGATCTACCCCTGCCAGAACCTCACGCATCACATCAAGAACGTTATCATAGACTACACGGAAAAGCTCGCGAAGGCGCTCCACGTCATCGGTCTTGTGAACATACAGTATGTCGTTTACAACCACGAGGTCTATGTGATAGAAGTAAACCCGCGTTCCTCGAGAACGGTGCCGTACATCTCAAAGGTGACGGGCGTGCCGATGGTCGACCTCGCGACCAAGATAATCCTCGGAAAGAAGCTGAAGGATATGGGGTACAAGAGCGGGCTTTATCCCGAAAGCAAATATGTCGCGGTGAAAGTTCCGGTGTTCAGCTTCGAGAAGCTGCACGACGTCGATAATCAGCTCGGTCCCGAGATGAAGTCCACGGGCGAGTGCCTCGGTATCGCGAGGACGTTCGGAGAGGCGCTTTTCAAGGGGCTCACGGCGGCGGGGTACAAGTTCTTCGGCGCGGACGAGGCTCAAAACGGCGACCAAAACGGCAGAGGTGTTCTCATCTCAGTGCGCGACAGCGACAAGAACGAGGTAATAGAGATAGCTTCGCGCTTCGAGGAGCTTGGATTCAAGATATACGCGACGGGCGGCACGGCTTCGGTGCTCAACCGCAATATGATAGCCGCGAATCATGTATACAGGATACACGAGTACAAAGAACCGAACGTGATAACTCTTCTCGAAAGCGGAGAGATAAGCTATGTCATTTCCACTTCGGAAACGGGGCGTAAGCCTTCTCTCGACAGCGTGAGAATGAGGAGAAAAGCCGTGGAGCGCTCCATAGTATGTCTTACCGCCATCGATACCGCGAACGCGCTGCTCGATTGTCTTGAATCGCGGCGCTCCATAAACGACATCGAAATGGTGGATATTACGAAAATATGATGAAGATAGGAAAATTCCCCGTAAAGCACACCTATAAGCCGGCGCGGATAATAAGCGACGTTATAAGTCTCGGAGAAGCTTTCGTCATCGTGTATATGACGATAGGCTTTTTCCCTAAGTACAAGTACACGATAAACAACTCGCCGGATCGCTGGGAGCTGTTCTACAAATATCGTTACTCTTTGGCGTACAGGCAGTATTTCGCATGGATATTCCCGGCGCTCGCGGCGGTGATATTCGCGGTCTACGCGGTGCTGGCGCTGAAAAACCATAAGATGAAGGGCTTCGGTATTACAAAGCAAAACGCGCAGAGCGTATACGACTGGTACGCGTTCGCGGCGTCGCTGTGCAAGATACCGCTGCTTTTGATAGTGTTCGACGCGATGTATATCACGCAGCAGCGGCTTATGTTCAACAACGCGGGCGTTTTCAGTATGCAGACGCTGCTGTACGCGGTGGTGGTCGTGATAATAATTCGGCTTTCGGTACACAGAATAAAAAGGCTGACGGAAACCGAAAAGCCGGACAAAGAGGTCGAAAGCGGCGGCGTTAAGGCGCGGCTCGCCGATACGGAGAAAGAGGACAAGAAATGATGTATTGCGGCAAATATCCCATAATCGAAAAAAGAACGCTGGCGAAGGGCGTGTACTCGTTCGAGATAGACGCGCCGGAGCTTGCTGACGAGGCGCGGGCGGGGCAGTTCGCGAATTTAACGGCTCCCGGCTTCACGCTCCGCAGACCTATCTCCATTTGCGGGATAGACCGGGAACGCGGAACTTTACGGTTCGTGTTCGAGGTTCGCGGAAACGGCACGGAAGCGATAGCGTCGCTCGGCGAGGGCGAGAGCCTGGACGTTCTCGCGCCGCTCGGCAACGGATTTCGCATACCGGACGGAAAAAAGATAGTCGTCGTTGGAGGCGGCATCGGAGTGCCGCCGCTTCTGGGGGTATCCCACATCTCAAAGGAGCTCTGCACGGCGATACTGGGTTTTCGCGATTACTCCAAGATAATCCTCGAGGACGAGTTCAAAGAAAACGGCTCGAAGACGATACTCTGCACGGACGACGGCAGCGTAGGTCTCAAAGGAATGGTAACTGCGCCTCTTGCGGAAGTTCTCGAAAAGGGAGGTACCGCGGCTGTAATGGCTTGCGGACCCTCTCCGATGCTGAAAGCCGTAGCGAAAATGTGCGAGGACTACAAAGTGCCGTGCCAGGTCTCGCTGGAGCAGCGAATGGGCTGCGGCGTGGGCGCGTGCGTGGTGTGCTCATGCATGACCGTGAGAAACGGCAAGGAGTTTTATTCGCGGGTCTGCAAGGACGGTCCCGTGTTCAACGCGGAGGAGGTGAAGTTCGATGGTTGATATGAGCGTTAGAATAGCGGGCGTGGAGTTTCCGAACCCCGTTATAGCCGCTTCGGGAACATACGGAAACGGCGAGTGCTACGTCGATCTCTATCCCATCTCTAAGCTTGGCGGTATCTCCTGTAAGGGCATGACCATAGAACCGAAGCTCGGAAATCCGCCGCCGCGCATCGCGGAGACTTATTCGGGAATACTCAACTCCGTCGGGCTTCAGAACATCGGCGTTCACGGCTTTATCGAATATTATCTTCCCACATTGAAGGAAGAGGGCAACGTTATCATAGCGAACGTTGCCGGGGCGACGGTCGACGATTATATCGCGGCGGCAGAGGCTCTCGACGCTTCAAACGTCGATATGATAGAGCTCAACATCTCCTGCCCGAACGTCAAGGCGGGCGGAGCGACATGGGGTGTTACCCCCGAGGGCGCGGGCGAAGTTACAAAAGCTGTCCGCAAAGCGACCTCAAAGCCGCTCATCGTCAAGCTCACGCCGAACGTTACGGACATTACGGTCATCGCAAAAGCCGTTGAAGCGGAAGGCGCGGACGCAATCTCGCTGATAAACACGCTTTTGGGTATGCGTATAGACATTCGCACGCGCCGCCCTATCCTCAAGAACAATATGGGCGGACTGAGCGGTCCCGCGGTGTTCCCCGTGGCTGTGAGAATGGTTCGGCAGTGCTACAAGGCGGTGAATATCCCGATAATCGGCATGGGCGGTATCTCCGCATGGGAGGACGCGATTGAGATGATGTTGGCGGGCGCGTGTGCCGTGCAGATGGGCACGGCGATATTCTCCGACCCGTATTCTCCTTTGAAGGTCATTGAGGGAATCGCGGAGTATATGGAGAAGAACGGCATCAAGAGCCTGTCCGAGATCGTGGGGCAGTGCGAAGAGTGGTAAAACGGGAAAGGACATTACTATGAGCGGCGCGCCGAAATTCAACACAAATGATCCCGAAGCCGTTGAGATAAGACGTAAAGTCGCCGCTATCGGTATGGAACTTTATGATGTGACAACGCTTGAAGCCGTAAGGGAATTTGAAGCGGAGGCAGGCGTAAAGCTCCCCGACGATTATGTGTGGTTTATAACCAATGCCGGAAACGGTGGGACGTGGCAATTACATTACAAATTTCCCGTTATTCCACTGACGACCGTCAAAGAAGCTCGTTTTGTAAACTCCGAAGAGGGCGAGGAAAAATACGCGCTTTGCGTAATTGACAGGGATTATGACTACTACTTCGCAATAATTTTAAAGGGCGAGCTATACGGGAAAATATGTGATGTTGAAGATAAGGAAGCCTGCTTTTCGCACGGCGAACATAGTCACAACAGCTTTAAAGAGCTGTACACCGCATGGCTCGACCACGCGTACATGGGGTATAGCAACGATAATTCCTTTGATTGCTGTTACCGCGGAACGGTCGAGGAGCTATTCCAAGAATACCGCCGCAGCGGCGATGCGGATTATCTTCGCTCTATCAATTTAAAGATAAATTCAAAAACCGCCACAATGGAATTTATGGCAAAACTACGGGCGGAATTTATATGTGAGAAAGATAATGATAAAAGGGTTTTGCTTTGCGATATCCTGATAAAGGCAGGCTATTATGATCCGCTTTCGCTGCTAAAAAAGATATATTGTCCCGAAAATTACGAAAAAATAATTTGGCATTTTCATTTTACGCTAAAGTGTGATGAAAATATTCGCAATAACAACCCCGAGTATTACCAGATGTTTGTTGAAATGCTGAAAGACCTCAACACGCGCCCTAATTTTCACCCATTTTATTTTGACCACTGTCTGGAAATGACCGTAAAAAATCCCGATTATAACGAGGCGGATATAATCGACGTGCTTACCACCGATAATCCGCTTGCTGTGGAGCGTATATCCCGTATTGGTTGGAAACTGGAGGATGATATCGGGAAATATATTGATCTTGCCAAAGAAAAGCTCAAGAAAAAGGAGTAGGCGTAAAATGCTTATCGGCGTACCCGACAGATTTGCGTTTTTGATAGAGAAAGTTGTGAACTCCGCGGAGATGGCACTTGACGAGTTCGCGGAGCTGCGCGATGAGCTTTCGGAATATTACCACAGGGAAATTTGCAGCAAAGAAAAATACGGCTAAACCGAAAGATAAAATCCTTTATTCAAGGGAGAAATTATGGACAGAAAAACACGCTCTGAAAAGGTTTTGAAAAAGCACAAAATTTTAATAACCCCCACCCTCTCGCGGATAGCAAACGAGGAGGAAGCACGGCTCAAATCTCCGGAGGAGATCGTAAAACGCGGTGTGACCGCGTTCTTGACGGCTCAGATCGCTATCGACATCTGCAATAACAACGGAGCAGCGGAAAGCGTGGAGTTCTTCACGCCGATACTGGAGCGTTTCGGTTTGAGAAGCGAGCTTACCGAGCAGGAAAAGCCGTATTTTGACTTGTCGCAGTGCGGTAACATCACCGGGCAGCAAGCCAACGAAACGCAGTGGCGGCTGGAGATGTGCGCGGCGTTGTTCTGGGCGTGCGGATTTATTAAGAAGCTCCCGTATCCCGCCGAGATGATCGATACCACAAAACAGATTTTTATGATAAACAGCTGCGATAACTTTACGGAGCTGATGAAGCACGTCAAGATGCGTTCGCTCAGCGAGATACTTGACGCGACGGATCTGATCTTCCGTATGAATTGGGCTTGCGTTGAGGCGCGTGTGAAAAATGATCCCTCAATTATGGGCGACCTGTTCCCCGATGTTGTCTGGGAGCAGCACAAAGGCTTTAACTGGCTTATCGGAGCGTATGGCGCGGAGGATTGGGACACGGTAAATCCGCATACTTAGGCGAACCGCGTTATGAGTAAGTCAGCGTGACGGCAGCGCAGTAAATGCGCGTTATGAGCCAGTCAACGCTTGGGCGACACGTTACGGCGCGTTGCGAGAAAGTCAGCGTAACTTTGGCGCAGTAAAATTTGCGCGGGTCGAACTTCGTTCGACACTAGCGAGTGATGTTGTGCAGCCGAAGCGAAGCGGAGGCAAGGTTGCTCGGCTAGCGAACGCGAGTTGTCGCAAGCGACAACCCTAGTGAGCGGTTCGCAAATTTTTTTAAAATAAGAGGAATTATGGAAGAATTTTGCAGAACAGAGCGCCTTTTCGGCACCGAGGCGATGGAAAAGCTCGCAAAGAGCCGCGTCGCGGTCTTCGGAATAGGCGGAGTTGGCGGTCACGCGGCGGAGGCTCTCGTGCGGAGCGGCGTGGGCGCGCTAGACATCGTGGACGGCGACAACGTGGCGCTCTCCAACATCAACCGCCAAATAATAGCGCTGCACAGCACGGTAGGGCTTCCGAAAACCGAAGCTGCCGCCGCTCGTTTTTTAGACATAAACCCCAAGCTTGCGCTCAGGAAATTCCAATTCCGCTTGTCCGAGGAGACTGTCGGGGAGTTTGATTTTTCCGAATACGACTGCGTGATAGACGCTGTCGACGACGTTCACGCGAAGGTGCTCCTTGCGGTGAAGTGCACGGAGAGCGGTACGCCGCTTATAAGCTCCATGGGCGCGGGAAACAAGCTCGATCCGACGAAATTCAAGGTCGCGGATATTTACGAAACGAGCGTTTGTCCGCTGGCGCGCGTAATGCGCCGCGAGCTGAAGCAGCGCGGAATAGAGCGTCTGAAGGTGGTTTACTCAACCGAGCTCCCGCACGCCCCCACCAAAGAAGGAGAGCGCGTCGTGCCCGCATCGTGCGCGTTCGTGCCGTCCGTCGCGGGGCTTATTATCGCGGGGGAGGTCGTGCGCGGCATTTCGGGCTTGCAATTCCGGAAATAATGTGCTATAATATATAATAGAAACACTGATTTAATGGCGGTTTTCCCCGCCGAAGGCAGGGAAAACCGCCATAGAATAAAGCTTGGAATTTCATAAGTATATACTGCAAATGGAGGTAAATTATGGTAGTTCAACCTAAAGTACGAGGATTTATCTGCACGACCGCTCACCCCGTGGGCTGCGAGCGCGAGGTGAAAAATCAGATCGACTATGTAAAGTCGCAGGGAAAGCTCGAGGGCGCGAAAAAGGTGCTCGTTATCGGCTCGTCAATGGGCTACGGACTGGCTTCGCGCATTTCGGCGGCGTTCGGCTGCGGCGCGGCGACCGTCGGCGTAATGTTCGACAAGCCCGCTTCCGAGACCAAGACCGCGACATCGGGCTGGTACAACACCAAGGCGTTCGAGAAATACGCCGCGGCGGAGGGCTTGTACGCGAAAACCGTCAACGGAGACGCGTATTCCGACGAAGTAAAGAACGAGGTCATCGACATTATAAAGAGCGATCTCGGCAAGGTGGATCTGGTGGTGTATTCGCTAGCCGCGCCGCGCAGAACGGTCGGCGATGTAACGTACAAGAGCGTTCTCAAAACAACGGGAGCGCCCTACACCAACAAGACGATAGACCTTAGAAACAACGCCATAACCGAAATAACGATAGACCCCGCCACGGATGAGGAGATAGAGGCTACCGTAAAGGTAATGGGCGGCGAGGATTGGGAAGCGTGGATAAACGCGCTCAAAGAGGCGGACGTTCTCGCGGATAACGCGGTGACAGTCGCTTACAACTACATCGGTCCGAAACTCACCCACCCGATGTATTTCAACGGCTCTATAGGCAGAGCGAAGGCGCACCTGCTCGCAACCTCGAAAAGGATAACGGAAAACGGCGTGCGCGCTTACGTTTCCGTAAACAAGGCGCTTGTAACGCAGTCGTCCTCCGCGATACCGATAGTTCCGCTGTACATCTCCATTCTCTACAAGGTAATGAAGGAAAAGGGAAACCACGAGGGGTGCATAGAGCAGATGTACCGCCTGTTCTGCAAGCTGTACGGCGGCGAGCTCGGTCTTGACGAAAACGGGCAGATACGTATGGACGATTGGGAAATGGAAGATGACGTTCAGGCTAAGGTTTCCGAGATGTGGGAGAGCATCAATGAGGAGAATTTCAAGGAGCTCGCCGATATTGACGGCTACTGGAAGGACTTCTACGCGTTGTTCGGCTTCGGTATCGAAGGCGTGGATTATGAAGCCGATGTGGATATAGAAGTAAGAGATTAGAGATAAAAATAAGAGGTAAGATCAAGTTCTTACCTCTTAATTTCTTATTTCTTACCTCTAAACGGTTAGTCCTCTACGAGGATGAAGTCGCCCCACAATGAGAGTTCGATTGTTTTTTCTGCGTATCTGTATGGGAAAGCGGCGTTGGTGTCCAGTAATTCCTCGAATGTGTCCGTGTTATCACGGCTGATTTTTATGAGGTTCTTCGATTTTTCGGGAAGAAATTCCTTGACCATATAGATTTTTTCCGTACAGTAAAGCAGTTTGCACTCCTCGTATTCCGTATCCAGCATTCTTTGAACGCCTTCATCGTGAGAAGCGTTGGGGTCTATGCCGTGTAGAGCGGCTACAGCGGTCTTTAGAGAATTGTCAATGTCGTCTCCCTTTACAATAAGGAAATCGGGGTTTACTTCCAGCCACAAACCGCTGTTTTTGTCGCCGTTGAGGTAGTATGTGCCGCATTCAAGCTCGGAATTTCCCGCATTCGCCTGCTTGCCCATAATGACAGTCGCCGCGCCCGCGCCAACGCCGAGAACCGCTGCTATAATTACCGGGATAATAAACTTTTTCATAAAAAACACCTTTCTCTATGTTTATTGCTTTACAAACACTTCATCGGATTGTAAGGGATAAATCGTTTTTTTGAAATTTGTTATTGCAACCTTACCGACAGCTTCATAGCCAAGAATTTTTCCGGGAGTTGCCGGTGGCGTCCCATCAGCATTGCATTTTGTTACTGAATCAAATGAAACATCAAAGGCTCTCGCTCCAATACCGATTATCCCTTGACCGTTCCTTCCGGAAACATAGCAATTTTTTGTGTCGTCCCTATAAATGGTTAACGAAAAATCATCATCGGAATTAAGTGTTATATGCCCGGAACCGTTTTGTTTGATATACGAACCAACGTAAAACGGAAAGGTAGAGTTAGTAGAAGCAGTAGGAATTGTTGATGCAAACGCCGTAACGCTCACCATAAACGAAGCCACAAAAGCAATCGTCATACACACTAACTGTTTTATTTTGGTTTTCACCTTTTTTACCTCCTGTTTGTTAAACATTATTTCTGTTTGCCGTTATTTTTCCTCCTTTACCATATTATAGTGCATTGTATGTTTTTTGTCAACGCTTTTTTCGTCGAAATGCGCAAGATGTCAAAATCCTGCGCAACGTGCACGATTTTTGTGGGAATTCACAATTTTCAAGCTGCCGATTTTGTTATATTTCACATACGTTTCTTAAAATTTTCTTAAAAGCAACGCCAAAATTAAATGTATGATCGTGACTTATTGTACTTGAGTGAAGCTTTTGCTGCACCATCGCGACACCGATAGTTTCGCTGTGGATAAAGAAAGCGCGCGGAGCAAACTCCGCGCGGAGGTTTTTATTTTGATAGGTATCAGTATCAGTCCTAAACGAGGATGAGGTCGCCGAATGGCAGTACTATAAAATTTTACATGTGAATTACGTTTCTCCACCTGTATATTCTTCGTATAGACTGTTGTATTCTTCTTTTGTAATATCGGCAAAATCCTGTTCCCAGCCTATATCATATTTGCTCCACCCTTTTCGGTAAAACTCTTTCGTAAAAGGCTCGGCAATGTCCGGATAGGTAATTGTTCCGCGAGAAAGAAGATGTTCAACCTCATAACCGTCTTCAGTTTTTCTGATTACCGACAAAACCTCATCTGCTTTCATATTGTTATCGCCATCATAAGAAAAAGAAAACAGATATACGCTTTCGTCGTTGATTTCAACTTTTTTTAGTGAGATCTTGTCGATGAAATCGACTTTTCCGGCACCAAAAGAATATTCGAGATTCATTTTTCCGTCACTTTTTTTCCAAACCTCGAATATCTTTGGATTTGCCCGACCTGTAAGTACTAGAAGCTCGTCCTTTCCGTCAAAATTCAGGTCTATAATTTTGACATCATAAACAGGTATGTCTTCGCTATTGTAGTTGTTTTTTATTGTTTCAATGTCAGCTTCGTAAATTGTCTCGTCGGATAAGAGGAGCGAATCGCTCTCCGGTGACGAATAAGGTGAAATGCTTGAATATGACAGCGATGGCTCTGTGCTCGTATTTTCGCCGCCTTTTTGTATGCTGCTGCATGCTGTGGTCAATATAGTGATCAATACCGTCGGAATAATGATCGAAAAGATTTTTTTCATTAACATCCCCCATGTAAGTATGAGCTATCGTGTTGTTGTGTTCGGCAATAAACCTGTTAGAAAAATGTTCACCAATACCAACGAAAACCGTAATCCTCTCTGTCCTAAGAACCTGTTGCAACCGCGTTTCTCCATCTTTGAATATTGGGCATGGCGACATCAAGACTGCTATAATTCACATTCAAAGACGTATGGGGTATTCCATTGTCCATATAGCTCAAAACTCTAGCCGCTTTCTCATAAAACGGATCGGAGTCCATCATTGTTCTCGCTGTAGACTCATTCTTCGCAAGTCCGCAATCCTGAAGCGCTTGAACTGCAAGGAAATACTGATGGTCGTATGTGAAAATGGTATCCTCTACAGAACCTTTGCCAATATTTCCTTTCGAATAGTGATTGTATGTTTCAATTGGCGTGAAGTTTTGCAGATATATGAGAGAAGCTGAGTAAATAGCGCCGTAAATCCTGCCACTTACCGGTGAACCACCACTAGTGCAAATTGCATTTGCTCTTTGCGCTGCCATTTGGCTCAATGAAATAGATGTAGAATAATAGTTTGCGGAATCGTATATGCCGCCGCTTGCAGAAGCGCTGTTTGTTGTAACATTTGGCTTAGAGTAAACGATGTTGTTGCTCTGAGAATGCTCCGAATATTCAAAGGTATCTTTTTTGGACACTTTTATATCGGATCCACCTTGTTTGACCGCTTTTGACATAGTTTTTTTATTTGTGTTAGTGGCTATGCCCTTTTCAACGTTTGTGTTGGTAATAGTGTTCATTATTTTCCCCATATTTACAATTGTTTGAATTCCGTTTGCTTTCTTTTTGTTTTCCATGGGTTTTTACACCATGCCCGTTAAGCTTCCGCATAAATTGGTTTTCAGTTGTGATTTTACATCCTTCCGTTATATTCAATATTATCATATTTGTATATTTTTGTCAACGCTTTTTTCGTCGAAATGCGCAAGATGTCAAAATCCTGCGCAACATGCACGATTTTCGTAGGAGTGCACAATTTTCAAGCTGCCGATTTTGTTATATTCACATACGTTTCTTAAAATTTTCTTAAAAGCAACGCCAAAAAATTCCCAAAACCCCCTTTACAAATCGTTTTATTTGTGGTATAATAATAGCGTTGCGTTGAGTGCAACTGAAACTACCGCTCCACGGATCGCGGGATCAACACCGTTCCCCCTTACTGTGACGCGGACTATTAAATTTTATGAGGTGTTATTATGTTAAGAAAAGAAGAA
>CAYVSV010000045.1:0-14877 GCA_964454205.1 uncultured Ruminococcus sp.
TACTGAACACTGTTACGCTGACCGTTTTTTGACGTTGCTGTTACTTGCCGCCGTTGCGTGGACTTTCTTGTAACGCAATTATATTTTGAGCTGTATCACGCCCCGAGCCGCAGGCTGCGAGATCGCCGTGAAGTACATCCTGAAACTCTTCGCCGCGTCCGCCGCGTCCTCCATGCTGTCAAACGCCCCGAACACCGCCGAGCCGCTTCCCGTAAGCTCCGCGCCCTTCGCGCCGAGCTCCTTCAGCCGCTCCACGATCGCGTTTATCTCACCGTTTTTGTATATTGCGCGGAAAACGTTGTAATATTCGTTCTCGTGGCGCTCCCGCCTTTGCACCATCGTAACGTCATAGCTCTCGTAAGCCGCCTTCGTATTGAACCCGAACTCCGGCTTGACTATCAAAAAACACTTCGCGGGATAGGGCTCTGTGCTGCTCATTATGTCGCCGACGCCCTTGCAGAGCTTCGTTCCCCCGGTCATACAGAACGGCACGTCCGCGCCCACTTTCACAGCGAGCTTCAGCATCGTTTGTTCATCGAAAGGCTTTCCGTGGAGGACATTCAGACCCGTAAGCACCGCCGCCGCGTCCGCGCTTCCGCCGCCGAGACCCGCGCCGTGCGGTATTCTTTTATCCAGAGTAATATCCGCACCGCCGTGCGTTCCGAGAAGCGCGTAGAACATTTTCGCCGCCTTGTAACAGGTGTTGCGTTCGTCATCGGGAACGTCGGGGTCGGAGCAGCTTATCTCGATACTTTCCTTAAGGAGCTCCACCGTTATGATGTCTGCGAGGTCGACGCTCTGCATTACGGTCTCCAGCAGATGATAACCGTCCGCTCTTTTTCCCGTAACGTCAAGAAACAGGTTCAGCTTTGCGTGCGCTATCAGAGTTATCATTTCTTTTGCTCCTCAAGAAATTCGCGTATTCTGTCCAGGGCGGTGGTAAGGTGCGGCACGGAATAGGCGTAGGATACGCGAACATAACCCTCGCCGCTCTGTCCGAACGCCGAACCGGGAACGACCGCCACCTTCTTCTCGTAAACCAGCTTTTCGCAGAATTCGGCGCTTGTCATGCCCGTTGATTTTATGCACGGGAAAACGTAAAACGCGCCCTCGGGCTCAAAGCAGTCGAGACCCATATCGTTGAAGCCCTTTACAACGAGCCGCCGCCGCATATCGTATTCCTCCACCATGTGCCGAACGTCCTCGCCGCACTTTTCCATTGCCGCGATAGCCGCGTATTGGCTCATCGTGGGGCTTGACATGATGCAGTACTGATGCAGCTTTAACATCTGCTTGATTATCGGCTGCGGACCCGTCACATAGCCCAATCTCCACCCCGTCATCGCATACGCCTTTGAAAAGCCGCTTATAACGAGCGTGCGCTCGCGCATACCCTCCATTTCGGCTATGGAAACGTGCTTTTCGCCGTTGTATGTCATCTCCGCGTAGATCTCGTCGCTCGCCACGACTATGTTCGTATCGCGGAGCACGTCGGCTATCGCCTTAAGGTCATCGCGCCGCATAACGGCACCCGTGGGATTGTTCGGATAGGGGAGTATGAGCAGCTTTGTGCGCGGGGTGATCTTTTCCTTCAGCGCCTTTGCCGTGAGCCTGAAATTATCCTCGGCTTTTGTAACGATAGGAACAGCTGTTCCGCCCATCATTGCCGTGATAGGTGAGTAGCACACAAAGCTCGGCTCGGGCACGAGCACCTCATCGCCCGGCTCTATCATCGCGCGTATCGCGAGGTCTATCGCCTCAGAGCCGCCGACCGTGATAATGACCTCGCTGTTCGGGTCGTACTCAACATGAATGAAGTCTTTTAAGTAATTGCATACCGTCCGCCGAAGCTCGATAAGTCCGCTGTTGGCGGTGTACGCCGTCTTGCCCTTCTCGAGAATGTTTATCGCTTCCTTGCGCGCCGCCCAAGGGGTCTTGAAATCCGGCTCGCCCACCGAGAGCGAGATAACTCCCTCAACGCGCTGCGCTATGTCGAAGAACTTCCGTATTCCCGAAGGCTGAATATCGCGTATTTTCTGCGGGATTAGCTTTTCGTAGTCCATCACGGGGAAACCAGCCCCCTGTCGTCGAAATTGTCCTCGTTGAACACATGACCTTTTTCTTTATAGCGGCGAAGAATAAAGTGGGTCGTCGTTGAAAGAACGCCGTCGAGCACCGCGAGCCTTTCGGACACGAACAGCGCCACATTGCGCAGGCTCGTGCCGCTTATCGTCACGGACAGATCGTTCGCGCCGGAAAGCAGGAATACGCTGTCCACTTCCTCGTATCCCATTATGGTGTGCGCGAGGTCGTCGAAGCCCCTGTCCTTTATCGGGGTTATTTTGAGCTCGATTATCGCGGTAACGCCGTTTTCATCGACCTTTTCCTCGTTGATTATCGCCGAGTAGCCCATAATGATGCCGTTGTCCTCCAGCCGCTTCAGCTCCGCCGCGACCTCCGTCTCCGCAGCGCCCAGCATAACGGCGAGCTCCGCGTTGGAGAGGCGGGCGTTCTGCCGCAGCAAATCAAGTAATTTGTTTGTGTTCATATCCATGCTCCTTATTTGAATTTGAAATTCGCAAACCGCCTGCAAAGCTTCGCTTTGCGGACTAGCCGAGTGACCTTACCTTCGCTTCACTTCGTTTCGCTCCGGCAAGGTCACTCGCTTTTGCGAATTTCACCCGCTAATGGCGGTTGATTTTTTCGCTATGTGCCTTTAATGCGCCGCCATTTTGTTGATTGTTTTATAACGTTTCCCACTGCACGCTTGCGGTGGGAAAATCGCCGTTCTGTATAAATTCGCCTAAAATATCCTTGCGGTTTTAGCCAATCTTGATAAATTTAGGCTCCTTTTTCTCAAAAACGCATATCTCGTCAAAGCCCAAGTCTCTGAGAAGCGCGTAGCACTTGTCTATATCCTTCGCGACGTCGGAGGGCTGGTGCGCGTCCGAGCCTACGGTTATCAGCTTCCCGCCGAGCTCCTTGTAGCGCTTGATGAACGGCGCGGAAGCCATCGGTCCGTCGAGCCCGCGGCGGTAGCCCGAGGAGTTTACCTCAAGGGCGATGTCCTTTTTGACGATAGTTTCCAGTATCTCGTCGATGATGGGCTTGTATGTATCGAACGCCGCCTTTGAGCGCTCTTTTTTGTCGGTCACAAGACCGCCCGGCGTGTCGACGTTCACGAACCTCAGCAGAAACGTCATGTGCGCCAGCGAGCAGAACTTGCCCCACTCGACCAAGTTCAGCATATCCTCCCAATATTCGATCATGACGCGCTTGCGGTCGAATTCGTTGTCGGGTATCTTGCCCATGTGCTCGTAGTGGCAGGTGCGGTGAACCGAGCCGATAACGAAATCGTAGTCGTGCGCGGCGAGTATCTTCTCGGCGTTGTGCAGGTCGTACATCGCCTGTCCTATCTCCGCGCCGTAGTAAACGCGCATTTTGCCGTCGTATTCCGCCCGGAGCTTCTCGAATGTGGGGCGCGTCTTGTCTATCGCCGCCCAATAGTCCCATTCACCGTCGTGGAACTCGTCCATTTCTATGTGGTCGGTAAGCGCGAAGTGCTTCACCCCGAGCCCAAACGCCGCCGCCGCCATTTCCTCGGGAGTTGCCTGACTGTCCGAGGAAAGGCAGCAGTGGTTGTGAATATCGACTGTTTCCATTTTCGGGTTCTTCCCTTCTTTTGTTGTCCGTAATTTATCTGCATACATTTCTACTCTTCTATTTTAGCACAAATTTTCAATTTTGTCTAGAAATAGCTTTACTTTTTTTAAATTTTTTGCTATAATAGAGAAGAAGATATAAAAAAACAACATTTGCGGGGGCATTTTTTATACAAAATGACCGCAAGAACGGAGGAATTATGAGAGCGGTAGTAGCTGTTATAGGTAAGGACACGGTGGGAATTCTTGCCAAGGTGAGCGGAATATGCGCGGAGTACAAGGCGAACGTAATGGACGTTACCCAGACCATTATGCAGGACTTGTTCGCGATGACGATGCTTATCGAAATTTCCGGATTGACGATAGATTATATCGATTTTGCCGATAAGCTGAAGAAAACTGGCGAGGGTATGGGCTTGCAGATACACGTTATGCACGAGGATATTTTCAACTCAATGCATAAGATATGAACAATAGCGCATTGGGGCGGCGCATAAAAGGCGTGTTGTGAGAAATGCAACCGACCGACAGCGAGTGAAATTTGCGAAAGCGAGCTATGAAAGCGGAGTGGAGCGTAAGCGGAACGGAGCTTTTATAGCTCGGCTAGCGAACGGAGCCGAAGGCGGAGTGAGCGGTTCGCGAATTTCAAATTAAAATAAGGAGACTTTGTTTACAATGCTGAATACAGGCGATATTTTAGAGACGATAAAGATGATTCAAGAGGAGAACCTCGATATCCGCACGATAACGATGGGGATATCGCTTCTGGATTGTATAGACGGAGACGCCGACCGCGCCTGCGATAAGATCTACGAGAAGATGATGCGCAAGGCGGAGAACCTCGTCAAAACGGGAGAGGACATTGAGAAGCAGTACGGTATACCGATCATAAACAAGCGCATCTCGGTAACGCCGATTGCCATGGTATCCGCGGCTTCGGGTGAGCCTGTGAAGTTCGCGAAAACACTCCAGCGCGTAGCGGAGGGCACGGGCGTGAACTATATCGGCGGATACTCGGCGCTTGTCCATAAGGGCTTTTCGGCGGGCGATAAGGAGCTTATCGAATCCATTCCAGAAGCTCTCGCCGAGACAACGAACGTTTGCTCTTCCGTAAATATAGGCTCTACGAAAGCGGGCATAAATATGGACGCGGTGGCGATGATGGGCAACATCATCAGACAGGCGAGCGAAAAGACAAAAGACGATCACTGCTTCGGCGCGGCGAAAATAGTGGTGTTCTGCAACGCTCCCGAGGATAATCCGTTTATGGCGGGCGCTTTCCACGGAGTTGGGGAGTACGACTGCGAGATAAACGTCGGCGTTTCGGGTCCCGGGGTGGTAAGAGCCGCTCTCGCGAAGCACCCCGACGCGAATATCAGTGAGATAGCGGACGTTATCAAGAAAACGGCGTTCAAGATAACGAGAATGGGGCAGCTTGTCGGCACGGAGGCTTCGCGGCGCTTGGGCGTGCCGTTCGGTATCGTGGACTTGTCGCTCGCGCCAACGCCGGCGGTCGGCGACTCTGTGGCGCATATCCTGGAGGAAATAGGTCTGGAAAGCTGCGGCACTCACGGCACTACGGCGTGTCTTGCTCTGCTCAACGACGCGGTGAAGAAGGGCGGCGTAATGGCTTCCTCGCACGTCGGCGGACTTTCGGGAGCGTTCATTCCGGTGTCTGAGGACGCGGGCATGATAGACGCGGCGATACGCGGCTCGCTGTCGCTAGACAAGCTCGAGGCGATGACGGCGGTGTGCTCCGTGGGGCTTGATATGATTGTTATTCCCGGCGACACTCCCGTGGATACGATAAGCGCCATAATCGCGGACGAGGCGGCGATAGGCATGGTGAACTCCAAAACCACCGCCGTGCGCGTGATACCCGCCATAGGAATGAAAGAGGGCGACACGCTCGAGTTCGGCGGTCTCTTTGGGAGCGGACCCGTTATGCCCGTAAACAAATTCAGCTCATCGAAGTTTATCTCGCGCGGCGGACGTATTCCCGCGCCGCTCCAGAGCTTGAAGAACTGATAACGATACTAATAAGGAGTAAAACCATGACAGAAAAATCCAGAAAAACAGCCCTTACCGTCATCGCGGTCATCTTGTCGCTCGTTACGATATGGATAGCGGCGGGATACTGTTCCTTGGCGGCTTCGCCGCTGATAAACACGAATGAAGTAGGGGATATTCTCATTGACGGTTCGAACTGGACGTCCTTGTTCAAAATGGGGGTTAATATGATAAACGGCGTTATCATGACGGTGTTTATCGTGCTGATGCTCGCCGCGGAGCTTATTCTGATGCCGACGGCTTGGGGGATATTCCGCTACAATGCCTTCAAAAATAACCCCGCCGTTTCAAGGGAGGAATTTTCCTATT
The DNA here is from genome assembly GCA_964454205.1 of uncultured Ruminococcus sp. GTDB lineage: Bacteria > Bacillota > Clostridia > Oscillospirales > Ruminococcaceae > CAG-115. The sequence continues at coordinate 6,042 of CAYVSV010000045.1, forward strand.
CGTGGAAGGTGTTCCTTATCTCAACGTTCGGAGCGTTAGCGGTGTCGGTAGTGTTTATGATAGTGTGCGCCGTCCGCGCGAAAAGCGGAACGCCGTTTTCGGCTCTTCTGTTCTGTTGGCTGAACCCGCTGTTTATGTGGGTGCTTTACATAAGCAAGCTGAAAAAACTGTCGGCTTGATCATGCTTTAAAATCAGGAAAGAGGTCATTCTGTCAATGGAAAAAGAACGATTTCACTTGAACAGAAATCAGATCAAGTATATCGTTGTCGTTGCTATGATCATAGACCACATAGCGTGGAGCTTTGTTGACCGAACCAACCCATATCTCGGCGGCGTTATGCACTTTATCGGACGGCTTACGGGAGCGACGATGGCGTATTTCGTAGGCGAAGGGTATCGGTATACGCGGAGCGTTCCTAAGTATCAGTTAAGGCTCGGGATATTCGCAATAGTATCATGGCTTCCGTTTGTTTATTATGAGACCGGTTTTTTACCGTTCTGCAATGAAAAAGCGAGCATTTGGACAAGTCTAAGTCAAGGCGTGATATTCACGCTGTTTTTGGGGCTTACGGCGATTCGCGTGTGGGAAAGCCCCAAGATGAATAAGCCCGTGAAAATTTGCTTGATCGTCGTGATATGCGCGGTGTCGTGTATAGGAGACTGGGCGTTGATGAACGTGCTTGGGGCGCTGTTCGTGCACGTTTTCCGAGACGATCCGAAAAAGAAGTGGACGGCGTTTACGCTTACATATTTTATACCGCAGGTTTTGATGATAACATATACGACCGTCCGATGGGGTCTTGGCGGACTTGTAAGTTCGTGGTTTCAGCTCGGGGTCTTGCTGGTGCCGCTTATGCTGCGTTTCATGTACAACGGCGAGGGCGGAAGCAAGGCGGCGGTGCACAAGTGGTTTTTCTATGTGTTTTATCCGCTTCATTTGGTTGTACTCGGCTTTTTGAAGTGGGGATTTTAAGATCGGGGTAAGAGGGAACTCTTACCCCTTGCATTTTCCGTGAAAGTGTGATATAATGTATTTATATAATGAAAAGAAAGGACTGTTACCATGAACATTCTTATAATAGGCGGCGGCGGGCGCGAGCACGCGATCGCGGCGGCGCTTGCAAGATCTCCCAAGACGGATAAGCTGTACTGCGCTCCGGGAAACGGAGGTATTTCGGCTTTGGCGGAGTGCTTTCCCGAGGTTAAGGCAACCGATCTCGACAGTGTTGTCGCGCTTGCGGAGCGCCTCAAACCTGATTATGTATTCGTCGCTCCCGACGATCCTCTTGTTATGGGTCTTGTTGACAGGCTCAACGAAAAGGGCTTCAAGACCTTCGGACCTAAGGCAAACGCCGCTGTCCTTGAGGGGAGCAAGTCGTTCTCGAAGTCTCTTATGAAGAAGTACGGCATACCCACAGCGGCGTATGAGACGTTCACGGAAGAGGACAAGGCTCTCGAATACATAAAGGCGCAAAACAGCTATCCTGCCGTTATCAAGGCGGACGGTCTGGCTCTCGGCAAGGGAGTTATCATCGCCAAGGACTTTGACGAGGCAAAAGCCGCCGTGCACTCGATGCTCGTGGACGGAAAGTTCGGCAAAAGCGGCTCGGAGATAGTTATCGAGGAGTTTATGGATGGCACGGAAGTTACCGTTCTGGCGTTTACGGACGGCAAGACCGTAAAGCCCATGGTCTCCTCGATGGATCACAAGCGCGCATACGACAACGACGAGGGACTGAACACGGGCGGTATGGGAACGATCGCTCCAAATCCTCTTTACACGGACAAGATAGCCGCGGAGTGCATGGAGAAGATATTCAAGCCGACAATAGCCGCTATGAGCGCGGAGGGCAGACCGTTCAAGGGCTGTTTGTACTTCGGACTGATGCTCACGAAAGAGGGCGCTAAAGTTGTCGAGTACAACTGCCGCTTCGGAGACCCAGAAACGCAGGTGGTTTTGCCGCTTCTTGAAACAGACCTTGTGGATATTATGGAAGCCGTTTGGGAAGAAAAGCTCAATGCGCTCGATATAAAGTGGAGCGAAAAGTCCTGCGCGTGCGTTGTCATGGCGAGCGGCGGCTATCCCGAAAAGTACGGGACGGGCAAGGAGATATCGGGACTTAACTCCGACGGACAGACCGCAGAGGGCGCTTACGTTTATCACGCGGGCACAAAGCTCTCCGACGGAAAATATCTCACGGCGGGAGGAAGAGTTCTCGGCGTGACGGCTGTCGGAGACGATCTTCAAGCCGCTCTCGGCAAGGCTTACAAGGCTGTTGAGAGCATTTCGTTTGAGAACGCCCATTACCGCAAAGATATAGGGCGGAAGGCTCTCGGGAAATGAGCATGATGGAATTTGTCGCGCCGTGCCGCTTCGGGCTGGAGAAAACGCTCTCATTCGAGCTTAAAAGAATAGGCGGCGAGAACGTCCGCGCCGAGGACGGCAGAGTGTTCTTTTCGGGGAACGCCGATATCTGCGCCAAAGCGAACATTTTCTGCTCGACGGCGGAGAGAATATGCGCGGTTTTGGGACGTTTCCGCGCGGAGATGTTCGACGAGCTTTTCGAGGGGATAAAAAAGCTGCCGCTTTCGGATTACATCGGAAAAAACGATCAGTTCCCCAACAAGGGAAGTTCCCTGAAGTCTAAGCTCACGAGTATCCCGGCGATACAGAAGATAGTCAAAAAGGCGATGGCTGTGAATCTCGGCGGCGCGTACGGAACAAGCGTTCTCCCCGAGGACGGGGCGTTGTGCCAAATCCGCTTTTCGCTTATGAAGAACGAGTTCACGCTTATGCTCGATACGAGCGGCGAGGGTCTGCACAAGCGCGGCTACCGAGCAGTCGGCAACGCCGCGCCTATCCGCGAGACGCTTGCGGCTTGTATAGCGGACATCGCGAGGGTTAGGGAAAACGATCTGGTTATCGATCCGTTCTGCGGCTCGGGCACTCTGCTTATCGAAGCGGCTTACAAGGCGCTGAACATCGCGCCCGGAATGAACCGCCGTTTCGCGGGAGAACACATGAGGTTCCTCCCGAAGAGCGCGTGGGAAGCCGCGAGAGAGGAAGCGCGTTCGCGCGTAAAAACGGAAGCGGAGTTCAAGGCGATAGGCTACGACAACGACCCCGAGTGCGTTCGGCTCACCAACGAGAACGCGAAAAAGGCGGGCGTTTCAAAATACGTCAGGGCGGAGCTGCGCGATATCGCGGACTTTAAGTTCCCGAGCCGCCCCGCGAAGATACTCACAAACCCGCCCTACGGCGAGCGCTTGCTTGAGGCGGAGCAGGCGCGGGAGCTCTACGCGGTGATGGGCAAAAGACTTCTGCCGCTCGGAGGAAATCAGCTTTATGTAATCACCTCCGACGAAGAGTTTGAGAACATATTCGGCGCGAAAGCCGATAAGAACCGAAAGCTGTACAACGGAATGCTGATGTGCAGACTGTACACTTATTTTAACGATCATGAGAAGAAGTAAACCCGTATTTGAAGGCGCGGAGAACCTTGCCGCGCTTGTCTATCTCTGCTCCATAAGCGCTTTGATGATGTATCTGCTCTGCCGCGACTACGCGGTGGTGTGCACGATAATTATGACGGCGCTTTGCGGCGGGATATATATGCTGTTCTACGTTCTGCGAAACAGAAGGCTTATATCGTTCCTTGTGTTTATGGCGCTTTTCGCGGGAGTGGTGCTCGTGTGCTCCTCGGTGGGGGCGGTGAAGGGAACGGTATCGCTTATCCAGTTTATCTACGATACCTCGGATTATTTCGACGCCGCTCTGGCGGCGGCTTGTATCACGCTGTTCTCGTTTATCGTGACGTACCCGGTGTTTTATTTCACGGTGCGCCTTCCGAGACCATGCTTTCTGCTGCTGCCCGCGCTCGCTCCGCTTATTCTCGGCGCGAGAACTATGGGCGTTCTTCCCGCCGGGCTTATCGCTTTTCTGGCGGCGGGATATTTCGTCGGCTGCATGGGCGTTTCGAGAGTGGAATACCCCTACGATAACCGCTATGTCGACGACCCGAGGGCGCGAAAGGAAAGAGCTGCGATATTCGGGATACTCGGCGCTGCCGCGGCTGCGCTTATACTGCTTATCCCGAGAAGCGACGACACGAAGTATTCGCGCTATCTCGATTTCACATACTTCAATAACTCGCCGTTTTACGGAACGCGCGGGCTTACGAACTTCACGCAGAGCTCCGCGCCGAACACGGGCGGCAACAACCCTTCAAGCGACCTGCTTTTTTACGTCACGACCGACGCCCCCTCGAACGTGATAACGCAGTCGTTCGACAGATACAAGGCGAGAGAGGGCTGGACGAATTCCGGCTACGCGCCTTTTTCGACGGGACAGAGCGGCTGGCGCGAGGAACAGAGCAGGCTCAATTACAATTTGCTGGCGTATAACATCAAAAACGCCGTTTCAGAGGGGAAGCTCGCCGATTTCGCAGAGGAAATAGCTTCGCTTCCGGAGGTGCCGCAGGAGACCACCGGAAGCACCGCCATGTATATACAGGTTATGGATCACTCGAACACCGCCGTTATAAGACACCCGAGCGGAACGTTCGACGCGCGTATATCAAATTCCGAGGTCACCGTATACCGCAATTCCAAGGACGAGATATTCACCGAAAGACCATTCGGGCAGGACTCGGCGTATTCGCTCCGGTTCTTCGGCTATCCGCTTGCGGAGGAATACGCAAAGTATTTTTCGGGGCTTTCGCGGGAGGAGTATTTCGCGCTTCTCGACGCGGCGGCAAGCGAGGGTGTGATCCGCGAGGAAGCGGCTATGGCGTTCAAAAACGCCTACAGCTCCGCCGAGGATTATTACAGCCGCACCCTGGACGACGCGATAACTCCGAGGATAACCGCTCTCGCGGATCAGATAACCGAAGGTCTCGACAACGATTACGACAAGGCGCTGGCGATAGAGCGCTGGTTCGGAGAGGGCGGCTTTACCTACGACCTGAACTTCGTGCCGCAGGACCTCACCGCGGAATACTTCCTGTTTACGAGCAAGCGCGGCATCTGTACGGATTTCGCGACGGCTTCCGCGCTGCTGCTGCGAGCGGCGGGAATACCCGCGCGGTATACCGAGGGCTTTCTTATCAAAACGGACGTGGGCTCTGTGGATATTTACGGGCGGTATGAGGTCAAGGCGGATCAGGGTCACGCCTTCGCGACGGCGTATATCCCGGGCGGCGGCTGGATAGAAATTGACGGCACGAAGTACGCGGCTCAGGCGAGCCGCGCCAAGGAGATACAAAACGCCGTGTTCATCGCGGCACTTGCGGCGGGGGCTGCGGCGCTGCTGTGCGTTATCTTCAGAAGGCGCATTTCCGAGGCGCTTTTCGCGGTGCGCTATAAGCTCGCCCGCGGCGACAAAAAGCTCCGCGCTCTGTATTTAAGAACGAGAAAGCTCGCGTGCGGCATTTCGGGCGCCGAACCCAAGACCGCAACGACCGGCGAAGTCCGCAGCGTCATCTCTCGGACGCTCTCGCTCGATAAAGAGGCAGCCGAGATAACAAACGCGGCAGACGCGCTGTTTTACGGCGGCGCGGCGGCGGAATTTGACGAAAAGCGCCTTTACCGTAACTACAAGCTCATAAGAAACGCCAAAAAGGCGCGCGGCAGGGGGTAACGAAAATGCATATCGGCGGCACGTTTACCGCTATTATGATAGCTGTGGTGTTTACGCTGTTTTTAAACGCAGACATCGGGTGGGCGCTTATCTATATCCTCGGCGGCACCGCCGTGGCGTCCGTTACCGTGTTTCTCATCTCGAAAAGACATCTCGAGGTGAAGCTGTCGGAGCTTTCCGGCGTTACGGAATGCGGGCGGAATATCGCCGTCGAGCTCATTCTCCGCAAGACGGGATCGTGCTTGCTGCCGTTTGTGGAGCTCACGCTGGATATCGGCGAAAACGAGCTCCCGATAAAAATACGGACGGCTATGCTGTTCGGCCGCGAAAAACGCGTTTCGGCGGGATTCCGCGCTTCGCACAGCGGGCTTAACACCGTAAGGCTCACGGAGATAGCCTTGTTTGATTTTCTGGGTCTCGCGCGGAAGCGCGTCAAAACGGAGCAAACGGCGCAAAAGGCTGTCTTGCCGAAAATCGTGGAATACGACGGTCCTGAAATACTCCCGAACACGCTCCCTTCGGAGGAAGAGGAGGTGGAGGAGGGCGTTTCGGTGATGAGCGGCGGTATGCCGGGCTACGAGCACCGCGAGTACGAGCCGGGAGACTCCCCGCGCCGCGTGAATTACAAGCTCTCTGCGAAGAAAAACAAGCTTATGGTGCGCCTCGACGAGAGCCAGGGGTCTAAATCCACGAACCTCTTCCTCGCCGACAACGCTATGCCGGTGTGCTGCGACAAGGCGTTCGCGCTGGCAAGAAGGCTCGTAAACCGCGGCGGCACGGTGAAGATCGCGCACAAGGGCGAGGACAGGTGCGCTTCCACTCCCGAAACGCTCGAGCGTATGCGGGAATGGCTCGCCTTCCGCGAGTTTGCCGAGCTCCCGAACGGTGAAACGGGCGCTCCTCCCGCCGATACTTCGGTCATCTTTTCCGGAAACGGCGAGATCGCGCGGGTTTTGTCGGTATAGCGCAAATTCTTTTGTGAAAATTGCACAAAAAAGTGCGGTTGAATAGCAAAAGTCCTACAAAATGAAATCCGTTGCGCAAAACTCCTTGAAAAAATTTCAAAAGTAATATATAATAAGAGTATAGCATTTGTGTTCGGAATACATATCGTTTTGTTCGGAAATCGGTCAATGACGATAAAGTCGGACACGGTTGAAAGGAGTTTGAATTATGAGCGTCAGACTTGATGACAAATATGTAAAGGACTTTGTCCGTCCCCACGAGCTGGAGGAGTATTCATCCGCGGTAAAGACCGCTTATGACACCCTGATGTCGAGATCGGGAGCGGGCAATGATTATCTGGGTTGGATTGATCTGCCCGTGAACTACGATAAAGAGGAGTTCGAGCGGATAAAGAAGGCGGCGGCTAAGATCAAGAGCGACAGCAAGGTGCTTATCGTTATAGGCATCGGCGGTTCGTACCTCGGCGCGAGAGCGGTCATCGAGGCGCTGAAGTCCACGCTGTACAACTCGCTGGCGAAGGACACGCCCGAAATATACTTCTGCGGCAACAGCATTTCTCCGACATATTTAAACGAGGTCATCTCGCTTGTTAAAGACAGGGATTTCTCCGTTAATATCATCTCGAAATCCGGCACGACGACAGAGCCCGCGCTCGCTTTCAGAGTGTTCAGAGATCTGCTTGTCGAGCGCTACGGCGAAGACGGCGCGAAGGGACGCATCTACGCGACCACCGATAAGGCAAGGGGCACTCTCAAGGAGCTTTCCGACAAGATGGGCTACGAGACCTTCGTCGTTCCCGACGATGTTGGCGGACGTTTCTCCGTGCTCACGGCGGTGGGACTTCTCCCGATAGCCTGCGCGGGCTGCGACATCGACGCTCTTATGAAGGGCGCGGCGGACGCGCGCGAGGAATACGGCAAGTTCGATATCGAGAACAACGCCGCCTGCAAATACGCCGCTCTGCGCAATATCCTGCGCCAGAAGGGAAAGTCCGTTGAAATGCTGATAAGCTACGAAAACAGCTTTACGATGATGGTTGAGTGGTACAAGCAGCTCTTCGGCGAGAGCGAGGGCAAGGATAACAAGGGTCTGTTCCCCTCGGGCGCGGTGTTCTCCACAGACCTGCACTCTATGGGTCAGTTCGTTCAGGACGGCGCGAGAATTATGTTCGAGACGGTCGTTCAGTTCGGAAAGCCGCAGAAGGATCTGTTTGTAAAGGACGTTCCCGCGAACGTCGACGGCTTGAACTTCCTTTCAAACCAGAATATGAGCATAGTAAACCGCAAGGCTTTCGAGGGCACTGTTATCGCGCATACCGAGGGCGGAGTTCCGAACATCGTTCTTGAGGTTCCGGAGCTCAACGAGCACGAGCTCGGCAGCATGATCTATTTCTTCGAGATGGCGTGCGGCGTGAGCGGCTATCTGCTGGGAGTAAATCCCTTCAACCAGCCCGGCGTTGAGAGCTACAAGAAGAATATGTTCGCGCTGCTCGGAAAGCCCGGCTACGAGGATCAGAGGGCGGCTTTGGAGAAGAAGATAGGTCTCTGATGCCGATCTAATGGCGGTTTTCCCGCCGGCGGCGCGGAAAACCGCGTAAAATATCAAACGTTAAATATTTCGGAGGTAACACCAATGGTTAAGATCATCACAGGAAACAAGGGCTCGGGCAAGACCAAGGTACTCATCGACGCTATCCACGAGGCGGAGAAGAAGTCCAACGGCAACGTTGTGGCTATCCAGAAGGGCTCTTCGCTCAACACGGACATCACCTACAAGGTTCGTCTCGTAAACATCGAGGACTACGCCGTTGAGGGCATGGACGCGTTCTATGGATTTATCGCGGGCATTCTCGCGAGCGACCACGACTGCACCGACATCTTTGTTGACGCTACGCTCAAGATAACCGGCAGAGACTACGCGAAGCTCGGCGAGATGTTCGACAAGCTCGCGAAGATAACGCCCAACACCACGGTAACGCTCACCGTTTCCGCGGATAACGGCGAGCTCCCCGAGAGCGTAAAGAAGTTTATCGCGTGATACCGCAAAAAAAGTTTGAAAACCCCCTTGACAAAGTGCGAATAACGTGGTATAATGTTAAATGTTCGATAATAACAGCGGCATTATGCCCTGTTTGACTTAATTTCGTGCTGAGGAGGGATAACAATGGCAGTTCCTAAGAGAAAAGTATCTCGCGCAAGACGCGATAAAAGACGCTCGGCGGTTTGGAAGAT
>CAYVSV010000046.1:0-14583 GCA_964454205.1 uncultured Ruminococcus sp.
ACAATGACGGAGAATGGTCTTGGGGCGGACTTTCGGCGATAACTCCGGGCGGACACATTCTCGGAGGCTGCCCGAGCCTTTATTGGTAGTTCTCCGCGGAGGTGAACCGTTATGACGAAAAAGAAGCTCATCTCGATAGCCTCGACGGTGCTCGCCGTTATAATGGGTGTCACAATGGCGCTCGTTTCACATAACAACATCAAGAAAGCCGAAAATATGAACACTCTGTTCGCGGAAAATCTGACGGAGCTTTTGAAGATCGCAGATGAGATAGTGGATGCGAATAAAAGCGGCAGACCCAACGTGCTGAACTTCGTCCGCGAGAACAAGTCCCGTGCCGTTGAAGCCGTGAACAATCTCCGCACGGTCTGCGATTATTTTGAAAAAGTGAACGTTCCCAAATCACTGAAAGACGAGCTTGTCGCTGTCCGCACGGGAATACCCGCAATGCGAACATTCCTCGACAAATACGAGAATATGTTCCACGATGTAATGCTAGAGAGCGAGTTTTTGTCATACGTTCACGAAATGTCGGTCTCCGTGACCGCGCTTCAGGACGACGGGAGCTTCATCTACGCCGAACAGAACTTTATGAGAAAGCTCAAAAGCCTGCGGCAAAGAAGCTCACGCTATAATCGGTTTATGTGGTTGTGATCTTTTAGGAGAATATTATGACAAAACATATTACCGCGCTGATTATCGCGGTCGTTATTCCGATAACGCTGATGTTCACGGGGTGCGGGAAAGCAGGATCCGCGCCGCTTACCGAAGCGGAATACTCCGAACGCTTTAAAGCGAGCTGCAAGGCGTTCGTTAAAGCCACAATGGCGTGGACGAATTACGCGCCCGAAACCGCGCCGTATACTGACGCTCAAAAAGAGGAGTGCCGCAAAACGATAACCGACCGGGAGAACGCTCTGGACGAGATAAAACAGCTTGTCCCGCCGAAAAGCCGCGAGAGCTTTCACAGCGATGTGCTGAAGGCGCTCGACTACGAATACGAGTGGGACAAAGCCGCACTGAGGCTTATCGACGCGAAGGATAACGCCGCGGCGGATGAGATAGGGAGTGAGCTGAGCCGGATAGTGAATTCTATACCCGAGGGAAAATCACTGCCCGGTTTGTATAGTGAATTCGTCGCCGGTGAGAGGAAAGCCGGCTGAAAGGAGAACCTATGACAAAACGTATTATCGCATTGCTCATCGCGGTGATAATTCCCGCCGCGCTGATATTCACGGGGTGCAGCTCAAAACAGCTCACAACACAGGAGTATTACGATCAGCTCTACGCGAATTTCAAGGAGTACGCCGCCGAGCTGAAAGAAATAACAACGATCCAGACAAACGTAAAAACCATTGACGATGTGCAGAAGATGCTCAACAAAGCAAATGAGATCTGCGACAAAGCCGAAGCGGTGCTCGACAAATTCTCGAAAATGAACCCACCCTCGCAGTTTGCCGACAAACACAAAAAACTGCTGTCGGCGATAGAAACGGAAAAGAAATTCATAAGCACGGTGAAGAAAATATTCACCTCCAAAAGCCTGAGCGAGCTTTCGCAATATACGAATGAGGCGCAATCGGTGTTTAACGGTATCCCCGAAAAGCAGCAATTCGCGGCGGTCTTTATGGATCTGATCCTTGAAGTCAAGGGCTCGCTTGATAAGAATAAATAACGGAACAGGAAAGGAAATCAATTATGAAGAACACGGAAAAAACTCTCGATCAGATAAAGACCCTGTGTATACACAGAGGCTTTGTGTACCCGGGAAGCGAGATCTACGGAGGCTTGGCGAACACTTGGGACTACGGTCCTCTGGGCGTGGAGCTAAAGGAGAATATCAAAAAGGCATGGCGCAAGAAGTTCGTACAGGAGAACAAATACAATGTGGGACTTGACTCCGCTATTCTGATGAATCCGCAGACTTGGGTCGCTTCGGGGCACGTCGGAGGATTCTCCGATCCGCTTATGGATTGCAAGGACTGTAAGACGCGTCACCGCGCCGACAAGCTCATAGAGGACTTCGGCGAGACCACCGCGGACGGCTGGACCAACGACAAGATGCTGGAGTATATCCGTGAAAAGGGCATCAAGTGCCCCAACTGCGGAAGCACCAACTTCACCGATATCCGTCAGTTCAACCTGATGTTCAAAACAGCGCAGGGAACTGTCGAGGACAGCAAGAGCGAGCTCTACCTCCGCCCCGAGACCGCTCAGGGAATATTCGTAAACTTCGCGAATATCCAGAGAACCTCCCGCAAAAAAGTGCCGTTCGGCGTGGCGCAGGTGGGCAAATCCTTCAGAAACGAGATAACTCCGGGACAGTTCATTTTCCGCGTCCGCGAGTTCGAGCAGATGGAGCTCGAGTTCTTCTGCAAGCCCGGCACCGACCTTGAATGGTTCGATTACTGGAGAACCTACTGCAAAAACTTCCTGTTGTCGATAGGTCTCAGTGAGGAGAGCATACGTCTGCGCGACCACTCGCCCGAGGAGCTTTGCTTCTACTCCAAGGCTACTACCGACTTTGAGTTCCAATTCCCGTTCGGCTGGGGCGAGCTTTGGGGCGTTGCCGACAGAACCGACTACGACCTCACCCAGCACATGAACACTAGCGGAAAGTCGCTTGAATACTTCGACCCCGAGACCAACGAAAAGTACGTTCCGTATGTTATCGAGCCCTCGCTTGGCGTTGAGCGTCTGTTCCTTGCGGTGGTTTGCGAGGCTTACGATGAGGAGGCTCTCGAGGACGGCACATCGCGTACCGTTATGCGTTTCCACCCCGCGCTTGCGCCCGTTAAGGCGGCAGTGCTTCCGCTCTCCAAAAAGCTCTCCGATAAAGCGGGCGAGCTGTACGAGGAGCTTTCCAAGTTCTTCCCCGTGGACTTCGACGAAGCAGGAGCTATCGGCAAGCGCTACCGCCGTCAGGACGAGATTGGCACGCCGTTCTGCGTGACCTACGATTTCGACACAGAGACCGACGGCTGCGTGACTGTCCGTGAACGCGACAGTATGCAGCAGGTTCGTATTCCCATTGCCGATGTCAAGGCTTATATTGAGGAGCGCGTTTTCTTCTGATCCCTGAAAACAGTATGTTATAGCGGTTATCCCCGCCTCCGGCGGGGATAACCGTTTAAATTGCATTTCCCCGCCGAAGGCGGGGAAATGCAAAAAAAATTATAAATAATCTTGCGTGGTCGAGCAAACGCTCAGCCACGCAATTTTTTATGATCATTATATGTGCGGAAACTCCTCGCCGCCCCAGTGCGAGCGAACGATAGCCTCAAAGCCGCTCGGCGAAAGCACCGCCTTTGAGAGCCTCTCCCGCGTTTCGGAAGAAAGCGCCCCATTCGCGTAGAACTCCGCGCCCGCTTTCGTCACTTCGGCAAGATAGCCGCGCTTCTGGCGCTCGGCAAGTCCGTCATAGCCGAAAAGCTCTCCCTCGGGACAAAAAATCGCGGTGTATCGCCCTTCTCCGCAAATGAGATCGTATTGCTTTAAGAGCGCGGGATACATCGGCGCGGCTTCAACATAACCGCAGGTCGAAATGACAACAAGCCGCTTCGAGTACATCTTCGGGTCTCGGAGCTGATGAAAGGACGACTTTCCGTCCTCGTCGCTCGTGCCGAGATAGGTTTTCATAAACGGCAGACAGCGGTCTGTCACAGATTTGAAAACGCTCGGCATTCCGAAAAAGTACAGCGGAAAGCTCTCAATCATAATATCAGCCGACGCGATCTTGGGATAAAGCGCTTGCATATCGTCGCGAATAACGCACTCGCCCGCGGTCTTTGTCCAGCAGGAAAAACAACCCATACAAGGCTTGATGTTGAGTTCGCCGAGATGAACGATCTCCGTTTCGGTGCCGGAAGGGAAACCCTCCAGAAAAGCCTTCGTGAGACGGAGCGTGTTGGAGCGCTCCGCGCGCGGGCTTCCGTTTAAAACAAGTACCCTCATTCGACCGCCTCTATATCCTCGACCTCGTCATACTCGGGCTCGTCCGGTATCGCGAACGCCTGCTCGGGCGCGCAGATGCTGTAATAATACCGCTCCCCGCAAGAGCTGATAATACCATCGCGAAAATGCTCTTCGGAAATATTCGCAGTCTTAAGGTTGTCGAAAATGTCCGACCCGACGCGTTTCGCGTATGATTCGCGGCGTGTCCATGCGGTGTAGAACTGCTTGTTTTTCCGGTTGAAGTCCTCCATATCCCTGTCAATGGGAAGCATCGGAATGAGCTTCCCCGCCGCCGCGGGCTCGGAAAACGCTTTAAGCTCCTCGGCGTTCATAAAAGCGCGGGCAAGGCTCGCCATTTTTTCAAGAGAGTACGGACGTTCGCGCTGAACGTCAACGCCAATGTTCGCCCCATCGCCCAACGCCACCGCGCACATCGCGCATCCCTCGCTGTGAGAAATGCTGAAATCAAGATCCGGGCGGTTTGTGTGAGGTCTTCCGTTTTCGTCGACGGAAATGACAAGCTCCGCGCGATCGACGCCGTGCTTCTGCAAAAGACTGTCAAGCAGCAAAAATCCGCACGCCGAATCCGCAAACGCCTTCCCGCGTCTGCTCAGAATATCCTCGAAATACGCGCCGCAAGCCTCCGCGTAAACGGGGCGCAGGCTCTCGATCCTCGAACGGATACCGCCGCCCGTAACAAAAGATGCCGTAAAATCAATTATCATGACCAACCTCTTAAGCTATTCATAAACCGAGCTTTTATCAACAGAAGTGAACAGCATACTCCCCTTAGCCTTAACGGAACCGTCCACCGAGATCACCGCCGTAAACTCATACGCCGCCGCTCCCGACATCGTGCACTCAACGTCTATAACAAGCGTATCGCCGGGGATAACGGGCTTTAAAAACTTGAAGTCCTTTACTTTAAGGAGAACGTACAACTTATCCTCGTCGCTCGCCGCTTCGTCAGGCGCGATAACAAGGCTGCAAAGCTGCGCCGCGCACTCTATAAGAAGAACGCCGGGCATTATCGGGGTTTCGGGGAAATGCCCCGTAAAATACGGCTCGTTTACCGAAACGTTTTTTATGCCCTTCGCGGACTTGTTCGGTTCTAGCTCCAGAACCTTTTCTATCATCTGAAACGGCGGACGCTGTTTTATCCGCTTGTTTATCTCAAGTAAATTCATCATAAACTAAGTCCTCCGTCAAGAACGACAACTTGTCCCGTAACATAATCAAACGCGGGCGAGCAAAGCGCCGCCACTACGTTCGCGACGTCCCGCGCCGTTCCGAAATGTCCCGCGGGTATCGACTTGATATACGCTTCCTTTTTATCCTCCGGGATATTATCGAGCATCTCCGTCTCGATGAACCCCGGCGCTACCGCGTTCACGGTTATCCCACGCGGCGCAAGCTCCTTCGCGAGAGTGGCGGTCATGGAGTTCACCGCGCCCTTTGTCGCGGAATAAACGCCCTGTCCCTCTACCGCGAGTATCGAGCTCACGGAGGATACGTTCACTATCTTCCCGTGCTTCTTGCTCATCATCTTAAGAGCCGCCTGCTGCGCGCAGTGGAAATATCCCTTGATATTTATATCAAGCGAACGCGACAGCGAATCCTCGTTTATCATCAGCAGATAAGCGTCATCGACAACTCCCGCGTTGTTGACCAACACGTCAAGCTGTCCGAATTCCTTTTGTATCTCGCGGAACATTCCCTGAACCGCCTTTAAGTCCGCCGTGTCCGCCTTGAACGCAACGGCTTTTCTCCCGAGCTTTTCGATCTCGGCGACCACCTCGGCGGCTTTCTGTTCGTTTGAATTATAATTCACGGCTACGTCATAGCCGTCCTCCGCGAGCTTAAGAGCGCAAGCCTTGCCTATTCCGCGAGAAGCGCCCGTTACAAGTGCAACCATTTGTCCTCCTTATTTTAAAAAAATTTGCGAACCGCGAACAAAGCTGCGCTTTGTTCGCTAGCCGAGCGACATTTGCCTCCGCTTCGCTGCGGCAAACGTCACTCGCTTTCGCAAATTTTATGCGCCGCCATTACGTTATACTTTCCTCAAGATAACAGCGGAGTACTGCCCGCCCAAGCCGAACGAAGTCACAAGCGCGTATTTTCCGCCGCCCGCAGTCTTAGACAGCAGCCTAGCCCAATTTGCCGCATCCGATGCCGCGCCCGCAGCACGAGCCTCAAAAGCAATATAGTCGCGACCAAACTTGCTGTTCTGAGCTGCTTTTCCGTTAAACAGCTCTCCGTAAACCTTATCCTGTATTTCGTCGACTGCGGAAATTCCGTTCTTAAAGCCGCAGATTATATCTATGTCGTCGGGCTTTATTCCCGCGTCTGCGCAAGCGCCAAGAATTGCGGCTTTGAGAGCGCTTTCCGAGCCCGTGAGCTTGCCGAATTCCACACTCTTGTGCGCCGAAGCCCAGCCGACCAGCTCCGCGTACTTCTTCGCGCCGCGCTTGTTCGCGCTCGTTTCGCTTTCGAGAACTATCGAGACCGAGCCCTCGCCGAGCTCGTCGCCGCTCAGTATTCCAAGCGTATCGTATAAATACCTCGTCACCTCGGTATTCTCGTCCGTGCCCGTCGCTATCATAATTTTCTCGTCGCCGTTGCGGATAACGTCCGCGGCATAGCAAAGGCTCTGAAGCCCCGCCTGAATTGAGTTCGCGTTAGTGACGTTATAGCCCTTTATCCCCGCGAAGATGCTGAAATAGCCGCCCGCGGCGTTGTAAACCGTGTTCGGGAACGAAAACGCCGAGCCCGCCGCCGTGCCGTTCTCGCAGACAGTCTTTTGGAAATTGTACACCTCCGTAAGCGGTCCGTCAGCCGTGCCGACAACTATACCGATGTCCTTTTCGTTTTCCTCGGAGATCGTGATGTCAGCGTCCTTAAGCGCCCTCATACCGCTTATAAGCTGGAGCTGCGAAAATCTGTCGAGCTTGCGGTAGAACGCCATTTTAATGCCGTGTTCCTTGTAATCGTCCGGGTTTATCTCAACAGTCGGCGCGCCTATAAGCTCGCCGATGCCGGTAACGAAGATCCGCTCGCTGTTCGTGCGGTCGGGAATATCGTGCGGCTCCTTCGCGAACACGATAGAAGCATTGTTTCCGCCGAACGCAAAAGAGTTGCTCGCCGCGAATTTGATATCCTTTTCGCGCTTCGCATTGGGAACGAAGTCGATGTTCCCCGCCTTTTCTTTAAGGGTCTCGAGACCTTCCTCCGTGTAGCCGATAGTCGGCGGAACAACTCCCTCGCACACCGCCTTAACGGTAAACACCGCCTCGATAGAACCCGCCGCGCCAAGACAGTGACCCGTCATTGACTTCGTGGAGCTTACGGAAAGGTGATCGTTCGTGTCAAACAGCGTGTGGAGAGACAGGAACTCCGCCTCGTCGTTCTTTGCCGTGCCCGTTCCGTGGGCGTTGATATAGTCGATGTCGTCCGCGGAGAGCCCCGAGTTTTCAACGGCTCTCGTAATAGCCAGCATCTGCCCCTTGCCCTCGGGATCGGGGGCGGTTATGTGGTGCGCGTCGGAGGATACTCCGCTGCCCAGCACTTCGCAGTATATCTTCGCGCCGCGAGCCTTCGCGTGCTCGTAGCTCTCGATTATGAGAATACCAGCGCCCTCGCCGAGCGTTATACCGCTTGAGCGGTTGAACGGCGAACAGGACTCCGCGTCAAGAGCGTGCAGCGCGTGAAATCCCGCAAACGCAAGCGACGAGAAGCTGTCCGAACCGCCCGCGACAAACGCGTCCGCCTTGCCGGAACGGATAAGGTCAGCGGCATACGCGAGCGAAATGGTTCCCGCTGCGCAGGCATTCACGATGTTCGCGGTCGTGCCGTTAAGTCCATAGTGAAAAGCGACGTTGTTCGCCAAAGCCGCGGCGGGCATTTTCAGAACGTCCGTAGATTTGCCGCCGCCGTTCTGCTTGGCGGTATAGTACTTGTCGATAGAGACAGCGCCGCCGACGCAGTTTCCGATGATAACGCCAATTCGGTCGGAATTCTCCGCGGTTATCTCGTAGCCGCTGTCTTTAAGAGCCTCGCCCGCTGCCTTTATGCAAAGCAGCGAGGAGCGGTCGTAGTCCTCTCCCGAAAGCTTCTCGTTCGGAGTATCGACCTCCGCGCCGAGGTTGGCGTAGCACCCCTCGGCGTTCACGGATTTTACCTCGCGAATACCCGTAACGCCGTTCACCGCGGCGTTCCAGCACTGCTCGGTGTTCTCGCCGAGGGCGCAGATAAGCCCCAGACCCGTAACAACAACACGTTTCGACATATTATTCCCCTTTGTGCTCCTCAACGTACTTCGCGAGAGTTTCGATAGTCTGGAAGTTCTCGCGCGCCGCGCCCGTCATCTGAACGCCGAACAGATTGTCGATGCCCGCGATTATCTCGATGGAGTCTATGGAATCCAACCCGATATCGTCGCCGAAAAGCTCCGAGGTGTACTCCAGCTCATCAGCCGGGATACGGAGATTTTCCACCAGCATATCCTTGATCTTCGCGCAAATTTCTTCGTGATTCATAACAATTCTCCTTAAACTTGATATTTTTTCGGACAGCCCCATGGCTGCCGTTCTTAACTGTTATACTGTCCGCAATCGCCGTACTTATCCCGCAGCTGCGAATACAGCTCCCGCACCGACTGCTCCGCTTGCGCGATGAGCTGCCGCGCGTATTTCGAGGGGCGCATATCCTCGGGGCAGGAGCTCTCGATAGGCTCTCCCACAAGCAGCTTCTGACGCTTACCGAAAACCGCGCTGTAGCTCCCCCAGATAGCGCAGGGAACGATCGGCGTTCCGGTTTTCGCGGAAAGCAAAGCCGCGCCCGGCTTGAACTCGTTAAGCTGCTTGTTCCGCGCGAGCCCTCCCTCGGGGAATATGAACAGCGAACTGCCGTCCGCGACGACCGCCTGCGCGGTCTCGTACCAAGCGCCGTCCGCTTCGTCGAGGCTTATCGGGATGCTCCTGCACATCATAATGCACTTTCCGGTGCCCTTTTTCTCGCACCAGCTCCGCTTTACGAGAACGTATGGCTTGTGCCGCCACATCACGGCGGGCGCGAATGCTCCGTCGAAGTGGTGCGTGTGGTTTGCCACGAACACCACGGCTCTGCCTTTCAAGCGCTTTTTGAGCGTCTTGTCCGCGTAGATCACCTTGGGACGGAACAGAAAGTAGACCGTCCAAGTCACCAACATCTGGAATATTTTGCCTGCTATGGATTGCTTTCTCGGCGTAGTCCCGCTCACATTACCGCTCCCTGTTTCAAAGATAAATACGCGCCGTTCGCCTGCGCGTTTCCGCATAATTTTTAAAAAGAAACGCGCGTTCCGCACATTCCATACACTTTATTATACCCCCAAATCCAACGATTTTCAACGGACAATATGCAACAATATGACCCTTATATCCTATAGCGTTGCTTTTTCGTTGCCTATTTGATACGCACTCGTGAAAATTCGGCGTTTTAGACAAACACTCTCCTTGGATTTGAAGGAAATGTGGATAATAAAGCCACGAAAGTAAACTTTTGTTTAAAAAACTAACAAAAATTTTCGCTCCGTATCAAAAAAATCTAAAAAAACGCCGAAATAAAACGCCTAATTCTCTTGACATTTTGGTTAAATTGTAGTACAATATAATTAAGCATTTTGTGGCGAGAATTTCCGCCGCGATCTGCTTTGACGATTTGATTATTCTTTGATTATAAATCGTTGTGGCGGATAATATAAACAGTTTTACTCTTTTTTCTGCGCTTGTGCGCTTTTTTATATGGGAACTCCCGAAAATAGAAAATACACCACGAATCGCATGCAAAAGGCAGGGGCGTTTTGCCCGATGAAAATTTTATATTCTCCGCCGAATTATTCAAGGTCGGGCTTTTAAACGGGCTCGGATTAAAATAAGGAGGGGAAAGCGACAATGAAAATGGAGCTGTACGTCGCAATAATCGGCATGCTGTCATCGCTGATATTGGGCGTTGTCGTAAGCGGCTACTTCTGCTTTCAGGCAGGAATAAAGCACCGCAAAAAGACCGCCGAGGCACAGTTCGAGTCCGCCGAGAAGGAATCCGCAAGGATCATAGCGGAAGCGAATGAGAAGGCCGAGGCAATGAAGAAAACCGCGCTTGTAGAGGCTAAGGACGAAATATACGCTATGCGTTCAAAAGCCGAAAAGGAAATTCAAAAGGACAAGGCGGAAACCGAAAAGGAAATGAAGGAGCGCAGAAGCGAGATATCGCGTTCCGAGCGCAGGATCGCTCAAAAAGAAGAAAATCTCGATAAGAAGAACGATAAGCTTGAAAAGCTGGAGGAGGGACTTCAGCAAAAACACAAAAAGGCAGACGAGAAGATCGCCGAGGCTGAAAAGCTCAAGGCGGGTCAGATGGAGATACTCGAAAGAATATCCGGCTTTTCACAGGAGCAGGCAAAGGAGCATTTGCTCGATATGCTCGATTCCGAGCTGAACCACGAAAAGGCTGTAAAGCTCTCGGCGTATGACCAGAAGCTCAAGGACGAGTGCGACGAGCGCGCAAGGCAATACATTTCACTGGCTATCGCAAGGCTGGCTGCAGATACCGTTTCCGAAACGGCGGTGTCCGTTGTGGCAATTCCGAACGACGAGATGAAGGGACGCATCATCGGCCGCGAGGGACGCAATATCCGCGCTCTCGAAACGCTCACGGGCGTAGACCTCATCATCGACGATACACCCGAGGCTATCACGGTATCGTGCTTCGATCACGTTCGCCGCGAGATAGCGCGGATAGCTCTCGAAAAGCTGATACAGGACGGGCGCATACACCCGGCGCGTATCGAGGAGACCGTTGACAAGGCACGGCGCGAGGTAGAACTGCGGATAAAGCAGGAGGGCGAGCGCGCCGTTATGGAAACGAACGTAAACGGCTTGAACCACGAGCTTGTAAGGCTCATCGGGCGTTTGAAGTACAGAACGTCTTACCGTCAGAATGTGCTCAACCACTCCATAGAGGTATCGCACCTTGCGGGGATAATGGCGAGCGAGCTCGGCGTGGACGCGGCTCTGGCAAGACGCGCGGGGCTTCTGCACGATATAGGAAAGGCTCTCGACCACGAGATAGAGGGCTCGCACGTTCAGATAGGCGTTGACGTTTGCAAAAAGTACAAGGAAAGCCCCGAGGTCATTCACGCGATAGAAGCGCACCACGGCGACGTTGAGTGCCGCACGGTCATCGCGTGTCTGGTACAGGCGGCGGACGCTATCAGCGCGGCAAGACCCGCGGCACGTTCGGAAAACTACGAAAACTACATCAAGCGCCTTGAAAAGCTCGAGGAGATATGCAACTCCTACAACGGCGTAGACAGATCGTTCGCGATACAAGCCGGTCGCGAAGTCCGCATAATGGTAAAGCCCGAGCAGGTCAACGACGATAATATGAAGGTTCTCGCGCGCGATATAGCAAAGCGCATAGAAGACGAGATGGAGTATCCCGGTCAGATAAAGGTAAATATGATCCGCGAGAGCAGAGCTATCGACTACGCGAAGTAAGTATAGTAATCACTTCTCCCCGCCGGAGGCGGGGAGAAGTTATAAGTAAACGGAGTGGTCCTTATGATAACTTTCGACAAAACCAGGTGCGTTGCCTGCAACAACTGCGTCCGCGTTTGCCCTTCGATGGAAGCAAACAACGTCGATATTGACGAAAACGGCAAAACCGTGTTCAACATCAACCACGATATGTGCATACGGTGCGGCGCGTGCGTTAAGGTGTGCTCTCACAAGGCGCGCGGCTATTCGGACGATACCGAGCGTTTCTGGGCAGATCTCAAAAGCGGCGTGAAGATAGTCGTCATCTGCGCTCCAGCTGTTAAGGTCTCGTTTGACGGCTGTTGGAGAAACGTTCTCGACATACTGAAGAAAAACGGCGTGGACAAGATATACGACGTTTCCTACGGCGCAGATATATGCACATGGGGGCATATCCGCTATCTCGAAAAGAACCCGAAGGCAAAGCTCATTTCCTCGCCGTGCCCTGCTGTCGTCAACTACATAAAGAAGTTCTGCCATGAGGCTCTGAAAAACCTGTCGCCCGTGTATTCGCCGATGCTCTGCCTTGCGGTGTATCTCAAAAAATACCTCGGGGAGAACGCGAAAATAGCGGCGCTGTCTCCGTGTATCGCGAAAATGGACGAGTTCCGTGATACCGGTCTTATAGAATACAACGTGACGTTTGAGCGCCTCGGCGAGCTGTTAAAGCGAAACGGCACGAATTTCGAGAGCCTGCGCAAGGTTCGCTCGAATTTCGAGTTTTCGGGCGCCGGCGGAGCTATGGGCGCGATCTATCCCCGCCCGGGCGGATTGAAGGCATGTCTCGAGCTTGAAAACCCGAACATCGGCGTTATCAATTCCGAGGGCACGGACGTGGTCTATAAAAACCTCGACCTCTACTCCAAGATAAACGCGAGAGACCTTCCCGATGTGTTCGACGTGCTTTCCTGCGGAAGCGGCTGCGGCTCGGGTCCCGCTATCGGCGAGCAGATGTCCATTTACCGTATGAGCGGCATTATGAACGGCATCGAAAAGTATAACCGCAACCAGCGCGTGAAGTTCGACAGAAAGCACCGCGACAAGCAGTTCCTGCAATTCGACAAAACGCTCCGTTACGAGGATTTTTTAAGAACGGTTCCGCCGGAAAACATCAAGAAGATACACGTTTCCGAGGAACAGATAGACGATATGCTCACCAAAATGAGCAAGCACACCGAAACGGAGCGCAACTACAACTGCCACGCGTGCGGCTTCGCGACCTGCCGCGAAATGGCAAAGGCTATCATTATGGGCGTATCCTCCGTGACGAGCTGCGCGCAGTATATGCAGCACGAGGCGGATCTGCGCAATCAGCATATCAAGGAAACGAACACCGCGATAGGCGAGGTAACGACCGAGCTCAACCAAGTTGTGGCGAAGCTCACGGAAAACATCGGAGACGTTACCGCGGCGCTCGGCGGCATAACGGAGCTCAACACCACGAACCATTCTCAGATAATGGGGCTGTCGAATATCCTCGGGGAGCTCGGGGAGCTTTCAAATCAAATAAACACGGCTATGGACTCTATAAACGACAGCGTTTCCAGCTTCTCCAAAACAACGCACGACATCGACGAGATAGCGCGGCAGATAAACATTCTCTCGATAAACGCGAGCATAGAAGCAGCTCGCGCCGGCGACGCGGGTAAGGGCTTCGCGGTCGTTGCTCTTGAAGTCGGAAAGCTCGCGGGACATTCTCAGGAGGCTGTAAAGGAAGCTGAGAACGGCAACGCGCTTGTATTTGAGAACATAGACGACGTAAACCGCATCTTGAAAACAGTTAACCAAAAGATGGCGGAGATCGGCGATATGATGAACGAGGTCCGCGACAACATCGCCTCCACGATGAGCAAGGGCAACGACATCAGCGGCGCGATGTCGGACGTTGCCGACATCAACAAGCACGTTGAGGGGCTTGTTACCAAAGCCGAAGGTATGCTGGATTAAAACACTTTTCCCCGCCTGTTCGGCGGGGAATGATTTTCACGGAGGATATTATGCTTTGGAACCCCTGGCACGGCTGTCACCGATACAGCGCGGGCTGTTTGAACTGCTACGTCTATTTTCTGGACGGTCTGCGCGACAGAGACGCGGACGTTGTCGTGAAAAACAAGACAGACTTCGACCTGCCCGTGAAAAAGGACAGGCGCGGCAGCTACAAGATACCCTCCGGCACGGTGCTCGGTACCTGCTTCACCTCGGATTTCTTCATTGAAGAAGCGGACGAGTGGCGAGGCGAGGTTTGGGATATGATACGTCAGCGCCCCGACGTGCGCTTTCTTATCCCGACAAAACGGATAGTGCGCTTCGCGGAATGTGTTCCCGCGGATTGGGGCGAGGGCTGGGATAACGTGGTCATCGCCGTGAGCGCAGAAAATCAGGCTATGGCGGATAAACGCCTGCCGCTTCTGTTGGAGGCGAAGGTAAGACACAGGGCGGTGTTTGTCTCGCCGATACTCGAGTATGTTTCGCTTGGGAAATACCTTCAAAGCGGACTTATCGAGCAGGTCTCCGTGAGCGGCGAAAGCTACTCAAGAGCTCGGGTCTGCGATTTCGATTGGGTGAAGCGCATCTTCGCGGACTGCCAAAAATACGGCGTTCCGTTCGACTTCCATCAGACGGGCTCTAACTTCCGCAAGGACGGCAGGGTCTACAACATCAAACACCGAGATGAGCATACGCAGGCAAAAAAAGGGGAGGCGCTCCTCCGAAGAGAATTTGAAAAATAAAAAACCGCGCGGTTTTTGCCGCGCGGTCGTTTGTTTATAAAGTTTTCTCGCTCGATTAAGCGTTGATCTTGGTAACAACGCCCGAACCAACGGTGTGACCGCCCTCGCGGATAGCGAAGCGGAGACCTTCCTCGATAGCGATAGGAGTGATGAGCTCAACGTCCATTACAACGTTATCGCCGGGCATACACATTTCCTTATCAGCGGGAAGGGTGATAACGCCGGTAACGTCTGTGGTTCTGAAGAAGAACTGCGGACGATAGTTGGAGATGAACGGAGTGTGACGGCCGCCCTCTTCCTTCTTAAGAACGTAAACCTGACCGCTG
>CAYVSV010000047.1:0-13878 GCA_964454205.1 uncultured Ruminococcus sp.
AGCTCGCACTTGACCTCAAACGAGAAGCCCTTTGTCTTGTTCTCGACAACGATCTTACCGTCCGTTTCGATTATTTTGCGGATATCCGCGATAACGAGCTTGTCGCCCTGCTCTATCCTGTCGTAATCGCCCTCGTTGACGAACTCAAGCGGCAAAATTCCGTTGTTGATGAGGTTCTGGCGGTGTATTCTCGCGAAGCTCTTGCAGATTATCGCCTTAACGCCGAGGTACAAAGGAGCAAGCGCCGCGTGCTCTCTCGACGAGCCTTGTCCGTAGTTCACGCCGCCAACGATTATCGAAGTGCCCGCCTCTTTCGCGCGCTTCGGGAAAGTCTCGTCGCATACCGCGAAGCAGTGCTCAGAGATAGCGGGGATATTCGAGCGGAGCGGAAGTATCTTCGCGCCCGCGGGCATGATGTGATCCGTGGTGATGTTGTCGCCGACCTTGAGCGTAACTCCGCTCTCGATAGTCTCCGCGAGCGGCTTGTTTACGGGGAACGGCTTGATGTTCGGACCGCGCAGGATCTCAACGTTCGGAGCTTCTTCAACGCTTGCCGGCGGAGTTACCATGTTATCGTTGATAAGGAACTTCTCGGGCATTACGTAAGGCGGCATTGCGCCCGCGGTTCTCGGGTCGGTGAACACGCCGGTTACTGCTGAAATAGCCGCGGTCTCGGGAGACACAAGATATATCTGACCGTCCTTTGTGCCGCTTCTTCCCTCGAAGTTGCGGTTGAAGGTTCTAAGAGAAATGCCCTTGCTGTTCGGAGACTGTCCCATGCCTATGCACGGACCGCACGCGCTCTCGAGAATTCTCGCGCCCGCGTCAATGAGTATCGAAAGCTCGCCGCCGTCTGCGAGCATATTGAACACCTGCTTAGAGCCGCAGGCAATGGCAAGGGAAACGTCCGGATGAACAGTCTTTCCCTTGAGGATATGAGCGACCTTGCGGAGGTCTTGCAGAGAGCTGTTTGTGCACGAACCTATGCAGACCTGATCTATCTTTATCGCGCCTATCTCCCCGACGGTCTTTACGTTGTCGGGAGAGTGCGGGCATGCCGCGAGAGGCACGAGCTCGCTCAGATTGATCTCGACCTCCTCATCATATACCGCGTCGGGATCTGCCGAGAGCTCAACGTAATCCTCTTCTCTGCCCTGCGCCTTGAGGAATTTGAGCGTAGTCTCGTCGGACGGGAAGATCGACGTTGTAGCGCCGAGCTCCGCGCCCATATTCGTGATAGTAGCGCGCTCGGGTACGGACAGGGACTTCACGCCCTCGCCCGTGTATTCCATTACCTTGCCGACGCCGCCCTTGACGGTAAGTCTGCGGAGGACTTCCAGAATAACGTCCTTTGCGCTCACCCAATCGTTCAGCTTGCCGGTGAGGTTGATCTTAACTATCTTCGGCATGGTTATATAGTACGCACCGCCGCCCATTGCGACTGCTACGTCAAGTCCGCCCGCGCCCATGGCGAGCATTCCGATGCCGCCGCCCGTCGGTGTGTGGCTGTCCGAGCCGATAAGCGTTTTTCCGGGCTTGCCGAAGCGCTCCAAATGCACTTGGTGGCAGATGCCGTTGCCGGGTCTAGAAAACCAGATGCCGTGCTTTTTCGCCACGGAGCCGATAAAACGGTGGTCGTCGGCATTCTCAAAACCGCTTTGCAGAGTGTTGTGGTCTATGTACGCCACGGAGCGCTCCGTTTTAACGCGGTCAACGCCCATAGCCTCGAACTGCAGGTACGCCATAGTGCCCGTCGCGTCCTGCGTAAGGGTCTGATCGATACGAAGCCCGATCTCCGTGCCCTTTGTCATCTCGCCGTCAACGATGTGCGCCTTGATGATCTTTTCGGTAAGTGTCATTCCCATAGCTTTCTCCTTAATATCTTAAAAATTTTAAGCCATTATACAATTATATTATACTACATATTGAACGGGTTGTCAAGAATTTGACAAAAAAATACGAAGGAATATTCAAACAAGTCACTTTTACGAAATCAATGTTATTTTTGTTTGAAAACATTTAATTGATTGCCTCTAAACAAAAAATAACCGCAAACCATTAGCAGGTCTGCGGTTATTGCTTTGAAGAAAACTATGACGTTCTATCATTAGTAGTCGTCGTTATCTTCATCCGACGGTGTTGGAGTAATACAATCAATATTATTGTCCTCCGAATACCAAGCGGTAGTTCCATCATCACTGTCGTACCCGTAAAATCTTGATCCGTCACTGTTTGTATCAACCCTGTCATAATCACGAGGTCCGTTATGGCACATATTTTTCACCTCCCCTCATACAATAATTCTATTTACTATTATAGTCCACATATGAACTATTGTCAAGCACATTTTAGTTCATAAGTGGTATAATTGGATAATTACACAAAAAAGGATGTGGGGAATTGTGAATATTGGCGAAAGATTGAGAATTTTGCGAGAAAAGCACGAGCTCACGCAAAAGGACGTCGCGGATCAACTGCACACGTCGCAGAGCTACTACGCGCAGTACGAGAACGACCGCCGTCCGATACCGTTCGAGCGCGTCGTAGAGCTGGCGAGGATATACGACGTCTCCATAGACTACATCGCGGGGCTCTCCGACGACATCAACCGCAAACCGCGCTGAACGCACAAAAAACCGCCTGTCTCTCCAACAGGCGGTTCTTGTTTTATTTTGAAATGATCAGTCTGCGCTCTTAATGATTAGCAGGGTCTGAATAACGGGCACCGCGGCTGCCACAATGTCCCCGAACGTCATTCTGTGCCCCGCAATCGCAGTGATGATTGAGAGCACCGCCAAAAGCGAGGTTACAGCCGACCAGATCAGTGCCTCCCTTTTCCTGTCCGCGAACGTGTTCAAGCCTGCCAAGCCGTAACACACCACCGTAAATCCAATTATCGCAAGGTTTCCGATAAAACCCATAATTCCGCCGCTTGTGATCAGTCCGAACATTGCGTAACCCACAAAGAACGAACGGTTTGTCGCCCTGAACGCGAATATTCCGGCAACTATCGCTCCCAACGCCAAAAAAACGCACATCAATGACGTGATCTTTAATGCTCTTTTCATAATAACATCCCTCCCTGCGTAATTATAGCATACTTTCCCCGAAAAGTCAATAGCGCCGCTCAATATTCCTTATTCCGCCGCAAAAGCCACCGGATATACCCGAACGTCGCCTCCTCGCCCTTGACGGCAAGCATTCGCAGGAGCTTTTCAAGAAGCGCCGAAGTCTCGGGGTGTATCTTCCGGTGAGTTTTTCCGTGAATGAAGTATTGCAGAGCGCTGTCGGGCTTGTAGTTTTCGCCTTGATATATCTTGCTCGCGGCAACTCTGTCGCAGAACATCTCGACAACGTATTTCAGCGGCATTTTCACGGGCTCGATCTGACGGGTTTTGGGATTGTAGTCCGTCCAGTACTCGAAATGATGGCGGTTTCTGCCCTTGTGGTGCATCCACGCGAGCGAGTAGCCGTACTCCTCGCGCTCGCCCTCGTTCGGGGAACGCGTTCCCGTGCAGAATTCCGCACCGGGCAGGAACTCCGTCGGCGTGTATTTCGACAAGTCGTGCCGCAGACCCTGCCACAATATTCCCGCCTTCGCGCAGTGCGCTATCACCTTATGGCGGTGCTTAGTTATAGTCTTGAAATGCAGATACGCGCCTTTTAAAGACATTGCCGCTCGCCGTCCTTTTCCGGTAAATTTCTCAAGAATATTATAACATTTTTTCGGCGCGTTGTCAATAGAAAAACCCGGACAGTCTAAAAACCGCCCGGGAATACTTTATTTCTTTTTGCGACTGACCGCCGCCGTCACGAACGCGAGTGCCGCCGCAACCGGAACAATCGATACCGGCACACCCGTTGAGGGATTGCTGCTGTTATCGGCTGACGCGTTGTCGCGATACACCAGCGTGTAGGTCGAGAACTTATCGGTTTCGATAGTCACGGTGTCCGGGTCGTTGTCGAGGTCGGGGAGAATGGTCGTTTCGCCGTCGTGAACGCGGACTACCGAGAACACTCTGTTCTGCCCGCGGAGCTTCTCCGGCACTTCGAGCTTTATCCCTATCGGTCTGTTGGTTTGGGTGATCCGGGTTTTGTCGGAATTGACCACCTTAAACAGCGAGATGTCGATATATTGCCCCAGTTGAAGCTCCTCGTGTTCTGCAAGAACGCTTTCAACCATCGGCTTGTCCCCGGCGGGGTCTGTGACCTCGATCCGGAGGATAAATCTGATGTTGTCGCCGTTGTCGAGCCCCGCGAGCTCCTCGGGAGAGAGTATCGCGTCTATCAGCTTCTCTGTCGTCTGCGTAAATTCGGTCTTGGGAGCGTTTTCGCCTTGCTGAACCTCGTTTGTAACTCCGGCGGAGGTGCTGTTGTTGCTATCGGAGCTATTGGAACTGTCGTTGCTGTCAGTGTTGTCGGGGGTAACCGGGTCAACGGGCGTAACAGGAGTAAGTGTGCCGCCTCCGGGGTTATCACCGCCGGGGTTATCGCCGCCGGGATTATCGCCGCCGGGATTGTCGCCGCCGGGATTGTCACCGCCGGGATTGTCGCCGCCGGGGTTGTCACCGCCGGGATTGTCGCCGCCGGGGTTGTCACCACCGGGGTTGTCACCACCGGGGTTATCGCCGCCGGGATTGTCACCGCCGGGATTGTCGCCGCCGGGATTGTCACCGCCGGGGTTGTCACCGCCGGGGTTATCGCCGCCGGGGTTGTCACCGCCGGGGTTATCGCCGCCGGGATTGTCGCCGCCGGGAGTCTTTTCGGGGAGTTCAACTGCGACGTTGCCGTACTCGCTTATATACACATCCTTGCCTTTGGTGCTTTCTGTGGGTTCGACGTGCTGTGAACTGTCTTTCGTCCAGACATTGGCGTCGGTCAAGACGGACAAGGTCACGGTTTGTTTGTGCTCGTTGTCGTTATCGCAGACGCGCTCCGCTGTGCCCTCTGTGGTTTCCGTGGGATCTGATTTAATAGTCCAATCGCTCCAATCGTGCGCGTCGGGGTCGGAGATAGTTACATCCTCTTGGGTTATCTCGTTTTGGCCATCCTCGCCGCTGAAAAGTTTCCCGCATAGCGTGCATTTCCAATGCGGCTTATTGCCGGGTTTGGTGCAGTTTGCTTCTTTTTCCTCGACTGCTTTGAGTTTGTGCGCCGCCGGAACAACCGTGTCGTTTTCGCTTATCTCGGTCGTGAGGTCCTCGTCGCTGAAATATTTTCCACAGACCGAGCAGTACCAATATTCGATATTGCCGTTTTCGGTGCAGAGCGCGTCCTTTGCCTCAGTATGCGTGTCGCTGTGTCCGAGCATCGGTATAGGATTAGACACGGAAGAATTACGGCAACTACTGCAAGTGCCCGTTTCGATGCCGTCCTCGGTGCAGGTCGGTTTTTTTGTTATAGTTGATGTGCTGAATGAGTGATATTTTAGCAGCTTGACCGCACTGCCTTCATAAATTATATATTGATCGTCTTTATCAGCCGTAAAGGTCGCGCTTATAGCTTTCTCTGTTTCGCCTGTCACGGCAACGGGAGAAGCGTTACAAGCGACTTCTACCGCAGTATTAACGCCTATCTTCGACTTTGCGTCAAAATCGGTTCCAATGGTAATCGTTTCGTTGGTTCTAAGATGCACATTGTCTGCGGAACCGTTGCATGTATTGCCGCTTATATTAACCTTTCCGTTGATAGTAACTGTGCTGCCGTGATGTTCTACACCGCCGCCATAGTCAGTAGCCATGTTTCCCGAAATAGTGCCGTCGCTCATTGTGAATGTTCCGTTTGCGAACATTGTGCCTCCGTACACATATACACCGGCACCGTAAGTGCCGCTGTTGCTCAAGATCGTACCGCCTGTCATTGCGAAATTTCCGGTCGTATATACACCGGCGCCGCTGGATGATTGGTTGCCCGAGATCGTGCCGCCGTTCATTGTGAACGATGCTGGTGTGCTCACATACACACCGCCGCCGAACCTGCCGCTTTCAGTTGCCGTATTATCCGAAATTCTGCCGCCGTTCATTGTGAACATTGCGTTAGACAGCAAATATACACCGCAGCCGTCACGTGTTTTGTTGCACGTAATTTCGCCGCCCTCCATTATGAACGTTCCGCTGTCCGTCACACATACACCGCCGCCTTTGCCGTTGGTGCCGGTCACGCTATTATCCGAAATGGTGCCGCCTCTCATTACAAACTTTCCGGTGTGTTCCACATACACACCGCCGCCGTTGGCGTTGTTTACCGAGTTATTCGAGATCGTACCTCCGTTCATTGTGAACGTTCCGTCTGTGTCTACGCCCACACCGCCGCCGTATGTCGCCGCGCAATCCGTGATCGTGCCGCCGTTCATTATGAAGCCGGCGTTCTTTACATATACAGCGCCGCCGTGGTTTTCTGTTTTTACGGTTTTTGTCAACTTGCCGTCAGCTTTGCAATTGCAAAGAGTGAACGTGGATTTATTATCAATATAAAATAAACGGTTAATACCGGTTCCTTCAATTGTGTGTCCATTCAGGCAGAGGGTGATTTCAACACCGTCTAATTCAACTTGCTTGTCGCTAGTGACATCACTCGTAAGATAATATTTTTTACCGTCTTCGAGATCGGAAAGATCGCTTATTCCCTCCCAACCCTCATGCGAGCCGTCACAGTTTTGTGATTGCTCCTCTTCTGCCGCCGCAATCGCCATGATCCTCTCCGGCACGTCAAACACGACAGCCGCCCCCATCAACGAGAATGCCGTGACGACCGCCGCGACCCTCTTAAAAAATCTTCTCATAAAAACGTCCTCCATAATTTTTAACAAAACAAAAAGCCCTATAACCCCGGCAAATGCCGGAGCTATAAGGCTTATTCATTTATTTTTTCGGGCGCAGTTATACCTACATTTAGCTTATATATATATATATATATATATTATGCTCTGTAAGCATGGCTGCCGCCCCCTTTCCTTAACTATATTATTATAACAGATTTAGGGCGGTTTGTCAATACAAATCACTTAATTGACATGAAAAAACTTCAAATTTCTCCTGTAAAACAAAAACGCAAACAATTTTCGGGCGCTTTTACCCCTTTTCCGATCTGTATACGGAATTGAAAACGGGTCTCAGCTTTTTATAGAGCACCAACGATATCGCCGCCGCTATCAGCCCCTTGACAAAGGTAAACGGCAGATTGAATATCAGCAGACACTCCCACAAGTTCTTTACGCTCGGAACGATAGCTTGATACATTCCGATAATAACTTCCTCGGGCATACTGAGCATATAAAATGGATACACGATAAAATAATTGCTGACAAGACTTACAAGCGCCATCACCACCGCGCCGACAAACCCGCCTATGACCGCGCGCGAAAACTTTTCTTTCCTGTGCGCGATAATTCCCGCGGGAAGCACGAGCGCCACTCCGAGAATAAAGTTGGATATCTCTCCCACGCCAAGGCTGCGGCTTGTAATGCAACCCCATAGGTTCTTGATAAGACACACGAACACTCCCGAAACGGGGCCCATAGTAAGTGCCGCCAGCATCTCGGGCGCGTCCGAGAAATCATAGCTGATAAACGACGGCATAAACGGCGGATAGAACTTCAGCACCTCCGACAGCACGATAGCCAGCGCCCCCATAAGCGCCGTGAAAACGAGCCGTCTTACGTCGACTTTCTTTTTCGTTTTGATAGTTTTGATTGTTTCCATAAAAGATCCCTTTCCTCGGGGGAAATCGGAAAGCCCCTTTACAGCCGCAAAACGGCGATAAAGGGGCGACAAATATTCAAGGATATTTGTTCTCTGATTCTTTCATCCGGACTATACCGTCGGTACCGGAATTTCACCGGTTCAACCGCAAACGCGGCTCGCGGACTTTGACCGCCGGTGGGGAATTTCACCCCGCCCCGAAACAGATAATATTATTCGTGAGTTTCCTCACATCATCATTATATTACTTTCCATCGGATTTGTCAAGAGGTTTTTCAAACTTTTCTCCGTCATTTCTGTCATTTCTCTCGATGTGTATTTTTCGGAACATCGGATAGCCCGGCTGATTTTTGAGTATTTTGCCGTACTTCACATAAAACACGGTAAGAACGACGTTTATCCCCGCCATAAGAGCGCAACGCAAGTCCATAAAAATCAGCGGCACGGAAAACGCCGTCACGGCTATGGGATTTCGCATTATCAGTCCGAAAAAAACATACGCCGCCGCGAACAGGATAAGCACCGCCGCTTCAAGCCACTCAACGCGCGGATTCAAGATAAACATCCCGCCCGCCTTTATGCCGATAAATCCTATCACGACAGGCATTATAACGTTCAGCGCGAGAAACGCGCTGCCGAGCAGCCTGTGCCTTCGCGTAAACATTCGGTTCGCCCGCATTCGCTCGTTGTAGCGCTCCGCTCTTATGATAAGCTCCGGGTCGGTATCGGGGGTCACGGTCAATACGCCGCTGTCTGTTATTTCCTGCGGAAGTTCCATAGTCTGCCCCTTATCATTCGATATTCTGTATCTGCTCGCGTATCTTTTCGATCTCGCTCTTCTGATCCACGACTGTTTTTGTAACCTCTATGTCCTGTACCTTGGAACCTATGGTGTTTGTCTCGCGGTTCATTTCCTGTACCAGAAAATCGAGCTTTCGTCCTATCGGCTCGGAGCTTTGGAGCATTTCGCGAAGCTGCGCGATATGCGAGCGCAGACGCACCGTCTCCTCGTCCACGGCGGTCTTTTCGGAGAATATCCCCGCCTCGAGAAGTATGCGGTTTTCCTCGACGCCCTTGCCCTCCAAAACCTCGCACATCTTGTCGTAAAGCCGTTTGCGGTAGTTTTCAACGATGAGCGGCGAGCGCTGTTCAATAAAGCCGACGTTGCTCTCTATCACGTCAAGACGGCATTCGATGTCGGCTCTCATGCGGCTTCCCTCGGTCTCGCGCATTCTGACGAACGCCGCGAGCGCTTCCTCGGCGACCGTTTTGAGGTCCTGCCACATCTGTTCCTCGTCCGCTTCCTCCTTAACGACCGTGAACGCGTCCGGAAGTCTCAAAACGGAGGACAGCGAGAGGTCGTCGTTAAGCGCCAGCTCCTCGCTTATCTCGCGCAGAGCCGTCACATACTCCGTTATTACCTCGCGGTTTGCGGTTATCCTCTCGGAGACCGCGGTGACGTTCTGCACCTGCACCGAGACCTCCACCTTCCCGCGCGAAACGCTTCCCTGCAAAAGCGCCTTCAGCTTCTCCTCCGCGAAGGAATACGCGCGCGGAAGTCTGCACGAAAACTCGTAATAGCGATGGTTCACCGCGCGTATCTCGACCGTGATATCACGCCCGCCGAGCACCGCGTGACCTCTGCCGAAGCCCGTCATACTCTTTATCATAGCTGTTGTCCTTTCGGTATATATTCGTAGAAGAACCAATCCGTATCGTACATATTGCCCGCTCCGCACCTTACGAAGCCGACCTTTTCATAGAGCGCCGCCGCACCGAGGTTTTCCGTGCCGACAAGCAGAGCCAATCCGTCATAGCCGAGCCTTTCCGCCTCCTCCAGCAGGAATCCGAGAAGCCTTTTCGCGTAACCGCAGCGCTGATATTCGCGCCGGACACCAACGCGCGACACCTCACCGAAGCGCTTTACCGTTTTGTCAAAGCATTCCGGCATTTCCCTTTCCTCGAAGTCACCGAGATACGCCGCCGCGATTATAACGCCGTTTTCCGTCAGCTTGTAGAGCGCGTCGCGCTTTTCGATGTCGTTTCTCACGAAATCGAGCGTCGGGTAGCTCTCGTCCCATGTGCAGCCCGGCGAGCCTTTAAGGTTCTCGTAAATGGAATATATCTCTTCCGCGTCTCCGGGGCGCGCCTTTTCAATAGACATGCTCTCTCCTTTCGGCAAGTCTTGCCATACGCGGACGGTTGTAGCGCTGTATCACGATGAACATCAGATCAACCAGCGCACCCGCCAGCGCGGTTACAAGAAACACGGGAAAATCCCCGAACCACGCCGAAAAGCACAACGTTACAAGGCTCGCCAATACGCAGAGCCAGTGAGAAGTCTCGGCGCGGCAAGTCGTCCGCGCGAGCTCTCCGAAGGTGTGGTAAACGGGGGAAAACTCGCTGATATCGTAGGTGGGAACGCCCGCCTTCCACTTCTTCACGCGGAGCAGCCCGTAAAGCCGCCGCTCGAATGGGAGCTCACGGAAACGCGGCTCGTCCGGGTCAAACGCGTCCAGCGGTATCCTCCCGACGAGGTTCGAGATAAAAAGGCGGATAATAAGGTGGTATCCCCCCATCATCATGATCGTTCCGAGAATGCGGAAAAGATCGTTTTCGGTTTTGGTCATCATTGTAAAAAACATAAACATCAAACCTATACAAACGGCTGCCGCCGTGTACATCACACGCCTTAGATCGCTCATAAAAGCCCCTTTTCTTCCATTCTCTCCGCCGCGAGCATAACGCCCGCCTTTCCCGCCGCGAACGTCAAGCCCCCTTGCAGCCACACCGCGTAAGGCTCCCGCAAGGGAGCGTCCGCGGAAAGCTCTATGGAAGAGCCCATTGTGAACGCGCCCGCCGCCATTATCACCTTGCTGTCATAGCCGGGCATATCCCACGGCTCGGGAGCGGCGGCGCTGTCGACCGGCGAGCCGCTTTGTATGCCCTCGCAGAATGCGACGAGCTTTTCGGGAGAGCCCAGCTTCAGCGCGGCGATGATGTCCGTGCGCTTTTCGCCGTACTTCGGGAACGTCTCAAAGCCGAGCTCCTCAAAGAACGCCGCCGCGAACACCGAGGTCTTGAGCGCCGCGCAGACCGTTTCCGGCGCGCGAAACAATCCCATAAACATACCGCGGTTCTGTCCGAGCGTGCAGCCGACCTCTTTGCCCGCGCCGGGGCACGTCAGCCGATAAGCGCACCGCTCTACGAGCTCGCGCTTGCCGGCTATGTAGCCGCCCGTTTCCGCGATGCCGCCGCCTAAATTTTTGATGAGACTCCCGACTATCAAGTCCGCGCCGACAGCCGTCGGCTCTCTGTCCTCGACGAGCTCGCCGTAGCAGTTGTCGACCATGATAATACAATCGCTGTTTTTGCCGCGGATAGTCTGTATTATCTTGGATATCTCCGCGATATCGAACGACGGGCGCAGCGAATAACCGCGCGAACGCTGGATATACGCTGCCGAAGCCTCCGAAGCGTGCTCGGCTATCTTCGTGTAGTCGGGCGTGCCGTCCGCGAGCAGCGGTATCATGGCGAAATTCACACCGAAATCCCTGAGCGACCCGCAATTCTCACCGAGGATCACCTCTTGGAGCGTGTCATACGGCATTCCGGTGACGGAAAGCAGCGTGTCACGAGGGCGGAGCACCCCGAAGAGCGCCGTGGTGAGCGCGTGCGTGCCGTTGACGAAATTATGCCGCACCAAAGCGTCCTCCGCGCCGAGCACCTGCGCGAAGACCGCGTCGAGCTTGTCCCTGCCGTCGTCGTTATAGCCGTAGCCCGTCGTGCCCTTTAAGTGCATCTCACTCACGCGGTTATCTATGAACGCCTTGAGAACTCGCTGTCCGTTGTATTCGCAGAGCCCGTCAAGCTCTGCGAAGCGGGGCTTGACAAGCTCCATAGCCTTGTCCGCCGCCTTTTTTATTTTATCGGAAAAATCAAAAACTTCCATAATAACCTCTTATCATACCGCGTACAGTACACAATCAAGAGCATTTGCCTTATAATTCCGCAAATACAGCTTGTAGCCCAAGCCAAGGCTTTGAATGTACTGCGGGATCGTCGCTAAGTCCTCCACTCTGTGATAAACGCACACCGCGAGCTTCGGACGGCAGCGCTTTATTGTTTTCTCCGCGCCCTTAAGAGCCATAAGCTCCGAGCCCTCTATATCCATTTTGATGAATGTGACTTCCTCGTCTCCGACAACCTCGTCGACGCTCGTCACCTCGATCTTTATCCCGTCGTCGGAAATTCGGGAACCGGTAGTTCCCGCGTCGTCAAAGCAGAGTGTGCAGGCGCGGTCGTAAACGCCCTTCGGGATTATCTCCACATTGTCGTATCCTGCCAGATTTTCGCGCATATCCTCGGCGTTTTTCGGATCCGCCTCAAAGGCGAATATCTTTTTATATGAAGATATTCCGGCTTTCCTCAATTCCCTTGCGAACTCCAACACCGTATCTCCGTTATATGCTCCGCAGTCAACAAACACCTCATTCTCGGAAAAGCTCACTATCTTATCTTCAAAATACTGCGGCTTGTCCGAAAAAGGCTTTCTGTACTCTCCCGAGAGCTTTTGTCCGATAAATTCATCGAGCGCCTTTTTGGAGAGCTCATCGCACAAGTCGTCTCTAAGCTTTTCAAACGCCGGCTTGTTCTCTTTGTAAAACTCCTCGTATTTTGTGTGGTCTCCGGGCATCGCCAGATAGCCTTGAAAATCCAATATATACACATTATTAGGCTGCCGCGCGTTGTCGGCTGAAGCGCGGAGCTTGTTCTCCCATTCAACGGAAAGCTCCGAAAACGCCAGAACGATGTTGCAGGAGTTTTCCGCGATATAATCCTCGATGATATAAAGCGGCTTTCCGCGAAGGGTATCAACGCCTTTATAATATTCCCTGTCCACGGCATAGCCCGCGGGATCAATGCCGTTTTTCCTGAGATACTCGTTTACCATTCCCGAGACCGCTCCCGAACCGTACAGTATGGTGGGAAGCCCCGACGTTTTTATCTCTTCGATCATTTTTGTGAACAAATTCATAATACACTCTCCATTTTATGTCGTATGCCGAGCCACTCCCGGCACATATTCCGATTATTCCAAGCCATACTCCTCATTCAAATCGAGAAGATAATGACCTAATATCGAGCTGTTAGTCATATCGACTACAATCACCGCGTAACGGTTCTTTTTGTCGCAGAACAGCAGAATATGACGAAACGTGCGCTCATCGTTCTCATAAACCGCCTCGGTCTGCCTTTGACGGAGCTTGTCCCCCGAAACGCGAGCCGTATCCGGCAATCTGCCGGCATAGTACCATATTTCGTCCGGGAGCTCCGCAAGATCGGTCACATTGCGCATTTTTCCGCTCATAGTGCCGAGATACCGCTCCCGGCTCAGCCGACGCGTATTATCGTCCATAAGCTTTCCTCCGCCCAACAGTGCTCTTTTAATTATACACTTTTTTCCGCGGCTTGTCAAGGCAGAATTTAGATTTTGTCCGCAATCATAAAAGGACGCGATACCACATAATATAAAATGTAACACATTCAAGGGGGGATAACATTGAAGAATTCCACGGCAAGTAAAGACGAAAGATGTGTGACGCTCGGAAAATATATCGTAGAAAACAACGCGACCGTTAGAGCGACCGCGCGGCAGTTCGGAATAAGCAAGAGCACCGTTCATCAGGACATAACGGAAAAGCTTGAGAAAATAAACAAGCCCCTTCACGACGAGGTGAAGGCGGTACTCGACAAAAACAAACAGGAACGCCATATCCGCGGCGGAGAAGCCACAAAGCGCAAATACAAGGAGCTCTCCGGCAAAAAGCTCGCGGATACATAACCGCTCAGATCCTGCGGAAAAGACCCCGTTTCCAAATCGGAAACGGGGTCTGATAATAAGCAAAATAAATCTTACTTTATCATTGAAGCAACCTCGTCGGCGAAGTTGTCTTCCTTCTTCTCGATACCCTCGCCGCGCTCGTAGCGGATAAAGCTGTCCACCTTGAGAGACGCGCCCTGCGCCTTCGCGACGCTGTCGATATACTTCGCGATCGTCATGCTGTCGTCCTTGAAATACTTCTGATCGAGCAGGCAAACCTCCTCGTAGAACTTGCGCAGACGACCCTCAACGATCTTCTCCGCAACGTTCGCGGGCTTGCCCTCCTGCTCAACG
>CAYVSV010000048.1:0-13763 GCA_964454205.1 uncultured Ruminococcus sp.
ACGTAATACTCGAAATACGCAGGAAAAACAATCTGTCCCAAGACGAAATGGCGGAACAGCTTTTCGTTACAAGACAAGCCGTTTCACGCTGGGAGGCCGGCGAGACGGTGCCCAACACGGAATCGCTCAAGCTAATCTCAAAAACCTATAATGTTTCCGTAAATACGCTGCTCGGCTCTCCGCGGCAGTTGATCTGCCAATGCTGCGGAATGCCCTTAAACGACGACACAATCAGCCGTGAACAGAACGGCGAGTTCAACGAGGAGTACTGCAAGTGGTGCTGCAATAACGGAGAGCTTGTTTATCACTCAATTCAAGAGCTTATCGACTTTCTGGTACCTCATATGTCCGCAATGAATATGGGCGAACCGGACGGGTTAAGAGCGATGCTCGAAGAACAGCTTCCCAAACTGAACCTATGGAAAAACAAATAAACAAAGAGGCAAGAGTTAAACTCTTGCCTCTTTTTTCTAACTTCTATTGAAAACCATCGAACAAAAATTTAACCAAACAGATCCTCCATCAGTCCGATATAAAGCTCATGGATATCAATGAGCCGCTGGGCGGCTTCGATGTACCTTAAGTCCTCATCCTGACGGCGGAGCGGGTCGTTGTACTTCTCGCGCATATAGTCGACAACGCTCTTTTGTTTTGACATTATGCCACGGAGATTATCAATATAATTCCCGGATTTCTCGGTGTTCAAGAGCATAATTTCATTGGGTGTGCAGTGTGTCGGGATTACCCCAACGCCAATATTCTCCGCTTCATCGGGAGAAATTACCCCGAGGTACACGAGGTCGGCGCGGAAATTATATCTGTCAAGCGGGCTTGCGGTGCTGTTGTAAATAGCGTCTAGGTCGTTTCTCGAACGCAGCCACTCCTTTTGCTCGTCCGTCAAAGAGTGTGAAGGCTCGCGGCTTTTCACACCAACCCCCATATTTTCGAGGAATTCGACTGCCTTTTTTACAGGGCTTTCTCCCGTCCATTCGTGCAGCCATTTGTCGGGAGCAGCGTTTAAAAGCTCGTCGCCGCAGCCCTCCACCGCAGCGGAAAGAGCGTCTGCAAACGAATTTTCAGTGCCTGCTTCTACTCCTCTTTGAGCAAAAAGCGAATTGTACGTGCCGTTTTCAGTAATGCTGTTTATCATAACGCTCACCTTAGAATATGTCGTTAAGATGCAAGAGTTTAACCCTTGCATCTTGTAGTTTACATTTGCTTTCTTACTTTAATATGAACCTCTCTGAGCTGCTGCTCGGTAACCTCTGTGGGAGCTCCGAGAAGCAGATCCTGCGCGTTGGAGTTAAGCGGGAACGCGATTATCTCGCGGATACTCTCCTCACCCGTCAGGAGCATTATCATTCTGTCCACGCCGGGAGCCATACCCGCGTGAGGCGGCGCACCGAACTTGAACGCGTTGTACAAAGCCCCGAACTTGCCTGCTACGTCCTCCTCGGTGTAGCCCGCTATCTCGAACGCCTTTATCATAATGTCGAGATCGTGGTTGCGGACAGCGCCGGAGGAAAGCTCTACGCCGTTGCATACGATATCATACTGATACGCGAGAATATCCAACGGGTCCTTGTTCAGAAGAGCGTCCAGTCCGCCCTGCGGCATCGAGAACGGATTGTGCGTGAAGATTATCTTGCCGGTCTCCTCGTCGAGCTCGTACATCGGGAAATCCACGATAAAGCAGAGCTCGAAGCGGCTCTCGTCGAAAAGCTCCATGCGCTTCGCGACCTCGGTGCGTATCTGCCCCGCGAACTTAGGCGCGTTTTTCTTGCTGTCGGCGATGAAGTAGAGAACGTCGCCGATCTCGAGCCCGCAGCGGTTCGCGAGCTCGTCGCGCTGTTCGTCGTTCAGGAACTTGTCGATAGGTCCGTTATACTTGAATTTCCGCCCGTTCTCGCCCTCCTCTACCTTAAAGTAGCCCAAGCCCTTCATTCCGACTTCGTTCACCGCGAAGTCCTCCATATTCTTAAAAAAGCTCTTGGACTGACTTGCCATTTTCGGAACGCGTATGCCGCGCACGGTCTTGTTGCAGAACGGCTTGAAGTCGCTGTCAACGAACAGATCCGAAAGCTCCTTGATAACGAGCGGATTGCGCAGATCGGGCTTATCCGATCCATAGGTAAGCATCGCTTCTTCATAAGGTATCCTGCGAAACGGAGCGGGGCTCACCTGCTTGTCGGAGAATTTCGCGAAGGTCTCGGAAAGCACTTCCTCGGCTACCGCGAAAACGTCCTCCTGCGTAGCGAACGACATCTCGAAATCGAGCTGATAGAACTCGCCCGGAGAACGGTCGGCACGGGCGTCTTCGTCGCGGAAGCAGGGAGCTATCTGGAAATATTTGTCAAATCCCGAAACCATATATATCTGCTTGAATATCTGCGGAGCCTGAGGCAGAGCGTAAAACTTGCCGTGATGCTTGCGGCTCGGGATAAGGTAATCGCGCGCGCCTTCGGGAGACGACGTTGACAGAATGGGCGTCTGGAGCTCCAGAAAGCCCATATCGCTCATCTTTTGTCTGAGGAACGAGATGACCTTTGAACGGAACACGATATTGTTGTGCACCTTGGGATTGCGCAGATCGAGATAGCGGTGCTTAAGGCGCAAGTCCTCCTTGGTCTTCTTGGACTCATCGATCTCAAACGGCAAAGCCTCGGTCACCTTGCCAAGTATCTTGACTTCCTCCGCCTCGATCTCAACGGTGCCGGTCTCTATCTTGTCGTTATAAGTGCTTTCGTCGCGCTTGAGCACAGTCCCCGAAACGGATACGGCGCACTCCTTGTGGATCCCCTCAAGAAGGCTCTCGTTATGGAACACTATTTGAACTTCGCCGTAATGATCGCGCAGGTCCACGAACATGATCCCTCCGTGATCGCGGATATTCGCGACCCAGCCCGCTGCGCGTACCTTTTTCCCGATGTCTTTTTCACTTACCGCATTGCAGTATTGCGTGCGGTATTCGTTTTCTCTGAACACTTTATTCAACCCTTTCAGTTACATTATTTACTGTATAGCTTCACATCATATTATTGCCTCACCAATTAAATATCCCGTATTTTAATTTTTTCGGTGTTTTCCCCGCCTCCGGCGGGGAAAACACCGAAAATCTCGGAAAGGTTTAATCGGAACATCAATATCAACATCTTATTATACCATTTTTTCGCAAAATTGTCAAGTTGAATAGCAAAAAAAATTGTTAAATTGTTAAAAATTGCGCACATTACATAAATGTAAGGATAAAATCCCTTGACAAGTATTGAAAATTCTATTATAATATTAGAGTGTGTTTGAAGGAATTGGAGCAAATGTATGGAAAAACGACCAAAGAAAAAATCCAACAAATGGAATCTGATCTTTTGCGGAGCCTCGTTCGTCATCATGCTGGCGTTTTTATTTTTTGTCGATAAGCCGGACAAGCTCTTTAACGCCATAAGAAACGTAAACCTCGCGTATCTGGGATTGTGCGCGCTGACTATGTTAGCGTATTGGCTGTGCGAGGCGGCTACCGTTCACGTTATACTGAAGCCGATATATTCCCGCTCGCGAATGCGCGATACCTGGTACGATACCATAATAGGACAGTACTTCAACTGCATAACGCCGTGCGCCTCTGGCGGACAGCCGATGCAGGCTTACTATTTCGTGCAGTTCGGCGTACCGCTCGGGAACGCGCTTACGGCGCTGCTGTCGCGGTTTATCGTATATCAGTTCGTGCTTACGATATATTCCGCGTCAACGCTGGCGGCAGGCTTCCGCACGGAAGGAAAAGAGCTTATTGAGGGCGGTCTTATGCCGTTCGTGCTTATAGGCTTTGCCATCAACACTGCCGTGATAGTGTTTTTGCTGTGCGTCGCTCTGTTGAAAAAAGGAACTGTCAGAGCGGCAAACGGAGTTATCACCCTGCTCGCCAAAATGCGCGTCGTTAAAAAACCGATGCACTGGCGGCTTTATTTCACGCGGGAGGTATGCAAGTTCCACAACAACTTCAAGTTTCTTAAAAAGAACATCCGCGTGATATTTAAGGCGGTGCTTTTCACGGCACTTCAGCTTTTACTGTATCTGAACATCTCGTATCTGCTGTACAGAGGCTTTTTCCCGAACAGCGAGATGTTCTGGGGAAAAATAATCACCTATCAGGCTTATGTGCAGATGTTCTCCTCGTTTATGCCTCTTCCGGGAGCTATGGGCGCGGCGGAACTGGGCTACGCCGGCTTTTTTAAAAAGATCTTCGGAGAATATACGGGAGCGGCTACCCTGCTGTGGCGGATATTCACGTTTTATATGCCGATACTTGTCGGTATAGGACATCTGCTCACGCTGAAGCGGCGCGGTCTTGCCGTTCCCGAAAACGTTTCTTTGAGCGAGCTCTCAAGGAAAAACGAGAAAATCAACAAATAAAGGAAGATGAAAAATGACCGATCTTAAAAGCGAGATAACAAAGCGGAGAACGTTCGCGATAATCTCCCACCCCGACGCGGGCAAAACTACGCTTACAGAAAAATTCCTGCTCTACGGCGGGGCCATCGCGATGGCGGGGGCCGTAAAGGGCAAGAAGAACGCCCGCCACGCCACCTCCGACTGGATGGAGATAGAAAAACAGCGCGGAATCTCCGTTACGTCCTCCGTTATGCAGTTCAACTACGAGGGCTTCTGCATAAACATACTTGACACCCCGGGGCATCAGGACTTCTCCGAGGATACCTACCGCACGCTTATGGCGGCGGATTCGGCGGTCATGGTGATAGACGCGGCAAAGGGCGTAGAGAATCAGACCCGCAAGCTCTTCAAGGTCTGCACGCTTCGTAATATCCCGATATTCACGTTCATCAACAAAATGGACAGAGAGGCGCGAAATCCGTTCGATCTGCTGGACGAGATAGAAAACGAACTCGGCATCAAAACATACCCCGTAAACTGGCCCATAGGCTCGGGCAAGGAATTCAAAGGAGTTTACGACCGCGAAAACCGCCACATAATTTCGTTTGAGGCAAACGGAGGCACTAAAGAGGTCGCAAAAACCGAGGTTGATCTTAACGACGAGAACCTGGCGGAGCTTATCGGGCAGACAAACTACAACACGCTCCGCGACGACGTTGAGCTGCTTGACGGCGCTTCCGAGGAGTTCGACGCGGAAAAGGTCAACACAGGAAAGCTCTCGCCGGTGTTTTTCGGTTCGGCGCTCACAAACTTCGGCGTAGAGCCGTTTCTGGAGAACTTTCTGAAAATGACCACTCCTCCGCTCCCGCGCAACACCTCCGATGGCACGGTAGACCCGTTTGACGAGAGCTTTTCGGCATTCGTGTTCAAGATACAGGCTAATATGAACAAGGCTCACCGCGACAGGATCGCGTTTATGCGTATAGTAAGCGGCAGGTTCGACAAGGATATGGAAGTCCTGCACGTCCAGAATAACCGCACAATGCGGCTTTCCCAGCCGCAGCAGATCATGGCGAACGACCGCGAAGTAATAAGCGAGGCGTATGCGGGAGACATCATGGGCGTTTTCGATCCGGGTGTGTTCTCTATCGGCGATACGCTCTGTTCCCCGAAAAAAAAGGTGACGTTCGAGGGGATACCGACGTTCGCGCCGGAGCATTTCGCCCGCGTCCGCCCGAAGGACACGCTGAAACGCAAGCAGTTCATCAAGGGTACCACTCAGATAGCCCAAGAGGGCGCGATACAGATATTCTCCGAGCCTCAGACGGGCTTTGAGGAGGTAATAGTCGGCGTTGTCGGCGTTCTGCAATTTGAAGTACTTGAATACAGACTCAAAAACGAATACAACGTTGACATTATCCGCGAGGACTTGTCTTACGAATACATTCGCTGGATAACGAGCGAAAAGCATCTTGCCGGCGGTCTCGACGAGCTCAGAAAGCTGATACTCACGTCCGACACCAAGCTCATTCAGGACGTAAAGGACAACTATCTTCTTATATTTACAAGCGAATGGAACATCAAGTGGGCGCTCGACAAGAATGAGGGACTGGAGCTCGCAGAATTCAACAGGGAGTGACTATGAACAAATACAACATTCTGCTTTGCATATACCAATACCTCGACGAGCACTTTGACAAAACACGTTCGGACAAGTTCGTTTACTATATATCGAACATAAATCCTTATGTCTGGGGAGACGGCAGCACCGCGGATCCCGCCTATTACGCGGATTATATGCGGATAGTGAACGGATTTTTCGAGGGAAACGAATGTTCGCTCGAGGACGGTCTGAAATACGCGAAGATGTATCTTGCCGAATATAACGCGTTAGAGCACACGGAATTCGGCTCAAACATCGACGAAGCGGAGCTCGTCTTCTCAGAATGTACGCCCGACGATTGGAAGCGTATCTACGACAGCCTGCCAAATTCGCTGAAAAGCAACGGCTAACTGCTTATAAAAAAATAAAAATGCCGAATTCGACCACCGAA
This sequence comes from uncultured Ruminococcus sp., assembly GCA_964454205.1. Lineage (GTDB taxonomy): Bacteria > Bacillota > Clostridia > Oscillospirales > Ruminococcaceae > CAG-115. Next base: position 6,441 of record CAYVSV010000048.1, read on the forward strand.
TTCGGCATAATTTTTGCTCTCTTTGAATTATAATAATATGTACAAGCAAATGTGAGGTGGTAGGCTTGGTGGTTTATGTCGATGTGCTGATAGTTCTCAATCTGTACATAAATTACTTTCTGATACGCGCTTCGGCGGTGATGCTGCGGCGCGTCTGCACGCGAAAAAGGTGCGTTCTCGCAGCGCTCGCGGGAGCGGCGGGCTCGCTTGTTATACTGCTCCCGGAGCTGCCGTTTCCCGTTGTTGCGGTCATTAAAATGGCGCTGGGAACGCTTATCGTCTTTATAGCGTTCGGAAAACAAAAGCCCGCCGATCTCGCGGTGTGCGTGCTGTTCTTCCTTGTCGTAAGCTTTATCTTCGCGGGAGCTATGCTGGCGCTGTGGATGTTCGCCGCTCCGCTCGGAATGGTGTGGTCGAACGGCACTGCTTACTTCAATATCCCGCTCTCCGCGGTCGCGGCGTTTACCGCGGCGGCGTACTGCGCCGTAAGGCTTGTGCGCTATCTCGCGGACAGGCGGCTTCACTGCGAACGAATATGTGCCGTCAAAATCGCCGCGAACGGCTGCGCGGTAAAACTAAGGGGGCTCTGCGACACGGGAAACGAGCTCTGCGATCTGTTCAGCGGCAAGCATATCGTCATCTGCCGATACGAAAAGATAGCGCCGATAGCCCCCTCAAACGCGCTTGAATACTTTGACGGAAAGCTCTCGGAGAGCCTGCGGGTAGTCCCCTGCCGCACCGTTGCCGCGCAAACGCTCGTGCCTATCTTCAAGGCGGACATCACGATAGACGGAAGATCGGCGGACGGATTTGTGGGAATAACGAAATCCCCCCTCGGAGAGGACGTCGACTGCATATTCAACCCCAAGATAATATCAATATAAAGCGGAGGATTTGTTATGTTTAAGAAAATACGTTTAAAGATCGCAGATCTGCTGTATAAGCTTTTTTCCAAAAGAGCGCAGAATTACACACATTACATAAACGGCTCGGAGCAGCTCCCCGCCCCGCTCACCAAAGAAGAGGAAGAGGCGGCGTTCCGGCTTATGGCGACCGATTATGATACGGCTCGCGAAACTCTCATTATCCACAATCTCAGGCTTGTGGTGTACATCGCCAAGAAGTTCGAGAATACGGGAGTGTGGCTGGAGGATCTGGTGTCTATCGGGACGGTGGGGCTTATCAAGGCGGTCAACACGTTCTCCGTGGACAAGAAGATAAAGCTCGCCACATACGCCTCCCGCTGTATCGAGAACGAGATACTGATGTATCTGCGGAAATACTCGCAATACCGCTACGACATTTCAATAGACGAGCCGCTTAACGTCGATTGGGACGGCAACGAGCTGCTTTTGTCGGACGTTCTCGGCACGGAAAGCGACTGCGTGAATTCGCACCTGGAGGAAGAAGTCGAAAAGCAGCTTCTGCACGAAGCGATAGATCATCTCCAGCCGCGTGAAAAGCAAATAATGGAAATGCGCTTCGGCTTGAACGGCAAGAAGGAGAAAACGCAAAAGGAAGTTGCCGATGAGATCGGCATTTCGCAAAGCTACATTTCAAGGCTTGAAAAGCGCATTATCAAGCAGCTCCGCGAGGAGCTTGAGAAGGTGACGAACTAAATGTGGTTCTTTATTTTGTTAAGAGCGCCCTTTTCAAGCCTTGAAACCTGCGCCTGACTTATACCGATCTCTTTTGCGACCTCGACCTGCGTTTTTCCGCGGAAGAAGCGAAGATCGAGTATGCGCTTTTCGCGCTTTCCGAGACCCGCGATGGCTTCTTTAAGGGATATCTCGTTGAGCCAGTTCATGTCGTCGTTGTGATCACCGAGCTGATCGAGAACGTAGATAGTGTCTCCCGATTCCGAGAAAACGGGCTCGTAAAGGGAAATGGGCTCGCTTATCGCTTCGAGAGCCACAACTACGTCCTGACGCGGCACACCGAGGTCCTTTGCAATGTCCTCTACCTTAGGCTCGCAGCCTTTTTCCGAGGTAAGGCGCTCGCGCGACTGCATAGCGCGGTAGGCTAAGTCACGAATGGAGCGGCTCACTCTTACGGGAGCGTTATCGCGCAGATAACGGCGTAATTCTCCCATTATCATGGGCACGGCATAGGTGGAAAACCGCACATTCTGCGAGATATCGAAGTTATCTATCGCTTTGATGAGCCCGATGCAGCCTACCTGAAACAGGTCATCGGCGCGTTCTCCCCTGCCCATAAACCGCTGTATAACGCTTAAAACGAGCCGCAGATTGCCGCGGATAAGCTCGTCGCGAGCCTCCATATCACCCGCCTTTACGCGTTTTAAAAGCTCCGTCTTTTCCGACTCCTTCAGCACCTTTAAGCTGGACGTATTCACGCCCGCTATCTCTACCTTATTGTAATACATATCCCGACCTCCGATCTTTTATTGTACAAGTAGTATTGTCGGAGATCGCGGTCGATATTCTCCAAAAAATGCCGTGAGAAAAATTTCACAAAAAGAACCGAGATCGTATGACCTCGGTTGTTTAGTTTTTAGAGATTAGTTGCTAGTTGTTAGTTGTCGGTACCTTGGGATAATGCTTTGATTTTCGATTTTATTTCCGCCAAAGCGATTGAAAATTCGCGGTTTTCATCGTTTTTTACTATCAGCTTGCCGTCCTCGAACCGCACGAAATCAAACTCATCGCACTCGTCGTTTTCGGGGTCGATGATCTCATGGACGCTTACCAGATGAGGGTCGTAATTCAGCGGCTCGGAAAAATCTCCAACCATAACATCGGAGTCATTTGCCCAGTAACAGCCGCCGTAGGCAATCAAATCCGATTGCGAATCGTAGTGAATATCGGTGATGATAAAGGATTCACCGCAGTATCGGTCTATATCGTGCGAAAAACCCTCGGGAATGTAATGGTACACTTCCCCGATGTTCAGATCAAGATAGCTTATCCCGTATAAATCCACCTGAAACGGCAGATACTTGTGTCCGTTGCTGTGATAAATCAGTTCTTTGCACAGTATCGTGTGGTTGTAGGTGCAGCGGTAAGAGAAAACGTGTTCGCCGTTTTTGGTAAGCTCGCACACATCAAGATAGCTTTTGCACACATGATCGTCCCTGTCCGCATACGACTTGACATTCAAGGAATAGCCCTCGCCAAGCTCAGCGTCCTCCTCGTCAAAAAGATATTTTGCGCTCTCGACATAAGCGATTTTTTCAAGGAATTTCTCCCAATCCGAATAGACGTTTTTGTAAGATTTGCCCTTGTACATTTCAAGGTGTCGATAGATCCACATACAAGAAAAATCAAGAGATATGCCGTTATCAAATGAAACAGAAACGTCATACAGTTCGCTTTTGCTTATCACAAAACGCGTGATCTTTTCGCCGATAATTCTGTCCTTTATAAACTCCCCGCGCTTTTGCGTGCAGTTCTTAAACGTGAAGATGAAGTATGGAATATCGCCGACAGCGAAATCGCCGTTAAACCAAACGTCGTTGGTGTTGTTATAAAAATCATTGATCACGCTGCCCGAAAAATCGAGCTTACTAAAAAAATCGATATCAAAGCCCATACTTACTCCGTTTCCGTAAGGTCATCGCCCGTTGTTACCTCGTCGCCGAATATCTTTGACGGAACAAGCCAGTCATCGGTAAGCCGACAGATAAGGCGCGCGTCAATGTACGCCTGCGGCAGCGTAAGTATCGTCTGCCCCTGATAGCTCCCCGAACGCGTAAGCTCCACCACCAGTGCGACGTCGGGCTTCGCCTCGTTCACAAGCGCCAGCGGCAGCATGAGCGACATGGTATCGCGCTTCGGGAAATATGAAGGTATCGCGGTCTTGTAGTTCCAGCGGACGCGCTTAAGCGCGAGCTCGATAGCGTCCTTAAGACGGTTCTGTATCCTTATAAAGAGGCGGTTGTTGTCTAAGACCTTACGCTTTAAGCAGTCGTAGAGCTCACCGCGCACGACGCGGTCATGGTTCGAGATTATGCGCTCCGCTATATCCCGCGCCTCGGGATCGTCGAAGAACTGGTCGCGCAGGAACTCTACGGGCAGACGCTTGATATTATCGACAATGATGTGCTCGAAGTCCGTATGGAGCTGATTTGCACAATTGTAGAACAGATCCTCCTTGCGCTTGAAGTAAAGCGGAGGCTCCGGCAAGGGGTTAAAATAGTTCACGAGCTGCTTTCCCAAGCTCCCCGAAGCGGCGGTGCATAAGCCCGAGTATCTCCACTCGGTGCCGGCACCCGGATCGTTTGGAATAAAGCACGCGTAAATATCATCGTAATGATCGTCCGCAAGCCCGGTATTGAACGCCGCGAAACGCTTGTCCGCGGAGATGCACACCTTATTTTCGCGCATAAGACGGCTGAACGTGTACTTGATATACTGCATAAGGATATGGTAGCTCTTGATAGGCGAGCTTTTGAAGTCCCACTCCTCGTCGACCGCCTTCGCGGCGAGATCGGTAAGGAAGCTTGACCAGTTCCCGAGGAACGCGAAGTTCTCTAGCTGCTTTCCGGGGCTTATCACGCCGCTCCGCTCTCTGACTATCGTGTCCACAAAATATAAAAACCATTTCTTGCCCTCGTAGGCGTTCGGCTTTATCGTTATCTCGACCCGCGTGCCGTCGGATTTCAGATAACGGCTGAAAAACATCAGCCTTGTGTCGACAGCCCTCACAGCCCCCTCAGCGCGCGCCGCTTCAAAGTCCTCGCAGAGCTCCTTTTCAATGCTCTCGTAATTCGCTTCTCTTCCGTTGTCCCTTAAAAACTGCTCCAGAATGCCCATGGGCTTCACCGGCAGGCTGCAAAAATCCGTGAGAACGCCGCTAGGTATCGACCCCGCGGAAGAAAGCGGGTTCTGAGCAGCAGTCGAGGAATGAGCAGGAGCAGCTTGCACGGAAGCGACCTGCGCGGAAGATACCGACTCTTCCTCTGTCTTTGATGTGTACCCGGGAACGCGCTTTATAGTAACCAGCGTCTGCTGAACTCCGCCCATTATAATATCCTCGAGCTTCAGGAAATCAAGAGAAGCTAGCAGCTCCTTCATCTTAAAGAACCCGTATTTGCTGCGGTCGACGCCGTTTCTTGAAAGACACTTGCTGATAGAAGCCATGTGTATGGGCGTGTCACAGGGGAAGTTGTCTGTAAGCTTCATGTAGATGCGGTTTTTATCCTCTATCGGGATAGCCGTGCCGCGCCGCGGACGTTCGGGCTCATCGTGACGCTCGCTGCGGAATATCTGTGTTTTCTCGAACGAAAAATACAGGCTTTTTCCGTGCGTGCTCAGGTTTTTCGTGATAACGCCGTTTACCAGGAAACCGTCGGGGCAATGATCTATCGGGAACGTATAACGCTCGCCGAAGAAATTCAGCTTGCCGTTTTCCTTCGCTTCGTTGAACCGCTCGTATATCTCCTGCTTCATCATAGTTACCGTAACGCCGTTATCAAGTATCTTGGTGAGCGCGTACAGCGACTGCTGCGTCATTTCAATAATGTCGTCGTTAAGAATGAGGTTGCTTGTGCCGAAGAAGTTATCGGCGGGGTGCGCCGCGCTGTCCTCAAGCGGTTTTCTGTCTTCCTCTCCCTTAAGCCACCTTTTCGTTTCTATGAACTCGTCGTTGTTGTCGCTCTGGAACGCGAACATCTCGGGGAAATCCTCCGCGAACTCGCGAAATCCGCCGTAGCCCAATTTCTCGAGCGACAGATCGTTTGTGTAAAGCCACTCGCTTATTCTTGAGACCTTGTAAAGTCCGGGGTCGGGAAACTGCTTTAAAATACATTTATAAAGCTCAGATTTTTTCTCAATTGTCAACATTTTTTACCTTTCGATCATTACTTATACTCTCGAACGCTCATCAGGTCAGCCTTCGGAGCTGTCGCCGGAGTTTTCATCCTCGACATAGTCATCCATATCCTCTATATAATTATAATCGTCTATATAAACGAAATCCACCAGCTCCAAAAGGCGCTGCTCATCCATATCCTGCGCGTATCTTCCTTCGATGTCAAGCGAATAGGCGCGCAGACGGCTTTCGTTTTTGAACCGGAAGTTTGTAACGTTTATCTCCATTTGCGCGTAGCTGTTGACTATCTTCCGGCAGTCTGACACGAAGCTCCTGGGAGTATAATACACGCCGCCCAGCACGATGTTTACGTTTACGATGTCGCTTGTGGAAAGAGCCTCGATGCCCGTTGTCTTTCCTGTGCCGTCGGGATTTAAGTCTACCTCCACGTCTACGGATACGATGTCCGCTACGCCCTTCAGGTGTTCATAGCTTCTGTCGTATATTTCGCCCGCTATTGTTCTGTTGTTGTATTCTACCACTTCCTCTTTGTAATCGCCGCCGAGCTTAAGGCAGAGAATAATGCACCCGGCTGTCAGCAGCACGGAAAGCGCAAGGCTCGTAAAGCTTATCTTCGTTCTGCCGCGCGTTACAGCTTGGGTTATTATTATCTCAGCGCCTATCAGGATAGCGCACACCGGCGACAGCTTTATCGGCAGCGCGTAGTTCGGTGTCGGAGCGGTAAGCGTCATTATCATAACAACGCCCATAAAGATAAGTATAAGCCCCAAAGAAACAAAGCCCACGCCCTTTTTAGTTACAGTCGCGGCGGCGCGTTCCGTTTTTGTGAGCGGGCGCTTGGTCTCTTCGCCCGCGGCGCGGTTTCTTCTTTCGAGAGCCTTGTCCAGCGCCTCGAGAAGTCTCCTGTCCTGCTCCCGCTGATCGGCTATCTGCTTTTCGATAGCGTCAGCCCGGTTTACAAAATCCTCGGCTGCCTCGTAAGTCGGATCTGAGGCTGCGACCTCGCCGATACTATCCGCCGTCTCCCCCTCAACGGGAGGCGGTTCGGTCAAGACCGCCGCGCCGCCCTGCCCGGAAAGCTCATCCTCCGCCGGCTGCCGCGTTTTGTCGTCTTGTTCCGTAAAATTTTCTTCGTTCATTATCCGGACGCCGAATACCCGTTGGAATTCAGCGTCACCCTCCTTTCAAAATAGTCCACTTAAATTATATCAAAAATAACGCCGCTTGTCAATAAAGAAAATTGAGGCATTAGCTCTAATATTTACCTATCTCGTCGTTTTACAAAAATTGCCCTCGGCAAGCCAAGGGCAATCCTGTATAATTTACGATATTATCAAAGCTCCGCAAAATACTTGATAGTTCTTACCATCTGAGAGGTGTAAGAATTCTCGTTGTCGTACCAGGAAACTACCTGAACCTCGTAGAGGTCGTCGGATATCTGGGATACCATGGTCTGAGTAGCGTCGAACAAAGAGCCGTACTTCATACCGATAACATCGGAAGAAACGATCTGGTCGGTGTTGTAGCCGA
>CAYVSV010000049.1:0-4010 GCA_964454205.1 uncultured Ruminococcus sp.
ATATAGAAATATCCGTGCTGCTCGACCAGTTTCTTGGGTATCTCGAGCGTATGACGGAAGCGGATATCGAGGTCACGTCGGATTTCCTCGAGATGGCTGCGCGGCTTATTCTGATAAAATCCGCGGCGCTGCTTCCGAAGGAAGAGAGCGAAAAGCTCAAAAAGGAGCTCGAGGGGCAGCTTATAGAGCTCGCGCTCGCCAAGACCATGGCGGGAAAGCTGAAAACACGCTGGCAGGGAGATACGATCTTCGTGCGCGAGCCTATGGAGCTCGACATCGACAGCGCGTATCGCCGCGTTCACGAGCCCGAGGAGCTGCTGCGTTCATACGGCGCTCTCGCGGAGCGCTCGCGGCGCAGGGAGGTTTACAACCGCGCGCCCGTCGTGCCGGTCGTGGAAAAGAGCTATGTTACAGTGTTCACGGGGATAGTTACGATACTGAAAAGTCTGCGGAAAAACGCCGTGGTGCCGCTTTCCGAGCTGTACGAAAACTGCGGGCGCTCGCGCAGGGTCGCGGTGTTCCTCGCGGTATTGGAGCTTTCCAAGGACGGCAGGATAATGATAAGCGAGGACGGAGAGAGCGTTACTCTGGCGGATAAATAAGTGTAAACGGGAGATAACAGTGAAGTTTAGTGAAAGAATGGCGGTCGTGGAGGCTGTCCTCTTCGCGTGCGGAGAGCCCATAGAGACCGAGAAGCTCGCGGCGGCAGCGGAAATGGAGAAGGAGACCGCCGAGAGAATGGTGGAGCGGCTCAACGACAGATACGCCGAGCAGGGCAGCGCGATAGTTATCGGCAAGCTGGACGACAGCTATCAGATGATGACGCGCCCCGAGTTCGCGAGGTATATAAAAACGGCGCTGGAAACGCGCAGGCAAACTCCGCTGTCGCCCGCGGCTATGGAAGTCCTGGCGATCGTGGCGTACAATCAGCCGGTAACGCGAGGATTTGTGGATCAGGTCCGCGGAGTGGACAGCGGCGGCGTTGTGCGAAGTTTGGTGGAGCGTGATCTTCTTGAGGAGCACGGCAGACTTAACGACGTGCCGGGCAGACCGATAGCCTACAGGACAACGGATAACTTTTTGAGATGCTTTAAGCTGAACAGTCTCGAAGACCTCCCCGTGATACCCAACAGCACGGATCAGATAACGCTCGAGGAGTATGAAGACGCGGAGGGCACAGAAGAGCCCGTCTCCGGAGAGGACGCTTCGGAGTAAGGATAGGGGTGAGTGAGTGGGCTGGATAATTGCGGCGGCGATAGTGCTGTTCCTCGTGCTTTTGCTGGCGGGAAGAGCGACCGTGATACTCGACTATAATTACAGCGGCTCGCTCGCGCTGAGGATAAAGTATATGTGCTTTACTTTGGTGAAGCTCCCGAGCAGAAAAAAGAAGAAGAAAAAGCCTCCGAAGAAAAAGAAGGAAAAAAAGAAAAAAGCGAAAAGCGGCAAGAAAAAGAAAAAAGCGTTCGACATAAAAAGCCTCACGTTCGACGATATTCTGGAGCTGCTGAAAACGGTTCTGACGGGCACGGGAAAAACGCTCAGGAAGTTCCTCAAGCGCATAGAGTTCTCGCATATGAGCCTGAACGTCATCTGCGGCGGCGACGACGCGGCGAAGGCGGCGATAAAGTTCGGGGCGATGAATATGGCGGCGGGAAACCTTCTGGGGCTGCTCGACAGCTATTTCACGCTGAAGCCGCTCGACGACCTTAATATCTCCGTGGACTTCCAGAGCGAGGAAACGCTTTACGACGTTTATTTCGAGGCGAGAATGTCGCTGTTCGCGGCTTTCGCGGCGGGCTTCGGTCTGGTGGGCGTTCTGATAAAAACGCTCGGGCAATACAGCGGGAAGGTCAAGCAAAATAAAAAACAGTAATTGTGCGTTTAAAATAAAATCAACAAAACGGCGGCAAGTAAATTTTAAAAAATCGAGTGACCTTGCCGGAACGAAACGAAGTGAAGCGGAGGCAAGGTCGCTCGGCTGGCGAACGGAGCCAAAGGCGTAGTGAGCGGTTTGTAAAATTTAAATTAAAATAAAGTAAATTTGATCGGATAATATCCGATTCTGATATTGAAAGGAGTAAAAAGCATGGCACATCCTATTGAAGGCATTTTGGGAATTTCGATGGAGAATATCCACGAGATGGTGGATGTAAATACGATAATCGGCGATCCCATCGTAAAGGGAGAAACAACGATAATCCCCATTTCGAAGGTGTCGTTCGGCTTCGCTTCAGGCGGCAGCGACCTTCCCACGCAAGCCGCGGAGAAGTTCGCGGGCGGCGCGGGCGCCGGCGTTACCGTAAAGCCCGTGGCGTTCATCGTCATCAGGGAGGACGGCGACGTTAAGCTGCTCGAGCTCGGCGGAAAGGGCTCTCCGCTCGACGGCGTTATGGAAAAGCTCCCCGGGCTTATTGACAAGATAAAGAGCTCTGCTGCAGATAAGAAGGCGGCAAAGGCGGACGCAAAGCTCGCCAAGGCGGACGCTAAGGTGGAGAAGGCGGAGGAAAAGCTCTCCAAGGCGGAGGCTAAGGCAGAGGCTGTAAAGGCTGAACTCGAAGCTGAAAAGAACAAAAAGTAACGGGAATAATTCCCACTAAAACGCACATAATACTCCCGAAAAAATTTTTATTCGGGAGTATTGCGCTATGAAAAAAATCATTTGTGTTCTTTTGGCGGTATGCTTTGCCGTTCCGTTTTTTGAGACGGGAGCCGCAGCGGCGGAGCCTTCGGTGTCCGCGGTGAGCGCCGTGCTGATAGAGGCGGAGACAGGCACGGTCCTGTTCGAGAAAAATTGCGGCGAGCAGCGTGCTATGGCTTCGACCACGAAGATCATGACGGCGATATTGACGATAGAAGCCGGAGATCTTGACCGCGAGTTTACCGTCGATCCTTACGCCATTATGGTTGAGGGGACTTCGATGGGGCTTCGCGAGGGGGATATAGTTTCGCGGCGCGATCTGCTCTACGGGATACTTCTGCCTTCGGGCAACGACGCAGCAAACGCGGCGGCGGTGTCTGTTTCGGGCAGTATAGCGGCGTTCGTCGCTGAAATGAACGAGAAGGCGGAGGAGCTTGGGCTCGAAAACACGCACTTCGCCACGCCTTCGGGTCTTGACGCAAAGGGTCATTACACCACGGCTCTTGATCTCGCGAATCTCACGGCTTACGCCATGAGAAACGAGACATTCCGCGAGATAGTGCGGTGCAAGTCAAAGCAGGTGGAGTTCGGCAACCCGCCGTATAAGCGCACGCTGTACAACTCCAATAAAATGCTCAACAGATACGAGGGGGCTATCGGCGTGAAAACCGGATTTACCGACAACGCGCGGAGGTGTCTGGTATCGGCGGCGGAGCGCGACGGAGTCACTCTTATCGCGGTGACTTTGAATGCGGGCGATGATTGGAACGATCACACAAAGATGCTCAACTACGGCTTTGGGCAGGTGAGCGCCTATCCGTTGGAGACCGCTTGCGGCGCAAAGGTAGCGGTCGCGGGGACGGGCAAGAGCACGGGCGTTTACGCCGAGGAAGCAACGCTTGCCCTCACGGAAGGACAGCGCCAAAGGCTGGAACGCCGTGTGCTGCTTCCGAGAATGGTGTACGGCGAGGTGAATAAGGGCGAAAAGCTTGGGGAGCTGGAGTTTTATCTTGACGGCAAAGTGGTAAAGAGCGTTCCGCTCCTCGCGGCGGAGGACGTTGCGGCGGAGAGCGGCGAGCTGAATTTCTGGCAGAAGCTGATGAAGCTGTTTGGGATATATGTTTGAAGGGTGCAATAAAACAAACAAACCTTAAACGCATTAAAGCAGCGCCATAAGAAAGTCAACAAACCGCAAACGCATTAAAGCAACGCTATAAGAAAGTCAACAAACCGGAGCGAGTGCAAAACACGCAAGCGAGCGACGTTGTTTGCTTGTAACGGAGCGAAGCGGAGTGAAAAGCGAACAATGTCGCTCGGCTAGCGCGGGCGAAGCCCGCGCGGTGCGTGTTTTGCTTTTAAAATAAACCGACCA
>CAYVSV010000049.1:4110-13592 GCA_964454205.1 uncultured Ruminococcus sp.
AAGTCAACCTAAAAAACCGACCAAAGTCAACCTAAAAAACCGACCAAAGTCAACCTAAAAAACCGACCAAAGTCAACCCTAAAAAACCATTCAAGTCAACGCCAAGAAGCTGCATTAAAAGCGTGTTAAGACTGCGGCAACAAACCGCAAACATATTAAAGCAGCGTCAAAAGAAAAATAACAAAAAGGAGCGAGTGCAAAACACGCGAGCGAACAACGTCGCTCGGCTAGCGCGTTTTGCAAGTTTAAATATGGAACGTGTTCAGAAAATAATTGCCGAAAGCGGCTTGTGCTCGCGCAGAAAAGCGGAGGAGCTTATAGCGGAGGGAAAAGTCACGGTGAACGGCAGACCGTGCGGTCTGGGCGATAAGGCAGACCCGCGCGCGGACGTCGTCGCGGTGAACGGAAAGCGCATAGAGAGCGCTCCGAAAGAAAAGCGGTACATAATGTTGAATAAACCGCGCGGATATATAACGTCGATGTCGGACGAGCAGGGGAGAAAAGTAGTATCGGAGCTGCTCGCGGGCGTGAAGGAGCGCGTTGTGCCCGTGGGAAGGCTGGATAGGAATTCCGAGGGGCTTTTGCTGTTTACGAACGACGGTGAGTTCGCAAACGAGATAACTCACCCGCGCCGCCATGTTAGCAAGACTTATCGTGTGACGATAGACGGAAAGGTGACCGAGGAGCAGATAATGCGGCTCACTTCGGGTGTGGAGCTCGACGACGGAAAGGTGACGCTTCCGTGCTCCGTCGAGGTGCTTGTTGAGGAGCCAGGACGAACTGTTTTGAGAATGACGATACGTCAGGGAATGAACCGCCAGATACGCCGCATGTGCGAGGCGGTCGGACTGCAGGTGGTGAGGCTCCGCCGTACCGCGATAGGCGGCGTGAAGCTCGGTATGCTGAAAACGGGCGAGTGGCGCGATCTCACAAAGGATGAGCTGCGCATACTCCGCTCGGCTATCGGAAAGGCGGACAGAAAATGATCGAAATTTTACAGAATAAGGATAATCTCGATAAGATAGAGTTCAACGCGTGCGACGGCGAGGAAGTGCTCGGCAGAATAGCGGGAGTTTTGGACGGCGCGGAGTTCGTCGTGAATGAGCTGGACTGCGAGGACTTCTTCACGGACGGCTTGGTGCGCGCGATACTTAACCTGATGTCGCTGCACGGGATAGACAAGGCGCGGTTTGAGCTCCACGAAAGCGACCTTGCCCGCCTGAAAAAGCTCCGCTTCTTCGAGGAAGAGCCGAAAATGGAAAGCATAAACGCCTTTTTCGATAAAGGCTGTGAAAATAATTGAAAAAACCTTGTAAAAAATGCCCAAAAAATCTCGGTTGATTTTTAACAAAACGTAAAAAAACAAAATAAAGGAAAAATGCCCTTGTTATTTTCCGCATATTGTAGTATAATTATTGTGGATATTTTTTTGGCGGGTATCGCCATACTTAGATTTATAAATTGATGGGGGCGATATTGTGATAAACAGCGTGAATTATGCTTCAATGCCAACAACGGATTGGTCATTGGCTGAAATCATGCGAAAAGGGAGTTTTTTGGAAACCGTCGAGCAGGCAGAAAAACAGAAAGCACTTGAACAGCGAACAGCCGAGCCCACCCATAGCTTAACGGACGAGCAACGTGAAGTGCTTAATACCAAATATGATTTCTCCGCAATGCAGCGGTCGGTTCGCAATGTGATTTCGGACGGGAAGGGCGGATATAATAAGTTCACGACATATTCCGAGGATTACATATCTTTTCTTGGCGATTTAGTTTATATGAATGTGTATTCCGCAGACGAGATCACCCGGCTGCACTCGAAGCCGCTGCCCGTTCACGACAAAATTCAGCCTGCGGGGGGAGTTGCGGGTAATTCATTTGCCCATATAACTTCAGGTGTTGGGCAGCAAACGGAAGAACATATCCGTGGTTTGGAAGAGATGTTTTCATATTACAACAAGCGCTCCGAAGATCCGGTCTGGGCGGTTCCGGGAGACGAACGGTTTGCGGACACGCTTAGCTCTTTGCTTGTTGTTAATCGTCGTTTTTTTGAAATGATCAAGTCCTTGCATGGCGGCTTTGAGGAAGCGTCGGATAAGCTTAAGGAAGACTTTGGTGGTTTGGTATGAGTCGCTGATTTTCAAGCGTGCAGTATCATTATTGTGTATATTTTTTTGGCGGGTTTCGCCATACTTAATTTATAAATGGAGGAAATACAATGGCATTTACAAAATCATTGGCTGAAATGGAACAGAGCGTTCCCGACAGCGACGCGAGAAAAAGACTTGCCGCATTTTTCGACGACGAAAGCTTTACCGAGCTGGACAAGTTCTTGTCCGCGGACGGCGAGACCGGCTCCGTTGCCGCGGGCTGCGGAGCCGTTCTGGGAACCACCGTTTACGCGTTCGCGCAGGACGTTTCCGTTAAGGGCGGCGCGGTAAACAAGTCCGCGGCTCTCAAGATCAAGAGAGTATACGAGCTCGCCGCGAAAAACGGTTCGCCCGTTGTCGGCTTCTTCGACAGCAAGGGCGGAGATATCAACGAGGGCATGGCGGTGCTCGGCGATTACGGCGACATTATGAAGGCTGCCGCGAAAATTTCCGGCGTCGTTCCGCAGATAGCCGTGGTAACGGGCGTTTGCGCAGGCTGCGCGGCGATGATAGCCTCAATGGCGGACGTTGTGATAGCTTCCGAAAAGAGCGAGCTGTTTCTTACAGCTCCGTTCAATAACGCGGACGGCAAGCTCGCGGGCGCGGGCTCCGCGGAGAACGCGGCGAAGGCGGGCGTGGTTCAGATACTCGCTAAGGACGCGGACGAAGCTGCCGCAAAGGCAAAAGAGCTCATTTCCGTTCTTCCCGAGAACAACCTCGGCGTAGGCTGCTGCTTCGACGCGGAGGATAACGACGCTGCCGTTACGGCGTCCCTCAAGGGCGCGGATATCGCGGCTGCCGTTGCTCAGAAGGGCACTGTTATTGAGTTCGGTGCGAAGTTCGGAACGGCGGCGTTTACGGCTCTCGGCGCGGTAAACGGCACCACGACGGCGTTCGTGGCTACCGACAAGGCGGCGAAGCTCACAAGCGCGGACTGCGCGAAGATCGCGAGATTTGTTCAGTTCGCCGATATATTCTCGATCCCCGTAGTGACGGTCATCGATACCGAAGGCTTCGAGGGCAGCTCCGCGGCGGAGCTCGGCGGTTCCGTGCGCGACTGCGCGAGACTGGCGCAGGTATACGCTACCGCTACTACCGTCAAGGTAAATCTCATCAAGGGCAAGGCGTTCGGCGCGGCGTTCGCGGCGTTCGACAGCGCGGATATGAGTTACGCGTGGGAGAACGCGCAGATAGCTCCGATGAGCCCCGAGGCTGGCAAGGCGTTTATGGGCGAGGAGCTTGTAACGAGTCCGTTTGCGGCTGCGTCTCTCGGAATGATCGACGGTGTTATCGAAGCCGGCGACACCCGCGCGGCTGTTTCCGCGGCGCTGGCTATGTGCGGTTCGAAGAACGTCAATACACAGAGAAAACACGCAAATTTCGCGTTTTGAGTAAAAATATGTAAGTGAGGGCTAAAAATATGAAGAACTATACGATTACGGTAAACGGCAACGCATACGATGTAACGGTTGAGGAGAACGGCGCTGGTTCCGCTCCCGCTGCGGCAGCACCCGCGGCTCCCAAGGCGGCTGCTCCGAAAGCGGCGGCTCCCAAGGCGGCAGCCGGCGGAACGCCCATAAACGCGCCCATGAGAGGCACTATCGTGGATGTTAAGGTAAAGGTAGGCGATAAGGTGACAAACGGCACCGTTGTCGCTGTTCTTGAGGCTATGAAGATGGAGAACGACATCGTATCCGACAGAGACGGCGTTGTGGCTTCCATCTGCGTGAACAAGGGCGAAGCTGTTGAAACGGGAGCGCCTGTTGTTACTCTTAACTAAAGGAGAACCGATATGGCTAAATTGAAAATTACAGAAACAGTTTTGCGCGACGCTCACCAGAGCCTGCTCGCAACGAGAATGTCCATGGACGATATGCTCCCCATACTCTCCACCATCGATAAGATAGGGTTCTATTCCGCGGAGTGCTGGGGCGGCGCTACGTTCGATTCCTGCATACGCTTCCTCGATGAGGATCCGTGGGAGCGCCTGAGAACACTGCGCAAGGAAATGCCCAACACCAAGCTCCAGATGCTGTTCAGAGGACAGAATATGCTCGGCTACCGCCACTACGCGGACGATCTTGTTGAGTATTTCGTGCAGAAATCGATAGCGAACGGTATCGACATCATCAGAATATTCGACGCGCTGAACGATATACGCAACCTCGAGACCGCTATCAAGGCGGCGAAGAAGGAGCAGGGTCACGCTCAGGTGGCTATCTCCTACACCACGGGAGAGGTATTTACTCACGAGTATTATGTGAACTACGCAAAACAGATAGAGAGCGCGGGCGCGGATTCCATCTGCATTAAGGATATGGCGGCGCTGCTCACTCCCTACGAGGCGGAGAGCCTTGTAAAGGAGCTCAAGGCGGCTGTTAAAGTGCCGATACAGCTCCATACGCACTACACCTCCGGTCTTGCTTCTATGTGCATTATAAAGGCAGTCGAGGCGGGCGTTGACGCGGTGGATACGGCTATGTCGCCGCTGGCGCTCGGTACGTCGCACGCTCCCACGGAGTCTATCGTGGCTACGTTTATGGGAACGGAATACGATACCGGCATCGATCTCGCGGCGCTCGGCGACGTCCGCGAATACTTTATGGGGCTTCGCAAAAAGTACATCGACAGCGGTCTGCTCGATCCCTCGATGCTCGCGACTAACACAAAGGCTCTGCTGTACCAGGTACCCGGCGGAATGTTGTCCAACCTGCTCTCTCAGCTCAAGCAGGCGGGCAAGGCGGATCAGCTCGACGAGGTTCTCGCGGAGGTTCCGCGTGTGCGCAAGGACAGTGGCTTCCCGCCCCTTGTTACGCCCACTTCCCAGATCGTCGGCACTCAGGCGGTGTTCAACATCATCATGGGCGAGCGCTACAAGACCGTTACCAAGGAGTTCAAGGGCATGGTAAAGGGCGAGTACGGCAAAACGCCCGTTGAGATCGATCCCGATTTCCAGAAGAAGATAATCGGCGCGGAAGAGCCGATAACCTGCCGTCCCGCGGATCAGCTCGAGCCGGAGTTCGAGAAGATGAAGGAAGAGGCGAAGGCGTACATCGAAGATCCGACCGTCGAGGATATCCTCACCTACGCGATGTTCCCGAAGGTTGCGCCCGGCTTCTTTGAGAAGCAGCGCGACAAAAAGGTCGGTGTTGACGCTGTCCACGCGGATAAGACCAACAAGGTTCACCCCGTTTGATATAAAATCCCTGCCAAAGAGTGGCGGGGATTTTTTTCAATGTTAATTGCCTTTGTAATGCGCCGTTTGTAGACGTTTACAAAAATGCACGGCACATTTTTGTCATATTGCACAAAGAAAAGTTACAAAAGTGTTACATTTCGCGAGGTTTTCCGCTTAAAACAAAAGGTAAAATAATCTATCATTGAAAAACGGCATTGCAAAGCGAATTATTTGCGGTTATAGGGATAAAATATCCGTTAAGTTATAAAGTAACTCAACCGTCAAATTAGACAAAATAGCCGAAATGAAAACGTTTTCGAGCCAAAATTAGAAAAATTTTTCAAAAAAAGACTTGCAAACTTTGAATTTTTGTGTTACAATAACATAGAAATCGAGATGAGATAAATTCGGCAATTACCGCTCGTCTCGACGATCCACAATTTAACGGTTTGGAAACTCCCGATGGGGGAGACGTACAAACTGCTACACATTTTTTTAGGGAGGAATAACCTATGAAGAAGAAAATTTTGGCAGCTGTTATTGCTGCGGCGTCCGTTCTTTCGCTTGCCGGCTGTAACGAAAGCGGCGGCGGCAGCACACCCGCTAACGGTAATTCTACGCCTGCAAATAATAGCACGCCGGCTAACAATTCCGTTGCTAACTCCGATGAGCTCAAGGACGACGACGATAAGCTCTCCATTCTCGCTTGGTCGAGTAATGAGGACGTTCAGCTGCTTATCGACTTCTACTGCGCGGAGACCGGCACCGATAAGAGCAAGATCGAGTGGGTAAAGTGCGGTAACAAGGGCGAGGAAGCTCGCGAGCAGTATATGCAGTATATCAAGGGCAACGGCGACGCTGACCTCATCTTCTGCGACGCTGACTGGACCGCTCTGTACACCAATGATTCCTGCACGATCCCGCTTTCCGAGCTCGGTATCTCCAAGGATCAGTATCCGAACGCTTACGCTTATACCCTCGCTGTTGGTACAAACTCTAAGGGCGAGTTTACAGGCGCTACCTGGCAGGCAACCCCCGGCTGCTTCGTTTACAACGCGAAGAAGGCTGAGGAAATTCTCGGCGTAAAGACCCCCGAGGAGATGCAGGCAAAGGTAAAGGATTGGGATACTTTCAAGGCTACCGCTAAGGAAGTTGCTGAGAAGTCCAGCGGCGCTACCGTTCTCCAGGCTACTGAGGGCGGTCTCTGGCAGGTTAGACAGGCAGCTCTTTCCAAGCCTTGGGTAGTTGACGGCAAGTTCCAGTTGGATTCCGTTGCTGATGAGTTCTATGATATGACTAAAGAATACGCGGATAACGGCTATATGAGCGCTACTGTTGGTCAGTGGACCACCGGTTGGTACAACTCCATTAAGGACGGTTCCGCTATCGGTGACTTCGTTCCCACTTGGGGTCTGAAGGGTGCTTCCGGTTCTATCGTATTCAACTTCGCGGCAGGTGGTACCGAAGATGAAAACGGCGACTTCGTAGCTAACGCTGATGCAGCTACCGACCTTCTCTCCGCTTGTGAGGGTCCTCAGGGTTGGTTCTGGGGCGGCACCTATATGATGGCGACCAGCAAGTGCAACACCAAGAAGACTGCTTCCGACTTCATCAAGTTCTACACCCAGAACGCTGACGCTATGAAGAAGTACGCTGAGAAGAACGGCGACTTCATGAACAACTCCAGCGTTATGTCTCAGGTATCCTTCAAGAACCCCGTTCTCATCGGCAACCAGGATCACTTCAAGCTCCTCGTTGAGAAGGCTAAGAGCATCGACCTCGACGGCAAGATCTCCGTATACGATTCTCAGATCAAGGGCTTCTTCAATGACTCCGTAAACGCTCTTATCAAGAAGACCGACGGCGTTACCGACAAGGCAAGCGCTATCAAGTTCTTCAAGACCAAGATGGCTGAGACCATTACCGACATTACGATCGAGTAATCAAACCATAAGATATGGCATATACCGTTTCTTGATATGATTCGAGAGATGAGTGTATTTTTCGAGCATGTTCGCGCGGCTGTAACGATAGCCGTGCGAACAAGCTCTATTTTTTAATATGCTTGTTTTACCTGTTAGGTAATTTTACCTAAAAACAAAAAATCAAATGGGAGAGGTGATCTTATGGCAACAGGAGGCACGAAGTCTCACAAGCTCATAAGCTACGCGAAATACGGCTATATGTTCATAGCGCCGTTCTTTATCATTTACGCGTTCTTCATGGTCTGGCCGCTTATCAACACTTTTATCCTTAGCTTTAAGGGTAACGGTTCTCAGCCCGATACTTGGATGGGTTTGACGAATTATAAGTGGATACTGTTCGGCGATAAGTCGAGCGAGTTCAGCACCGGCGCCGCTGCGCACAACGCGTTTTTCACGACGTTTTCCAACACGCTTATCCTTTGGATAGGCAACTTCGTTATTCAGATAATACTTTCGCTGCTTTTGGCTGTTTGGTTCTCCGATGTGAGGATCAAAATCAAGGGCACCGGATTTTTCAAGGTCGTAATGTATATGCCGAACATAATCATGGCGGCTTCCGTTGCGGCTATATTCCTTATGCTGTTTTCCGATGACAAATACGGCGTTATCAACTCCTTGGCTCTCAACAACGGGTGGTTAAACGATCCGTATCCGTTCATAACAAGGACATTCTCGGTAAGAGTGATCGTTATGTTCGTTCAGTCATGGCTGTGGTTCGGAAATACGATGCTGCTGCTTTTGTCCGGCATCTTCGGAATTGACCCTTCCATATACGAGGCGGCTTCTATCGACGGTTCAAGCGGAGCGAATACGTTCTTTAGAATCACAATGCCTATCTTGAAGCCTATCTTCATTTATGTCGTTATCACTTCTCTTATCGGCGGTTTGCAGATGTTCGATATCCCGTACCTTATGCATAGCGGTACTACCGTAAACAGCAGTATTCGTACAACGGCGGTTTACATTTACCAGCAGTTCCACGCTTCTATCCCGAACTACGGTTTGTCTTCTGCGGCTTCGATAATCCTGTTTGTGATCACGCTCGTTCTCGGTGCGATCGTAATGCGGTTCAACAACGATTCGACTGCGCCCAAGAAGCGTAAGAAGTAAGGAGGGGTAAACATGGCTGACGCTTATAATCAATCATCATCGGCTTATAAAAGGACGCTGATGACGCATTCCATAATAAGATTTATCGTGTGCGTCATACTCACGGTGATATGCTTGCTGCCTATTCTTATAATTATTGTAAACGCGACCAGATCTACGGGCGCTATTATCAAGAACGGCTTCACGCTGATCCCCGGGACTGCTTTGGGCACAAACTGGAAAACGCTTACCGATTCCTCTTCCGGTCCTTTCGCGGCGGTTTACAATGTGTGGATAGGCTATCGCAACTCTCTTATCATTGCGGTATCCTGCACAGTTCTCTCGGTACTTTTCTCGGGAGTTACCGCGTATGGCTTGACTGTTTACGATTTCAAGCTCAAGAAGGCGGCGACCGCGTTTATTCTCGCGGTAATGATGGTACCTATGCAGGTAGTTTCCGCTGGTTTCGTTGATTTCATGATAAGGATCAGGTGGGTTGACAACTATGCGCCGCTTATCCTTCCGGCTATTGCGGCTCCTTCCGTAGTATTCTTTATGCTGCAGTATATGAGGTCGAGCTTCCCGCTTGATATCGTAGAAGCGGCAAGAATTGACGGCAGCGGCGAGTTTAGAACGTTTGCGCAGATAGCTCTGCCGATCCTGAAGCCGGCGTTTGCGGTTCAGGCGATATTCGCGTTTGTTGCTGCGTGGAACAACTACTATACGCCTTCCATCATCCTTATTTCCAATAAGATGGAGCGCAACCCGATATCTATAATGGTTTCAGCGGTCATCGCCAATGACCATAACGTTGATTTCGGTGTTCAGTATCTCGCGATCGCGCTTTCCGTATTCCCTGTAATCGTCATTTACTTCTGCCTTTCCAAGTTTATTGTTAAGGGCGTAGCACTTGGCGCTGTTAAGGGTTAAGAAAAGTTTGCTCTCCTTTGGGGGAGCGGGTATAGAGCTGCGGCGTCGGGCTTTCGCCCGACGCCGCACACTTTTCGCATTTACCCAACAACTCTTGGGCACAAGAAAATCCCCTCCCGGATAGGGAGGGGATCAGACGTTTATCTT
>CAYVSV010000050.1:0-12841 GCA_964454205.1 uncultured Ruminococcus sp.
TCTAAACGCAAAAATTGATTATGAAAAAACAAAAAATTTATATGATGATGAAACCGCCAGACCGTAAAGCCTCTGAAACGTCAGCACGGCGCGTTCGGTCTCGGGACCGAAATAGCCCGTTACCTCTATAACGGGCACCTGCGCGATGTTCTGCCCTATCACTCTGAGATACGTCTGGAATTCCTTGACGTCGTTATTCCTCATTCCGGGGGTAAGGATATAGCCGGGGTAAAGCTCCGCGGCAGCGCCCTCGTACCCCTCGGGAAGTCCGTTCAGAATATCGCGGTAAATCTCGGTTATGAGTATCCAAGTGCGGAAATCCACTATGCCGTCCGGATTCAGCCCGTAGAACCGCTCGAACGTGCGTACCTGATCGTCCGTCGCGCTGTTGAACACCCCGTTTGCCGTGACCGTCGGTATCTCCGGGTTAAAGTACGAGATGACGTTAAGAAAATACTGCAAAGAGCGCACTCTCTGCCCGTAATCCCCCTGCTTGAGGTTTTCTCCCCACGGTTCGGCGATCTCGTCCTGCGTGAGCCCTTCGCCCGTGAGCTCAGCCAGACCTTTTACAGCCGTAAATATGTACTTTATCTTATACCAGGTAGCCTTATTTACAGTGCCGCTTGCAGGCAGATTGAAAACGCGCTGGAACGTCGTTACCGCTTCCACGGTGCTTTCGCCGTAGATGCCGTTCGCGGGGATTATCCTCGGGATAGCGGGGTAGTTCCGCGCTATTCTGTTCAGCTCCGTCTGAATAGTGCGCACCTCGTTCCCCGAAGAGCCGAACCCGAACGGCGCGCCGGGGTAGCTCGGGATATTCGCGGAGATAGGCGCGTTGTAAACTATGTCTATATCCTCTCCATAGTAATACTGCAATATCTCATAGGGCGTGTATCCTTGATTTGCGAGCGGTACGGTGCCCCATTGCGAAAGCCCTTTGCAGGTGACGGTAGTGCCGTTGCAGAACATCGCGAACAGAGGCTCTACGCTGCCGCGCCTTACAATGTAGTTGTTGAACACCTCGTCGACTATGGCGGCGATATTCGCGAAGATATCGCGCCCGTAAACGAACGCCTGGTCGTATTGAGTGGAGTTCGTGATGTCGAAATCATACCCGCGGCTTCTGTACCACTCGAGATAGACGCGGTTCAGCGCGAAGGATATCTGCGCGTAGATGTTCGCGCGGAGCGCCGCCTCCGGCCATGTGGGGAATATCTCGCTCGAGGCGACGTTTTTTATGTAGTCGGGGAAGGTCACGGAAACGTTCGGGGCGTTTGAATCGGGCGTTCCGAGATGTACGACTATTCTTTCGGGTATCACAGGCAGATTACTTGGCATTGTTTACCTCCGTTATCTCTTCCGTGGTGTTTTCGGACAGTAATTGGGGGATCATAGCCACGCGCTGTATGGACTGAACTCCGTCGAATATCGGTATATCACGGAGAATGATCTTGACATAGCCTTCCTTTTCCACCGTGGCGTCGTAAAGCGAGAAGGGCTGTATGGCGTTGTCCGACTGCTGCGAGAGCTCCTTTGAGGGCGCGGGGAGCACCTTCATGCCGGTCTCGCCGCTGTTGTCCGTGCGGGCGTTGAATATCTCGTGATCTCTGCCGTTTATACGCGTGGAAACAACGATGTAAGCGTCCGCGACTGGCATCGCTTCCCGCGCGGTAAACACGCGGAACTCAAGCATACCCGCGCCGCGGTTGTTGGACTGAAACTCTTCGAGGGTCGAGTATACGGGCACGGGGAAATCGGAGATGGGCTTCCCGGAGCCCTGCGACATATCGTCCGGTGTAGAGTTCGAGGTCGCGGTCGACGCTTCGGGGGCGGGGAGGTTCAGGGAATTTCCGGCGGGCGGCTCGAAGGGTGACGCAAGATCGGGCTTTTGAATATCGTCGGGGGTGGCGTCGGGGTCGTCGCCTTCGCCGGAGAAGTCCTCGGGGAAATCCTCGAGGGAGCTGCGGGCGTTATCCGTTTCGGGGGGCGGCGCGGATTGTATCGTTTCGATCTCGTTATTCTCGACCGCTTCGGTGATAAATCTGTCGAAAACTGCGGGGAACTCGGAGCTTTTCTCGGTCACGTATCCTATTATCCGGGGAGTTTTCTGCGATTTTTGGGGTTCGGGGGAGTTATCCGTGCCCGCGGCGGAGCGCGGTGCGGTTTTGCTTAGCTCCATAAGCTCACGCTTGTACTTTTCTATCAGCTTTTTGGTGTCGTCCATAAAATTACCTCCTGCATAGATTTTTAAAAGGATATGCGGGGGAGCGGCGGAATATTCAAAGCGCGGCGAAAGTATACAAACCTTTTCTACAGCCCGAAACGTCTCTTAGGCAAAATTACCTAAATCCTACGCTTAAAATAACTTGTAATAATTGTCTAACTAATCAAAAGCGTATTTGTATATTATGTCGAATTTGTGCAAAATAGCAAAAACTTCTTGACAAAACAGAATAGTTGCTGTATAATATAATCAAGCAAGCGTACGGATAAATCCGTATCATTTGTTTAGTTGTCTCCTTTCTTTTGTTCTACACATAATCATTATTTGATTTTATCTCCTCTCCCCGAGGAGATTTTTTTTGTGTAAATTTCCGAAAATATATGGAAAATTTTCCGCGGATGTGCTATAATATAATATGTTGATATTTTATTGATGTTTCAAATTGTAAGTTTTCGGTGTTTTTTCCGCTTACTGCGGGGAAAACGCCGAAAGTCCCGGAAATGTTTGATCGTATCGTAAATAAGCAAGGAGGTATAATATATGGCGACAAAAAAAAGCGGCGGAATAAAGATACCGGGCGTTTCGTTTTCCTGGAAGCGCGCGCTCGGGATAACGGCGGCAAAGCAGAAGTTCGCGCGGAAAACGGGTATCCCGACGACAAAGGCGGGTCTGGAGCGCAAGGTGGGCAGAGCCGTTCTCGATATGCTTGATCCTTCAGGCAATGATAAGACTAAAAAGAAAAAGTAAGGACTGATAATTATTTTTGAACGAAAACAACTGGCACAAGGCGTTTTTTTCAATAAAATAACGGATAAACGCTATAAAGCAAATCAGATATCTTTGGTGTTTTTTACCGATTACAGCGCCTTTTCACGCGCGGACTACGCTGCTGCCGCGGGCGCGGTCGCCGAGTGCTGCGAGAGATTTCCGACGTATTCCGCGCTGTCGAAGCGGCTCGCGGAGCTGTACGACGCTTCGCTTTCCTCGGCGACCTCTATCGGCGCGTGGGACAAGCGCATGACAACTGTCCGTGCTTCCGTTATCGACGATCGCTACGCTCTCGAGGGCGAAAAGCTCGAGGAGGAGATATGCGGACTGCTCTGCGAGTGCGTTTTGGAGCCCTGTGCGGAAAACGGCGCGTTCGAGGAGCGGCTCACCGAGCTTGTCAAGGCGGAGATAATCGACGCTATCGACAGCGTGATAAACGACAAGGCAGCGTATGCCGCGCGAAACGCCGCAAAGACAGCGTTTATCGGTGAGCCGCAGGAGAGTTCCGCCTACGGCTCTCACGAGGAAGCCGAGGCGGTAACGCCCGCTTCCGCTTACGGCGCGTATCGGCGTATTCTGGAGACCGCGCATATCGAGATACTCTGCGCGGGGTGCAGCGGATTTTCCGCGGCGGAGGAGACATTTACGAGAGTGTTCGCGGAGGGCGGAAAGATACACCGCCACGACATCTGCGAGCTTTCCGCTGAGCCCTCGCCGCTGAAGCCGGAGCCGGAATACGTTTCGGACGAGCTCCCGATGGAGCAGGCTATTTTGCGTATGTATTTCAAAGCGCCCGAGCTTGCCGACAGATACGCGAACATGGTTTTCACGACGATACTCGGCGGTATGACGACCTCGCGCTTTTTCAAGAATATCCGTGAAAAGCAGTCGCTGTGCTATTACTGCGCCGCGGCGGGCAGCATTTACAAAAAATATCTCTGCGCCTACGCGGGCGTAGAGCCGCGCAATATCGAGCGCGTCGAAAAGGCTGTTCTCACCGAGATAGAGGACATTGCCGAAAACGGCGTTTCCGAGGAAGAGCTCTCCGCGGCGCTTTTGGAGCTTCGCAACAGCATATCCTCTTTGTACGACAGCGCGAACGCGCTTTCGAGCTGGTATCTCAACCGCCTTCTCGACGACAAGATATACTCGCCCGAGGAGTATTTTGAGGAGGCGCGCAAGGTGACGTCCGACCGAGTTGCGGCGGCGGCACGGCAATATAAGCTCGATACCGTATACACTCTTTCGGGAGGTGAAGGCGAATGACCGAGAAGATATACGGCGATATAATAAAGGAAACGTGTCTTAAATACACTCACAAAAGCGGAGTTACGGTGTTTATGCTTCCGATGGAGGGGTATTCCACAGCGGTCGCGCAGTTTTCGGCGCGGTTCGGTTCGGAGGACAACGCGTTTTCCGTAAACGGCGGGGAGTTCACCAAGGTTCCCGACGGCACGGCGCATTATCTCGAACACAAGCTCTTCGAGAGCGAGGAGAAGGACGCGTTTTCACAGTTCGCGCAGACGGGCGCTATGTGCAACGCCGGCACGAGCTTCGATTACACTCAATACTACTTCAGCTGCGCCGATAATTTCAGAAAGAACCTCGAGATACTTCTGGGATTTGTACAGGATCCGTACTTCACTCCGGAAAACGTTGAGAAGGAGCGCGGGATAATCGGGCAGGAGATCACGATGTACCGCGACAATCCGAATTGGCGCGTGTTCACGGGGCTTCTGGAGGGGCTGTACAGCGTAAACCCCGTCCGCAACGACATCGCCGGCACGATAGAGAGCATTTCCGAGATCACCGACAAAACGCTTTACGACTGTTACAACGCCTACTATAACCCCGCGAATATGTATCTTTGCGTGGCGGGAAATTTCGATCCCGGCGAAGTCATCGCGGTGTGCGAGGACAAGCTCAAGAGCCGTGAGCCGCTCAATGTGAAGTCTATGGAGTTCGACGAGCCGTATGCGGTAAGCAAAGTTTCCGTGGAGATCGCCATGCCCGTTTCAAAGCCGATCTTCGAGATAGGCTTCAAAAGACCGTATCTCGGAGGACAGGATTCGGTGGATGAGTATATTTACTTTAATATGCTGTTCGATCTGATGTTCGGCGGGACATCTGCGTTTTTTACGGATATGCGCGAAAAGGGCTTGATAAACGAGGAGTTTTCGGACGGCGTTTTCAGCGGGCGCGGGCATCTGTTCCCTTTCGTCCGCGGAGAGAGTCCCGATCCGGAAAGAGTGGCGGAGGAAATCCGGAAAACAATACGCGCGTTCAGATCGGCGCCGCCGCCCCGCGCCGACTTCGACCGCATAAAGCGCATGACCTACGGTTCATTGGTGCGCGAATGGGGCAACGTAAACAGCGTCGCCGATACGCTGTCTGATGCGGCTCTTTCGGGAAACTCTCCGTTTTCCGTGATAAACACCGCGGCTTCGGCGGGATATGAGACGGCTCTCGAAAAGCTTGCGAGCCTCGATGAGGAGAATATGTGTATTTCGATCGTTAAAGGAGAGATAGAATGAGTTCGTTAATGCTCGCCGCCTCGCAGGCTCTTTCCGAAATGGAGCTTGAGTTCCCGAACCTGTTCGGCGGCACGGCGATGAGCTATCGCCGCGGCTTCAACGTTTTCGGGATAACGATTTACTGGTACGGCGTTATAATCGCGGTGGGCGTGGTGCTGGCGTATTTTTACGCGATGCGGCGCGTTACAAGGGATTTCGGCATAGTCAAGGACAGGGCTTTCGACGTCGTGTTCGTGACGATAATCGGCGGATTTCTGTTCGCGAGGATATATTACTGCGCCTTCACCGAGCTTAAAAATCCCGGCAGCTACACGATAGTTACGGTGTTCACGCACATACGCGACGGCGGCATCGCGATGTACGGCGGCATAATCGGCGCGGTGATAGTCGGTTCGGTGATGTGCAGGCTGCGGAAGGTGAAGTTCCTCGCGATGACCGATCTGTCCGCTATGGGCTTTCTTATAGGGCAGACGATAGGTCGCTGGGGCAATTTCGTAAATCAGGAGGCTTACGGCGCGGAATGCTCCCCCGATTGGCTGTTTGCCATGACCGGCAGCCGCATACGCTCGGAGATGGGCGAGGGAGCTTTTGTTCATCCCTGCTTTCTGTACGAGAGCTGTTGGTGTCTGCTTGGCTTTATCTTCCTGCACTTTTACAGCAAGAGGCTCCGAACGTTCGACGGGGAAATATCGCTTTTGTACATCGCCTGGTACGGCTTTGGGAGGTTCTTTATTGAGCAGCTCCGCACCGACAGCCTTTACTGGGGACCGTTCAAGGTGTCGCAGTGGCTGGGGGCGGTATCGTTCACGGCGGCGGCGGTATGCTTTGTGATCTTCAAGATAAGGACGAAAAAGAGCGGCAAGCCGCTCTATGTGAACACCGAAGCCTCAAAAGAGCTCATCGAGCTCGACCGAAAGGCGGAGGAAGAGCGTCTCGCAAAAAAGGAGAAGAAGGCTCAGACCATAACAGAGCGGGACAACATAACGGAAGAAACGGAAGTAACCGAAAAAACTGAAGAGGAAACTATTGAAGATAAGGAGACTGAAAATGGCAGCAAAGATAATTGACGGAAAAGCGATCTCGGCGGCAGTAAAGGAGCAGGTGCGCGCGGAGATAGAGCGCGATAATATCAAGGCGGGGCTCGCGGTGGTGATAGTCGGGGACGATCCCGCGTCGCGCGTTTATGTAAACAACAAGAAAAAGGCTTGCGAGCTCTGCGGAATACAGAGCTTCGAGTACGCTCTCCCCGCGGAGACCTCGCAAGAGGAGCTTCTGGAGCTTGTGGACACGCTCAACGCGGACAAAAACGTAAACGGCATACTTGTGCAGCTCCCGCTGCCGAAGCACCTCGACGAGAAGGCGGTCATTGAGCGCATTTCTCCGATAAAGGACGTAGACGCGTTCCACGAGAGCAACGTCGGAAAGATCATGATAGGAAACTACGCGTTTTTGCCGTGCACTCCCGCCGGCTGTATGGAGCTTATCCACAGCACGGGCGTTGAGGTATCGGGGAAGGAGTGCGTCGTCATAGGGCGCTCCAACATAGTAGGCAAGCCGATGGCGATGCTCCTGCTCCACGAGAACGGCACCGTGACCGTCTGCCACAGCAGGACAAAGGACCTCGCCGCGGTGTGCCGCCGCGCGGATATTCTCGTTGCGGCGGTCGGCAGACCGAATTTCGTTACCGCGGATATGGTGAAGGAAGGCGCGGTCGTTATAGACGTTGGTATCAACCGTCTCGAAAACGGCAAGCTCTGCGGGGACGTTAAGTTCGACGAGGTGAGCGAAAAGGCGGGCTGGATAACCCCCGTTCCCGGCGGCGTTGGACCTATGACGATAGCGATGCTGATGAGAAACACGCTCACGGCGGCGCGGATACAGAAGGGCTGATATGAAGCAGGGAAACAACCGGTCGTTTCTGCGCAACGGGGTGATCCTTACGCTCGCGCTTATAATGCTGTGCGTTCTCATGCCGGAATGGGGCGCGGCGCAGATGATTGTGATAGTTCTTGTGGCGCTTTTAGCGGGGTTTCAGTGGTTTTTGTACTTCTTTATGAGCAAGCAGTGACCTCACAGCCCGAAGCTCACCTGCAGCGCGTCGTTCACCTGCTGCATAGCGCCGCTGTCGAGCTCTCCCATGCGCTCCTTCAAGCGCCTTTTGTCCAATGTACGCACCTGCTCCAAAAGCACGACGGAATCCTTGGCAAGACCGCACGTTGAAGCTCTGACGGATATGTGCGTCGGCAGCCGTGATTTTTCCTGCTTGCTGGTGATAGCCGCCGCTATAACCGTTGGGGAGTGTTTGTTGCCGATGTCGTTCTGCACTATGAGGACCGGGCGTATCCCGCCCTGTTCGCTCCCGACCACGGGGCTCAGGTCGGCGTAATATATTTCTCCGCGTTTAACTGTCATTTTAAAACACCTCTCTGAAATAATAGTTTCGGAACGTTCCGAAATTATTATTGACGGTGTTTTATGCATTATTCAAAAATTTTCAAGACCGGAAACTTTATCATTTTCAAGGAGTTTTTATGAACTGGAACCAATTGCTTTGTCCGCGCCGCGAATATCAAAGCAAGTTTTTTAATCCGCAGGATATACGCACGGAATTTCGCAAGGATTATCACAGAATAGTCGGCAGCGCGTCTTTCAGGCGGCTCCAGGATAAGGCGCAGGTCTATCCGCTCGAGCGCGGGGATTTTGTACGAACTCGGCTTACTCATTCGCTTGAGGTGAGCTCGTTCGCGGGGTCTCTCGGCGACACGATCTTCCGAAAGCTTATGGAGATCGGCGCGCCCGGTGTCGACGACAGAGTGCGCGAAAACTGCTGCGACATACTCGAATGCGCGGGGCTCGTCCACGACATCGGAAACCCGCCGTTCGGGCATTTCGGAGAATTCGCGATACGGCAGTGGTTCGAGGACAATCTTTCAGCTCTGGAATTTTGCGGAAAGCGCGTTTCGGACTTGCTTTCCGAACAGATGAAGGGCGATCTGCTGAACTTCGAGGGCAACGCGCAGGCGCTGCGCGTCCTTACTAGGCTGCACAGCCTGATGTATCCCGGCAAGGGCATGAACCTCACCTTCGCGCTGCTGAACACCATCGTGAAATATCCCGTGAGCTCCGTGAATATCGACAAGAAGAGCGGCGATATACGCACGAAAAAGATGGGATATTTTTTCTCCGAGCAGGAGCTGTTCGAGGAAATAACCGAAAGCACCGGCGCGAGGGGCTGCCGCTATCCGCTCACGTTTATCCTGGAGGCGGCGGACGATCTCGCTTACAAGACCGCCGACATAGAGGACGCGGCTGTAAAAGGCTATGTGAGCTACGGGCTTATTCTCGAGGAGCTCCGCGGCGAGAGATACCGCTCGATGTGTGAAACGGACAGGGAAGCGGAGGAGCTGGAAAAAGCCGCCGCCTCTCTCGAAAAATCCTTCGGCACGGCAAAGGAATTCAATATGAGCGGCGCGGAGCTTAAAGCTGTTCAGCGCTGGGTGGTAAAGGTGCAGAGCTCGCTCGTGTACAGCGCTTCCGACGCGTTCTGCGATAACTACGCCGCGATAATGGAGGGCGGTCTAAAAACCGAGCTTTTCGGCAGCAGTCCCGCGCGCGTTCTTATGGAGGCGCTCGGTGACATCGCGTACCGCTGCGCGTTCCGTTCGGGCGACGTTGTGAAAAGCGAGCTCTCCGAAAGCGCCGCTATGCGGTTCCTGCTCGACAGGACAGTCGGCGCGGCTTTGCGCTTTGAAACGGAAAACGAGCGTATGTACGACCATGACCTTGTTCAGGTCTTGTCGGAGAACTACCTCGACATCTGCCGCCGCGCCTGCGAAAACAAGCCGCTCGGCGAGCAATGCTTCTATCGCTTGATGTTCGCCACCGACTGCATAAGCGGCATGACGGACAGCTATGCGCTTGATTTTTACCGAAAGCTTTTGGGCGTATAGTAGTTGGTTTAATAGAGATTAGTAGTTAGTTATGGTATGCGGACAATCAAAAACGTCCGCCGAATGCGGACACCGAAACTAACATCTAATAACTAATAACTAACAACTTCAATCTCGACTTCACCTTGAAAGGATGATGCTGCGTTATGTATAAGGTGTTCATCGCGGAGGACGACGACGGCATCGCGAATGCGATAATACGCCGTCTATCGGAGCGGGATTTTGAGGTGCGCCGCGCCGACGATTACCGCGCCGTCCTCTCGGAATTCGCCGATTTCGCGCCGCATATCGTTCTTCTGGACATCTCACTGCCGTTTTACAACGGGTTTTATTGGTGCGGCGAGATACGCAGGCTCAGCAAGTGCCCGATAATGTTCATTTCGAGCGCCGCGGACAATATGAACATAGTCACCGCGATGACCATGGGCGCGGACGATTTCATAGCCAAGCCCTTTGACCTGGACGTTATGGTGGCGAAGATACGCGCTCTCTTAAGAAGGAGCTACGATTTCGCCGCGGATATAGGCACGATAGAGCTCAAAGGCGCCGTTCTCAACACCGGCGACGCGACCCTCACCTACAACGGCGAGCGCATAGACCTCACGAAAAACGAATACCGCATTCTGGAAACGCTGTTCGAGAACCGCGGAAAAGTGGTGAGCCGCGAGACCCTTATGAACAAGCTCTGGGAGACTGACAGCTACGTTGACGAAAACGCCCTCTCCGTAAACATAATGAGGCTGCGCAGGAAGCTGAATAACGCCGGGCTCGCAGATTTTATCGGTACCAAGGTCGGACGGGGATATATTGTTGAAGAGTAAAATAGTCGTTTTCCCCGCCGGCGGCGGGGAAAACGATGCTAATTCGGTGTTTTAAGAAAAAAATGAAAAAAATTCAAAAACCCCCTTGACATTTTCCGATAAATATGCTAAAATGTTATTACCTCGAATGGGGTTTATTTTTTTGCGCCATTTTCTAAATGGCTGATAATTCCCCGTTTATCGCAATAGGGCGTTGAGGGAGGCAATACGCGCTTTAAAGCGCAGAAAAATAGGAGGTGCCGAAAGTGAGAGTTAAGATTACATTGGCGTGTTCGGAGTGCAAACAGCGCAACTACAACACCATGAAAAACAAGAAAAACGATCCCGACAGACTTGAAATGAACAAGTACTGCAGATTCTGCAAAAAACACACTCTTCACAAGGAAACCAAGTAACAGGGAGGAAACGGAATGGCTAAGGAATTGGATACCGTAAAGAACTCTCCCGAAAAGGCGGCAAAGGCGGAGAAAGCGTCCAAGGAAGACAAGGGCGCGAAAGGCTCCAAGCCCGCTAAAAAGAAAAAAGGCATTGTGAAGTATTTCAAGGACGCGAGGGCGGAATTCAAAAAGGTCGTATGGCCCACGCCGAAAGAAACCACGAGAAACACTATCGTCGTGCTGGTAATGTGCTTATTGGCAGGGCTTCTGATTTTCGGCTTGGATTCGCTGTTCGGCTTGCTGAACAGACTGGTGTTCCATTGATCTATGGAGGGTTGATATGGCAGACTCGGAAGCAAAATGGTATATACTGCACACATACGCGGGATATGAGAACAAAGTCGCTGCGGATATCACTAAGGTCGTTGAGAACAGAAATCTTCAGAACCTTATAGAAGAAGTAATTATTCCCACGGTAACGCGCACCGTCGAAAAGGAAAACGGCGAGGTAGTGGACGTGGAGGACAAGGTGTACCCCAGCTATGTTTTCGTGAAGATGGTGGAGACCAACGAATCGTGGCGTATATGCAAGGATACCAGAGGCGTTACGGGCTTTGTGGGCCCCGAGGGTAAGCCTACCCCGCTCAGCGAGGAGGAGGTCAGAGAGTTAGAGCACGGCAGAAAAGAGACCGCGGTGCCCGCGTTTGAGATAGGCGACAAGGTCGTTATCAGACAGGGCGTGTTCGAGGGCTTCGAGGGAGAGATCGCCGAGATAAATACCGAGGACAACACGGTGGTCGTAAACGCCGCGAATATGTTCGGAGAAGTTACTCCGATGACGGTGGAAATGGCCGGCATCAAAAAGCTCTGACGCCGTTTCCGGAGTACGGGCGGCTGTCCGTACCGCAAAGGGGACGGAATGTATCGTTTAATTTTATGGAGGATAAGTTGTCATGGCACAAAAGGTTGTTGGATTTATAAAGCTGCAGATCCCTGCGGGCAAGGCTACGCCCGCTCCGCCTGTTGGTCCCGCTTTGGGTCAGCACGGCGTTAATATCATGTCGTTCACGAAGGAGTTCAACGAGCGCACCAAGGATAAGGCGGGTCTTATCATTCCCGTTGTTATCACGGTTTACGCAGACAGAAGCTTCACGTTCATTACAAAGACACCGCCCGCAAGCGTGCTTATCAAGAAGGCTTGCAAGATAGAGAGCGGTTCGGGCGTTCCGAATAAGACGAAGGTCGCAAAGATCACCCATGCTCAGCTCAAGGAGATAGCGGAGACCAAGATGCCCGATCTCAACGCGGCTAACATTGATACCGCGATCTCGATGATCGCCGGCACATGCCGTTCTATGGGCGTAGAAGTTGTTGATTAAATAATTATAGTGGGAGGGATTTTCCCGATCGATGCCGATGAGCCGTCGCCGCGGAACCGATTTGGCGGCGGATCGGTATGACCACAAGGAGGTAACCTTTATGAAACACGGAAAGAAATATAATGAGAGCGCGAAGCTCGTTGATTCCACAAAAGTATACGAGTCCGCGGAGGCTCTCGATCTCGTTTGCAAGACCGCGAAGGCTAAGTTCGACGAGACCGTTGAGCTGCACATCCGCCTGGGCGTAGACTCCCGTCACGCGGATCAGCAGGTACGCGGCGCGGTAGTTCTCCCCAACGGAACCGGTAAGTCGGTAAGAACGCTCGTATTCTGCAAGCCCGAGAAGGAAGCGGACGCGAAGGCGGCAGGCGCGGATTATGTTGCGGACAATGATACAGTTGCTAAGATCCAGGGCGGCTGGATGGACTTCGAGGTAGTTATCGCGACGCCCGATATGATGGGCGTTGTGGGACGTCTCGGTAAAGTTCTCGGTCCGAGAGGACTTATGCCCAACCCCAAGGCGGGCACGGTAACTCCCGATGTGGCTAAGGCTGTTCAGGAGGCTAAGGCGGGTAAGATCGAGTATCGTCTGGACAAGGCGAACATCATTCATTGCCCTATCGGCAAGGCTTCGTTCGGCACCGCCAAGCTCGAGGAGAACTTCACGGCGCTTATGGACGCTGTAATCAAGGCTAAGCCCGCGGCGGCTAAGGGTCAGTATATCAAGAGCTGTACCGTTTCTTCCACTATGGGTCCCGGCGTTAAGGTAAACACGCTGAGATTCGGCG
>CAYVSV010000051.1:0-12210 GCA_964454205.1 uncultured Ruminococcus sp.
ATACCGTTCTCCGACCCGATAGCGGAGGGTCCCGTGATACAGGAAGCGGACGTTCGGGCTCTGAAGGGCGGAATGACAACGGACAGAGCGTTTGAGCTCGCGGCAAAGGTGCGTTCGCAGACCGATATCCCGCTCGTTTTTATGACATATCTCAATCCCGTGTTCAAGTACGGCTATGACAGGTTCTTCGCGAAATGCGCCGAGATAGGCGTAGACGGGCTCATCTGCCCCGATATGCCGTTCGAGGAAAAGCGCGAGGCGGAAGCGGCGGCGAAGGCTCACGGCGTTTCCGTTATCTCGATGATAGCCCCCACCTCCGAGGAACGAATAAAGCTCATAGCGGAAAGCGCGGAGGGCTTCCTGTACATAGTAAGCTCTCTCGGCGTTACGGGAGTGCGCAGCGAGATAAAGACCGACCTCGCCTCCATAATGGAGAGCGTGAAAAAATACGCGCACGTTCCCGCCGCGATAGGCTTCGGCATCTCAAATCCCGAACAGGCGAAGAAAATGGCGGCGCTCGCGGACGGAGTTATTGTGGGCTCCGCAATGGTAAGGCTTGTAGAGAAGTTCGGCGAAAACGCCGCTCCCGAAATAGGAGCGTTCGCCAAGTCCATGACCGAAGCGGTGCACTCTTTATAATTCGTAAGAAGCAGTACCTCTGTCATCGGTTTATAAAAATATTTTTATAATTTGAATGGATTCCGTTTTTTCGTTCGTATTATAAGTGAAGCCGGCTATTAAGGAATAAACGGAGGATATGAATTATGAAAATATTATGGGCTATCATTCCCGCAGCTGTTCTGGCAATGGGCGCGGGAGCGGCGGGAGTATTGACGGGCAGAGCGGCAGAGGAAAAACCGAGGCTCACTGTGGACTATACGTCCCTTTTTTCAAATAATACGAAAAAGGCTGACGAGGTTTCAAATGTCCCTGCCGTAAATGTTCGTGCGGGCGCACAGGGTAATTTCGTAGACGATAACAACGACGGTATCTGCGATAATTACGCAAACGGAACTTGCCCGCAGGACGGCACGGGATACGGTCATCACCGCGGCAGCGGCAATTTCGTCGACGACAACAACGACGGTGTCTGCGACAATTACGCAAACGGAGTATGTCCGCAGGACGGCACGGGATACGGTCATCACCGCGGCAGCGGTAATTTCGTCGACAACAACGACGGCGTCTGCGATAATTACGCAAACGGAGCATGCCCGCAAAACGGCACGGGGCACGGCTGCCGCCGCGGAAGGTGACTTAACGGAGGTCGGAGCTTATGCGAAGCGAGGCTGAAGTGAACAGAGCAATTGAACGGTATTCCGATACCGTTCAGCGGCTTTGTATCGTCTATTTGAAAAATCACGCCGATACGGAAGATGTTTTCCAGAACGTGTTTTTCAAATACTACCTCAGCACCGTGGATTTTGAGAGCGACGAGCACGAAAAAGCGTGGATAATACGCGTTACCATCAACGCGTGCAAAGACTGGCTCAAAAGCTTTTTCCGTTCGCGGACAGTGTCTTTGGACGAAATTTCCGAGCTGCCTTCCGAAGTCCGCGGCGAAAACGGCGATGTTCTGGAGGCGGTGCTCTCGCTGCCCGAAAAATACCGAAATGTCGTGTATCTTCACTATTTTGAGGACTACACAGCTCCGCAGATAAGCAAGCTCCTTCATAAAAACGTCAATACCGTCTATACTCTCCTTACGCGCTCAAAGGAGCTGCTTCGGGAAAAGCTGGGAGGTGAGGGATATGGACGATAGGATCAAAAAGGCGTTCGGCGAGGTACGCGCGGGCGAGGAGCTCAAAAACAACACAAAAGAGTTTATCGCACGAAAGTCGCGCGGTTACAAGCGGCATGGATACTCTCGAAGAATAATACCCGCGGCAGCGGTATGTCTGGCACTGGCTCTGTTCACAGCTGTCAAGCTGTACCTCACTCCAACAACGCGCGTCAATATCGACATCAATCCCTCTCTGGAGCTGGGAATAAACCGTTTTGACAAGGTGGTTTCGATTGAGGCTTTGAATGACGACGGAAAAAAACTGGCGCAAACGCTCGATATAAAATTCGCGGACTACAACGACGCGTTTCGCAGAATACTCGATGAGCAAAGCGTTAAAGACCTGCTGTCCGAAAACGGGATAATGACGGTCACGGTGATCGAAACGAAAACCGAGCAATCCGCCAATATCCTTTCCGGAATGAGGGACTGCGCAAACGGCTACAACAACGTTTACTGCCACTCCGCAAGCTCAGAGGAAGCGCACGCGGCGCGCGAGCTAGGGCTGTCCTGCGGAAAATACCGCGCATTCCTGGAACTGCAAAAGCTCGACCCGAATATCACACCCGAGGATATACAGGGAATGTCAATGCGCGAGATACGCGAATTAACAGCCGCCTTGTCGGGAAATGCGCCGGTAAACAGCGAAAGCGAAGATCATCACGACAACAGCGGAGGTCATCACGGCAGCGGACACGATCATTAACGCGTAAATACCAACCGCGCAGGCTTCAAAGCCCGCGCGGTGTTTTTTACAATGTGCTTTATCCGCCTAACCAACAAGCTGAGGCAGACACGCAGTTTCGTACTTCAAGGTGAAGTTGCGCTTGTCGTAGGACTTGTAAAAGCTGTTGAAAACGCGGTCGGCGGCGGCGTTTACGTCCTCCTTGTCCGTTTTGGTGAATATCGCCATAAACTGCACGCTGCTGAAACGGAACGTCACGCAGGAAGAACCAAGCGTAACGTCAATGGCGCTGCGCAGATATTCCATAGCCTCGTCGCGTTCCGCGACGGTGGGGTCTTTTTCGGGCTGCGCCGTCACGGATATGAGAACGAGATACATCTCGCGCTCGCTCTTTTTGTACATCTCCTTTACAAGACCGTAGATCTTCAAAAACTCCGGAGAATCGAGCCCGTAAACCGCGTCGGCGGTGTTGTCGTGCCTTATCATGTTCGTAAGCTGCTCGAGGTCGAAGCCGTAAAGATCGTCGTTGGGCTTCTTCTCGTTTTTCCTGAACAGATAGAAGCCGTCGCGCTTTAGCTGCTTTATGTAGAACAGCGCCTTGTTCGCGGCAATGAGCATATCCTCAAGACCACGCCCGGTCTCGGACGAGAGCGCGCCGCCTATGCAAAGGTCGTTGTTTTCACATTCGGGGAGAGCGTGCATTTTTTCCTTTATATCAGAGCATATCCCGGCCATGAGCTCTTCAAACTCCCGCCGCTCGGTAATGCCCTTCTCGCAGCACAAGAAACCGCTTCCGTCGAAGCGCACCACGATAAGCCCCTCGCGTTCGCTTAAGCCCTCGGCTACGAGCGTTATGACCCTGTCGCCCATAACGATGCCGTATTTCGCGTTTATCTTCTGGAGATCGGTTATATCGGCGATAAACAGACCGCAGTCGCCTTCGTCAAGCGCTTCCGAAATGAGCTTCTCGCCTGCGCTTTTGCTGTAAACCCCGGTGAGATAATCGTGTTCGCTGTCGTAATCGCTGCGCTTGAAGCCTATAACGCTTTGCAGCAGCTCGGCGCTTTGTTCAGCCATGCCCTTGCTCTGCTCTTCCTCCTCGCTCTCGGAATTGACGTAGCCGAGCTTCCCTTCCTCGATCATTTTTACAAATATCTCCGCGATCCTCGGGTCGAACTGAGTGCCGCTGCAGCGTTTTATCTCCGTGGCAACGGTCTCATCGGAAAGACGCTTTCTGTAAACGCGGTTGCTCGTCATAGCGTCGTAAGCGTCGGCAAGACCGATTATCCTAGCCATTTCGGGTATTTCCTCGCCTTTCAGCCCCATGGGATATCCGCGCCCGTCGTAGCGCTCGTGGTGGTACATCGCGCCGTCGCCCATATTCTCTATCATATTGTTGCCATTCAGGATATTGCCGCCTATTTCGGCGTGCTTTCTCATCAGCGCGTATTCGCTGTCTGTGAGCTTTCCGGGCTTGTTGAGAATGGAATCAGGGATGCCTATTTTTCCTATATCATGGAGCAGACCGATATATTTTACCTTTGAAACGCGGTCATCATCATACCCGAGCTCCCGCGCCAGCGCCGAGGAGTATTCCGCGACGCGGTAGGAGTGACCCTTTGTGTATTCGTCCTTTGCGTCTATGATATTGGCGATGGTGGTGATAGTCTGGAGGGTAACGCGCTCAAGCTGCTTCTGCTTGTCGTTTATGGAGTCGATATATTCCTCGTTCTGCTCGACGATCCTTCGATAGATGCGCGAGGCAATGTACGCGAAGATGAAGCAGAACATTATCATGCCGAGCTGTATCTCGACGTCCTTTATATCGTCGAATGTCACCATGCCGATAACAAAGAACCTTATAACGCACCCGATATTAGCCGCGAGCGCAACGCCGCCCATGACCAGCACGAGCTTCGGCGAGTGGTACAGAACTATAAGCGAGAGCATTGGGATAATGTAGCCGTAGGTCATAACGGTGTTGGTGTTGAGCAGCACGAAGGTATACATCAAAAGGTAGCCCGCCACGGCATAGTATCTCAGCCTGTCGCTGCTCTTGTCATGCAGGTAGTATATCAGACACAGCACCGCCGGTATCACGGTCACGGAAAGGAAGGCGATGATGTAAGGCAGATCACGGTGCCCCCTGACATATTCCCCTAAATATGTACTTGTCAGGACCACTACGATAGCCAGCCAGCCCAGCATAAGGCATCTGTTGAGCTTTTTCAGTTGTCTGTCCATAAGATTGGCTCTCCTTAAATATATTATCGTTTATATTATACCACTTTTTCCCTTATTTTGCAAGAGGCTTTTACACATTTTACTCAATCTTGTGTGAAAATTACATCAAAATTCCTTTTTCGATATGAAAAAAGCTCCCCAAGGTTTTGGGGAACTTATACTAATTCACCGTCAAGGTTTAGACAAAAACCAAGCCTTGATTTAAAGAAACATCGCACAAACAAGTCTATATGTTGATCATGAATTAGTATTCATTTCACTTATACATAAAGCAGTTGAAAACGAACTCGTTGTTCCAGTAGTTTTCAACAACGGACTCGGAAAACTCGATCTTAAGCCCGTTCTTTTGCGCGAACTCCTCAAAGAAACGCTTGCTGTAAAACAGCTTGTTAAGGTTTTCGTACTTCGCGTCGTAATCCTCGATCATCTTTCTGCGGAACGCGACAAAGTCTTCCTTCTTCTCGACATCGTGAACGTCGATAAGTCCTATGGAATAATTTGTCTTCGCGCACATCTTCTCGAGAACGCCGAGCGTGTATTCCGTATCGGGAAAATATGATATAACGCTGTTCGCGAGGACGCAGTCGTATTTCGGCGAGGCTTCGGCGTTTATCGCTTCATTGCAGACTATGTCCTTCGACTTCAGCACCTTTTTCGCTATATCGATAAGCGCCGAGGAATAGTCGATACCGCCGCACTCGAAGCCGTCCCGCTCGAACAGGAGCAAATTCGCGCCGCAGCCGCAGCCGAACTCGTAAACCGAGCCCAAGGGCTTCGGAGCGCCCTTTGAAAGCCGCTGCTTTATGTCCTCGTACTGCTTGAACAGCTCCTTTTCCGAGAGCTCTCCGCCGCCTACGTCGAAACCGTCCGCGCGTTTGAGTTCCACGAACAGGGCGTTTATGTCCCCCGGCTCGAAAGCCGCCTCATTGAGCCGGCGCTTTTCCCAGATCTCCTTCCAGCCGCTTGCCATATCACTTTTCCTCCACGCCGTCGGTGACGATAATATCGTCGCCCTCGACCTCTTTGTTTCTGTTCTCGTCGATATTCATCTTCTCGGCGAGCTTTTTCTTAGCCTTGCGGAAATGTATTCCGACGGCGGCGCCCACCGCTATGGCAACGCCCGCGATAGCCTGGATGGTGTAGGTCATAACGGAGGGGTCGATGTAGCCCTTCGATGAGAGAATACGCGATACTAAAGCTGTTTTTTTCATGACTGTTTTTCCTTTCTTTTCTTTATCTGTTCCTGAACCGACTGTATGATATATTTGCCGCCCACCTCGGAGCTTGTTCCGAGATTGTAGACGCAGCGTTCCGTAAGCGCGGCTATCTTTTCGCGGTATTCATCGCGCCGCTCCAGCATATCGCGCACTATACCGTCGAGCTTTTCGAGCTCGTCCGTCCCGACTACCGTCCCCACCTCGTTCCTTATCCAGAAATTTATGGGCTCGGTGTCTATGAGCTTGTAATCGGGGTTCATTATTTTAGGCGGAGTGTCGATAAAGATAACGGGCTTCTTCGTTGTGAACGCGTAGTCCTGCGAGATAGAGGACCAGTCCGTTATCAGAATATCGGCGTTGAACACCGTATCGTTGGAAGAGAAATCCGTCTGTATCGTGATGTTCCCGTCATCCTTATACTGCTCCTTCATACGCTCGAACTTTTCGGGCGCGTGGCGGACGTGCTGCGGGTGAGGGCGGACGATGACGTTGTAGTCCTTTCCGCGCATACTTTCCATAACGCCGTCCAAACAAAGGTCGATGATGTTGTCCTTTTGCCATGAGGGCGCGATGAGCACCGTCTTGACGGCGTTTTCGGTGCGAGGGGAAGCCTCGTAGTCCTCTATCATCCGATCGAGCAGGCAGTAGCCGTATTTTACGAGCTTCTGATCGTTCAGCCCGTAGAGCTTGGCTATCTTATCCGACTCCTCAAACTGATGAGGTCCGCAGGAAAAAACCGTATCGAACGCGTTCAGAGCCTTTGGTCTGTAGGTCATATTGACGGAATCCATTCCGTGAGGCACATTGATATACTCAATATCCTTACGGATATAGCTCCGCTTTATGTGATAGGTATCGAGATCCGGCATCGTCATCACCACAACGTCCGCGTCCATTTTCATCATAAGGGTAATAAGGCGCTTTTCGTCGATGAAGTACGCCTTGATGTGCTCGTTTTGCTTTTCGAGCTCGAAAATGCCGTCGTTGAAATCGCTCGTTATATAGTGAATGGTAATGTTCGTGTGCGACAGGATATACTCTACGATCCCCTTATAATACTTATAAAAGCCGTTGCTTTCGGAGTAGAACACCAGATGCTTGTTGACAATGGAGAAAAACCGCTTGTAATCCTCTTTCGCCTTCTTCTTGGCCTCGGGAGGAAGCGCCTTTACGGACTTCATATTGTTGAGCTCCGAGAGCTCCTTGCGCGTTTTTTCGAGCTCCTCGTAATCCACATGCTTTTTCGGGTTTATCGCGATGTTGAGAAGCCACTGTTGGAGAATAGCGAACAGATTGCTTGCCGTCCAGTAGAGCGCCACGCCCGCGGGCACGAACATTCCGAGATACAGCGAAAGCCCAACCGAAAACGCCATCATGCCGTATTTGTTGAGTTTGGACTGCTCCGCCTGCAAAACGTTTATGGCGTTCTGCGCCACGCACAGCAGGAACGCGGAAAATCCCGCGATCAGCGGAACGAGCCACGCGATACCGCCCGTGGTAGTCGCTATCCACCCGAGACTGAACCCGCAGAAGCTCATCTTGAAGCCTTTTATATCGTCGATGATCGTGAAACCGAGAACGTCGTCCGCGAAAATTACACTCATAGTATAATCCTCGACAAATCTGTCGTTCTGTATATCCTCGACCACAGCTATCTCCAGTCCCGAGGACTTGGGGTCGAGCTTTTCGTTTTTTTCGAGCGCGACCTCCGTCAAGCGGGATATGTTTGTGCTTTTCGTTTTCGTGATATAGGTGAGCGGGTGATTGATGACCTCCACAAGCCCTATAAGGAGGATTATCTGTATCAGCATCGGGATAAGCGAGGCGAACGCGTTGTACTTCTCTTTCTTGTAGAGCTTGGACTGCTCGTCCGCTATCGCGTCCTTGTCGCCGAAATGATCTATCTTTATCCTGTTTACGGCGGGCTGCATTTTTACCATTTTTATGGAATTCTTCTGCACCCAGACAGAAACGGGCAGCAGCACGATCTTGCTGAACAGCGTGAAAAGAATTATAGCCCCGCCGTAGTTGCTTATGAGCTGATAGCACCAGTTCATTACGGGACCCAAAATCTTGCCTAAAATCATACCGGCGCCTCACTTCAAATCGTATTCGTTGCCCGTTTTCCTGAACTTCCACCATTCCGAAGCATCGTCGGTAACGACATACTCCACAATGTGGTGTTCCAGGCGGAAGTTTCTGTACCACATAAAATAGCGCTCGCGCTCGTCGGGGATATCCGCCGTGGCTTCCTCGGCGGTCTTGCCGTCGAGAAGGTCGGTGTACAGCCCCATAAGATCGGTAAAGGAAAGCGGCTTGTCCGACGTCGTGAACTCATGGTGTTCGTTTATGCCTTTTATCATAAACATCGGGTTTGCTCTTACAAACATATCGTCGGCGCTGTTAAGATCAGTATTCCCGTGATCCGCCATAATTATGATGACGGAATTGTCGTAAGTACCGTTCGCCTTGAGCCTGTCGAGATAAGCCTTCGTCATCGTGATGGTAGCCTCTATCTTCGTCTCGTAATCGACATAATCATCGAGAATATTCAGATACTTGTCGTATTTGAACGGGATATGAGCGCCCTCGGTGTGGATAAACCTAAACGACTTGCCGCTCGTTTTTGAAAGCTGCGGCGTGTTGAGAATAGTCTTGTAAATCGTGCGGTCATCGTAGATGAATTTGTCTACGAGGCTGTTGAAATCCATAGTTTCAATCCCGGAATAGCGCTTGTAATAGTACGGGAGATACTTGTATTTCAGATATTTCAGCTCCTCGCGCCAGAACGTCGAAAACGGAAGGCTGTAATTCTTGTAATCCGCACTGTTGCTGATGTTGAAGTTCTTCGTGCCGTACCACACAAGCTCGCTTTCGTAGAGGTTTATATCGTAGCCTCTCTCGGTGAGCTCATTAAAAAGCGGAGAGGCGTTGAGCGCCTGCGAGGAAAAATCCTCGAACTCCATCTCGTTTTTATTGACCGCCCCGCCGAGCACCACGGGGATATTGTCGCGGGTACAGGGGTAGCAGCTCAAGGTATCGGGATAGTAGGTGAAATCCTCGAAAACCTTCTTGTATTCGGGATCGTATTCAAGAACGTTGCCGAACTCCACGGAGCCCACCGCGTCGTTCAGAAAAATAATGAAATTGCGGTCTGTGGATATCTTGTCGAAATTCTTGTTGGTGGTTATTATGCTGTCCTTACGCGCCAGGGCGTTCCAGCTGATAAGCTCCGTCACCATGGAAACGAAGAGCATTATGAAAAGAGCGCCCGCGCCGAACATCGAATATTTCAGCGTGCGCTTGGGTCCCGCCTTAAACAGCACAATAATGGCGATCATCCCAAGAGCTATCCAGATAGCCAGCGTAAGAATATCATTGTTCGCGAACTCGTTCCAATCAATCATCGAGCCGTCAAGCGCCGGCAGGCTTCCCGCCAACAGGTTTCCCTGCATATAAGCCGCCAAAAACACCAGAAAAAACGCAATCGCTGTCATCTGATAGACCAGCGGCTCTTTATCCTTTCCCTTAACGAGGGCTTTGTTTACGGCGTAGACAGCCGTGAGCGCCGCGGCGCACGCGAGGAACGACAACGCAAACCCGCCCAGCACCGGACCTATCAAAAGCGGCATATCGAACCAGAAATCGAGCTGATTTGTGCTGTACATAAGCAGCGGCTCAAACGCCGCGA
This sequence comes from uncultured Ruminococcus sp., assembly GCA_964454205.1. Classification (GTDB taxonomy): domain Bacteria; phylum Bacillota; class Clostridia; order Oscillospirales; family Ruminococcaceae; genus CAG-115. Next base: position 9,621 of record CAYVSV010000051.1, read on the forward strand.
GCATAAAGCAAAACGTAAACGCTATAACATACGCGGGCAGAAGCTCCTTAAGCGCGAATTTGATCTTTGACGTCTGCTGTGAATTTTGTTTGGGCGTATCCATAAATACTCCTTCCCGAAATTGTGAAATAATAATTTGCCGCATTCCGCCGCGGCTTATCCGAACAACATACCTTTATAAATTATATCACAAACGTCTCTCGGTGTCAACGCTTTGGGCGCGGTGCATAAATTTTTTTTGTGATTTTGGTTGTTTTTCACAATATTTTACTGCAAAGCGCCGGAAAAATTGGCAGCCGCCTGTGTGCAATTTTTACAATTGTCAATTGAAAAGCGCTACTTTCCGAGATCGAACACGTTCCCCGTCTCGCGGAACTTATCCCAATGGGTCGCCCCGCCATCCGTTTCGTACTCTACCATGTGCTCTTCCTTGTATATCTCATACCAAATGACCGTGCGCGTGCGTGGGTACTCAACCTCCGGGAAGAGCTCCGTGCTCTGCTTCCCGTCAAGAAGCTCTATATACGCCTGCGGAAGATCGAGGTAGGACACCGGCTTGTCCGAAAAGATGAGGTCGTGCTTCTCCCCCGCTCCTTTTATAAGCAGAATGGGATTGAACCGCGAAAGGATATAGTTTTCGGGCTGGTTCAGGGCGGGCTGGTATCCGTGATCCGCCATTATTATGATAACGGAATCGTCGTAGACCCCGTTCCACTTGAGCCTGTCGATGAACGCCTCGATAAGCTTCGCGGTAGCGACCGTCTTCTGGAGATATGTGCCGCCCTTTATCCTGTTGAAGTGCTCGTCCATATCAAGCGGAACGTGAGCGCCCTCGGCGTGGATAAGCCGGAACTGGTTGCCCGAGGTCTTGGAGGTATCGCGGACATTGCGGAACTCGTGGTAGAGCGTATCGTTGCCCCATTTGAACTTCTCGACCGTCCGCCCGAAATTCATGCTCTCTATCCCGGAAGCCTTCTTGTAGGCGTAAGGCAGGTACTTGAACCACACATAACGCATCTCGTTGTCGAAATACTCCCCGAATTTCAGCTCTACGGAACCGAAATCGGGATTGTTTTTGATGTTGAAGTCCTTTTCGCCGTACCAAGCGAGCTCGCTGTCGTAGAGATACATATCATAGCCGCGCTCGTCAAGCGCTTTGAAAAGCACCGAATCGTTGAGCGCGCGCTCGGAATAATCCCCGAAATCCTCCTCGTTTCTGTTAACGTGCCCCGAAAGCACGAACGGCAGAGAATCCCTCGTATAAGCGTAGACGGAAAGCGTATCGGGATAGTAGGTGAAGTCGTCGAAGGAGTGCTCAAACTGATCGAGCGCCGTGATAGCGTAGGTAAACTCCGTCGCGCTTTGCGAATCCACCATGAAAATGAAGAAGTTCTTGTCGGACGATACCTCGTTGAAGCCTTCGGTTGTGCTTATAAGGTTGTTTTTTCTCGAAAACAGGTCGTTTCTCGCCGCCGTAGTGATCAGCGAAGCGGTGAGCATCAGGAAAACCGCTATCGATATTCCCGAAAGGCATACCACGATCCCGTCAAGCTCGAACTTTATAAGCGCGAACGTCAGCCCCGCCACTATCACCAGCCAGACGATTATCGTCACAACGTCGTCCGCGGTATACGCGCCCCAATCTATCTCCGAGCCGTCCAAAGCCGGAAGATGCGCGGCGAGATAATTTCCCTGGATATACAGCGCCAGAAACACCGCGAACAGCAGCGTCAAGACCAATCTGTAGGGCTTCAGCTCCGGCGAGAACCTTCGGCACAGGAAATACAGCCCTGTAAGCGCTGCCGCCGCTCCGAAAAAGAATATCGCGAAGATCTTCAGCGTTGGGATTATCATTATCCCGAAATCGAACCAAAAGTCGTCCTTGTTTGTGCCGTACATCATAAGCGGTTCGTATATGAACAGCATATAGCAGAACACAAACGAAATTATCCAGCACGGCGCGAGCTGCTTTACAGCCTCGCCCGCCCCCTTCTTTTTCTCGGAATTTGCAGACATAATACGCTCCTTTTTATTGAGACACCAAATAAATATTTTTATATTGTAAACTTATTTTCGGTGTTTTTCCCGCCGGAAGCGGGGAAAACACCTAAGACCTTGGAAAAGCTTGATCGGCTCATCGATACCATAAACAGTTCTTAAATTATGAACGACAAAAGAGCCGCTCATTCGGCGGCTCTGATAATTTTCTTCGGGATCAGCCCGCTCTTTGAACCAGACCCGAACGCAGGCAGCGAGAGCAAACATTAACTCTGCAAGGAGTACCGTTTACGACCGCCTTTACCTTCTTGACATTGGGTTTGAACGTTCTGTTGGTGCGTCTGTGAGAGTGGGATACCTTTATCCCGAACGTAACGCTCTTTCCGCAAATTTCGCACTTAGCCATATATGACACCGCCCTTTCAGCACAATTTTATCAGTAACAAAAGATATTATAACAGAATTTGCCGCAAATTGCAAGTACATTTTTCGCTTTCCGCGAATTTTTGTGGATTTTGCACAATTACAGCACTACAAACCCGACCTTTTTCTGTACCTTTTGCAGAGTTTTGCGGCTGACCTTGAACGCCTT
>CAYVSV010000052.1:0-11456 GCA_964454205.1 uncultured Ruminococcus sp.
GCTCGGCATATATCCGCGCGATCTCCTCCGGAGAGGAATTCAGCGCGGCGCGCTCCAGCCTCTGAACCTTTTCCACGGGCGTTAATTCTTTATCACTCATAATCAAACGTTTACGGGCTTCGCTTCGCCGTAAATTTCCTCAACGGCAAGCGCGGTATTTAGAAGCGTCTGCTCGTCGAATTTCTTTCCGATAAACTGCAAGCCGACGGGCATATTGTTTACCTTGCCGCACGGCACGCTTATCGCGGGCAGACCCGCGATATTGACCGTTACCGTGCAGATATCCGCGGCGTACATTTTCGTGGGATCGCCTATGTTCTCGCCGAGCCTGAACGCCGTCGCGGGAGTTGCGGGAGTTGCTATAACGTCGCACTTTTCAAACGCCTCGTTGAATTCCTTGACGATCTCAAGCGCGACGAGCTTCGCCTTTTTATAGTACGCGTCAAAAAATCCGCTCGACAGCACGAACGTTCCGAGCATTATACGGCGCTTTACCTCGTCGCCGAAGCCCTCGCTGCGGGTCTTTTCGTACATATCGGTAAGATCGGTGAAGTTCTCGGCGCGGTAGCCGTACTTCACGCCGTCAAAACGCGCGAGATTTGAGCTCGCCTCGGCGGAGGATATGATGTAGTACGCGTTCAGCGCGTATTTCGTGCTCGGCAGGCTTATATTTATTGTCTCCGCGCCCTTTTTCTCAAGCTCCCTGATCGCGTTCATAACGGCTTCCTTTACCGAATTATCCACGCCCTCGCCGTAATACTCCTCGGGAATACCGATCTTCAAGCCCTTAACGTCGCTGTTAAGGAGCTTTGTGAAGTCCGGATACTCACGATTCTGCGACGTCGCGTCCATGCTGTCATGACCGCAGATCACGCTGTACAGCATTGCCGTGTCGGTCACGTTTCTGCCAAGCGGGCCTATCTGATCAAGTGAGCTTGCGAACGCCACCAGACCGTAACGCGATACGGAGCCGTAAGTCGGCTTCAGACCGACCACACCGCAATAAGCCGCGGGCATTCTGATAGAGCCGCCCGTATCCGAGCCGAGAGAAATCACCGCGCTCCCAGCCGCGACAGCCGCCGCCGAGCCGCCCGAGGAGCCTCCCGGAACACAGTCGAGATTATGCGGATTATGCGTTTTCTTAAAATAAGAGTTCTCCGTGGACGAACCCATAGCGAACTCGTCCATGTTCAGCTTGCCCGTTATAACCATATCCGCCGCGTTCACCTTTTTCATAACGAACGCGTCAAACGGCGGCACATAGTTATACAGCATTTTGGAAGCGCAAGTGGTAAGCAAGCCCTTCGTGCTGATATTGTCCTTGATCCCGATAGGAATACCAGCCAGAGGGTGGAGCGTTTCCTTACCGCGCTTTTCGTCTATCTCGCGAGCCTTTTTGAGTGCCTCCTCGCCGCATATCGTGAGATACGCGCCAACCTTTTCATCTGTTGCCGCCGCTCTGTCAAGCACGGACTTTGTGAGCTCCTCGCTGCTGCATTTCTTTTCCGAAAGCATTTTCGACAGCTCGTGAGCCGAATATTCAAAAAGTTCCATTTTAATCTCCTTATTTTAATTTAAAATTTGCGAACCGCTCACTACGCTTCGCTTTGTTCGCTAGCCGAGCTATAAAAGCTACGTTTCGCTTCGCTGCACTCCGCTTTTATAGCTCGCTTTCGCAAATTTTATGCGCCGCCATTGTGTTGCGTTTACTCCACCGTTTTGGGCACGACAACGCACCCTGCCTGCATTTTGGGAGCGTTCGCCAGAAGCTCGTTACGCGTGAGCTTGTCCGTGCCCTCTTTGTCCTCGCGGAGCTTCATCGGGTGGTCGGGGTCAAGACCCGACGCGTCGCCGCTCACTTCGGGGAGCTGCTCCACCATTGCGACTATGCTCTCCATATCCTTCTCGAATTTCGCCAGCTTGTCGTCCTCTATACGCAGACGCGCGAGCTTTGCTAAATGCTGTACATCAATTGCCATAATATGTTCCTCCCGGTTTAATATTCTTTCGTAAGATCGGCGTATGTTATGCTGATTGACTTAATGATGTCATTTTCGTCAAATTTCACACTAATACTATGATCATTTATTCTTCCACCTACTTTATTTTCGCCGTTTACAATGCCATATTCATATGTTCCATTCGATGAAATTTTCGTAGGATCACCGTATTTGCTGACCACGTCCTGTTTTGTGCTCATTTGAGGAATCAATCCACCGATAGAGCAATCGCTGTCATATATCGTAAGGTTAAAGATAATGCTTTCCTTTGGCTTTTTCTCATTATATTGTTCCAAAGTTGCTACGTACATCTTCTCGTCATTATAAAACATGTTTGCCATGAACAGATCGTCTTTAAGATATACATCATCCTTATCGTACAGCTTATAACTCCAACCCTTCGGAATATCTTTGAGTTTTACGGGAATCTCAATCGTCTGCCCCTTGATAACAATGTCCTTACGAACAGCTTCAATGTCAAAGCCGTCTTCACTATATGAAAAATCGGAGCTTTCTGGCTCGGAGATCCGCTCCTCGTCCTTACTGCACCCGCAAAGCCCGCAAGCCAAAGCCGCTGCCAAAACTGCACATAAAACCTTTTTCATTCCGTCACTCCCCTATCATCTCCAAAAACTGCTCCTCGGTGAGCACGGTTATTCCCAACTCGTTCGCCTTGGTGAGCTTGCTGCCCGCTTCCTCGCCCGCGACAACATAGCTTGTCTTTTTCGACACCGAGCCGCTCACCTTGCCGCCGCGCTTTTCGATCATCTCTTTGGCTTGGTCGCGCTTTAAAGTCGGGAGCGTTCCCGTAAGAACGAACGTCAAGCCGTTCAGCTTGTCCGACACCTGCTGATTTGAGTACGTCATATTAAGCCCAAGCTCCTTCAGCCGCTCGATGAGCTTTACGCGGTGCGGCTCGCGCATTGCGTTGTAGACCGACTGCGCGAGTACGTCGCCGAAGCCGTCTATCGCCGCTATCTCCTCCGCGCTCGCCGCCATAATGCTTTCAACATCGCCGAACTTCTGGCAAAGCAGCGTTGCCGCCTTTTGTCCTATCCCTCGGATACCGAGAGCGAAGATCAGCCTGTCGGGTTCATTCTGCTTTGACTTTTCGATAGAAGCAAGCAGATTTTCGGCGGATTTTGTTCCGAAACGCTCCAAAGCCGTCAAGCTCTGCAAATCGAGCGTGTACAAGTCCGCGACCGTATGCACCAGTTCGGCATTTACCAACTGCTCGACAACTGCTTCTCCAAGACCGTCTATGTTCATAGCTCCACGACTTGCGAAATGCTCCAAAGAACGCAAAAGCTGCGCGGGGCAATCGGGGTTTTGACAGCGTATGACCGCCGCGTCCTCGTCGCGGAAGGCATCAGCGCCGCACACGGGGCACTTGTCCGGGATAAAGTACGGCTCGGAGCTCTCGGCGTGAGATACGCTCCGCACCACCTCGGGAATTATATCTCCTGCCTTGCGGACGATGATCCTGTCGCCGACGCGGACGTCGCGCTCCGTGATGAAATCCTGATTATGGAGAACCGCGCGCGCTACGCTCGTTCCCGCAAGCTGTACGGGATCGAACACCGCCACGGGAGTAAGCGCGCCCGTGCGCCCGACGTTTATCTCGATCGAACGGAGTGTGGTCTCCTTTTCCTCGGGCGGATACTTGAACGCCACAGCCCACTTCGGGACCTTCGACGTTGCGCCTATCTCACTGCGCAGCGCCAGATCATTCACTTTGACTACCGCGCCGTCGATATCGAACGGCAGCGACTGCCGCATTTGTCCGATCTCGTTTATCCGATCGATTATCTCGTCTATCGTATGGCAGACGCTAATATCGGGTATAACGTGAAATCCCGCGTTTTTGATATATTCGAGCGATTCCGAGTGCGTTTTGAACTCCTTACCCTCTATCCGCTGAATGTTGAAGCAGAAAATGTCGAGCTTTCTTGAAGCGGTGACCTTGCTGTCCTTTTGCCTTAAAGATCCCGCCGCCGCGTTGCGCGGGTTTTTCGGGAGCGGTTCGCCGTTTTTTTCCTGAAGCTCGCACAGCTCCCCGAAGCTCTTCTTTGACATATACACCTCGCCGCGCACTTCCAGAAGCGGGAGCGTTTCGGGGATATTCAGCGGAACGGAGCGTATCGTTTTGAGGTTCGGCGTGATATCTTCACCGACAAAGCCGTCGCCGCGCGTCGCTCCGCGCGTCAGAACGCCGTTTTCATACACCAGCGACACCGAAAGCCCGTCTATCTTCGGTTCTACGGTGAATTCATCGACACCCTCCGCCTTTACCCGCTCGAAGAAATCCCTTACCTCCCCGACGTCGAAAACGTCCTGCAAGGATCCCATCTGAACCTCGTGCCGAACCTTTTCAAAGGAGCTCTGCGCCGTACCGCCCACTCTCTGCGAGGGGCTGTCGGCAGTAAGCAGCTCGGGGAAATCGCGCTCTATCGCGCGGAGCTCGCGCATAAGCGCGTCGTACTCGTCGTCCTCCAAAGTGGGCGCGTCGAGATCGTAATAGCTCCTGTTTGCTTTTTCGATAACCGATTTAAGCTCTTCGAGCCGTTTTTTTGCTTCTTTTATCTCCACTGTCATTCTCCTGTTTACGGTTTTATTTTATCCGGTTTTCCCCGCCTAAGGCGGGGAAAACGCCACAAATCATTGCGTATAATTTTCCGCTCCGTAATCGTTGATGAGCCCGGCTATGTCACCCGACCCGGTGACGACGTGCGTGTAAGCGCCGGGCACTCTGCCGACTATCACGGTTTCCGCCGCTACTATCGCGGTCTTGACGGTAACGCGCGTGCGGTAGCCCGGGATAAGCGCGTCGACGTCCGCGGTTATCTCTATGACGATCCTGTGGAGCGTCTGGTTTATCCCCGCCTCTGAAAACTCGCTGATGATGTTCAAGTCGGCATAGCCGACAGGCTTTACGCTCATGCCCACGGTAAAGCCCTTTCCGTGCAGCAGCTCCACACCGAGCAGCGTTCCCACGGGTATTCGTATATCCAACTCGGACAGCCGCCCTATCTCTCGTTCAACGCTTTCGTTCACGTTGGTTTTGAGCCTGTTGATGTTCACGGTATTGCTTTGAACGGAGGTTATCTCACCTTCTCCGTTCAGCGAGAGGGTCACGAGCTGCGAATAGTCCGTGCCGCTTCTTTCAAGCTCCGTCAGCACCGCCTCGTTTATGATGTGCGACACGGCCGCGTGGCACTCATAAGCGTTTATTTCTTCTATCAGCGGACGAAACCCCGCCTCCGCCGCCAAAAACGCACCGGCAAGCATAAGACCAAGCGCTATCAGCTTCACGCCGAACTTTTTCGGAAACCTTCCGCTCTTTCTCATAACATCACCCTCTCACACCAATATATGCGGTTGGTGGTGAACGGTGAATTTGAAGGTCGAAGCGCCTTCGGGGACCAAAGATACGGGCATTCGGTTCTTAACTTTACTTGATAAACGCCTCGAACGCTCTAAAAGCCGCCCAGATGTCCGCCTTCGCGGTTATCTCAAAGGGCGCGTGCATACTCATTACCGGAACGCCCACGTCTATAGTGTCGACGTTAAGGTTCGCGACGTACATAGCGACAGTTCCCCCGCCGCCGTTGTCCACCTTGCCGAGCTCTCCGGTCTGCCAGATAACGCCGTTATTGTCAAGCAGAGAGCGTATCTCGCCGACAAATTCCGCGGAAGCGTCGGAAGTGCCGCTCTTTCCGCGAGAGCCGGTGTATTTCGTAACGCAAACGCCGCCGTTCAGAACGCAGGCATTGTTCTTCTCAAAAACGTCGGAGAACGTGGGGTCGTATGCCGCGTTCACGTCCGCGGAAAGGCACTTGGAGTTTGAAAGCACGTCTCTGCAGCGGGCGCCGAACGCCGCCGCGAGGTCGGCTATGAAATACTTCATATACGAGGAATTCAAGCCCGTATTTCCGTCCGAGCCTATCTCCTCCTTGTCCGTAAGCACGCAGACCGCAGTTCTGCGGACGCTTTTTGCTCCAAGTATCGCCATAAGCTCGGGATACGCGCAAACTCTGTCATCCTGACCGTAGCCGCCGATAAGACTTCTGTCGAAGCCGACGTCCTTTACCTTAAACGCCGGTACAGCCTCCAGCTCCGCCGAAAGGAAATCGCTCTCCACTATGCCGTACTTCTCGTTCAGGATCATCATAAGATTGAGCTTTACGGTCTCGCTCGCCTCGTCGTCCTTAAAGGGGCGCGAGCCCACTATGATGTTCAGTTCCTCGCCGCGGACTATCTCCGTCGCGGGACGCTTCATCTGCGTGTTCGCGAGATGAGGCAGAAGATCGGATACGCAGAACACGGGGTCTCCCTCGTCCTCGCCGACGTTCACGGTTATCTTGGAACCATCCGCCTTTACTATCACCCCGTGGAGCGACAGCGGAACGGTCGGCCACTGATATTTTTTGATACCGCCGTAATAGTGCGTCTTGAAATATCCCACCTCGTCCTTTTCGTAGAGCGGGTTCTGCTTCATATCCAGACGCGGGCTGTCAATGTGCGCCGCGATGATATTCACGCCGTTCTCTATGGGCTCTTTTCCGACTACCGCAAGGATCACCGCCTTTTCGCGGTTCACGCGGTAAACCTTGTCGCCCGCCTTGTAGGTCTTGCTCTTGTCGAACGGGACAAAGCCCGCCTTCTTCGCCGCCGCCTCAACGAAGGCAGCCGCCTCGCGCTCCGTTTTGCAGGAGTTCAGGAACTCCCTATAGCCCTCGCAGAACTTGTCGCATTTCTTTACCTCCGCGTCGGTCATGCGAAGATAGGCGTTCTTCTTACGGTTGAACAGCTTCTCCTTGAGCTCCTTTGCCGCAGCTTCTGTTTTCTTAGCCATAATTATCTTCCTTTCTTAATTTCATAATGAATGACGATAAAATTTTTATTTTTTGCGGTCTCCCCCGCCTCCGGCGGGGAAAATCGCCGTTAGATCAACGTTTAATTGTCATAAAGACTTAAATACTTGTCCATAGCCTTGGTGATCTTGCTTACATAATGCGCGGTGTCGGATATCGGAATATCGTCGAGATGAACGCCGTCCGATGAATAGCGCTTGTCGGAAAGCCACTCGTTGACGTTCCCGCGCCCTGCGTGATACGCCGCCGCGACAGTCTCGATATTGCCGAACTCATCCATAAGATACCCTAAGAGCATACAGCCGTACCTAATGTTCGTCTCGGCGGTGTACATATCGTAATACACCGCGTCCTCGTCGTCCGATTTGTACTTTATCCAGTCGAACGTGTCCTCCATTATCTGCATGAGCCCCCTCGCGCCGACGTTGGATTCCGCGTAGGGGTCGAAGCCGCTCTCGGTCTTTATCACAGCGTAAACGAAGTATTTGTTCAGATGATTTTCGGCAGCGTACTTTTCCACATAGTTCTGGTATTTTATCGGGTACGAGATCTCGATATACTTTTTATACCCCAAAAATCCGCCGACAACAAGCAATATCAGAACTATCACCGTTATCATGACGACAACGGGCGCGATCCTTCGCTTTTTCTTTCTGTAAGTTATCATAGTTTCCCCTTCAGTTTGTCCGTGATACGCTCGGCTTTTTCGGAAAGCTCCGCCGGAGCGCCGTTATTTTCTATTATATAGTCGCATCGGCTTCCGAAGAACTCCTCGCCGCGCTGCGCCGAAAGGCGCTCCAGCGCGCGCTCCTTCGATATTCCGTCCCGAAGCGTTATGCGATCCGCACAAAGCTCGCGGCTTGCCGTTACTCCCACAACCTTTGAGCAAATCATATCGAGCTTGCTGTCGAACAGCGTGGGAGCGTCGAGTATAACGTCGCTTTGCGCCGATCTTATTTTTTCTATTATCTTATAGACGATATACGGAAATATGATCCGGTTATACAGCGCCAGCTTTTCTCCGTCATTGAAGATAGCCTTTGCGGTGAGCTCACGGTCAAGACTGCCGTCCTCGCGCAGAAGTTTTTCCGGGAAACGGCTTTGCAGCTCGCGGAGGAAAGCGCCGTCCCGCGATGTCTCGCGGGATGTCCCGTCGCAGTCGATCACATAAAAGCCGCGCCGCGCAAATACCTCGCACACCGTGGACTTCCCCGCGCCGCTCATGCCCGTAAGCCCCGTTATCATAATATTCGGTAAATTTACCATTATTATACCTCTAAAGCATTATTGACCAATCCGCGAAATCAAAACGTCCGCCGCCGTGCCTCAGCTTTCCGAGGCGCTCTATGCTCTCTAATCCGCTTGTCACCTCGGATATCAGTCTCGGCTCAACGTCAAGCGAATGATGCGCAGGGAAAACACGCTTTGCGGGAAGCTCAGCGAGCCGCTTCAGCGAGCGCAGAAAAGCGTTCGGATCTGTTGACGGGTAGTTCGCGTATAAGATCCCCTTGTAAACCAGATCCCCCGTAAAAAGATATCCTCGCTTCTCTTCCCAAAAGCATATATGCCCGGGAGAATGTCCCGGCGTGTGAACGGCCTCAAGCGTTCTGCCTCCAAGCGTTATAAGATCGCCGCCGTTAAGCAAACGAGACGGTTTGCCTTTAAATATCTCATAGCCGTTAAGGTCAAAGTCCTCTGGAAGCGAGCCCACCGCGAGCATTTCCTTTACCGCTTCGTCGGTAAGCGGAAATCCTCCGTCTATCCAATCGAGCTCGTCCCGATGAACGCAAAATTCCTCAAATTCCGCGAGCCCGCCGATATGATCCCAATGAACGTGCGTAGGCGCCGCGAGCACGGGACCCTTCGTCAACCGCGAGATCTCCGCGGAAATATCCCCCACTCCGAGCCCCGTATCTATCAGCAGCGAGCGCTCCTCTCCGATAAGCAGATAGCAGTGCGTTTCCTCCGGGTGCTTATACTCGCTTATCACAAAGGTATCCGTATCGATCTTTTCCGTTGTAAACCATTTCATATTTCTATCACCCTGAACGCCGCGGCTCTCAGCAAACGGTTGTACACCGCGAGCCCCACGCCGTCCGTGCGCGGCATCTCAACGAGAACGGTCTTAGCGCCCAGCTCGTCCGCTTTCCGCAAAAGCGCGAAAAGCCTTTGCGCCTGTATTTCGGAAGTCTCGCCGTAATCGAGAAAGCAGCCCTCACCGCTCACCCCCGCGCCCAGCGCGATAACTCCGCTCTCGGAGCGCGAACGCATTGCGCAGTACTCCGCGAAACGCTCTCCGTGAGCGTTTACGATAAACACCTCCGCTTTCGGAGAGTAATGCGTGTACTTCATTCCCGGCGACAGCACTCTTTCGTCCTTAGCGGGCTGAACCGTCACCGCCCTGTCCACCTCCGTACCGCCTATCTCCCCGAGCATTTCCGCGGTTATCCCGCCGGGGCGCAGAATGTGTATCCTGCCTTCCTTAAAGCAGACCACCGTGCTCTCCACACCGACCGGACACTCGCCGCCGTCTATTATCAGCGGTATCCTGCCGTTCATATCCTCGAAAACGTGCGCCGCAGTCGTGGGGCTTGGCTTTCCGGAGAGATTTGCGGAAGGAGCGGCGAGCGGAAAGCCGCATTTTCCGATTATGTCCCGCGCCGCCGCGCTTTCGGGCATTCTCACCGCGACGGTATCAAGTCCTCCGCTTGTAACGTCCGGAACGATATCCGACTTCGGAAAGATCATCGTAAGCGGTCCCGCCCAGAAGCGCTCCGCGAGTTTTACGGCTATGTCCGGTATCTCCCGCACCAGCGGCGGCAGCATATTCATATCCGAAATATGCACTATAAGCGGATTGTCCTGCGGTCTGCCCTTTGCCAGAAATATCTTCCGCACGGCGTTTTTGTCAAGAGCGTTCGCCGCTAAGCCGTATACAGTCTCCGTCGGTATCGCGGCGAGTCCGCCTTGCCTTAGCAGCTCCGCCGCGTGAGCGGCGCTCTCCGCGCTGTATTTTTCAACGCTTGTTTCCATTACATCACTTCTCTTGTTTTACCAGCTTTGCCGTCATATCGGCGACTCTAAGCGCCTCAAAAACCTCGTCGCAGCCGCCGTTCATCATCTCGTCCAGCTTATAGAGCGTGAGGTTTATCCGATGATCGGTAACGCGGGACTGCGGGAAATTGTACGTCCTTATCCTCTCTGAACGGTCTCCCGTGCCGACCTGCACGCGCCTGTCCTCGGCAATGGCGCTGTCGCGGGCGGATTTTTCCGCCTCGTAGAGCGTCGCGAAGAGCTTTTTCATCGCCTTTTCCTTGTTTTTCATCTGCGAGCGCTCTTCCTGGCACTCGACTACCGTTCCCGTCGGATTATGGATTATTCTCACCGCGGACTCCGTTTTGTTGATATGCTGTCCGCCCGCGCCGCTTGAACGGAACGTTTGTATCGTGAGATCGGCGGGATCGATATTCACATCGACCTCTTCGACCTCCGGGAGTATCGCCACGGAGACCGTGGACGTCTGTATCCTCCCCTGCGATTCCGTTTCGGGAACACGCTGGACGCGGTGAACTCCGCTTTCGTACTTTAACTTGGAATACACACCCTCGCCCTCTACCCCGAAGCTTATCTCGCGGTACCCGCCGAGCTCGGTGGGATTGCTGCCCATCACATCAATCTTCCAGCCCTGCCGCGCGGCGTACATGGAATACATTCTGAACATCGAATTCGCGAACAGCGCCGCCTCCTCGCCGCCCGCGCACGCGCGTATCTCCACGATAACGCTTTTGTCGTCGTCCGGGTCGCGCGGCAGCAGCAGGAGCTTCAGCTCCTCGCCGCATTGCTCGAGCTTTGCTTTTGCCGTTTCCGCTTCCTCCTGTGCCATTCGGCGGAGCTCGGGATCGTCGTCCTCCATAGCCGCCTTTGCGTCCTCGAGGCTGTTTTGCGCCGAAACGAACTGCTTGTACATATCCATAAGCGGCGTGAGACTCTTATACTCGCGCATAAGCTCCGTATACAGCTTATTATCCCCGACTACCTTTGGGTCGGCAAGCTTCGCGCTTATCTCGTCGTATCTTGCCGCCGCCGCTTCCAGCTTTTCCGTCATGACCGTTCCTCCCAAAAAACTTTTTCCATATCTCTCAAAGGAACGCTAACTCTCCTTCTCTTCCCCGCGGACGACCGATTTTATCTTCTTCTCGCACTTAGACCGCGCTATCATAAATGTGCGCCCGCAGCCCTCGCAGGCGAGCCTGAAATCCGCGCCCACTCGCAGCACCTTCATTCTGTCGCTGCCGCACCCCGGGTGCTGCTTTTTCATTACCAGCACATCTCCCACGGAAATATCCACAATACCGCCGTCCTTTCTTTTAACATACATATTTATTATACCATATTCACGCGCGGATTGCAATATTTTAGCAAGATTTTTTACTCAAAAACCCAAAAAATCCCTAAAAATTCAAAGAATTTTAAAAAAGCCCTTGACAATCCCCAAATAATTTGGTATAATATTAACGTTGTACAAACGACCCACTAGCTCAGGTGGTAGAGCACTTGACTTTTAATCAAGGTGTCCCGGGTT
>CAYVSV010000053.1:0-11060 GCA_964454205.1 uncultured Ruminococcus sp.
CTACGGCTGGTGCGGCAAGGGCGTGGCAATGCGCGCTAAGGGTCTCGGCGCGGAGGTCATCGTGACGGAGATCGATCCCATAAAGGCAATGGAAGCGGTCATGGACGGCTTTAAGGTAATGCCCATGCGCGAGGCGGCGAAGATCGGCGATTTTTTCGTTACCGTGACCGGCTGCGCGGACGTTGTGGGAGAAGAGGCGTTCAACAATATGAAGGACGGCGCAATATGCTGCAACGCGGGACATTTCGACGTTGAGGTGAATATGGCAAAGCTCCGCGAAATATCGGAGAGCAGCTATCTCGCGCGCAACAACATTATGGGCTACAAGCTGAAAAACGGCAACACGATCTTCGTTATCGCCGAAGGAAGGCTTGTAAACCTTGCTGCGGGCGATGGACACCCCGCGGAGATAATGGATATGAGCTTCGCTATTCAGGCTCTTTCCGCGGAATATATCGCGAAAAACGCGGACAAGCTCAAAAAGGGCGAGCAAATGACGGTGAACGTTCCCAAGGAGATAGACCGCAAGGTAGCCGAGCGCAAGCTCGCCTCATGGGGCTTCGAAATCGATAAGCTCACTCCCGAACAGGAAAAGTATCTTGGAAGCTGGGAAGTTTGACAGTTGTTAGTTTAATAGTTGTTAATTGTTAGTTATAATGAGTAGGGTTGTTTTATTCTCCGACCTCGACGGAACGCTGATCTTCTCCGCAAAACTCCGTCAGGTTGGAGATATTGTTATAGAGTTCAAAGACGGAGAACCTATATCTTGTATCACCGCTCGGCAGTCGGAGCTTTTTCCGAGGCTCGCGGGCGTTATTCCGGTGACTACGCGGAGCGTTGAGCAGTATCGGCGCATTGAGCTCGCGCGGTTTGGATTCTCGCCGGAATACGCGCTTTGCGATAACGGCGGAACGCTGCTCGTTGACGGCGAACCCGACGCGGAATGGAGCGGATGGTCGCGCGGGATATTCGCGGAATGTGAGGCGGAGCTTTCGCGTTTTCGGGAGCTTATGGAACAAGACCCCCGCCGCTCGTTCGAGACGCGCTTGATTGACGGGCTGTTTTTGTTCACGAAAAGCAAAGAGCCGCCGCAAACACTGGAATACCTCGGGCGCGGCGAGCTGTGCGAGAGCTTTTTCACGGGAGAGAAGGTCTATGTCGTTCCGAAAAAGCTCAGCAAGGGTGAGGCGGTAAAGCGCCTCGCAAAGAAGCTCGGGCTGTCTGAGTTCGCGGCGGCGGGGGACAGTCTAATGGACTTGCCTATGCTCAACGCGGCGGCAACAGCGGTGTTCACCGAAAATATCCCCGCGGAGCTTGTGGCGGCGCGGGAAAAAATAAGACGTCCGCGGGAGGGTTTTCCCGAATTTGTTACGGAATTTGCAGGCATGCGGAGGCGATAATTTGTTCAATATTTTAGTTGTAGACGACCAGGCGAATATTCGCCGCTTGTACGAATACACTCTCGAAAAGAACGGCTACCGCGCGTTCACCGCGGAAAACGGCGAGCGCGCGCTTGAGGTCATCGCGGAACAACACATCGATCTTATGGTATTGGACGTGATGATGCCGAAGCTCGACGGCTACGGAACGCTTAAAGCTCTGCGGGAAGCCGGAAACAACGTTCCCGTGCTGATAATCACGGCAAAGGATACGTCCGAGGATATGCGAAAGTCGTTTGTGCTCGGCACGGACGATTTTATGGTGAAGCCCGTGGACGAGATCGAAATGCTTCTGCGAATAAAGGCGCTTTTGCGGCGCAGCAAGATAAGCGAGGAGCAGAAGATCACGGTCGGCGGCACGGAGCTTGTTTACGATTCGTTCACCGTAATACGCGAAGGCGTTTCAACAGTGCTTCCGCGAAAGGAGTTTCAGATATTGTTCAAGCTTTTGTCGTTCCCCGGCAAGACATTCACGCGGCAGAACATTATGGACGAGTTCTGGTCTATGGATTCCGACAGCGAGGCGCGGACGGTGGACGTGCACATAAACCGTCTGCGCGAACGCTTCAAGGACAACCCCGATTTCTCAATAGTAACGGTTCGCGGACTGGGGTACAAGGCGATAAAGAACAGTTGAGCGCGATGTAGGTGATGTTATTTGAGAGTATGGAATTTTGTTTATTTACCAAACGAGACGGGTGAATATGTCATAACGCTCGATACGCAGAATAATCCGCAATTTTTTCTGTGCAAAAGGCGTTTTCCGCGCGAATTGGAGGATCACAAGGCTTTCAAAGAATTTGAGGAGATCATAACCCTCACCGAGCCAACGGAGCTGATGACCGAAGAATCAGCGCGGAATTATTCGTTGACGGAAGATCAACAGATATTATGCGAATATTGTATGCTCGATAAAAACGGTAATGAGATCGACGATCCCGATATTGCGCTGCAAAAAATCGAGGGCTTTGAGTTCTGCGGGTTTGAGATCGCGGACGAGTGGGAAATAAGCGCTCTTACCAACTGCGGCTTCGATTATGACAAAGCGTTCACGAAATCAGATCTGAACAGGTGGGGTTTGATAGACGATTATCAAAGGGCTCGGACGGTTTTAAACAGAATGTTTGAGGAATACGGTGACGATTCCGACGCAAAGGATTGGATGCTGTTCGTTGTGGGGCGGAGGATACACGAGGTGTGAAATGTCGGTTGAGGCGAGCTTATGGGTGTATTTGGGCGAGTATCGTATTATGGATATAGTCGGCGTTTATCTGAAACGCGGAATGAGCGTTTTTGACCGCGATAACCGCGCGTTTATCATCACGTCCGACGATTTTGACCGGGATCATTTGTCCGTAACGTTTGACGAGCTTGCGAAAATTATCGAGGAAAAAGAGAGCGGCGGTTCGCTCGTGGGAGTTGCGCTTTACGAGAACGGCGAGCGCGTTACGGATCTGTTAAAAAACGCTCCGAACGAGCTTGGCATCGCCTGCGATATCAACAGAAGAACGCTTGACAGCGGCAATTGGCGGCGATATACCGACGTTAATTGGTATATCGAAAAGTTTATCGAACCGCTGGAGGCAGACGGGTTTGCTGTCCAAGGGTTTAAATTTTGGGAGCTGAGATAATGGAGATAAGACGATATGAAATCGGCGACCTGCCAGAAATGATACGGATATGGAACGAGGTCGTGGACGAGGGCAACGCGTTCCCGCAGGAGGAGCTTCTCACCGAGGAAACGGGCGCGGAGTTTTTCGCGGGGCAAAGCTATTGCGGAATTGCGGCAGACGAAAACGGAGTTTGCGGACTGTATATTCTCCACCCGAACAACGTCGGGAGGTGCGGACACATCTGCAACGCGAGCTACGCGGTGAGCTCCGAAAAGCGCGGTCTGCACATCGGCGAAAGGCTGGTGCTGGATTGCCTCTCGCAGGCGAAAAGGCTCGGCTTTGGAGTTCTGCAATTCAACGCCGTCGTCGCGACGAATGTTCACGCGCGGCATTTGTACGAGCGGCTCGGGTTCACGCAGCTCGGGACGATACCGAAAGGATTTCGCCTTAGATCGGGGGAGTACGAGGATATTTGCCCGTATTTCAAGGCGCTGTAACGGGGTAAACAGAGAGATGAAGAAAAAGCAAAATCCGTTCAGAGTAGTGAATCGTCTCGGAATGAAGTGGACTATCATTTCCGCGATAATCATTCTCGGATCGGATATTTTAACGTTCTCCGCGACGCTCATTCTGGGCTATCTCGCGGGCGGCGAAAGCAACACCACATCGGTGCTTGGTTCGATGTTCGCGAGCGTTCTTGTGGGTTCACTGCTGGCGTTCGTTATCGCAAACAACCTCTTAAAGCCGCTCTCGGAGCTCGTTAAGGCGACGCGGCGAGTAACTAACGGCGACTTCAACGTCACGCTTGAAGTGGGCTGGTCGGAACGCCACACCATAAAGGAACTGCGCGAGCTTATCCGCAACTTCAACGAAATGACCGAAGAGCTCCGCAACACCGAAATGTTCCGCAACGATTTCATATCCAACTTCTCGCACGAGTTCAAAACGCCGCTGGTGTCTATCCGCGGCTTCGCGCGGCAGCTCTACGAGGGAAATCTCACCGAAGAGCAGCAGCGCGAGTTCTCTAAAATAATCCTCGACGAAACGGAGTATCTCTCGGTTCTGTCGCAGAACACGCTCCTTATGACAAACCTCGAAAACAAGGATATCATAACCGAGAAAACGCACTTTTCGCTTGATGAACAGCTCCGCGGCTGTATGATACGGTTGGAGCCGCAATGGAGCGCCAAAAACATCGACATCGATATGGACCTGGAGGACGTTCGCTTCTACTGGAACGAAACGCTTCTGGCGCACGTCTGGAACAATCTCTTTGACAACGCTGTGAAGTTCACGCCGGAGGGCGGCTCGATCTTCGTTTCGCTGAAACGGGAAAACGGCGCTGTTATCGCGAGGATAAAGGACAGCGGGTGCGGCATTCCCGAAAGCGCCCTGCCGCACATTTTTGAGAAATTCTATCAGGCAGACCCCTCGCACGCGACAAAAGGAAACGGCTTGGGGCTTCCGCTCGTTAAAAAGATAATCGAGCTGTGCGGCGGAGATATCACCGTAAACTCCACGGTCGGCGGCGGAACGGAGTTTACCGTGGAATTGAGGAATAAACAGTGAAAGAAGGCAACTTGACATGAGCGACTGGAACAGCGAGTTATATCTTAAATTCAAGGCGCAGAGAACTCAGCCCGCGATCGACCTGGCGGCGCGGCTCGAGGGCTCTCCGCGCGGGATAATAGACCTAGGGTGCGGTCCCGGGAACAGCACGCGCGTGCTGAAAAACCGTTTCCCCGAAGCGCGTATCATCGGCGCAGACAACAGCGAAAATATGCTCGAAAAAGCCCGCGCGGAAAACCCCGATCTCGAGTTCGTGAAGCTCGATCTGAACGGAGACCTGAGCAAATATTACGGGAAGTTCGACGTTGTATTCTCAAACGCGTGCTTTCAGTGGCTGCCGAACCACCGCGAGCTTTTGCCGCGCGTGTTCAAGCTGCTCAAGGAAGGCGGAACTCTCGCCGCACAGATACCGATGAACTTCGACGAGCCTATCCACAAAATAACCGCGCGAATATCCGAAAGCGAAAAATGGAGCGATAAATTCCCCGAAAAACGCATTTTCGGCACTCTTACCATTCCAGAATATCACGATATTTTAAGCGGACTGACGGACGATTTCGAGCTTTGGAAAACTACCTACTGCCACCGTATGCCGAGCGTTGAAAGCATAATAGAATGGTACCGCTCAACCGGGCTTCGTACATATCTTGCGGCTCTTGACGAGCGCGAAGGCGGGGAATTCATCGCGGATATTACGGCGGAGCTCAAAAAGGAATACCCCGCTCGGGCGAACGGCGAAGTTATCTTCAATTTCCCGAGATTCTTTTTCAAGGCTACAAGGAGGTGATCTTATGGAGGAATTCCGTTCGTGGAGACTTCAAAGCATACTGAAATCCGAAATCGCGGAAGGCAACAGCGTTTTCAAGACGAGCTACAACAACGGCGCTGAGGACACGATGAGGGTCATTGTTCTGTCCGAACCGTTTAAGTCGGCTATCCGACTAAATCAGCCGCCGGTGTCTTTTCGGGAAATGCCGTTGGAAGAAGGCTGTTTTAAAAAGGCGTACTATGACGCGGAAACCCATGAGGTGCTCGCTTGCAGGATCTACCAAAATCCGCTCAAGGAATTAAAGGATATTATATTCAGGAGGAAATTAAAATGAACAACGTTTACGAAAAGCTGCAAAAATGCCGCGAGGCGGTCGAGAAAAAGGTGTCGTTCAAGCCGGAGCTCGCGCTTATTCTCGGAAGCGGGCTCGGCGATTTCTGCAACACGATGGATGTCCGCGAAACTCTTCCCTACAGCGAGATACCCGGCTTCCCGACAAGCACCGTTGCCGGGCACAAGGGACAATTTGTGTTCGGTTATTCTGGATGGGTTCCCATTGTCGCGATGCAGGGGCGCGTCCACTACTACGAGGGATATCCCGTGCATGACGTTGTGCTCCCGACGCGGCTTATGCACCTTATGGGCGCTAAAACGCTGTTCCTCACAAACGCCGCGGGGGGAATAAACCCGTCGTTCCGCGCGGGGGATTTTATGCTGATCTGCGACCACATCTCAAGCCTTGTCCCCTCTCCGCTCATCGGCGCGAACATTGAGGAGCTAGGCACGCGCTTCCCCGATATGAGCGAGGTTTACAGCCGCCGTCTGCGCACGATAATCGAAAACTCCGCTGCCGCGGAGGGCGTGCCGCTTCAGCGCGGAGTGTACATTCAGACAACGGGACCAAACTACGAGACCCCCGCCGAAATACGCGCATACGGACGGTTGGGCGCGGACGCCGTGGGAATGTCCACCGCCATTGAGGCGATAGCGGCGCGGCACTGCGGTATGGAAATATGCGGCATTTCCTGCATTTCCAATCTCGCGGCGGGCATCTCCTCAAATCCGCTCTCGCACAAGGAAGTCCAGGAGACTGCGGACAGAGTCGCTCCCCTGTTCAAGAAGCTTGTTAAAAGGGCGATAACCGACATCGCGGCGAAATGATAATGATCTTGAAATTAAAACGCGAGTCCCGAGCCGTTAAAGGCTCGGGATTTTTTTATGAGCGTTTTCGTGAAAAGAGCTTGTACAGCGACATGACGAGCTTCGCGATGGCGCAGCCTATGACCGCGCCGAGAGTGTTCGCCGCGATGTCGTCCAAGTCGCAGGTGCGCCCTACAAACGGCTGAACGAGCTCTATCACGAGAGTTGTCCCCAACCCTATGAGGTCGACCGCCCACCACCTCAGCCGCCGAAACGCCAAAGGCAAAAGCGCTCCGAACGGCATGAACAGCACGATGTTCGCGACAAATTCCCCCCAGTCGCGGTACGGGTAAAATCTGCCGTGCACCAGTTCCCAAAAACGCTCGTTGTTTGTGTAGTTTCCTCGGAAGAACGTGAGCTCCGCGAACTGCGCCGCCGTTATCCTCCCGAACAGGAGTGCGGGCAAGTCGGTAAGCCACACGACCACCACCAAGGTCACGAGATACCACACGAGCATACCGCGGGCTGTCTCCGTGACAACACCCGACCGCGGCTTTTTTGCCGCTCTCAGATACACGAAACGTGCCGCGGTGTACAGCGCCGTCGCCGCGAGCGCCAAAGGCGCAGCGGGTAAAACGCCGTATACCGAAAGCACTTCGATAACATCTCTCATTCGCATTTCCCCACCCCCACATCATACGAGAACACGATTGAACGGCGGGTTTTCCCCGCATCAGGCGGGGAAAACCGCACAAAATACCTTTTTGTAAATATCATTTTCGATATTTACATAATAACACATTTGCGCGTAAAGGTCAACGGGATTTTGAAAATGTAAGAGAAATGTAAGATTGTTCGGGAACAACAACTCCCCCCTCTTGAAAGAGGGGAGAGTTGTTGACAGGCAAGTAAATTTATGGTATAATGTACTTGCCGGCTAACCCCGAGTACTACATAGAAAAGGGGGATACGGATGGATCTCCTGGGATTTATACTCTCCGTCATAGCGGGCGTTGTTTCCAACTTCATCTGCAAATGGCTCGGCGGTGATGAGTAAGCTGGTAAGAGCATAGCGAAACCTGCCCCCTCGCGTATTTACGGTGCGCGAGGGGGCAAATTTTTGATACGGAACGTTGTAAAAATCTCCTGGTTTTTTACATTTACATTATACCACACACTTTTCGATTTGTCAATATATTTTTAGGAAAACACCGATCAAATGGTTTTAAAAAAATAAATCTTTTTTATGCGTTTTCCCCCGCCTCCGGCGGGGGAAAACGCATTAGATCAGTATTTCCTTAGGTTTCGTTTAATACGTCTCCCCGCCGTCGGCAGAGAAAAACGTATTAAATCAGTAACCCTTAAATTACTTCACAACGCGAACGCCGACAACGTTCTCTACGCTCTTGAGCTTATCCTCAATGCCCGCAGCGTTGCCCTTAACGTCAAGGCAGGTGTAAGCGTAGTCCTTCTTGGACTTGCTCTCCATATTCTCGATGTTCATGCCTGCCGCGGAAACGGGAGCGGTAATGTTGTTGATAACGCCCTCCACGTTCTTGTGGATAACGCATATCTTCGCGTCTCCGGTGATAGCCATGGACATATTCGGAAGGTTTACGGAGTTTGTGATGTTGCCGTTGTCGATGTAGTCAACGACCTCCTTAACAGCCATAACCGCGCAGTTGTCCTCGCTCTCGGGAGTGGAAGCGCCGAGATGCGGCAGGCAGATAACGTTCTCCTTGCCGATGAGGTTATCCGAGCCGAAGTCGGTGACGTAGCACGCCATTCCGCCGTTTTCGAGCGCCGCAACAACGTCCGCTTCAACAACGAGACTGTCACGCGAGAAGTTCAGCAGGCGCACGCTCTTCTTCATCAGACCGATAGCATCCGCGTTTATCATGCCCTTCGTATCGGGAGTTGCGGGAACGTGGAGCGTGATGTAATCGCACTTCTCGTAGATCTCCTTAACGTCCTTGACGTAGTTTACCTTGCCGGAAAGCTTCAGAGCGTGCTCTACGTTGAGGAACGGATCGTAGCCGATAACGTCCATACCGAGCGCCGCCGCCGCGTTCGCAACGAGAACGCCGATAGCGCCCAAGCCGACAACGCCGAGCCTCTTTCCAAGGATTTCGGGACCTACGAACTGGCTCTTGCCTTTTTCAACGAGCTTGGAAACCTCGTCGCCCTTGCCCTTGAGGGTCTTTATCCAATCCATGGAAGCGGGAATTCTGCGCGAGCTCAACAGCAGTCCGCAGATAACGAGCTCCTTAACGGCATTTGCGTTGGCGCCCGGGGTGTTGAACACAACGATACCCTTTTCGCTGCACTTGTCGATCGGGATATTGTTTACGCCCGCGCCCGCTCTCGCGATAGCAAGGAGCTTGTCGCCGAACTCCATATCGTGCATAGCCGCCGAGCGCACGAGAATTGCGTCGGGGTTGCTTACTTCATCGCCGAAGGTGTACTTGCTCTTGTCGAGCAAGTCCGTGCCGCAAGCGGCGATCTTATTTAATGTTTGAATATTGTACATAATCTTTCTCCCTATTTTGGTTTTAGTGGGTATTCCCCGCCTTCGGCGGGGAATACCCACGGTTTGTTTTTATTCACCGCTCCGCGCGGAGCGGTGAATAATTGATCTCTTTACTTGACCTCGTTCAAGGTAACAACAGGCTTTCCGTCCTTATCGAGCAGCGGAGTAAGTCCGCCTGCATAGCCGTCATGGCAAAACACATAATTCACACCCGTTACCCTATCGACATATATACGAATCTGCCCGGAGGTAAAACCGTTGCCCTGCGAATAAACCTTTACAAATCTGTCATCAGCCATTGTTGCCTCCTAAAATCAGCTTTTCCTTGACAACTCCTCGGGGAGGCAGTCGAAAAGCTCAAATCCGTCGGGGGTTTCGCTTTCTACTACGTAAAACGTCTTGCCGCGCGAGCTATAGCTGTCAATAATCGTTCCGACGATCCCGCTTTTCAGGATACAAACCTCTTCGTACAATGTCATAAACATCAGTCCTTTCTGTAAGCAGTAATAAATCGTGGAATACTGTCGGGAGTGTCCTTTTGCCATACGGTGCGGAAGCGTTTCGTTTTGCCAACTCCCAGATCCATATAAACATTGAACCGCTCCGAGCCCTCAACAGTTTTCTTTTCAACCGCTTTGCTGTAATCAAAATTTTCGGCAATGTCGGACTTTAATCTCTCACCGTCGGAGCGAGTATATCCTACATTTGAAAATTCTATAAAATGCTTTGTTCCCTCTTTTAAAAGGTAACATTCCACCTTTGCATCGGGAATAAAACACTCTCTGTCTCTATCCATTATACCACCCGAAAACCTGTTTGTCAAGCACAATGGCGATGAAAATCAGCCGTTCTCTTCCTCGAACTTCTTCATGAAAGCAACAAGCTTCTCAACGCCCTCGATAGGCATTGCGTTGTAGATGGAGGCGCGCATACCGCCGACGGTTCTGTGACCCTTGAGGTTCTCAAAGCCCGCAGCCTTTGCTTCCTTGACGAACTTCGCGTCGAGCTCCTCGTTGCCGGTAACGAACGGAACGTTCATTATCGAACGATCCTCGGGGCGAACGGTGCCCTTGAACAGCTTGGACTGATCGAGGAAATCATAGAGGATCTTGGCTTTCTTCTCGTTGTGAGCCTTCATAGCCTCGAGACCGCCCATTTTCTTTATCCACTTGAACACCTTGCCGCAGATATAGATACCATAGCAGGGAGGGGTGTTGTAAAGGCTGTCGTTGTCCGCCTGGGTCTTCCACTTGAGCATTGTGGGAGTGCCGGGGAGAACGTCGTCGGTGATGAGATCCTCGCGGATTATCGCGATAACAACGCCCGCGGGACCAACATTCTTCTGAACGCCGCCGTAGATAACGCCGTACTTCGTAACGTCAACGGGCTCGCTCAAAAAGCAGGAGGAAACGTCCGCAACGAGTATCTTGCCCTTGGTGTTCGGCAGTGTCTTGAACTTCGTGCCGTAGATCGTGTTGTTCTCGCAGATGTAAACATAATCCGCGTCCTCGGGGATATCGAGATCGGAGCAGTCGGGGATATAAGAGAACGTCTTGTCCGCGGAGGACGCAACGTCAACAGCCTCGCCGTAGATCTTCGCTTCTTGATAAGCCTTCTTCGCCCACTGTCCCGTGATGATATACGCCGCCTTCTTGTTCTTCATAAGGTTCATGGGAACTGCCGCGAACTGCTGTGAAGCGCCGCCCTGCAGGAACAGCACCTTATAATTGTCGGGAATGTTCATCAGCTCGCGGATATCCTTTTCCGCGGTCTTGATGATATCGTCGTAAGCCTTGGAACGGTGGCTCATCTCCATAACGGACATACCCGTGCCGTTATAATCAAGCATTTCGTCCGCTGCTTCTTTCAGGACCTCTTCGGGCAAAACCGCGGGACCCGCGCTGAAATTGTAAACTCTCATTGTGTCTCCTCCTGTAAATCTTTACCAATTTATATTTCGGGGCAAAACACCCCACTATTTCTATTATATGACATTTTGC
>CAYVSV010000054.1:0-10917 GCA_964454205.1 uncultured Ruminococcus sp.
AGCGGGTGCTCGGGGGAGATGACCATATAGGTCGCGCCGAACAATGTGTCGGGGCGGGTCGTGTAGATCAGCAGCTCATCGCCGGCGGTGGTCTTGAACGTCACCTCCGCGCCTGTGGAGCGTCCTATCCAATTGACCTGGGCGGTCTTGATCTTCTCGAAGTAATCAACGGAATCCAGGTCGTCGAGCAGCTTCTGCGCGTAATCGGTGATCTTGAGCATCCACTGATCCTTTACCTTGTGGATGACCTCTCCGTGACAGCGCTCGCACACGCCGTTTACTACTTCCTCGTTGGCAAGCACAACCTTGCAGTTGGTGCACCAATTGACGGAGGTCTCCTTTTTATAAGCAAGTCCCGCCTTGAAAAGCTTGAGGAATATCCACTGTGTCCACTTGAAGTAGTTGGGATCGGTGGTGTTGACCTCGCGCTCCCAGTCGAACGAAAGCCCGAGCATTTTGAGCTGTCCGCGGAAGCGGTTCACGTTGCGTTCCGTGACAATAGCGGGGTGTATTTTGTGCTCGATGGCGTAGTTTTCCGTAGGAAGACCAAACGCGTCCCAGCCCATGGGGAACAGCACGTTATAGCCCTGCATACGGCGCTTTCTCGCGACGATATCCATTGCGGTATAAGGGCGCGGGTGTCCGACGTGCAGACCGTCGCCCGAAGGGTACGGAAACTCCACAAGCGCGTAATATTTCGGCTTTGTGTAGTTGTTTTCCGCGTGGAACGTGCGGTGCTCGTCCCAGTATTTTTGCCATTTGCTTTCAATGGCGGCGAAATCGTATTTCATTGTCAATATTCCTTTCCGAATTAGAGTATAAACATACACTCTAATTTTACCACATAATCCGCGTATTGTCAATAGGGGAGAACGGATTTTTGACGGAAATCCGGCGGCGCGTTCAAAAGAAAACGGGAAACGCACCGCGTTTCCCGTAAAGGTAATTTAATCGAACAGCCCCATGTGCTGTTTTACCGTAAGTATCCGTGTAACGCTCTCGTTTATGCGCTCTTCGGATATTTCTCCCGAGTTTACGGCGCTTATGACCGCGTTCGCCGCGCTGTCGAGATCGGCGGGCGAGAGTATCATATCAATGCCCGCCTTGACAGACAGCACCGCCGCCGTGCCGGGATAATACACGTTCGATATCGTGTTCATGTTCTGCGCGTCCGTTATCGCAATGCCGTTGAAGCCAAGCTCACCGCGGAGAAGCTCCGTTACCGCCGTATATGACAAGTCCGCGGGCAGACCGTCGCCGAATGCCGAGACCTGCTGATGTCCTATCATCACGAAGTCCGCGCCCGCGCGTATACCGCTGCGGAACGGCACAAACTCCGTTTCGCGGAGCTCCGAAAGCGTGCGGTTAATGATTATCGCGGAAGCCGTGTGAGTGTTGCCGTCCTCCGCGCCGAGCCCCGGGAAGTGCTTGAGCGTCGCCGCAACGCCCGTTGAGTTCAGTCCGCGGACGACTCCCGAGACCATGTTCGCGCAAACTTCCGGGTCGCTGCTGAAAATGCGGTCTCCGAGCTCGTTCGTCGGCGAGATGTCAACGTCCGCCACGGGCGCGAAATCAACGTTAAACCCGAGCGAGCGCAAGTCCGTGCCGATAGCCGCGCCTATGTAATGCGCCTCGTCGTAGTTGTTCCGAACGCCGTATACCGCCATTCCCTCAAAAGCCGTCGTCCCGAGCTTGTAGGCGCACCGCGCGACCTTTCCGCCCTCCTCGTCCACCGCAAGGAATACGCCGATACCGTTCTGCTTGGCGTTCTCCTGCGTTTTAGTGAGCATATTCCGCGTCTGCGATACCGTTTCTAGGTTAGCGCCCATGCACAATATTCCTCCAACGGGTCTGTCGGAAATATCCATCGGAGTTGTCACGGGATATCTTCCGCCGAGCTGTTCGGGAGTTACGAAGAACATCTGATAAACCTTTTCGCGCAGCGACATCTGCGCTATACGCGCCTGTATCGGATCGGTCGGCGTGTCTGGAACTTCGGGCGTTGTGCCCGAGCTTGAGGCGGCAGTGCTTGAACCGGTCGAAGAACTTGAAGAACTCGAATATGCCGAAGTGCTTGAGGAACTCGAAGCGCTTGACGATCGTGAGGAGCTCACCGTTGTTCGGGAGCTTGATACCGTAGAGGTCTCGCCGTGCTGAGACGAGCTTTCGTAATATTCGGAGGTGGCGCCGATAATTATCTCCTGCGTATTATCGGAGCTCTCGGGCTCGTTTACGGGTATTGAAACCGTATCGGAAGCAGAGCTTGCCTTATTCGAGGAAAAAACACCGGCGTAGCTCTGCGTGGAGCTCTGCAAGGAGCTTGAAGCGGGAGCGGAGGTTCCTAACGTTGAATCCGTAACGCTCACCACGATGTTTGACGGCGTTTCGGGGTTTCCCTTGCAGCCGCCGAGCAGCAGCGTTATTGCAAGCGCCGCGGCTATTTGCTTTATTTTACTTTTCATTGTCTGCCCAGCTCACATTTCAGTTAAACGCGTTGTTTTCCAATTGATCCTGTATCACCGCGCCCGCGTATGCCGCGTTGCGGCTTATCTCGGAGTTGTGCCTGTCAAGGCAGTCGTCGTCGATCACGGGGGGCTTGGGAGCGGGCTTCTTCTTTGCGAGGATCGAATCGCCAATGCCCATAGATTCGCCCGCCACTCCGAGAGTTGCGACTATTTTCGTGAGATCGGTGGGCATAAATATTTTCGTGGAATTCCCGTTCGCTACCTCTTTCAGAGCGTCAAGCCCCTTGAGCTGCAATACCGACTGCTCCACCTTAACGGAGTTGAGCCGCGCGAGACCGCTTGCCTCCGCCTCGTAAACGAGCTGTATGCTCTTTGCTTTACCTTCGGCGAGAGCTATCTGCGCGTCGCGCTCAGCCTCCGCCGCGAGCACCTTTGCCTGCTTGTCGCCCTCGGCGCGCTTGATAACGGATTCCTGGTGCGCTTCCGCTTCGAGGATCGCCTGGCGCTTTTCGCGCTCGGCTCTCATCTGCTTTGTCATGACCTCCTGTATCTCCATAGGAGGCTGAATGTTCTTTATCTCCACACGCGTGATCTTGATACCCCAGGGATCGGTCGCCTCGTCGAGCACGCCTATCATCTTCGCGTTTATCGCGTCGCGTGAGGAGAGCGTCTGGTCGAAGTCCATTTCCCCGACTATGTTTCGCAGAGTTGTAGCCGCAAGGTTCTCGATAGCGAACATCGGATTATCAATGCCGTATGTAAACAGCTTCGCGTCCAACACCTGCATGAACACGACGGAATCTATCGCCATTGTGACGTTATCCTTCGTGATAACGCGCTGCGGCTGGAAATCCAGCGTCCGCTCCTTAAGGGACACCCTGTTTACTATCTTTTCAAAGAACGGCACCTTCAAATGAAGTCCCGAGTTCCACGAAGCGCGGTATTTTCCCAAAAACTCCGTTACCCAGCAATTTGCCTGCGGCACGACCTTGATGCACCGAAAAAGCGTTACCAGAACGATGAACCCGATGATACCGAGCCAGATATAGCCTGCGTTTCCCATATTCATTCCTCCTTGAATCATCAAAAGGCTTACTGTAATTAAAGTATAACACATTTCACGTTAAAAGTCAATGGCGAATGTTTACAGAAGAAAAACGCCCTCGGCGAGGGCGTTTCAGTTATGTTATTTACTCGACCGTTTTGCCGTGCTCCGTCCCAAGACGTTTCTTGACGTGGTCATACGAAATAAAAAACGCCGGTATCAGGAACAAGTCGGCGAGTATCCACGCCGCGGGGTTTACAAAGCACACTCCCCAAAACCCGATCTTCGGCACGGCGGCGAGAGCCACCGCGCCTCTCGCGGCGAGCTCGAAAACTCCCGCGAACATCGCGAATTTGGAAAAGCCCATGCCCTGAATGAGAAACCGCACGATGTTCACGAACGCCAGCGGAACGTAAAACGCCGCGTTCATAAACAGATACCGCTGCCCGAGGGCGATTATGATATCGATGTTTTCGGCGGCGGCAGGGTCGTTTTTATCTATGAACATCATAACAAGCCCGCTCCCGAAAAGCGCGACTATCCCAAGCGCGATGAGCCCCCAAGCTATCCCGAGTATCGAGCAGCTGAATAAGCCCTTCTTCACGCGGTCGAGCCGCCCCGCGCCGATGTTCTGTCCGCCGTATGTCGCCATGGTGCTCCCCATAGCGTCAAACGGACAGCATAAAAGCTGCCCCACCTTTCCGCCCGCCGCGACAGCCGCCATAGCCTCCGCTCCCAGAGAGTTCACCGCCGCCTGCGCGAGTATCGTGCCTATCGCGGTTATCGAGTATTGCAGACCCATGGGAAGCCCGACTCCGCAAAGTCTGCCGATGTAGTAGAGATCGGGCTTGAGATCGCTTTTTTTAATGTGGAGTATATCGAACCTCTTGATGATAAAGAACAGGCACAAAACTCCCGAAACGAGCTGTGAAACAACGGTCGCCCAAGCCGCCCCCGCAACGTCCCATTGAAGCACCACTATCATAAATATGTCGAGCACGACGTTCAAAAGGCTCGAAACGACAAGAAAGACAAGCGGCGTTTTGGAGTCGCCGAGCGAGCGTATGAAACCCGACAGTATATTGTACAAAAACGTCGCGGGTATCCCGAGGAATATCACGAAAATGTAGTTGTACGCCTTGTAGAAAACGTCGTCCGGCGTTTTCATAACGGTGAGTATTTTCGAGCAGAAAACGCAGGTGAGCGCGGTGAGTATCACGGCAAAAAACACCGCCACCCAGACAGTGTTGGCGACGTATTTTTTAAGGTCTTCATAATTTCCGCACCCGAACATCTGCGCCACGGGAATGGCAAACCCCGTGCAAAGCCCCAGAACAAACCCGATAACGAGAAAGTTTATCGAGCCCGTAGACCCCACGCCCGCCAGAGCTTCCACCCCGAGATACCGCCCGACTATCATCGTGTCGACCATATTATAGAGCTGCTGAAACAACATCCCCAACAGCAAGGGGAGCATAAATCCCCATATAAGCTTCATAGGAGAGCCGTTTGTAAGATCGCGCACCCTTTTCGATTTTTCAGCCATAATGATACCTTCTTTAAAGATCGTGTTTTGGTGTTTTCTCCCGCCTGCGGCGGGGAAAACGCCGGTTTTTTACCCAAATGTTATTTTCCCCGCCGGGGGCGGGGAAAACGATATAACAATACAACCAGATCAAGGCGTTTGATCGGTGAGCGCGTATTTGTTTTTATACGCGTTGAACTCGTCCATAAACTCGCTCTTGTCGAGACGCTTCAGCTCGTTCATGTATTCGTGCGTGTCGAGGCTGTTGTCCTTGGTCTGGATAAGACAGACCGCGATGTTTGAGCAGTGGTCGGAAACGCGCTCGAAATTCGTCAGAAGATCCTGGAGGATAAACCCGAGCTCTATCGTGCATACGCCGTCCCGCAAACGCATAACATGGCGGTTTTTGAGTTCCGCGCGCAGACTG
Source organism: uncultured Ruminococcus sp. (assembly GCA_964454205.1). Lineage (GTDB taxonomy): Bacteria > Bacillota > Clostridia > Oscillospirales > Ruminococcaceae > CAG-115. The sequence continues at coordinate 5,463 of CAYVSV010000054.1, forward strand.
TCGATAACGTCCTCCAGCGGCTCTACCTCCTTCGCCTTCGCAATGTCGCCGGTGATGAAGCAGGTCGTCGCCATATCGAGTATCTCCGTTACCGCGTCTATCATTGTGTTCACCTCGCGCTCGGCGGCGGCGGAGAACTTTATCTTCTTGTCGTGCATTTCCTCGGCGTTTTCCTTGATGTTCACGGCGTGGTCGGATATACGTTCAAGGTCTCCTATCGTGTGGAGCAGGTTGGAAACGACCTGGCTGTCCGTTACGGACAAGTCCTTTGAAGCGACTTGTAATATGTAAGAGCCTATCTTGTCCTCGTAAATATCGATCGCGTTTTCGTTGTCAACGACCGCCTGCGCGATCTCTTTATCGTATTTTTTCACAAGATCGAGAGACATCATAAGCGTCTTTTTGGTGAGCTTCGCCATTTTGAAAGCGACGCTCTTGCACTGCTCGATAGCTACAGCGGGAGTTTTGAGGAAACGCTTGTCCAGTATCGGGACTTCAAGCTCGTCGTCGCCCGGCTTGTCGCGGACGGTAAGGCACGCGAGCTTTTCGAGCTGCTTTGTGAACGGCAAAAACAGCGCCGTCACCAAAACGTTGAAGCAGGTGTGTATAACGGCGATGCCCGTGGAATTGAGCTTGTCTGCCATAAACGGAAGATCGATAAGCCCGTTTACCAGATAGAACAGCGACAGAAACACTACCGTGCCTATTACATTAAAATAAAGGTGAACGATAGCGACGCGCTTCGCGGATTTGTTCGCGCCGACCGCGGAGATAAGCGCCGTAACGCACGAGCCGATGTTCTGCCCGAGGATTATCGGGAGGGCGATGGAGTATGTGATGGTTCCGGTCTTATTGGAGAGCGTCTGCAAAATACCGATAGATACAGAAGAGGATTGCAGGATAGCCGTAAGCAGCGCCCCGGCGAGCACGCCCAGAAACGGATTGGAGAACATAACCATAATGTTCGCGAACGCTTCGTTGTCTTTAAGACCCTCCGCCGCGGAGGACATCATATTCATGCCGAACATCAGCAGCGAAAACCCGAGGAGTATCGTGCCGACGGTCTTTTTTCTGTCCGCTTTCGTGAACATCACGAGCACTATTCCGATAAGAGCAAGCACGGGCGTGAAGTTTGTGGGATTGAACACCGCCGCGATGCCGCTTCCGCTCACCGAGGACAGGCTGAGTATCCAGCCGGTCGCGGTCGTACCGATATTCGCGCCCATAATAACGCCGATAGCCTGCGAAAGCTTCATAATGCCGGAGTTTACAAATCCTACCATCATAACGGTGGTAGCCGCCGAGGATTGTATGAGCGCGGTGACCCCAGCGCCGAGAACTACGCCTTTAAGCGGGTTGGACGTCATTTTTTCGAGCCAGTGTTCCAGTCTGCCGCCCGCGAGCTTTTCAAGAGCTCCCGACAGCGTGTGCATCCCGAACATAAATACGGCAAGTCCGCCAAGCATTGATAGAATGTCGTGAACAGTCATATAATTGCTCCCATTCTCACATTAAACGGTCGTTCTTTACCGTTTCTTCCCTGTTTTTTTATCTTCTCACAATTCTATTATACAGGATATTTTTGAAAATGTACAGTAGTTTTTTGAAAATAATTTTGATGATTTTGTGAATAAACGAGAGTTTTGTATTTCTCAACAAAGTTCGGCGGAACTCTTGAAAGATGTTGTGCAAAACGCTGATTTTTACACAAGAAAGCGGTGCGGCGGGCGTTTTGGAGAGAAGATGGGAAAATCATCTTGACAAAAGCCGCGGAATGGAGTATAATAAATAAAGTGTAGACGACTTTTAACTCGGCGCGGGACGTCGGGAAGGTTGATGTGACGTTTTTGAATAAAGTTGGGGCGGACAGGCTCGCTAAGCTGTACCGCCTTCCGAAAAACCGAACCCGAGTGTCGCTTTATGCTGTTGCAGAGCGGCATTTTTTGTGAGCTTTTTGATACTGATTCGCGATCAACGTATAGACTTATTTGTACGATATTATTGCAAAGAATGGTTTGGATATTGTCTACACTTTGACGGTGAATTAGTATGAGATATGAGGGGTGAGAAGAGTGGCTGACGAGATGAGCGTAAAAGCGGAGATCCTTGATGAAAACGCAGTTTCGCGCGCTATAACAAGGATATCGTTTGAGATTATCGAGCGCAACAAGGGCGCGGAGAGCTTGTGTCTTGTCGGACTGTACTCGCGCGGGGTGGTGCTCGCCAAGAGGATAGGCGCGAAGATCGCCGAGAACGAGGGCAGGGAAATACCTACCGGGTCGCTTGACATCACGCCTTACAGGGACGACGAGCGGCGCGGCGAGGTCTCGGGCGGTTCGGAGATAGGTTTTGATATAACGGGCAAGCGCGTGGTAATAATAGATGATGTGATATTCACGGGCCGAACGGCGAGAGCGGCGATAGACGGCTTGATGTCCCGCGGGAGACCGGAGCGGATACAGCTCGCGGTGCTGGTGGACAGAGGTCATAGGGAGCTGCCGATAAGGGCGGATTATGTGGGAAGAAATCTCCCCACGTCAAGCGGAGAAAAGGTTCGCGTTATGGTAAAGGAGCTCGACGGGTGCGACAAGGTAGTTATTGTTTAGGTAAATCGACGAAACGGCGGCAAGTAACAGCAACGTCAAAAAACGGTCAGCGTAACAGTGTTCAGTAAAATTTGCGAAAGCGAGCTGCGTATGCCGCAGCGAAGCGGAGGCAAACGCAGCTCGGCTAGCGAACGGAGCCGAAGGCGGAGTGAGCGGTTCGCAAATTTTAAATTATGATCAGGAGGGAATATGGAGCTTTTGCTTAAAAACGGGTATGTGGTGGACGCCGCGAACGATTTCGAGGGCGTAGCGGATATATTGGTGGATAAAGGGAAGATAATCAGGTGTGCGCCCGGTATTGAGGATGGCGCGGATAAGGTGATAGATTGCTCTGGCAGAACCGTTATTCCGGGGATATGCGATATGCATGTGCATTTGAGGGACCCGGGTCAGACCCACAAAGAGGATATAATCACGGGATGCGAGGCTGCCGCGGCAGGCGGAGTAACGGCTGTCGCGTGTATGCCGAATACCACTCCGCCTATAGATAATACGGAGACCGTGCTGTATATTCTGAATAAGGCTCGAGGAGCTAAGGCAAAGGTGTACCCGGTGGGGTGTATAACCAAGGGTCTGAAGGGCGAGGAGCTCTGCGATTATGAGGAACTGCGGAAGGCAGGGTGCGTGGCGGTGTCGGACGACGGAAAGCCGGTGCGCAACGCGCGGCTGATGTCAAGGGCGATGGTGAAGGCGCATTACGCGGGGCTGCGCGTTATATCGCATTGCGAGGATCCGGATATAATCGCGGGGGGGATAATGAACAGCGGTGAAATATCAAAGGAGCTCGGCGTTCCGGGAATGCACAGATTAAGCGAGGATACGCAGACGGCGCGCGAGATAATAATGGCGGGCGATCTCGAGATGCCGATACACATAGCGCATGTATCGACCTCAACGAGTATGCTGCTGGTAAGACTCGGGGCGAAGTACGGGGCTATGGTGACTTCGGAAACCTGTCCGCATTACTTCACGCTTACGGACGAGAAGCTGAGGCTGCGCGACGCGGATTACAGAATGAACCCGCCGCTCAGAACTTCGGACGACGTTGCCGCGATAACCGAGGCGGTGTGCGACGGCACGATAGACTGTATAGTAACAGACCACGCGCCTCATTCGCCGGAGGAGAAGGCGGATTTCGAGAAAGCGCCGAACGGCGTGGTGGGATTGGAAACATCGCTCGCGGCAACGCTCACGGCGCTGTATCACGGCGGAAAAATAACGATGAAGCGGATAGTGAGGCTGATGTGCGTTAATCCGCGAAAAATACTCAATATCCCGGGCGGCAGCTTCAGCGAGGGTCAGCCCGCGGACATCGCGGTGTTCGACCCGAACGAGGAATGGATAGTCGAGCCCGAAAAGCTGCACTCGAAGTCGCGCAACACCTGCTTTAAGGGAATGAAGCTCAAGGGGCGCGTAAAAATGACGATACTGGACGGAAAGATAGTTTATGAGGATAAGTAAATGAATATTGATGTAACGCTTGAAAACAATATGCTTCCGGATAAGTACGGAAAGTACAGCAACGAAAAGATCGGCGGCGAGCCGTGCGTGTCGTTCCCCATTAAAATAAATGACGTTCCGGACGGAGCGAAAACGCTCGCGCTTACATTTGTGGATTTTGATTCGACGCCGCTTTGCGGGTTCGCGTGGATCCACTGGCTGGCGGCGAATATCCCCGCGGACGTTTCGGAAATTCCCGAGAACGCGAGCCAAAACAAGGCGTTCGGAATGGCACAGGGCGCGACGCATTTTTCGGGCAAGCTGCATTGCCGCTACGGCGGACCGATGCCGCCCGACAAGACGCACAACTACACGCTGACGGTGTTCGCGCTGGACTGCGATTTGGAGCTTTCGGAGGGCTTTTCGCTTGACGAATTGAACGAAAAGATGAGAGGGCATATTCTTGAAAAGGCGGAAGCGATACTTCCGTCGAGGAGCTGAGAAGATCCGACAGGAGAAAGGAGAACTTATGGGAGAAGAAGCAACGGTGGGGGTATTTATCTGCGTTTTTTTAGCGGCATTGTTTCTGACGCTCGGGATGATTCCGCTGGTGATATATTACAGGCTGAAGCACGGCGAAAACGCCGCAGCGGAGATTACGGATCACCTGCTTGAAGGCACGAGCACCGACGACGGGTCAAAAAGCTATAATTGGTTTCTGAAGCTGAAGTATTTCGTGAACGGCACTGAACACGAGAACAGATACAACGTTATCAAAACAAAAGAATATATTAACGCTCACCCTGTGGGAACGACGGTCAATATAATTGTCGATCCCAAAAAGCCCAAGAGATTTGTTTTGCCGGAGGATATGCAAAGACCGCTGATACCGGGAATTATTTTTACGATCGGCGGAGTAATCGCGCTAGCGGGTTTGATCGTAATGCTGATAAAATAAAGGAAGACAACGCACCGTCAGCGCAGCAGAATCGAAGGCGGAAGCGCCGCTTCCGTCGAGGAGCTGAGAAAATCCGACAGGAGAAAGGAGGGCTTATGGGAGAAGGAGCAATGGCGGGAGTATTTATCTGCGTTTTTTTCGCGGCGTTGTTTCTGACGCTCGGGATCGTCCCGCTGGTGATTTATTTCAGGCTGAAGCGCGGCGAAAACGCCGTAGCGGAGGTTACGGAGCATCTGCTTGAAGAAACGCGCACCGACAAAGGTCAAAGGCGTTATACTTGGATGCTGAAGCTGAAATATTCCGTAAACGGCATTGAACATGAGAACAGATACAGCGTGATCAAGGAAAGGGCGTATATAGACTCTCACCCGGTGGGAACGGCGATAAAGATACTTGTCGATCCCAAAAAGCCCAAATTATTTATTATGCCGGAGGATATGAAAAAGCCGCT
>CAYVSV010000055.1:0-10480 GCA_964454205.1 uncultured Ruminococcus sp.
AGATGCACCGCCATCTGGTCGCCGTCGAAGTCCGCGTTGAACGCCGTACAGCAAAGCGGGTGGAGCTTTATCGCGCGTCCCTCTACAAGTATCGGAGAAAACGCCTGGATGCCCAATCTGTGGAGCGTAGGCGCGCGGTTGAGGAGCACCGGGTGATCCTTGATAACATTTTCAAGAGAATCCCACACCTCGTCGTCGGCGCGTTCCACCTTCTTCTTTGCCTGCTTGATATTCGTGGATTTGCCGTTCTTTACAAGATCGTTGAGCACGAACGGCTTGAAGAGCTCCAACGCCATTTCCTTGGGAAGTCCGCACTGATCCATTCTAAGCTCCGGACCTACGACGATAACCGAACGACCGGAATAGTCAACACGCTTACCGAGCAGGTTCTGACGGAAACGCCCCTGCTTACCTTTAAGCATATCGGAAAGCGACTTCAGCGGGCGGTTGTTCGAGCCCGTGTACGGTCTGCCGTGTCTGCCGTTATCGATAAGAGCGTCCACCGCTTCCTGGAGCATACGCTTCTCGTTGCGGACGATAAGATCGGGCGCTCTTTTCGAGAGCAGATCCTTAAGTCTGTTGTTGCGCATAACGACTTTGCGGTAAAGCTCGTTCAGATCTGACGTTGCGTAACGTCCGCCGTCGAGCTGCACCATCGGTCTGATATCCGGCGGGATAACCGGGATACAATCGAGTATCATCCATTCGGGGCGGTTTCCGCTCACGCGGAACGCCTCTATAACGTCAAGCCTTCTCTGGAGCTTGGACTGTTTTTGTCCCACGGAAGTCGCCTCGAGCTCCGCCTTAAGCTCGTCTGCCAGCTCGTCGAGGTCGATCTCCGCGAGAAGCTCCTTGATAGCCTCCGCGCCCATGCCCGCGCGGAACGTATCTATCCCCGCGAACTTAGACTTATACTGGCTGTACTCTTCCTCCGTGAGAAGCTGCTTCTTTACAAGACCCGTTTTCTCGCCCGGATCTATTACGATATATCTCGTGAAGTACAGCACTTCCTCCAGCTTTTTGGGAGTAAGATCGAGCACCAGACCTATTCTCGAAGGCGTACCCTTATAGTACCATATATGCGATACGGAAGCCGCGAGCTCGATATGCCCCATGCGCTCGCGCCTTACCTTGCTTCTCGTTACCTCAACGCCGCACTTTTCGCATATTTTGCCCTTAAAGCGGATCCTCTTGTACTTGCCGCAGTTGCACTCCCAGTCCTTCTGCGGTCCGAAGATCCTCTCGCAGAAGAGTCCGAATTTCTCGGGCTTCTGGCTGCGGTAATTTATCGTTTCGGGACGCTGTACCTCACCGTGAGACCACGCTCTGATCTGCTCGGGAGACGCCAACCCGATCTTCATAGACTCAAAAACACTAAATCCCATATATACCTCATTATTCAACAAAGATCAACAATGCTTCCGATACGGGCGATCATTCGTCCTCGTCGTCAAAACCCTCGTCCTCGTCATAGTCGTCGGGGTCCTCCGGCTCGTCGAGCTCGTCGTCAAGTCCGTCGTCGAAATTCTTGTCCTCTTCATCGTAGTCGTCATCGTCTTCGTCGTACATATCGTCGTCCTCGGAATCCGTTACGCCGCCCGCGTCCTCCGCGTCGGTGACCTCGTAGCCCGCGCTCGCGAACGCCTCGTCGTCCGATCTGTACTCCTCGCTGAAGCTGCTTACCTTGCCGTAGCTCGAGTTGTCGTCCTCGTCGAAGTCCTCTTTAAGATCGATCTCCTCGTTGTTCTCATCGAGTATCCGCACATCGAGACCCAAGCCCTGAAGCTCGCTTACCATAACCTTGAACGATTCGGGAACGCCGGGCTTCGGAACATCCTCGCCCTTTACGATAGCCTCATACGTCTTCTGGCGACCCATAAGATCATCGGACTTCACGGTGAGTATCTCCTGTAGCGTGTAAGCCGCGCCGTAAGCCTCCAGCGCCCAGACCTCCATCTCGCCGAAACGCTGACCGCCGAACTGCGCCTTACCGCCGAGCGGCTGCTGCGTTACGAGCGAATACGGACCCGTTGAACGAGCGTGTATCTTATCGTCTACCAGGTGGTGGAGCTTGAGGTAATACATATATCCCACAGTTACGGGGCTGTCGAACTTCTCTCCCGTTCTGCCGTCTATAAGCTGCGTTTTGCAGTCGGAAGTCCACGCGAGCTTCGTGAAGTCGAGACCCGCGGAGTTTTCTCCCAGCAGCTCACTCTTCTTCTCTCTCGCCTCATCGTAGAGCGCTCTGATGTCCTGCTCGTGTGCGCCGTCGAATACGGGCGTCGCTATCTTCCAGCCAAGCGCCCTCGCGACGTAGCCGAGGTGAACTTCAAGAACCTGCCCGATGTTCATACGCGAAGGAACGCCCAGCGGGTTAAGCACAATGTCAAGCGGAGTGCCGTCGGGCAGGAAAGGCATATCCTCCTGCTTCAAGATACGCGACACAACGCCCTTGTTTCCGTGGCGGCCCGCCATTTTATCGCCGACGGATATTTTACGCTTCTGCGCGATATAAACGCGCACCTTCTCGTTTACTCCGGGTGAGAGATCGTCGCAGTTCTCGCGGTTGAACACTCTTACGTCCACCACGATGCCGCTCTCGCCGTGCGCCACTCTCAAAGAGTTGTCGCGCACCTCGCGAGCCTTCTCGCCGAAGATCGCGCGGAGCAGCTTCTCCTCCGCGGTAAGCTCGGTCTCGCCCTTCGGCGATACCTTGCCCACAAGAATATCTCCCGAGTGAACCTCCGCGCCGATCCGAATGATCCCGCGCTCGTCCAAGTCCTTCAAAACATCGTCCGAAAGGTTGGGGATATCGCGCGTTATCTCCTCGGGACCGAGCTTCGTCTCACGGCACTCGAGCTCGTACTCCTCGATATGAATAGACGTATAAACGTCGTTGTAAACCAATTTCTCGTTGATAAGGACGGCGTCCTCGTAGTTGTAGCCCTCCCACGTCATAAAGCCGATGAGCGCGTTCTTTCCGAGGGCTATCTCGCCCATTTTCGTCGCGGGACCGTCCGCTATAACGTCGCCCGCGCGAACTCTCTCGCCCTTTTCGATAATGGGGCGCTGATTTACGCAGTTCCCTTGGTTGGAACGCTTGAACTTTATCAGCTTATACAGGTGCTCCCTGCCGTCGTCGGAGGTTATCACAATGCGGTCTGCCGAAACCTCCGCGGCAACGCCGTCCTCCTTCGCGCAGACAACTACGCCGGAATCCACCGCCGCCTTGTATTCCATACCCGTGCCGACAATGGGATTGTCCGTCACCATAAGAGGCACTGCCTGCCTCTGCATATTCGCGCCCATAAGCGCGCGGTTCGCGTCGTCGTTTTCGAGGAACGGTATCATAGCCGTCGCCACGGACACGACCATCTTCGGGGAAACGTCCATAAAATCGACTTCCTCGCGCGGTCTTTCACCGATAGCTCCGCGACAGCGCATATTAACGCGCGGTCTCGCGAAGCGACCCTGCTCGTCCAGCGGCTCGTTAGCCTGCGCCACAACATAGTTATCCTCAACGTCCGCCGTCATATAAACGACCTCGTCCAGCACAACGCCGGTCTCCTTGTCCACCTTGCGGTAGGGCGCTTCTATAAAGCCGTACACGTTTACCCGCGCGAAAGTCGCGAGGTAAGAGATAAGTCCGATGTTAGGACCTTCGGGCGTCTCGATAGGGCACATACGCCCGTAGTGCGAATAGTGAACGTCGCGCACCTCAAATCCCGCGCGGTCTCTCGAAAGTCCGCCCGGACCGAGCGACGACAGACGGCGCTTGTGCGTGAGCTCCGCGAGCGGGTTGTTCTGATCCATAAACTGCGACAGCGGCGAGCTTCCGAAGAACTCCTTCATTGCCGCGATGACCTGCCGCGCGTTTATCAGCTTGTCGGGAGTAACGGTCTCGAGCTCGTTGCCCCAAAGCCCCATTCTCTCGCGAATGGTACGCTCCATACGCGTAAAGCCTATTCTGAACTGGTTCTGCAAAAGCTCTCCGACGCAGCGTATTCTTCTGTTGCCCAAATGGTCTATATCGTCAATATTTCCGATCCCCTCGCTGAGGTTTACGAAGTAGTTTACAGAAGCGAAAATATCGTCCTCCGTGATATGCTTGGGGACAAGTCTCGCAACGTTCCGAGAAAGGAGCTCCAACAGCTTTTCGTCGTCGCCGTCCGCCTCGCCGAGTATCTCTGACAGCACGCCGAAGCACACATGTTCGTTAATGCCGAACTTCTCAACGTCCATATCCTCGGGGATATATCCGTGTATATCCACCATACCGTTGCCTATTATCTTAAGAGTGCCCTCGCCGCCTTCCTTGTAGACGGTAACGGAAAGCACGCCGGATTCCTGTATCTCCTCCGCCTTTTCGCGGGTGATGATCTCTTCAGCCTCAAGCAGTATCTCGCCCGTCAAAGGCGCGACAACATTCTCAGCCGCTTTTCTGCCGATAAGTCTCGGAGAGATGGCGAGCTTTTTGTTGTACTTGTAACGCCCGAAGCGCGAAAGGTCGTATCTCTTCGCGTCAAACAGCAGGTCGTGGAGCGTTTTGCTCGCGGACTCCACGGTCGCGGGCTCGCCGGGGCGCTGCTTTTTGTAGACCTCGAGGAGAGCCTCCTCCTGGTTCTTGGTGTTGTCCTTGCCGCTTTCAATTGTCGCGGTTATTCTCGCGTCCTCGCCGAACTTCGAGATAATATCGTGATCCTCGGAAAGACCGATAGCGCGCAAAAACGTCGTGCACGCGAATTTTCTGTTCTTATCTATACGAACATAAAGCACGTCCGAACTGTCCATCTCGAACTCCAGCCAAGCGCCGCGGTTCGGGATAGCCGTCGCCTTAAACAGCTTCTTGCCCGTCTTGTCGTAATCAAACCCGTAGTATACGCCCGGAGAGCGCACCAGCTGCGATACCACAACGCGCTCCGAACCGTTTATGACAAACGTGCCGCTTTCCGTCATAAGCGGCATATCGCCCATATAGATCTCATTATCTATCGGCTCGTCCGTTTCCTTGTTGAACAACCTTGCCGTGACCTTCAGCGGAGCGGCGTAAGTTGCGTCGCGCTCCTTACACTCCTCTATCGAATATTTCGGAGGCTCATCCATACGATAATCAATGAACGACAGTTTGAAATTCTCGTTGGAATCCTCTATCGGAGACACGTCGTTGAATACCTCTCTGATCCCTTCCTTAAGGAACCACTCATAAGAATCCTTCTGGATACTTATAAGATTAGGCATATCAATGACTTCATTGATCTTCGAGAAACTCTGTCTGGTTGTCTTTCCCGATTGCACAGGCTTAGTGTTTACCATCGGCTTCACTCCTTATTTTAAATCGCTCCGCACCGCGCAAATATGCTTCGCATATTTGCGCTAGCCTCGCTGATATGTCACATCTCCGCTTCGCTCCGATGTGACATATCAGCGGCTTGCTCCGCTTGGTGTCCACTCCGTAGGGTGGACTTTGGCAGTTACCTGCCTTAAAATGGCTCTGCTAGTGTTTCCACCGCGCTCAAACCACCACATACAGTACCGGATTTTGGGCATAGTTCGCCTATATATCCATTATGATACATTTTAATATTATACCACAAGAGGAAATGTTTGTCAAGGGCTTTTTGCGGTTTTTTCAAAATTTTTTTCGCGGCTTTTTTCCGAAAAACGACCCTTCACGACAAAACCCCATCCAAATTCGTCGCCACGCTCTCCGCGAGCTCTCCGATGACCGAGACCACCATATCCGCGCCGTATTGCGAATTATTCGCGTAAGCGTAATAGCCGCCCATTATAGCGTAGGTGAGCAGTATGTTCACTTTCGGGGAATCCCGATACTGCGGGTTCTGCTCGAAAATGAACCTCCTCAGCTCTTTCTCGAACTTGTCCGCGAGAATATTGCGCCTGTCGTCTCCGAAAATAATATCGATAAGCGCCTGATTGGCAACGAACGCCCCAGTAAACTCCCTGATAAACAGGCTCGGCTCGGTCAGCACGGAATTCGGGTGCTCGATGCTGTTGAACGCACGCTCGAAAAGCTCGTTTTCCAGCGTTTCCGACAGATCGTAAATATCCTTGTAGTGCAAATAGAATGTCGCCTTGTTTATCTCGGCGAGGTCGGCGAGCTCCTTCACGGTTATCCGCTCGAGCGGTTTTTTCGCACGCAGCCGCAAAAAAGCGTTCGTGATGCTGCTCCTTGTTTTTTTAACGCGTAAGTCCATACTTCCTCCATAAAGAATAGGCAATTTTCGACATTAGTCGCATAACAGACGTCAAACGAACAACGCCGATTGAAACTCCGAGAGTTCTTTGATATAATCATTATAGCACAATAATTGACAACAGTCAATAATTTGAAGAACATTGTTTAACGGCGATTTTCCCCGCCGGCGGCGGGGAAAATCGCACAAAATAAAACGTTTCCTTAAAAACGGAGGTATTTTATGGACTTTTACGGTTTTTATACGGGAAAGATATTCGACGCTTATGAGTACCTCGGGGCTCACCGCGCGGGAAAAGGCTGGATATTCCGCGTTTTCGCGCCGAATGCCGCGCGGGTGACATTGCTTGGGGAATTTACGGACTGGATAGAGTACGAAATGAACCGCGTGAACGACGGCAACTTCTTCGAGGTCTACGTTGACCACGGCATGGACGGCGAGAAGTACTTCCACAGGATTTACAACAGATCCGGCGGATACACCGATCATTGCGACATATACGGCTTCGGAATGGAGCTGCGCCCCGATTTCAAATCGGTGCTGCGCGATCTCTCGGCTTACAGGTTCAACGATGACAAGTGGCTCGCCGCGCGTTCGGACTGCCGCGACAAGCCGCTCAACATCTACGAGCTCCATCTCGGCTCGTGGAAGAGAAAAGAGGACGGCTCTTGGTACAGCTACAGCGAGATAGCCGACGAGCTTATTAAGTACGTTAAAGAGGCGGGCTACAACTACATAGAATTTATGCCGCTCTCCGAACATCCCTGCGATGAATCGTGGGGCTATCAGAACACGGGATTTTTCGCTCCCACCGCGCGGTACGGCACCGCCGCACAGCTTATGGAGCTCATAGACAAGTGCCACCAAAACAACATCGGCGTGATAATGGATTTCGTGCCGGTGCATTTCGCCGTTGACAGCTACGGGCTGCGCCAATACGACGGCTCGGCACTTTACGAATATCCGCATAACGCCGTAGGCGTAAGCGAGTGGGGGAGCTGCAACTTTATGCACTCGCGCGGAGAGGTGCGGAGCTTTCTGCAATCCTGCGCCTGTTATTGGCTCAAAGAGTTTCACTTTGACGGCTTGCGTATGGACGCCATCAGCCGTATCATCTACTGGCAGGGAGAAGAAGCCCGCGGCGTGAACGGCAACGGCGTCGAATTCATCAAGACCATGAACAAGGGGATTAAAGAGCGTATCCCGCACGCGCTTCTTTTCGCGGAGGACTCCACCAACTTCCAAGGGGTAACGAAGCCCGTGGACTTTGGCGGGCTCGGCTACGACTACAAGTGGGATATGGGCTTTATGAACGACACTCTCAACTTCTTCCGCACAGCTCCCGAATACCGCTCCGACAACTATCACAAGCTCACCTTCTCGATGATGTACTATTATAACGAGAGCTATATCCTTCCGTTCTCACACGACGAAAACGTTCACGGCAAAGCGACGATACTTCAAAAGATGAACGGACAGTACGACGACAAATTCCCGCAGGGCAAGGCGCTCTACCTTTATATGTATATGCACCCCGGCAAAAAGCTGAATTTTATGGGCGGCGAGATAGGGCAGCTCCGCGAATGGGACGAAAGCCGCGAGCAGGATTGGGATATTCTCAAATACCCCAAGCACGACAGCTTCCGAGTATTTATGAAAACGCTGAACAAGCTCTATCTCACGCACTCCGCATTTTTCGAGCAGGACTACCAAAACAACGGCTTCCGCTGGATAGACTGCAACAACACCGAAAACTGCATATATGCCATAGAGCGCAAAAGCTCCAAGGAAACGCTCGTTGCCGTGTTCAACCTCAGCGGCAGCGACAAGGAGTACTACATTGAAGGCTATAAGAGCTCGAAGTTGCTGCTCAACACGGACTGGAACAAATTCGGCGGCGACACTCCCGACAACGCGAAGTGCGGCTTAACGAAGATAAAGCTCCCGAAATTCAGCGCGATGCTGTGGCAGGTCGAATAATTCTCGTAAAATGACAGATATTTCATTAACCGTCCGTGAATTGCGGACGGTTTTTTGGTCATTCTTAATAGAGGAATGGGAAAATTGTGTGAAATATCAAATTTCCCCTTGACAAAATCACCGCATAGTGATACTATATACAATAGGAATTGCCTATCAAATGATTTTTATAAATTTTTTACGCAGTTTTCCCCGCCGAAGGCGGGGAAAACTGCCATTGGATACGCACCTCCTATACAGAAAGGATGAAAGAATGAGAAACACCAAAATCAACGGCGGCGCAGCCGCTATAGACATAACAAAACGCTACACCTTGGGCGAGGAGATATTCAACTCGGTAACGCACGGCGTGGGCAGTCTGCTGGCTATCGCGGGGACGGCTGTGCTCGTCGTTTTCGCGGCGATACACGGCGGCGCTTGGGAGATAGTGAGCTCCGCGATATTCGGGGCGGCGCTCGTCATTTTGTACACCATGTCAACGCTCTATCACGCCCTCACCAATAAACGCGCGAAATCCTTTTTCCGCATAATGGATCACGACACGATCTTTTTCCTTATCGCGGGAACATACACCCCCATAACGCTTATCCCCCTGCGTGGGGCGATCGGCTGGGTGCTCTTCGGAGTGATATGGGGCGCGGCTATTCTCGGCATCGTGATGAACTCCATAGACCTGGAGCGTTTCCGCAAGCCCTCGATCGTCTGCTACGCGCTTATGGGCTGGGCGGTGATATTCGCGATAAAGCCGCTTATAGAGCGCTGCACGCCCTTGTCGCTGTGGTTTCTGCTTATCGGCGGCATTTGCTACACCGCGGGAATCGTGTTCTATGTGATGAAGTCGAAAAAGTACTTCCACTCGATATGGCATATCTTCACGGTCGCGGGGAGCGTTTTCCACTACTTCTCCGTTATGCTGATGGTCTTGAACAACTGAACACAAAAACGCTCCCTAACACGGGAGCGTTTGGTTTTTCTAAACTCTACGGAGCGTGTACTCCGCGTAAATTCTCCGAATTCTACGGGTCGTGGGTGTAATATCGGAACCGAAAATGATATAATGAAACCGAAAGGAGGAACTTATGGATCAAATCAAAATCGGCAATTTTATAGCCAAAGAACGCAAAAGCAAGGGCTATACTCAAAGGCAGTTGGCGGACATTCTTGGGATCAGCGACAAGACCGTGTCAAAATGGGAGCGCGGAAACGGTTTTCCCGAGGTGTCATTACTGCTTCCCTTATGTAAAGAATTGGACATATCGGTAAATGAGCTTCTTGCGGGAGAAAGGGTATCCGAAGAAGAGTATCGGAGGAAAGCGGAGGAGAATATGTTGAATTTAGTAAAAGAAGCACAAGAAAGCAAGAAGAAAATTATACTGTCCGCATTGGTCGCGGGGCTTACGATAATAGCGGCACTTCCGCTGTTTATTATAAGCGGCGCGTTTGATATGGAATTATGGCTGCGGGTCGTACTGATCGGTATCGGAGCGTTTGTGATCATCGCGGGGATCGCTATTGCCTGTGTTCTCGACAGGGACGCGGGAGCTTTTGAATGTCCGGAATGTCACGAGCGTTTTGTTCCCGAAATGCGGGAGTATATTATGGGTCCGCACACCATTATGAAACGCAAACTTCGCTGCCCGAAATGCGGTTCGAGCAGGTATTGCAAGCATGTTCTTACTAAATAAACAGCGTCCCCCGCCAAAGCGCGGGGGCGGTAAAGAAGTATTCAGTTGTTTTTGAAAAGGTTGCGTAGTAACCCTACGCAGCCTTTCTTTTTTTGTCATAGTTCCGTTGGTCGAGCGTAGCCGAAGCACTCGCCACATTGAACCTAAAGTAAATTTCAACGCGCTGTTCTCTATGCCCGCTTGACTTATCGGGCGCGTGAACAACAATCTTCTCCACAAGCTCGTGCATTATTTCCGCAGTGAGTACATTTATATAGGTATACTTGCGGACAATCTGGATAAAGTTGGAAACATCTGCCGTTTTCTGTTCGGTTGCTTCAATAAAGGCTTTAAGTTCGGAAACGGTCTGCTTTAACTGCTGTTGCTCGCCGTCATAGTTTGCTGACATTTGAGCGAAGCGTTCATCAGAGATTTTTCCCGAAACGTTATCCTCGTAAAGTCGTGTGAACAGCTTATCAAGCTCGGCAATGCGCTTTTCGGACTGCGCGATAATTTTCCGTGCCTTCTTTTCTTCCTGCGATTGAGCAGTTGAAGCATACTCCATAGCCGCATTAACAAACTCTCCTTCGTTGGCGTGAACTGTTTCAAGCAGCTTGTTCA
>CAYVSV010000056.1:0-10418 GCA_964454205.1 uncultured Ruminococcus sp.
GGAAACGGCGAAGTCATTTTCCCGAAGCTGCCTTGTCACTTCCTTATTAAATATGCTCACAGGCTGCTCCTTTTTCACATTGAAGTCTACAGTTTTCAGCAGCTTGTTAAGTTCAAAAAGGTTCTTTGATTTTTCAATTGCCATAACCTTGTCGTGCAAGTCATTCGGCAAGTCGGTAAACGTAGAAATTTCAAGCTTGCAATCACCGACACGGTCTGCTCCGACACGGCACACAGCCTTTTTGATTGTCAGCTCCTCACACGGCAGTTCAACTGTTTCTGTCAAACCCATGTAACCGATATCCACCGTTATGGGTGATCCGTTGTAAAGGTACGGCGGAAGCGTTGTACCATTAAAATGTTCGCTAAAGGGAATTTCATCATTAACAAAAATCTTCCCATAGTCGGTGTCGATCCCATTGCCGGATTCCAACAGCTTTCTACCCTCGCTTTCGAGAAGCCCATTATTATTGGCGTCCGCAATTGAGATAGCACCATGAACATTCATTAAGTGAGTATGACCAACCTTTTGCAGATCGCTCGTGTCCTCGATCAAGGTGTACCGCGCGAGGTTATCTGTAAGGTTGATCATATTTTTCAATCCCCATCCTTCGCTGATCTCCGAACAGCTCAACACGGCAAGGTACTGCTTATACTCAAACGCGTCCATTCCATCCAGCCTTTTGCCAAGATAGTTCAGCGCGTCGAGACTGATGTCGCAGTCTATCAGTACGGACAGTTCGTAAGGCTCGATTTCAAGCACCATAGCCATAGGCGCAAGATGCTCCGGATTAATACCAAGTTCACCGAGCTTTTTCGACAGCTCCGATTCCGTGCAAGGGAAAGTGATCTCCGTGCAGTACGGGCTGTTTTGGATCGTTGCTTTTATCATGTTAATTCCTCCATTTCCATTTTTACATCTTCGTTGGGTTCATCGACCGAGGTAATATTGACGTACTCGCCGAGGATGCCAAGCGCTTCCTCATAGCTTCCGCTATTTAAAACCCTTGATGTCATTTCGGACGCCTGCTCCGATAAGCCGTTTCAGCGTTTTCCGCGTTAGCGGATAATGCGTTCAAGGTTTTTGCCGCGATTCCGACAAGATTGAAGATGTTTCCGTCCTGTCCGATCAGCGGGCAGTCGGGCTTTGGGTTGATGTTTTCATTGCTCATGGTGATCTCTCCTTAATTTTATTTCAAGCTCTGTCGAGCTTGTTAACTGATTGATTCTTCCGATTTTTGTCGGAAAACAAAAAAAGCGCCTGTAAATTGCCTCTCATTAATTGAGAAGTAATTTACAGGCGCTTTGTGCAAGTTGTATAGATTCAACTGCAAAAATTTTGTAGCCAAAAGGGTTCAAGTCCCGTCAAAATCTTTTTTGTCAACTTTGGCGGAAACGAAAAAAAGCCTGTGACTGATCTCTCGCGGAGGAGAAATCACTCACAGGCTTTTTCGTCAAAATATCCAATTTCAACCAAGAAAATTTTGTAGGGGAGGGTTCAAGTCCGCTTTTCTGTCGAAAATATCTACGGAGCTTGAATCCGATTTTTCGCAAGATTTATGCCCACAATTGGCTTACCTAAGCCGTTTGTGGGCATAATATCTTTTTTGTCAATAAGACTTGGCGGAGAGGATGGGATTCGAACCCATGTGAGGTTGCCCTCAAACGGTTTTCAAGACCGCCTCGTTATGACCGCTTCGATACCTCTCCGAATATCAAGCCTAATCATTATACCACAAAACTCAGCTTTTGTCAAGGGGTTTGAGAAAATTCTCCTCCGGAACGGAAAAACGAGAGCTGTTCCGGCTCGGGGAAGGCGCGAAGATAGGCGAAAACGCGGCGAGGATCGTTTTCAACGCCGTACTTCTCACACTCCTCGTCAAAGACCTCCCAAAGTCTGGCGGAATTCGGTGAGTGGAGCTCGTAGACGCTTCCGAAGAGTGAAACGTATTTTTGCTTTAGCCCCGGAAAGTAACGGTCAAGCTGCGCGTAGAAGTATTCGCGGTCTCCGCTTCGGAGCGTGAGCCCCATGCCGAACGTGACAATGCCGAAAACCCCCGCCTCGGCGCAGAGCCGGACAATACCGCGGACGTTCTCCTCGGTGTCGTTTATAAACGGCAGCAACGGCGTGAACCAAACGACCGCGGGTATTCCGCGCTTTCGCATTTCGCAAAGCACCTCGGCGCGGCGCGACGTCGGGCAGACGTTCGGCTCTATTATGCGGCAAAGCTCATCGTCGAAGGTGGTGAGCGTCATCTGTGCCACGGCTTTCGCGTTTTCGTTTATCCGCTCCAGAAGATCGATGTCGCGCATTATCAGATCGGACTTCGTGAGCACGGTCACCCCGAAGCCGTATTTGCCTATGATTTCCAGACACCGCCGTGTTATTTCGAGCTCGCGTTCAAGGTGAAGATACGGGTCGCTCATAGCGCCGGTGGCGATCATGCAGCGGCGGCGTTTGGAGCGCAGCGCCGCTTCAAGCAGCTCGGGCGCGTTCTCCTTTACTTCGATATCCTCAAACGCGTGCCGCATTTGATAGCAGTCGCTCCGCGCGTCGCAGTAAACGCAGCCGTGCGAGCAGCCTCGGTAAACATTCATGCCGTTGTCCGCGTTTAATATCCCCTTCGCTTTGACTTTGTGCATACCGTCACCTGTTCATCAAAATATATTATATGAATATTGTAGCAAAAAAACGCCGTTTTGTCAACTTTTTTCTCATAAAATAATAGGATTTGGGCAAAAACAGTAATATTGCACAATAAACCGCAAAAAATATTGTGTGACTTTGTGAATATTTTTCCCAAAAACTCTTGACAAATGAAAAAAAATGTGTTAAATTATAATTAGCACTCCACAGAACAGAGTGCTAACAAAGGGCGGCATATTATTTAACGGCGGTTTGTGTATTTTTACGCGGAGGTGACATTGTGGAACGGCGCGCGGCTAAAATATTGGCGGCGATAGTGGACGCTTATATCAGAACGGGAGAGCCGATAGGCTCAAAAATGCTTGCGCTCGATCCCGAGATAGGAGTGTCCTCCGCGACAATACGCAACACCATGGCGGTGTTGGAGCATGAGGGCTACTTAGACCACCCGCATACCTCCGCAGGTAGAGTGCCCACCTATAAGGGCTTTCGCTATTACGTAGAAAACCTTATGAGCCCGGAGCCGCCGAGTCCCGAGATGATCTCCGAGATAGACGAGCGGCTTCAAAGCGATATGCGCGAGGACGCTATCGTCGAAAACGCCTCAACGGCGCTCGCGGAAATAACCAAGTGCGCGGCTATCTCAACAAACCATGTGTCGAAGTTCTCTGTGATAACGAAGGTGGACGTAGTACCCGCGGGCAGGCGGATGTATGTGCTGCTTATGATAGCCTCAAACGGCGCTATAAAAAACAAGGTCTGCCGGATGGAGTTTGATATGACGAACGAGCAGATGGCGGATTTCACGCGGTTTCTTAACGAGCATTTGAGCGGCGTGAACCTGGAGACGATGTCCGAGGAGTTCGTCGAAGGACTTACCGCGGCGCTCGGCGGATATATGCTCTCGCTCGCGCCTCTGCTGCATACTGTCTACGAGCTGTCGGAGGAGATGCTGCGCGATAATATAGAGGTGAAGGGCGAGGCAAATCTCCTGGCTTGCACGGATATACCGCCGGGCGATGTGATGAGGTTCATCGAGCGGAAGGCGGAGCTTTCGGGGCTTCTCGAGGACGCGCTTTCCGGGATAAATATACGTTTCGGGGAAGAGAACGGAACGTTCGCCATCTCAAACTCCACGGTCGTATCAGCGAGCTACTATAAGGACGGCAAGCCGGCGGGCGCGATCGGGATAATAGGACCTATGAGGCTGGATTACCGAAAGGTGATCCCTTATATAGAATATCTGAGCCGCAAGGTGACGCAGATGCTCTCCGATGATGAAGAGCGTTTTCTTCCGAGCGGCAGGGAAGGGGACAATAAAGAATGACAAATGAAGACGAGCAGGAGCTCCGGGAGGAAACGGAAGAGACCGCGCCCGCGGAAACGGAAGAGGCAGCGCCCGAAACGGACAAAGCCGAGGCGGAACTCGCCGAGACGAAGGAGCGGCTGTTGAGGACGATGGCGGAATACGATAACTTCCGAAAGCGTTCGGCAAGGGAAAAGGAAGCGCTGCGCGCGGAGATAATCACGAACATCACGTCGAAATTTCTGCCGGTGCTGGATAATCTCGAACGGGCTCTGCAAACGGAGTGTTCGGACGAGAATTACAAGAAGGGCGTTGAGATGATAGGCGAAAGCTTCACGGAAACGCTCAAAGGGCTGGGCGTTGAGGAGATAGCGAGCGACGGTGCGCCGTTTGATCCGAACCTGCACCAAGCGGTACAGCGGGTGGACGCTCCCGATACGGAGAGCGGCACGGTGGTGCAGACTTTCGCAAAGGGTTACAAAATCGGCGATAAGGTTATTAGATTTGCAATGGTAAGCGTTGCAAATTAGTGTAAAAGGCAGCGGCGGCGCATAAAAGCAGCGCCAAAAAACAATCAGCGCAAAGGCGATAAGTAAAATTTGCGAAAGCGAGTGACGTTTGCCGCAGCGAAGCGGAGGCAAACGTTACTCGGCTAGCGCAGTCGAGCGAAGCTCGACGGAGCGGTTCGCAAATTTTCATTTAAATAAATGAGACAGTCAATGCAACGGCGGCGCATAAAAGCAGCGCCAAAAAACAATCAGCACAAAGGCGACAAGAAAAATTTGCGAAAGCGAGTGATGTTTGCCGCAGCGAAGCGGAGGCAAACGTCGCTCGGCTAGCGCAGTCGAGCGAAGCTCGACGGAGCGG
Organism: uncultured Ruminococcus sp.; assembly: GCA_964454205.1. GTDB lineage: Bacteria > Bacillota > Clostridia > Oscillospirales > Ruminococcaceae > CAG-115. The sequence continues at coordinate 4,820 of CAYVSV010000056.1, forward strand.
TTCGCAAATTTTAAATTTAGATAGGAGGATTTATTATGAGCAAGATCATTGGCATCGATTTGGGAACTACAAACAGCTGCGTATCGGTAATCGAGGGCGGCGAGCCGGTAGTAATAACGAATTCCGAGGGAAGCAGAACAACTCCGTCGGTAGTGGCGTTCACAAAGGACGGCGAGCGTCTGGTGGGACAGCTCGCGAAGAACCAGGCGGTTCAGAATCCCGAAAAGACGGTAATTTCCATAAAGAGGCACATGGGCTCGGATTATAAGGTGGACATCGACGGCAAGAAGTATACGCCGCAGCAGATATCGGCTATGATACTCCAGAAGCTGAAAGCGGACGCCGAGGGCTATCTCGGCGAGAAGGTAACGGACGCTGTCATCACGGTGCCGGCGTACTTCACCGACAGCCAGAGACAGGCGACAAAGGACGCGGGACAGATCGCGGGACTGAACGTTCAGCGTATAATCAACGAGCCTACCGCGGCGGCTCTCGCTTACGGCATCAATAAGGAAGAGGATCAGAATATAGTAGTATACGACCTCGGCGGCGGCACGTTCGACGTTTCGGTAATAAATATCGGCGACGGAGTTCAGGAGGTTCTCGCGACGGCGGGCAACAACCACCTCGGCGGCGACGATTTCGACCAGAGGATCATAGACTTCCTCAAGGACGAGTTCAAGAAGTCGGACGGTATTGATCTCGCTAACGATAAGTTCGCCATGCAGAGACTTAAGGACGAGGCGGAAAAGACAAAAATAGCGCTTTCCAACTCCACTTCGGTAAACGTTTCTATCCCCTATATCACCGCAGACGCAAACGGTCCGAAGCACCTTAACGTAACTCTTTCGAGAGCTAAGTTCAACGATCTCACCGCGGATCTTGTTGAGGCTACAATGGGTCCGCTCAAGCAGGCAATCTCCGATTCCGGGCTCGATAAGAACGAGATACACAAGATACTGCTCGTCGGCGGTTCCACAAGAATTCCCGCCGTACAGGACGCGGTAAAGAGCTTCCTCGGCAAAGAGCCGTTCAAGGGCATAAACCCCGACGAGTGCGTGGCTATCGGCGCTTCCATCCAGGGCGGCGTTCTTAATAAGGAAGTCGGCGGTATCGTTCTGCTCGACGTAACTCCGCTGTCGCTCGGCATCGAGACCGCAGGCGGCATCTGCACGAAAATGATCGAGCGCAACACCACTATCCCGACAAAACATTCGCAGGTGTTCACCACTTACGCGGACAATCAGCCGTCCGTGGACATCAATATTCTCCAGGGCGAGCGCGATTTCGCGAAGGACAACAAGTCCATAGGCAACTTCCGCCTTGACGGTATCGCTCCCGCGCCGCGCGGCATCCCGCAGATCGAGGTAACGTTCGACATCGACGCGAACGGTATCGTAAACGTTACCGCTATGGATAAGGGCACGGGCAAGGAACAGCACATCTCCATCACCGCCTCCACGAATATGAGCAAGGAGGACATCGACAAGGCTGTCAAGGAGGCTGAGGAGTTCGCCGCCGAGGACAAGAAGCGCAGGGAAGACGTTGACGCCCGCAACGAGGCGGACAGCATGGTATACAATATCGAGAAGTCCATGAACGATTTCGGCGATAAGGTGACCGAGGACGACAAGGCAAAGGTACAGCCCAAGATCGACGAGCTCAAAGAGGCGCTCAAGGGCGACGATATCGAGAAGATAAAGTCGGTAAAGGAAGAGCTCCAGAAGGCGTTCTACGAGGTAGCGGAAAGGGTCTACAAGGAGAACGGCGGCAATCCGCAGGATATGGCGGGAGCAGCGGGAGCTGCGGGCGCGGCTCCGACAGACGATAACAACGGCGGCGACGACGGCGCTGTCGACGTGGAGTTCACCGAAAAGTAAAATTCTAGGCACGGTACACCGCGTGGATACGCGCGGTGTATTTGCCGATTGTGTGAGAACAGTCTGAAAGGTTTTTTATGAACGGCAAACAAAAGGATGCTGCCGAAAAGGCGCTGTGCGAATGGCTCTCCGAAAGAGAAGAAATGAGCGGCAAGCCGCCGAGGAAGATCGAATATGCGTTTGCTTTAAAGGACGATGAGAACGGTGATCTGATCTTCTTTGTGTTTAAGTTCAAAAAGAGCGCGGCGGGAAAGTATCTTATAGGTATCGCGGGCGGCTTCGAGGATGAGGAAAGCACAAATTGCCGGGCGGTTTTCAGCGGATTTGACGAGTTCCCGGAAAAGGAAGAGGAAGCGGTCGGGCTGGCGTTCAGAATGATCGATTTTACGCTTCAATTCAATATGAGGGAAAAGATACAAGCTGTTTTCAGGGAGAACCTCAAGTATATCGCTCAGACCGAGGTCGACCCGGAAAAGATCGAGCGGCAGTTTGTAAAGACCCAAACGCGCTTTTTCCTCACCGTGGGAACCGTTGACGTTCCGACGGGAAAGGTGATCTGCGCCGACCCGCTGGACTATTTGTCCGGGGAGCACATATTCGCGCCGGTGCTTAAGCGCGGGATACCCAAGGGCAGTTACCCCGCCGAGGTCTCGATATGCCAAGGCGACTATATCGGAATAAGAATGTGTACGGCGCGGCTGAAGATAAAGGATACGAAGGCGGTGCGCTACGAGTTGGCGGAAAGCGAAGAGGATTCGGCGGCAATGATATGTTCGGACGGAGTATTGCACGGCTTCCCCGTGGACGCGGGAATGATGTGCTTTATCGACGCGGGCGCGGCGAAGAGCTATCGGAGCTTTTTCGAAAGGTGGTACGCGGAAAATCCCGGCAAGAACAACTATGAGGACTATTTCAAGGCGTTTTTCGAGGAAAGCGACAAAAAGCTCCCCGAGTATCAGCGCGAGGGCGGAGATTTTATGGAGTGGGCAAATCCCGATACGGGGGAACGTATGGTGCAGATCGCTTCGGGCTTCGGCGACGGTTTTTATCAGAGCTTCTGGGGCTTTGACGAGAGCGGCGGGGTCTGCGAGCTGATAGTGCCGCTGGTCGATCCGGATCTGTTTGACAGTGAATAGCTGTTAGTTTTTAGTTTGCATTACCAAACGTCAAAATAAAAGCAAACTATCGGCGCTGCCGTGCAAATTGCGCAGTGCGCAATTTGCCTTTTAAATAAATTAGCAAGTCAACACAACAGGAGCGCAGTTAAGCGGCGTTCGACAAAAAAAGTAGCGTGGAGGAGGCGCAGGAAATTTGCGAAAGCAAGTGACATTGCGTGTTCGTAACGAAGCGAAACGGAGTGAAGAACACGCAATGTCGCTCGGCCGGTGAGGCGAAGCGTAGCCGAACGGTCAGCAAATTTCAAATTTAAATAAATTATGGCGGACAAGAGAGATTATTATGAGGTGCTGGGACTTCAAAAGGGCGCGACGGACGCGGAAATAAAGAAGGCTTACCGAAAGCTCGCGAAGCAGTACCACCCGGATCTGAACCCCGACGACCCTACTGCGGCGGATAAGTTCAAGGAGGTAAACGAGGCAAATCAGGTGCTCAGCGACCCGGAAAAAAGAGCGAAGTACGATCAGTTCGGATTCTCGGGTGTAGATCCGAGCTACGGCGGCGGAGCTAACTTCACCGGCGGATTCGACGGCGTAGATCTCAGCGATATATTCGCGGATATATTCGGCGGCGGCTTCGGCAGCGGCTTCGGAGGCGGCAGAAGCGCAAGTCCGAACGCTCCGCGGCGCGGACAGGATATCGCGGTGTCGCTGGATATATCGTTTATGGAGGCGTGCACGGGCGTTGCGCATGATATAACGGTGAACCGCGCGGAGGAGTGCCCGGATTGCAGGGGCACGGGCGCGGAAGTCGGCACAAGTCCCAAAACGTGCCCGGATTGCAGCGGAAGAGGCTATGTCACCGTGCAGCAAAGAAGTATGTTCGGTATGATGCAGACCCAGAAGCCGTGCACAAAGTGCGGCGGCAGAGGGAAGATCATCGAGAAGCCGTGCTCTAAGTGCCGCGGCGGCGGAACGGTTAAGATGAAGAAGACGATTTCCGTTAAGGTGCCCGCGGGTATCGACGACGGAATGACGCTGAGCGTCCGCGGACAGGGCAACGCCGGTACGAACGGAGGAACGCGCGGAGACCTTAAGGTGCGTATCTCCGTGCGGCGCGATCCTGTGTTTGAGCGCGAGGAGTACAATATCCGCATAGATTTCCCGATAACGTATTCGCAGGCGGCGCTCGGCGCGGAAATAGAGGTGCCGACGATAGACGGTCCCGTTACTTACAGCGTCCCCGCCGGAACACAGCCCGGAACGGTCTTCAGACTGCGCGGCAAGGGCGTTCAGAAGCTCCAGCAGACCGAGGGGATAAGGGGAGACCAGTATGTGACGATAAACGTTGAAGTCCCCAAAAATCTCACCAAAAAGCAAAAGGAAGCTCTCGAGGCGTTCGAGGAAACGCTCGACGAGAAGAACTACGAAAAGCGCAGGAGCTTTTTCGACAAGATAAAGGATATGTTTAATAAGTAATCATGTTTTCCCCGCCCGCGGCGGGGGAAACGGTCGTTTGATACCGTAAAGGCTTCCCCGTTCCCGGCGGGGAAGCCGCCGTTTTTTCCTTGTTCGGTGAAAATTGGCAAAAAGTTCAATTTTTTGTAAATCGGTACTTGAAAAATACAATAAATTGTGCTATAATAAAAAGGTATATAGCAACAGACTGTGTATGAACTCGTGGTTCTCCACGCAGCAGGCGGAGAGAACCGCATAAAATAAAGACCTGTTTTCTGTAAAAAGTGTGTTTCAACTGTTTTGGGAGGATAAATGAGGGGCGTAATCTACTATTTCATTGATTATATAAGAGGCGAATGCGGTCTTACAACCTTGGTGGTGCAGCTGTTTTCGATATTGGCGGTCATCTTTTTGTGCGCGCCCGTGCACGAGTGCGCGCACGCTCTGGCGGCAAAGCTGCTGGGAGATACCACCGCCGCCGACCGCGGCAGACTGACGCTTAATCCCATGGCGCACATAGATCCCATGGGAACCTTGTGCAAGCTGGTGTGCTGCTTTGGGTGGGCAAAGCCCGTCCCCGTGAACCTCGTCCGCTGCCGGAAGGTCTCGATGAGGACGGCGGATATTATCGTGTCGATGGCGGGTCCGGTGTCGAATATACTGATGGCGCTCATTTTCGTGACATTGAGCAAGGTGCTGGTGGTGACGATGACGGCTTCGGAGACGCTTTATTATGTGTGGTGGGCATTTCAGCTCATAGCGCAGATAAACGCGGGTCTGGCGGTGTTCAACCTTTTGCCGGTGCCGCCGCTGGACGGCTACTCGCTGCTGGCGGGCGTTCTGCCGAGAAAGGCGGGTATCTGGGTGGAGGATCACCAGAGAATAATGAGCCTTGCGATGTTCGTACTGCTGATGGCAGGCGTGCTCAGCGTCCCGCTGGGCTTCCTTTCGGGAAAATTGCTGGATTTCCTTAATTTTATAACGGGATTTATTCATTGAGATGACTGAGCTGAATTTCAAGCTGGAGGTCTTTGAGGGACCTCTTGACGTACTGCTTATGCTGATACAAAAGCACAAGCTGAATATTTATGATATAGAAATATCCGTGCTGCTCGACCAGTTTCTTGGGTATCTCGAGCGTATGAC
>CAYVSV010000057.1:0-9612 GCA_964454205.1 uncultured Ruminococcus sp.
GACTGATAATTGAAACGCCGGGTTTCCTGCCGAATTTCAGCGGCTTTTCAAACCTTTGGCAGCTCGCAAAGATACACGGCAAGATCGGTAAAGACGACGTTCGCGCCGTGATAAAAAAGGTCGGATTAGATCCCGACGAGAAAAAGCACGTCGGCAAATATTCGCTCGGAATGAGGCAGCGCCTGGGAATAGCGCAGGCGATCATGGAAGATCCCGATATCCTTATCCTCGACGAGCCGATGAATGGTCTCGACAAGAACGGTGTCGAGGATATGCGCGAGCTGCTTTTGCAGCTCAAGGACGACGGTAAGGCGATGATAATCGCTTCGCATAATTCGGTTGATATTGATGTGTTGTGTGACAGGGTTTTTGAGATCACTAAGGGCGTTTTGTCTCGGGTAAGATAAATTGGGCTCCTCCCAGGATCAACAGCCCTTGAAAGTCTAAAGCTTGTTAGGCGCAATGTTTCCGCTTCGCCGTTCCCATACAAATTCACCGCTGTGAATTGGTATGGGAACGGCGATTTTGAGTGTTGACGCTCGCGTCGCCCCGCGCAAAACCGTGAAAAACAACGCGGGGCTGACATATCGACAATTAGTGGTTTTTTCAAATCCTTGCGCTGCACTGATTCCCCTGCTCTGTCGTCGATTTTCACAAGCACGACCCGCTTGTTTTGTGCTTAATGTACAATCTTTAGACAAAATCCGCTCTATCGGGTTGAAAAGTTTTGTGAAATGATATATAATAAATATAAATGTACGTTTTTATTTCCACCTTTATGCGGCAAATGAATTCTCGCGTTAGGAAAGGCGGTGGGGAAGCTGTGAAGAAAATGAAGAGCGGAAAGCTCTTGAAAATAATAAATATCGTTCTCCCGATAGTTATCGTGGCGGGAGCTGTTCTTCTTTTACTGCAAAATTACCTGTATAATTCCCGCGAAAGAGTTTGCGACTTTTCCAACGCCGTCCGCGAGGGAACTTCTATGATCTTCAACGACGTTACCGTAAATATATCGGCAAGAGGCGGCGATTCGGGGTCGTGGATGAGCGGCGATATTACCACGGACGGCGGGAAGCTCATTTATAAATCCGCCGTCGGCACAATATATGAAATGGAGATCATAAACAACTCAGCTCACAATATCCGCAATTGGACTGCCACGCTCCGTATTCCCGAGGAGATGTGCGTAAACAATACCTGGAACGGCGAGATCGAGTTCCACCAGAACGTAAACTCGGGCAGCGAGCAAGTCCAGACGATAAATCTCGCCCAATACTCCAAGTACGATATAACCCTGGAGCACTACTCAACGTATGTCGGACCCATGCTGAAGCTGTACGAGGGGGACTATTTCGTGTATTTCCCAAATACGGATATGGACGAGGACGACATTATGGGCCGAAAGTCCTCCACGCTGACGGGCAGCGTGAAAATGGGCTTTATCATGTACATTCCCGATAAATGGGCTAATTATAAGGCGGATTTTTCCGCGGGAGAAATACGCTACTATCTTCACGCGAGTATTACAAAAAGTCCGTTTTTCGCGGTTCTCTGCGCGCTGACCATCGTGTGGATAATTAGCTTTATCTCGATGATAACCGTGAAGATGAACATAAGGCGTTATGTGGAGCAGCAAAAGCGCGACGCCAAGATAATCGAGCAGACGATGCAGACTATCGTCAATTTCATAGAAGCGAAAGACCCGAGCACCATGGGGCACTCGCTCCGAGTGGCGCAGTATTCCAAGATGATCGCCGAAAAGCTGGGATTTTCGGAGGCGGAGTGCGGTCAGATATATTGGATAGCGCTTATGCACGACTGCGGCAAGATATATATTCCCGATGAGATACTCGGAAAGCCCGGAAGGCTCACGGACGAGGAATACGAAACGATGAAGAAGCACACCGTTTTCGGCGGAGAGATACTCCGCGATTTTACCGCGATAGACAACATCAGAACAGGCGCTATGTTCCACCACGAGCGGTACGACGGAAATGGATATCCGAACGGACTCGCCGGAGAGGAGATACCGATAATAGCGCGGATAATCTGCGCTTCGGACGCGTTCGACGCGATGAACAGCCGCCGCTGCTACCGCAACAACCTTTCCGACGACGTGATAATCAGCGAGCTGAAAAACAACCGCGGCACTCAGTTCGACCCGCACATCACCGATTGTCTGCTCGAGCTTATAGACAGCGGAGATATCAAAATAGCGGCACAGTCTGCGAAATAACGCTTGACAAACGTTTCTGTTTGTGATAGAATATACTCGGAAGCGCGTGCTTCCACGCCTGACTTAAAGGCTTCGGTCTGAGGGAAAGGCACGGCTTTTATTGAATAGATCGTGATGCGGTATTTATGTACCGCAGCGCGTTTGCCGTGCCTTTATCAAAGGCACGGTATTTTTGTTATAGGAGGATTTTTTATGGAGACAAGAGTTGCTGTAATGAGTATTATCGTTGAAAACCCGGAAACGGTGCAGAAGCTCAACGAGATACTTCACGAGTACGGCGGGTACATTATCGGGAGAATGGGGCTGCCCTACAGAGCGCGGAATATCCACATTATAAGCATCGCGATAGACGCGCCGCAGGACACCATTTCCTCGCTTGCGGGGAAGATCGGCGGGCTTTCGGGCATAACCGTAAAAACCGCGTTTTCGAGTGTGAAGAACAATGGATAAGCGCGTGAGGTCGCTTACAGAGCGCCTTGCCGAGCGTGGGTCTTTGGAGCTTTCGGAGTATAGGGAGCTCATCGAAAAACGCACACCCGAAGCGGCGGCGCTGCTCGCGGAATATGCTGTTAAGGCGAGGCGCGGGATATACGGGAATTCCGTGTTTGTCCGCGGTCTTATCGAGATAGGGAACTGCTGCAAAAACGACTGTCTCTACTGCGGGATTCGGCGGAGCAACCGCGATTGCGAGCGCTATCGGCTTTCGGAGGAGCAGATACTCGAATGTGCCGGCGAGGGCTATTCGCTCGGGTTTCGGACGTTCGTTCTGCAAGGCGGCGAGGACGCGCATTTTTCGGACGAGGTGATGTGCGGAATTATTGAGAAGATAAAGTCCGCTCACCCCGACTGCGCGGTGACGCTCTCGCTTGGCGAGCGCTCCCGGGAAAGCTACAGGGCACTTCGCGAGGCGGGCGCGGACAGATACCTTCTCCGTCACGAGACCGCGTACAAAGCGCATTACGAAAAGCTCCACCCGCCCGAAATGTCTTTCCGAAACCGTATGCGCTGCCTTTACGAGCTCCGCGAGCTGGGCTATCGCGTGGGGTGCGGATTTATGGTCGGCTCGCCGTTTCAGACCGCTTTCGAGCTCGCCGAGGACTTGAAGTTTATCGAAACCTTCAAGCCCGATATGTGCGGTATAGGACCCTTTATCCCGCACCGCGGTACGCCATTCCGCGACGAGCCGCCCGGAACTCTCGGGCTGACGTGCTTTCTGCTTTCGGTGATACGGCTGATTTATCCGCCCGTGCTTCTCCCCGCGACGACCGCTCTGGGGACTATCGCGGACAACGGACGGGAGCTCGGGATACTCGCGGGCGCGAACGTTGTTATGCCGAATTTGTCGCCGGTTTCCGTTCGGAAAAAGTACGAGCTCTACGACAACAAAATATGCACCGGAGAGGAATCCGCGCAGTGCAGAAGCTGTCTTGAAACGAGAATGAGATCGATAGGTTACGAGATAGTGACCGACATCGGTGATATAAGGAAACATTGATAATTGCGTTTTCCCCGCCGAAGGCGGAGAAAAATAACCCCCTGTTTTCCAGACTCAGGCGGGGAAAACGGAAATAAAAACATCTATCATTAAATCAAAAAAGGAGATTTATTATGAGCACTTACGACCCCAAATCATTAAAAGCGGAGGAATTCATCAACGATGAGGAAATTCGCGCGACCCTCGCCTACGCCGAGGAAAACAAAAACAACACCGCGCTTATCGAGCGGATACTCGAAAAAGCGCGTCCTCAAAAGACCGAGACCGGCTGCGTATGCGCGGGGCTTTCTCACCGCGAGGCTTCCGTGCTTCTGGCTTGCGAAGACCCGAAGCTCATCGAGAAAATGTACAAGATAGCCGAGGAGATAAAGCTCGCGTTCTACGGAAACCGCATCGTTATCTTCGCGCCGCTCTATCTCTCGAACTATTGCGTCAACGGCTGCGTTTATTGCCCGTACCATATAAAGAACAAGCACATTCCGCGCAAAAAGCTCACGCAGGAGGAGGTAAAGGCGGAGGTCATCGCGCTGCAGGATATGGGACACAAGCGGCTTGCCATTGAAGCGGGCGAAGACCCCGTGAACAATCCTATAGAGTACATACTCGACTGCATAAAGACCATTTACAGCGTTCACCACAAAAACGGCGACATCCGCCGCGTGAACGTAAATATAGCCGCGACAACGGTCGAGGAATACCGCAGACTGAAAGAAGCGGGTATCGGAACATACATTTTATTCCAGGAAACTTACCACAAGGAAAGTTATTTAAAGCTCCACCCCACGGGACCCAAGCACGATTACGCCTACCACACCGAGGCGATGGACAGGGCGATGGAAGGCGGCATCGACGACGTGGGGCTGGGCGTTTTGTTCGGGTTGGAGATGTACAAGTACGAGTTTGCGGGGCTTATTATGCACGCGGAGCATCTCGAAGCCGTCCACGGAGTGGGACCGCACACGATAAGCGTACCGCGCGTTAAGCGCGCGGACGACATCGACCCGGAAGCGTTCGACAATGGCATTGACGACGAGACGTTCGCGAAGATAGCCGCGTGTATCCGCCTTGCTGTGCCGTACACCGGAATGATAATCTCCACGCGCGAATCCGAGGAAGTGCGCTCGAAGCTGCTTCGTCTTGGGGTTTCGCAGGTGAGCGGCGGCTCGCGCACGTCGGTAGGCGGCTACACCGAGGAAACGCGCCCTCACGATACAGAGCAATTCGATGTTTCCGATCAGAGAACGCTTGACGAGGTAGTGAAGTGGCTTATGGAGAGCGGGCACATCCCTTCGTTCTGTACGGCGTGCTATCGAGAGGGGCGCACCGGAGACCGTTTTATGAGTCTCTGCAAAAACGGACAGATACTCAACTGCTGCCACCCGAACGCTCTGATGACGCTCACAGAGTATCTCGAGGACTACGCTTCCGAGGACACCAAGAGCGTTGGCTATGAGATGATAGAGCGCGAGCTCGAACGTATTCCGAAAGAGAAGGTGCGAGGGATAGCGCGTGAGAACATCGCCGCGATAAAGAGCTCGAACCGCCGCGATTTTCGATTTTAAGGGGGAGCTATGGAACTTAATGATACAGTTTCCGCGGAGCGCGTGCACATCGGTTTTTTCGGGCTTCGCAACGCGGGGAAATCAAGCCTTGTGAACGCGTTTACGGGGCAGGAGCTCTCGGTAGTCTCGGAGATCCGCGGCACGACCACCGACCCCGTCCGCAAGGCAATGGAGCTTCTGCCGCTCGGTCCCGTCGTCGTAATCGACACGCCCGGGCTTGACGACGAGGGGGAGCTTGGAGAGCTCCGCGTGAAAAAGGCTCGGGAAATTCTCGCGAAAACCGACTTAGCCGTGCTTGTAGTAGACGCGGCTCGTGGAATTTCAAGCAAGGATAGGGAGCTCGTGAAGCTCTTCGAGGAGCGGAGCTTGCCGTTTGTCATCGCGTACAACAAGGCGGATCTGCTCTCCGAAAGACTGCCGCTCGGCGAAAACTCGCTCTATATCAGCGCCGTGACAAAGGAAGGTGTGAACGCGCTTAAAGAGCGGCTCGGCAAGTTCGCGAAGAGTCTCAAAAACGAAAAGCGCGTCGTTGCCGACCTTTTGAGCGAGGGGGACGTTGTCGTGCTGGTGATCCCCGTGGACGAAGCCGCGCCGAAGGGGCGTCTGATACTTCCGCAGCAGCAGACAATGCGCGAGATATTGGACGCGCACTGCGCGTTTGTCGGCTGTCAGCCGGAAGAGCTGGCGGGCGTTCTGAGCTCGCTCGCGAAAAAGCCGAAGCTAGTCATCACCGATTCTCAGGCGTTCGGCAGGGTCTCGAAGGACGTGCCCGAGGACATTCCGATGACCTCGTTTTCGATACTTTTCGCGCGTTACAAGGGAGAGCTTTCGGAGCTTGTGAAGGGCGCAGCGGCGCTTTCAAAGCTGAAGGAAGGCGACCGCGTCCTCATCTCCGAGGGCTGCACGCACCACCGCCAATGCGGCGACATCGGCACGGTGAAGCTCCCGAAATGGATAGAGGATTTCACGGGCGTGAAGCCGGAGTTTTCGTTCACATCGGGCGGGGAGTTCCCTGAGGACTTGTCCGGGTTCGCTCTTGTCGTGCACTGCGGCGGGTGTATGCTGAACGAAAAGGAAATGCGCCGCCGCGCTGAAGCGGCGAGAGCTTCCGGAACGCCTATCGTAAACTACGGCATCGCCATCGCGCATATCCACGGCATTTTAAAACGAAGCCTGGAGCCGTTTCCCGACATCTTCCATGTTTTTGAGTAAAAACTATTGACAAATTCTGCGGAATATGTTATAATATACATAGTAATATGTAGATTTTGTTATAGATCGGAGTTTTTATATGAAACAGACCAGGTTTGAATATAACAGCGCCAAGGAATTTGCCGAAGATCTGGCGGAATTCAAAAAGCAATGTTCCGACAAGGAGAAAAGGATATTCCAGATATACAGCGAGGATCTTCTCCCCGAGACATTCAAGGATATCGGCGGCGCTATCGAGAGCGTTTTCCCGGACGATCTGTATTTCGGCTGCTCTACGAGCGGAAACATCGTTGATTGTCAGCTTGCGGGGAACATCTCCGTTGTCTGCACGGTGTTCGAGCGCGAAACAACGCGTTTCAAGCTTTTCCAATACGATACCTCCAAAATGTCCACGGACGAGATAACGGCGCAGATAGTTGAACAGGCAAAGCAAAACCCCTGGGTGAAGGCTATCGAGATGTATTTCACTATCCCGGAGGGGTCGACAACGCGTTTCTGCGCGGGACTTAAGGAGGTCGCTCCCGATGTGCAGATATTCGGCGCGGTCGCTTGCAGCGACGATATCACGAGCGATGATTCGTGCGTGTTCTCTAAGACGGACGGCTTTTCCGAGAAGTCTATTCTGATAGCGTTCTACGGCGGCGAGGATTTTTATGTGGAGTCCATAAACGCGACGGGCTGGAAGCCGCTTGGCCGCAAGTTTATCGTAACGAAGTCCGAGGGCTCCGTATTGCAGGAGCTCGACGGTATCCCCGCTTACCGCGTCTACAGAAAGTATCTCAACATCAAAAACGACGAGAATTTCTTTTATAATACGCTTGAATTCCCGCTGTTCTATGAGCATAACGACACGACTATCCTGAGAACTCCCGTGTCGAGCAACGCCGATGATTCCATAACGATGAGCTCGGATATAGACGTGGGCTCGGTGGTGCGCATTTCATACGGCGACCCCGTGACCATCGTTGAGAGCATAAAGCAGGACAGCCTGAAGATTGCGGAGTTCCGCCCGGATGTTATACATATCTTTTCCTGCGCCGCGAGACGCGCCTTCTGGGGCGACAAAGAGCCGACTTTTGAGATATACCCGCTTGCCGGGATAGCGCCTTCGGTCGGTTTTTTCTCTCACGGCGAGTTCATACGCGCGAAGGAGAACCTCAATCAGCATAACGTTACACTTGTTATCGCGGCAATGCGCGAGGGTGAAAAGAAGAGCTCCGAGGTAAAGATCGTTCCGACGGACGAAAATCTCCAGTCGAAGGTGCCGGTCGTGTCGCGTATGGCGACGTTTATAAGCGTTGTCGCGCAGGAGCTCGAGGAGACGAACCAGAAGCTCGAGATGATGAACGACAAGCTAAAAATAGCCGCGATAGTCGACGGACTTACGGGACTTTACAACCGCAAGGAGATACAATCGCGGATAGCGAATTCCCTCGGGAAGATAAAGGACGAGAAATTCTCGCTTATTATGCTCGACATCGACAATTTCAAGCAGGTAAACGACACGTTCGGGCATCAGGAGGGCGACAACGTCATAATCGCACTCGCGAATATCCTCAACGGCAAGCAGACTGCTTATTCGGGCTCTTCCTCGGCGGGGCGCTGGGGCGGCGAGGAGTTTATGATGCTGCTTCACAACACGGATGTTTCCTCCGCGGCGCTTATCGCCGACCTTATCCGACAATGCTTCGCGAACATCTCATTCCCGTTCGCGAGAAAGCAGACCGTAAGTCTCGGCGTTACGCAGGCGAAAGAGGACGACACCGTGGACGGACTTTGTACGCGCGTTGATACCGCGCTCTATGAAGCGAAGAAAACAGGCAAGAATAAGGTCGTGGTTTTCTAAGGAAACCCCGATTTAATGGAATTTTCCCCGCCTTCGGCGGGGAAAATTCGCATAAATAAAACTTTGATTTTTAAAACAGCATTTTATACGCAATATAAACAGGCAAATCCCTTTAGTACCTCCGAGGGAATACTATCCCCCCGCTCATAGGCGCTCACTCTTGACTGAGAGAGGTTGAGCCTGATACCGACCGCAGTCTGCGAAAGTCTGCGGCTGCAGCGCAATTCATAAAGCCTGTTAGCCCTCTCTTTCAAGTAATCACCTCCTATATTTTAATTATAGCAGGGTTTAACAGGCATTTTAGCTGAATTTCAGATAATGACTAGTTGAAATTCAGCTAAAATATATGCGGCGATTCTTTCACCGCCGCGGAAATGATATAGCAGAAAATCAGCGCACCTTTTCCAGCTTCCCCTTATCCATTTCGCAGACCGTGTCGCAAAGCGCGTCGATGTCCTCTGCGGAGTGCGAGGCTATCAAGATCGTCTTGCCTTGCGCTTTCAGATTGAGCAGATACTGCCTCATATCCTTCACGCCGTCCTTATCCAAGCCGTTCATTGGTTCGTCAAGGATCAACAGCTCGGGGTCTTCCATAATCGCCTGTGCAAGACCTAAACGTTGGCGCATACCGAGGGAATATTTCCCGACGTGTTTTTTGTCGTTGGGATTTAATCCTACGCTTGAGATCGCGGATTTTATTTCATCGGAGCCGATTTTGTTCTTGATCTTCGCGAGAAATTTGAGATTATTGAACCCGGAATAATTAGGCAAAAATCCCGGCGTTTCAATAATTACACCAACGTTCGAGGGAATGTCTACATCCTTGCCGATTATTTTATCATTCACGCGAATTTCACCTATTTTATATGGAACGATCCCGCAGATACACTTCATCAGCATTGTTTTGCCGGAACCGTTGCGTCCGATAAGACCATGAACTTTTCCGCTCTCGAAATCAACGTTGATGTTGTCTAGGACGGTCGCTTCCTTGAATTTTTTGGTGAGATTTTTGACTGTTATTGCGTTCATTATTGGTCTCCTTTCAAATCAAGACTTTTCCTCCTGCCGAAAAGCAAAATTGCCGCGTTAAGCGCTAAAATTATCCCCGAATAAACGCACATACAATATGTAAACGAGGGCTTCGCTGTCATTCCGCCGACATCTATGTTATTAAGGGTGTTCCACGAAATCGGAGAAAATTTGAGATCGTCAAATGCAAAACAAAATGCAACACAACCCGAAAAACAGGCAAAAAAATCAC
>CAYVSV010000058.1:0-9421 GCA_964454205.1 uncultured Ruminococcus sp.
CTGGCGGTCTATCTCTTGTTTTCGGTTGCTTGCTTCTTTACCGTACATGAGCATTGATAGGTTTATTATAGCATATTGTTTTTCGTTTGTCAATAGGTTTTTATCGAAAAACAATAATTTTTTGAGATGACGATATCCGGTCCCGTCTTATACGAGTTTTATAACCGGTTTTATTGACCCGCCAATTAAATATTTTCCGTATTTCAAAGTTTTTTTCTACGGTCTCCCCCGCCTCCGGCGGGGGGAGGGAGACCGTAGAAAAATGGAAATGTTTAATTGGAACATCAATAGTAAGTACCGCTGCGTTTTGGGTTTGGGTATTGCTTTTTTTATTTGGATGTGGTATAATAAAAGGTACGATAATATTATAAAGGACGATAACTATGCAAATTCCTAAGAGAATAGCGCAGGGACTTATAAACGCGCTGAAGGGCGGCGTTGTGCCGCGCGTGGGTCTGGGATATATCGCGGTGGGGCGCACGAACGAGGTGAACGCTCTGCTGCACGATGTGAAGATAGCCGAGGAGGGCGGGGCGTTTTTCCGTTTTGTTGTCGGAAAGTACGGCAGCGGCAAGAGCTTTCTGCTCCAGACTATGCGGCAGAACGTTATGGACGGCGGCTTTGCGGCGGCGGACGCGGATTTGTCCCCGGAGCGGCGGCTTATGGGCACGAAGGGGCAGGGGCTCGCCACTTACAGAGAACTAATGATGTCGCTTTCCGTGAAGGCGAAGCCCGACGGCGGCGCGCTGTCGCTTATCCTCGAAAAGTGGATAGACGGCGTCCGTGCGGAAACGGCAGCCGAAGGCTTGAGCCAGGACAGCGGCTTTTTCGACGCGGAGGTGGAGCGGCGCATATTCTCCGAAATAAACGGGCTCAACGATATGGTGCACGGATTTGATTTCGCGGCGGTTATCACGGCGTATTACCGCGCCTTCCGCGACGGCGACGACGAGAGAGCCGCGAAGGCCGTCCGCTGGCTTCGCGGGGAGTACTCCACAAAAACCGAGGCGAAAGCCGATCTCGGCGTGAACGTCATCATCACCGATGACAACTGGTACGACTACATCAAACTGATGTGCGCGTTTTTGGTAAGCGCGGGCTACAAGGGCTTGGTAGTGATGATAGACGAGCTTGTGAACATCATGAAAATACCGAACTCCACCACGCGGCAGTACAATTACGAAAAGATACTTATGATGTACAACGACTGTATGCAGGGAAAGGCTTCGCACCTCGGAATCATCATGGGCGGCACTCCGCAGTGTATAGAGGACGCGCGCCGCGGAGTGTTCAGCTATGACGCTCTGCGCTCGAGACTGGAGCGCGGGCGTTTCTCGACGGACGAGACCCATGATATGCTCGCTCCGATAATCCGTCTCGACCCGCTCACTTACGAGGAGCTCACGGTGCTTACGGAAAAGCTCGCTGACATTCACGCGGGGCTGTACGGCTATGAGAAGCGGATAACCTTAGAGGACAGGCTGTATTTCGTAAAGGCGGAGTTCGAGCGTATCGGAGCGCAGACCAACGTCACTCCGCGCGAGATGATACGGGATTTCATCGAGCTCTTAAACATCGCGTATCAGAACCCCGAAAAAACGCTCCCGCAGCTTATGGGAGAAGAGGAGTTCAAGTTCGCCGAGGGAGAGGGTGAAAATCCCGACAGCGCGGACGGGTTTGAGGATTTTGAGCTGTGAGGGACTTTATGAATAAAAAGAGCGTTTACATTATGGCTTCGGTATTTGTTTTTTCGATACTTGTCGATCTGATAGACGCCGTTATCAAGCCGAATTATTTTGTAAAGATCCCGATAAAGCTTGTCTTCTTTCTGGCTTTGCCCATGATCTTTTTTATTGTAAATAAAAAGGAATTCAAAGAATTCAAAAGCCTGTTCGTTTTCAAGAAAAGCGGTATCCTAAAGTCGCTGCTGCTCGGGGCGGCGGTTTACGCGGTAATTATGTCGGCGTATTTTCTGCTTAGAAACACGATAGATTTTTCAAGGGTCACGTCGAACCTTACTGACGGCATGGGCATCACCGCGGATAATTTTATTTACGTTTCGCTGTATATATCGCTGATGAATTCGTTTCTGGAGGAGTTCTTTTTCAGAGGCTACGGGTTTATTACCCTGAAAAAATACACGAACCGAAAATTCGCGTATATATTCAGCTCGTGCGTGTTTGCGGTATATCATATCGGAATGCTTATAGGAATGTTCGGAGCGGGCGCTTTATTGCTTCTGCTTTTCGGACTTATCGCGGGCGGGTGTATTTTCGATTATCTGAACGAAAAAAACGAGAATATCTATTCCTCGTGGTTCGTACACATGTTCGCGAATTTCGCTATCAATACCGTCGGAATGATACTGTTCGGGGTGCTGTGATCTCGTTTCGCACGGCTTAGAAATTAAAGCTTTATAAGGTGAATTGAAATGTCAAATAATTATCGAACGATAGATGAAACAAAGTGGGAAAGAGCCATGCACTGTAAGGTTTTCAGAAACAGTGTTGAACCGGCTTTTTGCGTTACTTTTGAGACGGATATAACGAACTTCAAAAGGAAGATCAAAGAGCAGGGTTTTTCTTTTACGATGGCAATGGTTTATGCGGTTTGTAAATGTGCTAATGAGATCGAAGCTTTCAGATACAGATTTCTTGACGGCAAGGTAGTTTTGTTTGACAATATTGATACCGCATTTACTTATCTTGATCCCGAAACCGAATTGTTTAAGGTCGTCAATGTCCCAATGGCTGATAACATTAAGGATTATGTGGAGTCGGCAGCAAAAACCGCAAAGGAGCAGAAAGAGTATTTTACGGGTCCGTTGGGAAATGATGTGTTTCAATGCTCGCCGATGCCTTGGGTCACTTATACTCATATTTCGCATACCAATTCCGGCAAAAAGGATAATGCTACTCCCTTGTTTGACTGGGGGAAATATTATGAGAAGGACGGCAGATTATTTATTCCCGTTTCGGTGCAAGCACATCACTCATTTGTAGACGGGCTGCATATTGGTCTGTTTGTTGAAAAGCTGCAAAAGCTTTTTGATGAATATTGAGTTCCTGTTTAAGCGTGTACGGAATTTATGTGGTGAAATGTTATGGACGATATACAAGAAGAAACTGCAAACGAACAGGAATGGCAATGGTGTCTTGTCGGAAATATCGTTGAAAAGCACGAATTCGGAGAGGATCACGCAATAAAATACGGCACAAAGCATTTTCGCCCCGGAGCGAAGGTGTTTATAAATCTGGTGTACGGCGGAATGGGGCACGAGAACATTCTTGTGATCGGAGTTCCGAGACACATGAAACAATACATAGAGGTCGTTATTCGGAGAAAGTACGTTTGTAATTTTCGTGTGCAGAAGGTGTATAAACCCGCGGTGTTAAAGATGATGAAAGATTCCGAGTGGGATTGGTGGGGGAATGATGAGGAGACCCGGGAAAGCCTGGAGAAAAGCGCCGAATGGTTGAACGCCGAGGCAGCGGAAAACGAAAAGATTAAGCATGCAGATCAAGAATAAAACGCGGAGGTTTTATGGAGATAATAAATTACTTTGAAAGTGAAAATAAACCGCATTGGCTAGCTGAGATCAAGGCGAGCCAATGGAGCGCGGGTCCTGCGCTTGCTGGATTTCTGGAGAACGGAACGTTCTTTGAAAAGCTCGGCGACGGCGTTTTGCTTCTGCTGACTGACGGGGACAGGCTTGTTTCGTATGTGACGTTCTCGTTTCAGGATTGCGTCGACGATAAGTCGCTTTATCCGTGGATAGGCTTTGTGTTCACTGCTCCCGAATACCGCGGTCACAGATATTCGGGGAGGCTCATCGCCCGCTGCGAGGAGCTTGCTCGTGAGCATAACGTGAAGAACATCTACCTCTGCACCGATCATATCGGGCTTTATGAGAAATACGGCTATTCATACAAGGAAAACCGTATTGATATTTACGGCGAGGATAGCAGAATTTACGTCAAGAGCATATAATACGGCGAGGGAAAAACCTCGAAATTCAAGAGAAAGGAGCTGAAAATATGTTCTTCTTCGGATTCGGCAGACGCTCGAACCGCCGCTCGTCCTGCGGCTGCTCGCGCGACAAAGTGCGCCGTGACAACGATTGCGGCTGCAGATAACGAATAAAACGGGGCATGCGCCGTTCAATATATAATTCGCGGCTTCTCCGCAATCGCGGGGGAGCCGTTTTGAGAGGAGCTGTGGGACAAGCATGAGCGATGTTTTTTACAGATACGCGCCGTTTATACAAGATTACATCTACCGTAACAAATGGGACGAGCTCCACGAGATACAGGTCGCGGCGGCGGAGATAATATTCGATACGGAGGACAACCTTCTGCTCACGTCGGGAACGGCGAGCGGCAAGACTGAGGCGGCATTTCTCCCCGTTCTTACGCAGCTTTGGGAGTACCCCTCGGCGAGCGTGGGGGCGCTTTATATCTCGCCGCTGAAGGCTCTTATAAACGATCAGTTCGAGCGGCTGGAGGAGCTTTTGGAGGAGGCGGACATTCCCGTGACGAAATGGCACGGCGACGCTTCCCAAACGCGCAAGCAAAAGCTTCTGAAAAACCCGCGCGGCGTTATGCAGACCACCCCCGAAAGCCTTGAGAGCCTGCTAATTCGCAACAGCTCGGGGGCGTACCGGCTGTTTTCCGATCTGCGGTTCATCATCATAGACGAGGTGCACTGTTTTATGGACAGCGACCGCGGCTTGCAGCTCTTGTCAATACTGGAGCGTCTGCAAAGGCTCATCGGCTTTGAGCCGCGCCGCATAGGGCTCTCGGCGACCCTCGGTGACCCGACAAACGCTGAAAAGTGGCTCTCTATGGGCTGTTCGGCTGTGTGCGTCACTCCGCGGGTAAAGGAGAAGGGGAGAAAGGTGCGGCTCTCCGTGCGTTTTTTCCCGATAGCGGAGAAGATACCGCACAAGGACAGCAAAACGCTGCTCGAAAATTATTACAATTGCTTATACGAGACAACACACGGAAAGCGCTGTATACTGTTTTCCAACAGCAAGGGCGAGGTTGAGGAGAATATCGCGCACTTAAAGCGCATATCGGAACAAAAGCACGCGAGCGACTGTTACCTCGTACACCACGCGAACGTTTCACCCGCCCTGCGCGAGTTCGCCGAACAGAGAATGAGATCTGGCGAACTTCCCGTGTGCACGGGCGCGACAGTAACTCTCGAGCTCGGGATAGACCTCGGGCACCTCGAGCGCATAGTCCAGACCGGCTGTCCGCTCACCGTGTCGGGATTTGTTCAGCGGCTCGGGCGGACGGGCAGGCGCGGCGGCGCGGGGGAGATGTACTTCGCGTTCCGACAGGATATGAGCGTTCCGCAGAATTTGTTTTATAAGGACATCAATTGGGACTTTGTGATGTGCGCCGCGCAGATACTTCTTTACACGCGCGAAAAATGGGTGGAGCCCGTATTCCTCCCGAAGCTGCCGTACAGTCTGCTTTATCATCAGACGATGGCGGTGATGGCGGCTTCCGGCAGCGTTCAGCCGCGGGAGCTGGCTCGGCAAATACTCACGCTTTCCGTTTTCAGGCACGTTTCAAAGGAGGATTACCTGTTTTTCCTGCGCCATCTGCTGGAAAACGGTCACCTCGAACGCTGCGAGGACGGCGGCTTGCTTATCGGCGAAAAGGGGGAGGGGATCGTCAACAATTACGAGTTTCTGGCGGTGTTCTCCGTGCCTGTGGAGTTTACCGTGCGGCACGAGGCGGAGGTGATAGGCACGGTTCAGAACCCGTTCCCGCCGCGGTCTCAGTTCGCGCTGGCGGGTCAGGCATGGGAAGTGACCGAGCTCGACAAAAAAGCTCTCATCATCTACGTCAAGAAGATAGAGGGAATTTCCGCGAATATGTGGACGGACACCGGCAACGAATACGTTCACACCAAGGTGATGAAGAAGATCCTCGAGATAATACGCTCGGACGAGCAGTACGCCTTTATGGACGCTTCCGCGCAAAAGCGCCTGAACGACATACGAGCGCTTTGCCGGAATGCGGCTTCGGGCGGGGCGGACGCTGAGAATACGCTTCCGGGCGGAGTCGTTTCGGCGGGAGAGCGCATGGTACTGCCGATCTCGGATACAAGTTACGCGGTGTTTCCGTTTCTCGGAACGCGCGGCACAATGGCGTTGGTGTTCGCGCTCCGCGAGCGGGGCTTCCGCGCGGAGGCGTATCTTTCGCGTTACATACCCGTGTGTATAGAGGTGCAGACAGACCGCGGCAAGGAAGCGCTCGTCTCCGCGCTGAACTCGATAAGGGAGAAGGGCGCGGACAAGTACGGCTTTTCTATCCCGGAAAACTGCGAGGTCTCGGGAAAATACAACGACTATATCCCGCGCCCGCTGCTCACAAAGCAGTATGTGGAGGACTATCTCGATACGGAAGAGCTGAAGCTTATTGAATAAAAAAGACGTTCCGGTTTTTTACCGGAACGTTTCTCTTTCTTTGATGGTCTGAGGTTTGCGGCGTTTTTCGTAGGTTATGCGGATAAGGTGAAAATCGGGGAAACAGCGCACGGGTCTTAGTGGTTCTATGAGCTTGTTGTACCGCAGCAGGAGCACAATGTCCAGAAGGACAACGAAGATGATGTGCCAATCCAGCAGAAGAAGCGGCACGGCGGACAGTCCTATCGCCCAGAGGTAGCGCTTTCCTATGCCGAGAAACACGCCTATCCCGAAAAACATCAAAAGCAGACCGGCTGCCAGCGCGGGGTCGGAGAAGAACGCGTGGAGGTGAGTGACATAGACCGCGATGACTGCAAGCGGCGTGAGGATTATCATCAGATCCTCGTAAACGCGGACTTTTTTCATTTGTTCGGCGCACTTTTTCATAAGCTCGTTGTGTTGTTTTACGGCTTGTTCGAGCTCGACCGGGGTGTCTATGAACACAATGAGCCTGCCGTCGTCGATGATCTCTTGCGGTATTTCCATAGAGCCTCCGATTTAAGTCGATCCCTGAGAAAACAGCCGCGCTCCGCGCGGCTGTATCGGGGCAGAGCCCCGATACAGCATCCGCTGCCCTCCGCCGAAGGCGGCGGAATTTTAAATCACGAATTATATTCCCGAACAGATCAACCCCCGGTAAGCTTCTTCTCCATCTCCGTGGGATTGTTGGAGTACTCAAGCGCGGTTTGATAGGATATTTTTCCGCTTCTGTACAGCTTCGCGAGACTGTCGATGAGGGTCTGCATACCCTGCGCCGCCGAGCCCTGGATAGTCGTTTCCATCTGGGCTATCTTGTTGGTGCGGATAAGGTTCTTGATAGCGTCCGAGCCGAGCATTATCTCTACCGCGGCGCATCTGCCCTTATTGTCCTGCGTGGGTACGAGCGACTGCGAAATAACGCCCTGTATCATGTTCGCGAGCTGCGAGCGCACCTGCTCCTTGGATTCCACGGGGCAGACGTCGACAATACGGTCTACGGTCTGCGCCGCGGAGGAGGTATGAAGCGTTCCGAATACGAGATGCCCCGTTTCCGCGGCGGTAAGGGCGAGCATGATCGTCTCATAGTCACGCATCTCGCCGATAAGTATAACGTCCGGGTCTTCACGCAGAGCGCTTCGGAGAGCGTAATCGAAGCTCTTGACGTCGCGCCCGACCTCGCGCTGGTGTATCGTCGCTCTCGCCTGAGTGTAGCGGTACTCGATGGGGTCTTCTATCGTTATTATGTGACAGGGACGCGTTTCGTTGATGTGCTGTATCATCGCCGCGAGCGTCGTGGATTTGCCCGCGCCCGTAGGACCCGTTACAAGCACGAGCCCCTTGCGCTTTTTCGCGAGCTCGAGCATTACGGGCGGCATTCCGAGCGTATCGAGGCTCGGGATCGAGGTGTTAAGGAAGCGGATAGCGCACGCGAGCTTTCCGTCCTGGTGGAACACGTTCACACGCTGTCTGCCGCCGTCTCTTGTCGTAAAGGAAAAGTCCACGTCGTTTCCGTCCGCCAATTCCTTTTCCTGCTCCGCCTGGAGGATAGAGGTGATGGCGCGGTGCACCACCTGGTCTGACAGATTGTCGAATTCCTGAAGCTCGCCGTGCACTCTTATGACCGTCGGCGCTCCCACCGTAAGGTGAATATCCGACGCGCCGGTTTCACGCGCTTTAATGATAAAATCTTCAAATGTCATGGTATAAACTCCTTCACAATTTTCACTTTATTTTGAATTGTATCCCGCTTGCCGAAAAATAAGCCTCGTCGCAAGAGTTCGCTATCCGCTGATTTACGCGCCCGAGTATATCCCGATACGCCGCCGACCTTTTATCGGGGTGAGTTATCGAAAATCCCGTTTCGATGGTGATGATTATGATGCGGCCGTTGTTTTCGGCGATTTTGTCGCGCATTTCCGTTATCCCGTCGATAACGCGTTTTTCGGCTTGCTTTTTCATATCGTCCGAGAAGTCGCTCTCGTTGGGGAACATCTCGTCGATGATAAGCCTTGTGTACGCGGAAACGCTGTCGAGTATCGCGAACTTATGGTCGCGAACCTCCGCCGCGAGGTCGGGCGTCCGCTTGTGAACGACGCGCCACTCGACGTTGTACTGCTGCGCGCTGAATTCGATGCGGTTTTTTATATCCGCGTCGAGCGCCTCGCCCACTCTAAGGTACAAAACATTATTGAACGCCTTGAATTCCGTGACCGCGAAACGCGCCTTACCGCTTGCGGCTCCGCCTGTTATCAGTATTGATTTTGTCATAAGCTGTCCTTTCGTTTTAGATTTCTCAATAAATTTATTATACCACATATTTCACGAAAAGTAAAGGGGGAAGTTGAAAATTTTTTGTTTTTTCAGAGCTTGTGTTCATAGGATTTGGGCGTGATTTTTCGCGAATGACCTTCGGTCAATCTCATAATTTTTCCGAGAGCAGGGAAAAATTTGCCGCAAAGACGCGCGCAATATCCTATGAATACAAGCTCTTAACACGGAGCTGCGGAAAATGCGTGTTTCCGAAGGGGGAGCCCCCGCACTCATACCCTTTTTGTAAATTTCGTGATAAATTGATTACAATACAGTTACGATTTCTTACAATTGATTACAATATCATTACAATTTTGTAATAATGGTTGACTATTTCGAAGAGATGTGCTAGAATATGAACATGGTCAAGCAACAATATCCGCTTCACCCTACATATCCCCACACGCCACGATATTTTGACCTCTATTCATCTTCCATTTGCTTTGGGACGCGGCTGCCCTTCGTGTTTGCATTGAGTTTCGTATTCCCGTCCCGAATAATTTTCCCCCGAACGGTAGTTCGGGGGTTTTCTTTATACTTGTTTTGGGAAACGCCGATCAAACAGCGGTTTTGTTATGCGGTTATAATAAGCGGCACGACCCGCATCCCCAAGCAAAGCGGCTTTTATGGAAAAGCCGCGCAAAAAAGCGG
>CAYVSV010000059.1:0-8642 GCA_964454205.1 uncultured Ruminococcus sp.
ACGACCCTCAACGATCTTCTCCGCAACGTTCGCGGGCTTGCCCTCCTGCTCAACGAGCTTCTGCTGTACCTCTTTCTCGTTCGCGATGACCTCCGCGGGAACGCTGTCCTTGTCAGTGTACTGAGCGTTCATAGCCGTTACCTGCAACGCAACATTCTTTCCGCACGCGAGAACTTCCGCGTCGTCGGGCTTGTCCGTATCGAGCTTAACGATAGTGCCTATTCTTCCGCCGTCGTGCATATACGCCACGAGCGTCCCCTCGAGCTTTACGAAACGGCGTATCTGCAAATTCTCGCTTATCGTCGCTATCTTATCCGTAAGGTACTCGCCTACCGTCATCGAGGTTCCGGCAGCCGTTACCGCCTTAAGAGCCTCAACATCTGCAACATCGTTATTCAGCAGAGTATCCGCAATAACCTCAACGAGCTCCAGAAATCTCTCGGACTTTGCCGCAAAATCCGTCTCGCAGTTGATCTCCACGATAACGCCCTTATTTCCCTCTACCTTAGTCTTTACAACGCCCTCGGCGGCAATTCTGCCCGCCTTCTTTACAGCCTTTGCCTGTCCTCTTTCGCGCAGTATCTTGACTGCCTCGTCGCGGTTTCCGTCCGCTTCCTCGAGCGCCTTCTTGCAATCCGACAGACCGCAGCCCGTCATATCGCGAAGCTCTTTTACATCCTGCATTGATACTTTAGCCATTTTTAACTCCTTATTTCAATTGGCAAATTTTCGCCTGATTTAAAGCAAATTTTCGCACCGCGCGGGCTTCACCCGCGCTAGCAGTCTGCATATTGCCTCCGCTTCGCTGCGGCAATATGCAAACTCTTGCGAAAATTTGCACTGGTCGACATTACGTTTTCTTGATTTTAACGCGCCTTAACTGCACACTTGTTGTGTGCTTTGGTTTGAACGCACCGTAACTTACACTTAATTTATGCGCCTGTTCGTTATCACTCAGCGGTCTCTGCTTCTGCGGTCTGCTCGGGAGCAGCTTCGCCGCTGCCCTGGTTCGCGGAGATAACAGCGTCCGCCATTGCGCCCGCAATGAGCTTTACAGCACGGATAGCGTCGTCGTTGCCCGGAATAACGTAATCTATCTCGTCCGGATCGCAGTTGGTGTCAACAATAGCCACTACGGGGATACCGAGCTTCTTCGCTTCCGCTACCGCGATTTTCTCCTTGCGCGGGTCTACCACAAACAGCGCGCCGGGGAGCTTCTTCATATTCTTGATACCGCCGAGGAACTTTTCGAGCTTCTCGATCTCAAGATTAAGCTTGATAACTTCCTTCTTGGGGAGCAAATCGAACGTGCCGTCCGTCTCCATTGTGTGGAGCTGTTCAAGACGCGCGATACGGCGCTGAATGGTCTTGAAATTCGTCATCATGCCGCCGAGCCAGCGTGCGTTTACATAATGCGCGCCCGCGCGTACAGCCTCCTCCTTGATGGAATCCGAAGCCTGCTTTTTCGTGCCTACAAAGAGTATCTCCTTGCCGCTTGCCGCGGTCTCGTGAATGAAGTTGTAAGCCTCGTCGAGCTTCTTTACGGTCTTCTGAAGGTCAATGATATAAATACCGTTTCTCTCCGTGAAGATGTAGGGTGCCATTTTGGGGTTCCAGCGTCTTGTCTGGTGTCCGAAATGAACGCCCGCCTCCAGAAGCTGTTTCATAGATACTACTGCCATTTTGTTTTCCTCCTGATTTTGGTTTTATTCGGCGCTGAGCCGTTTTTCCGCCACGGGTGACCGCTCTCCAAACGCTTTTGCGCACCTTAAAGAGCTGCGCTCGTGTGAGTACTAGAGGTCAGAGCTATAGGGGCAAGAGGCAAGAAGAGTCTTGAAGCCGCTGTCGTTCCGACCAAAATTACTTTAATATTATACCACAATTTCCTTTTTATTTCAAGAGACTTTTATTTGTCTACTTCACCAAACTTCTTCCTTTTTTTCTGTGTCCGTTTGTATAAGATGACGGAACGTCACAGGAAACGAGGATCGTATCCTCGCCGATGACCTCTATGCTGTTCCACTTGATAAAGAAATCGTCCTCGCGACCGAACAGTCCGAAAAATTTCGCGCGTCCGTAGACGATGATGCGGCATATCCGGGCGGTGCAGCTGTCAAACTCGATATCGTCGGGATAACCGAGCCGCGCGCCTGTTTTCACGTTGATTATCTCCTTGCACCTTAGATCGTTAAAGCTGTATACCATAGCGAAAACCTCACATTCGGATTTATTAAACCGCCGAAAATCAAACATTTTTAGGCGTTTAATTAAATCTATGCGAGGTTATCCGATAAAATTCTGTTCAGAAGGACAAAATCCACTTTTCCGCGTCGTTAAGGCTTCCCGAGCGCAGCTTTGAGATATCCTCTCCCGTCGGGTTCTCGGTGAATTCGGACGCTAAGAAGCTCTCGATGCCGAGCGTTCCCGCCGGAAGGATATCCTCGGCGACGCTGTTCCCCACCATAACGCACTCGGAGGGCTGTCTGCCGAGCTTTTGGAGAAGCTCCGAAAAGTACTTCGGGTTCGGCTTGCAGAAGCGGCTGTTGGAATAGTCGGTTATGTAGGCGAAGTCATCCTCGCGAAGCCCGACCCACGCGAGCCGCGTCGCGACGGCGCAGCGCGGAAAAAGCGGATTTGTCGCCAGAACGACCTCAAGCCCCGCGTTTTTCAGCCGTTCTATCATGGGGCTATGATCGGGAACGTATTTCAGACACGCCTTTACCCCGTCAAACTCGTTGACGTAGAAGTCGTCGCAGAACGCCTGTGCGTCGGGCTTGCCGGGGAACGCTGCACGGAAAACCTCCCAAAACGCCTCCTCGTTGGATCGTGAGCCGTCGTTTTCCGTCATCGCCTTAGTGCCCTTCCAGACGTATTTTACAACGCTGTCGGGATCGTAGCCGTAAGGCGCGAGCTTTCTGCATAATCCGCCGAAATACAGCTTGATGAAATCCTCCTGCTCAAAGGGCAGAAGCGTGCCGTCAAGGTCAAACATTACCGTTTTTATCATCGGTCTCCCTCCGTTTTTTGCGCTCCTCGCGCTTTCTCAGCTTTTCGGCGAACGCAGCCTCGTCCTCCGCGGTCGCCTCGTAAAGCGTCCTTGTCACTGTGTAATTATTCTCCGAAACGCGCATCGCTTTAAGCTTTACGGAGTATCCGCCGTCTTTTGGACAGTGGGCTATCGTCTTGCAGCTCCGCCCGCTGCTGAACAGCCACGGCTCAAACGTAAGCCCTCCGCCGCACGCCGGACACGGGATATCCGCAACGCGCTTGTCCTCCAGCATCCTGTTCGGCTGCCGCACCTCCGTCACCGCGTCCTTTAGCACGGGAGTAGGCAGAGCCGCCGCATACTCGGCGTACTCCGCGATACCCAACGCCATATCGAGCTTGCGGCAGAGCTCGTAAGTCAGATACGCGTCGTTGAACGCGTCGTGGCACTTCACGTCGACCGGCACGCCGAGGCTCTCCGCCGCCGCCGCGAGTGCGCACTGCAAATGCTCCGCGTTCGTCTGTCTGTTGTATATAAGCTGGAGATTGATGTAATCGCTGCCGAAGCCGGGGTCAAGTCCGTGGAGCGTAAGGTTGTCCGCGAATACCCCGAGATCGTCAAATCCCCACGTTATAAACCTGAACTCGTCTCCGCACCACGCCTCAAACCGCCTGAACGCCTGCGGGAACGTTTCTCCGCTCATAAGCTGGAGCTGTGTTATCCCCGTGAGCTTTTCAACGTGAGAGTTCATTATCTTGTAGTACTTCGGGCGGACGTTTATCTTTATCCGATCAAGCAAATTGAACTTGTCGTCCGTTTTGATAGCTCCGATCTGGATTATCTCGCCGTGAAGCATTACCGGCGTGCGTATCATTCGCGCCGCGCTTACGGCTTGATTCCACTCAAGATCGAGAATAATGTAGTTCATAAAATCATTCTTTCTTTTTACAGTGATGTTAAGGCAACACCGCCTTTTGCGGCAGTATCAAATGGAAAGCGAACCGCCGACGTTCTCCTTGCGCCACTCTACATACTCGTCGTAGTTACCCATACGATCGTAGCAGCCGTTCTCGGTTATCTCGATAATGCGATTGGGCACGGTGTCGAGTATCTCATGGTCGTGAGACGCAAACAGCACGTTCCCCTTGAATTCGGATAACCCGTTGTTTACCGCCGTAATGCTCTCCAGATCAAGGTGGTTTGTCGGTCTGTCGAGTATCAGGCAGTTGGAGTGAAACAGCATCATTCTCGAGAACATACACCGCACCTTCTCGCCGCCAGAAAGCACGTTTACGGGCTTGTACACGTCGTCGCCGCTGAACAGCATACGCCCCAGAAATCCGCGCAGAAAGCTCTCGGTCTCGTCGGTGGAATATTGTCTTATCCAGTCGATTATCGACAGCTCGCAGTCGTTGAAGAACGCGCTGTTGTCATTCGGAAAGTAGCTCGTTGTAATAGTTCCGCCCCACTTGAACGTACCCTCGTCAGGATCCGTTTCCTCCATGAGTATGCGGAACAGCGTTGTAACGGCTATCTCGTTCGCTCCCACAAACGCTATCTTGTCGCCCTTTGCGACGGTAAAGCTCACGTTGTTGAGCACCTTAACGCCGTCCACCGTCTTGGAAAGCCCCGTCACCTGTAAAATATCCTTGCCCGCCTCGCGTTCCATATCAAAACCAATGTACGGATATTTCCGCGAGCTCGCGGGCATCTCCTCAACGGTCATTTTATCAAGGAGCTTACGGCGCGAGGTCGCCTGCTTGGACTTGGATTTGTTCGCGGAGAAGCGCGCTATGAAGTTCTGGAGCTCCTTTATCTTCTCCTCGGCTTTCTTGTTCTGCTGCTTTATCATGCGCTGAATGAGCTGTGAGCTCTCGTACCAGAACTCATAGTTGCCGACATACATCTTTATCTTTCCGTAGTCGATATCCACGATGTGCGTGCAGACATTGTTGAGGAAGTGGCGGTCGTGAGAAACCACGATAACCGTACCAAAGTAATCCGCAAGAAAATCCTCCAGCCACGATACCGCCTCAATGTCAAGGTGGTTCGTGGGCTCGTCCATAAGGATAATGTCGGGATTTCCGAACAGGCACTGCGCCAGAAGCACCTTGACCTTTTCGTTGCCCGTAAGGCTCGACATCTGCTGACCCATTATCTCCTCGGGAAGTCCGAGACCCTGAACCAGCTTTGAAGCGTCGCTTTCCGCTTCCCAGCCTCCCAGCTCCGCGAACTCGCCCTCCAGAACGGAGGCTCTCTCGCCGTCCTCGTCCGAAAAGTCCTCCTTCGCGTAGAGCGCGTCCTTTTCCCGCATAATATCGTAGAGCTTTTTGTTGCCCATTATCACCGTATCCTGCACGGTGAACTCGTCGAATGCGTAATGATCCTGCCGGAGCACGCTCATACGGAGCTCCGCGGGGCGCGTTACCGCGCCCTTTGTAGGCTCTAACTCTCCGCAGAGAACCTTCAGGAACGTGGATTTTCCCGCGCCGTTCGCCCCGATAACTCCGTAGCAGTTACCCGGATTGAACTGCAGATCCACATCTTTAAACAATACTTGTCCGCCGAAGCTGACGTTTACATCACTTACTGTAATCAAATCGTTGTCTCCTATCTCTGATATATCAATTAAAAATCACTCGTAAACCTTTCGGGAACTCCCTGTTCCATAAGCGATCTTCTCTGCTCATCCGATAACGGAAAGGTAAAATGCTCTCCGCCCGATCCATACTTTCCGTCTTCGATCTCCGCATATAAATTGCCTATAAAGTCAAGCCACGCCGATGCGTATTTATCGGGGTTCACGACCTTGAAGAAGTCATAACCGCCCGCCTTGTAGAACACGTTCAGCGCTTCGGTGAGGCTGCTGTTCCCGTTAAGCAGAAACTCATTCGGAATTACAAAATCGGCATTGTCCCATTCTGCGTATCCTAAAACCTCCGGTGTTTCAAGCACAATTTCTCACCCCGCTTACTGCAATCATTTTGTTTCCTAACTTTTTCTGTATATATCAAACTAAACCAAACTAATAGTTTGTACCAATAGCATAAGCGCGCGGATTTTTGCAGCCGCTAGCGTCATAATTTGACGAAAATACAAGCCTCCGAGCCGTTGGCACAGGTTCGTTCTTATAACGCAAATACGTTAAACTTTTTCAGCACCTTGGTTTTCTCGAAAACCTGTATCAGTATCACGCCAAACGTCAATCCGAACGCGCCCTGAACGGCATTACCGAAGACGCCCGCAAAAGCGCCCGCAAAACCGTATCCCAGCAGCAACGCCTCATACAGGTAGTAACCGCCTATCATTATCAGCTCCGCGGCAAATCCTCCGGCGGCAAACGCGTACACACGGCGCTTGATCTTCCTTTTCATCAGCGCGCGAACGATTAGCGCCGCCGCCGCAGCCATAAGCCCCTTTACAAAAAACGTTCCCGGAACATACTGCGCGTAGCCGAACATATCGACAAGCGCCGAACCTATTCCCGCTGCCGCAAAGCCGTATACGGGACCCAGCACCCACGCCGCAATAAGTATGAAGCAATCGCCGAAATGCACAAAGCCGCCCGTCGGAGTGGGTATCTGTATGAGCTTTGTTGCTGTGAATATCACTGCCGCAAACATTGCCGCAAGGCATATCATCGTCAGCTTTTTTTGAGCTGTATTCTTTCCTTTGTCCATAAAAATTCTCCTTTGTATTTTCCGATACGGGCTTTGCGTCGGATCGCCGCGAACGCCTGTTTGAGATCGTTAATGATGTCCTCCACGTTCTCCAGACCTACCGACAATCTGATAAGCCCGCCGTCAATGCCCGCCGCGACAAGCTGCTCGTCGGTGAGCTGTCTGTGTGTCGCGCTCGCGGGGTGAAGCACGCACGTTCTGATATCCGCAACGTGAACCTCATTGCTCGCGAGCTTCAGGCTGTCCATAAACTTCATGTCCGCCCTTTATCGAGAACGAAATTACGCCGCTTGTGCCGTCCGGGAGATACTTCTTCGCAAGCTCGTGACCCTTACTGCCGGTGTTTCAAGCATAATTTTCTCATCCCGCATACCATAATCAAATCGTTGTCTCATATCGGTTGTTCCTGAGCTATTGCTTAACGCCTGCAGTATCATAATCAAGCGTCATCTGCATTTCCACATTTTTGCAGCCGTGACCCACGAGCTTGAATACGCAGTTGCCATTGGGAATAGTTACCTGTGTTTCTATAATCTGCGGACTTTCATCTGCCGAACATTCCGCCACCGTAGACACATTACCGCCACCGTCGATGAGCACGAGCTTTGCCGTTCCGTCCGAAAGTCTGAGCGCAGTCGTTGCCGTTATCTCGAAAGCATCATCGGGATTGGTGTTTGTTAAAAGCGTTTCGCGCCCGTCGAATTTCTTTGCTGTCACGTGAAAACCGTTGTAAAAGCTCTCTTTTTTCCAACCAGTCTCGGCATAACGGTCGTTTTCGGCGATGATCGAGGTGTCTGCGTACTCCTCCTTGGCAAATCTGTTGCTGCAGCCCGCAAACAGCATACAAAACGCCGCGATAAGCAAAACCGATATCCTTTTGATCTTCTTCATATCTTCGCAAACGCGCCATCAAGGTCTGCAATGATGTCCTCGACATTCTCCAGACCCACCGACAATCTGATAAGACCGCCGTCAATGCCCGCCGCGACAAGCTGCTCGTCGGTGAGCTGTCTGTGAGTAGCGCTTGCGGGGTGCAGAACGCACGTTCTGATATCCGCAACGTGAACCTCGTTGCTCGCGAGCTTTAAGCTGTCCATAAACTTCACCGCCGTTGAACGTCCGCCCTTTATCGAGAACGAAATTACGCCGCTCGTGCCGTTCGGGAGATACTTCTTTGCGAGCTCGTGACCCTTGCTGCCCTCCAGCGCGGGATACGTTACGAACTCCGCCTTGCCCGTGCCTTGGATATACTTTGCGACGGTCAGCGCGTTCTCGCAGTACTGCTTCATTCTCACGGGGAGCGTTTCCAGTCCGAGATTGAGCAGGAACGACGAATTTGCCGCGGGGTAGCACCCGAAGTCTCTCATAAGCTGCATTCTCGCCTTTACGATATACGGCGCGAACGCATATTTTTCCGTGTAGACCGTTCCGTGATAGCTCTCGTCGGGCTCGGTCATGCACGGAAACTTGCCGTTTGTCCAATCAAACTTGCCGCTGTCTACGATAACGCCGCCCACCTGAACCGCGTGACCGTCCATATACTTGGAAGTCGAGTGCACCACGATATCCGCGCCCCACTCTATCGGGCGGCAGAGTATGGGCGTTGCGAACGTGTTGTCGATTATCAGCGGAACTCCGTGCGCGTGCGCCGCCTTAGCCCACATCTCGATATCAAGAACGGTAAGCGCGGGGTTCGCAAGGGTCTCTCCGAAAACAGCCTTGGTATTCGGCTTGAACGCCGCGTTGAGCTCCTCTTCGGTCGCGTCGTGATCTACCCATATACACTCTATGCCCATTCTTTTGAGCGTTACGCCGAACAGATTGATAGTGCCGCCGTAAATGGACGAGCTCGCGATAAAGCTGTCGCCCGCCTCGCAGATATTGAGTATCGACAGCAGAGAAGCCGCCTGTCCGCTTGACGTACACATAGCCGCCACGCCGCCCTCCAGCGCCGCGATCTTCTTTTCAACGCAGTC
>CAYVSV010000060.1:0-8562 GCA_964454205.1 uncultured Ruminococcus sp.
TCGTATTCGATACCGAGGTTTACTCCAACACCGGCGGTCAGGCTTCCAAGGCTACGAACATCGGTGCTGTAGCACAGTTCGCGGCAGGCGGTAAGGACGTCAAGAAGAAGGATCTCGCGGGCATCGCGATGAGCTACGGCTACATCTACGTTGCACAGATCGCAATGGGCGCAGACCGCAACCAGTGCCTGAAGGCAATTGCGGAAGCGGAAGCTTACAACGGACCTTCGCTGATCATCGCTTATGCTCCGTGTATCAACCACGGCATCAAGGGCGGCTTGACGATCGCTCAGCAGGTTGAGAAGGAAGCTGTTGAGGCGGGTTACTGGCACCTGTTCAGATTTAACCCCGCGCTCACGGACGAGGGCAAGTCTCCGTTCACGCTCGACAGCAAGGCTCCTACGGGCGACTACAAGGCGTTCATGATGAGAGAGGTACGTTACAACTCGCTCATGCGCGCTAACCCCGACAGAGCTACCGTTCTGTTTGACAAGGCGCTTGCAAACTCCAAGGCGAAGTACGATCACCTTGTTGAGATGCAGTCGATGTACAAGGCTGAATTTGAGGGTAAGTAAGCCCCGAATAAGTCTTAGCATAAAATGATTTTCCCCCGACAGAGATGTCGGGGGATTTTTTGTGTGTTTTTTTAATTTACAGCAGCTCCATTTTTTCCAGAATAAACTGTGCTAAATCACGTTCGCCGCCAAGCTGTAATCCGTAAGCCGCGCCGTCTTTCTCGAATTCAAGGATATAGAAGCCGTATGTGCTTTGGTGCAGACGCGCCTTGGTGCCGTTGTTAAGCGGAATGTATTCATACTCGAAGTCGAAGTGGTCGGTGTAGGTGTCCTTGTTTTCCGCCGAACGCCATACCGTGAACATGACCTCCGCTCCGCTTTCATCGTCAACAAGCGTGTAAACGAACATCTCTTGCGTTACCTCGTGCACCTCAAACGACAATCCGTTATCCCAACGCACCATGTCGGTTGACAGGAACGCGGAGAGCCCCGCCTTTTCCGAAAAGCCCGGGAGCTCCACGGGCGCGTAATCGTACAGCTTCATCGCTTCGCTCGGGAGCGAGGCGAAGGTCGCCGCGCGTTGGGTATAGTGTATGTCCTCAATCGCACACAACTCGAGGTAGGTCGGGTTTTTAAAGCCGTCCAGCTCGGCATATTCAAACGGGTCGCCGTACATCTGTATCTCCTTATACCGCTCTTCCGCGGACATTTTTTTGAACCTTTTATCGGCAATCTCGCTTTTCAGCGCCTGCACGGGGTCTTGCCAGAATTCGATTTCTATTAACTTTCCGTCGGGGCTTATTGTAGTGCTTTGGTGATGATCGTCGATGCCGTGCTCACTCATGCCGTGATGCGTCATTTCGCCGTCCTTTTTTGCGATTACATATAACTCAACCCAGTTCGGAACATCTCCCAGCCGAACGCCGAGCTCGTCGTAGTATTGGTAGGTAAATGGCGCGTCCGCGTCTTTGTCAAACACCGCGCGAATTTCCCCAACGGGCTTATAACGGCAGTAGTCAACGGGAAGCTCCACTGCCGTGGTCTCAATAGTCCAGCCATTATCATCAACATAGCTCGAATACCGCGACGTGACCTGCTTGTTGTTAATCTTAACAATGGGATTATCGCCAAATGTCGCGGCGACGGCAGTAGTGCCGAGCAAAAGCGCTGCCGCGACAGCCGCGATAACCGCCGTTCTTATACGCTTGGGCTTTTTCGCGGGCGACTGCGCTTTCTCGACCATAACGTCATCTATACTGCTCATCGCCTCTATCAGCGGATTTAACTTAGTCATAAAACATTCCCCTTTCCATTAAGCAACTTTTAAGCGAATCTCTTAGCCTAGCCAGTGCCGTTGTCACGGCTGTTTTGCTCATTGAGCACGCCTTGGCGGTCTCTTTTACGGAACACATATTGAAATACCGAAGCACGAACATTCTCTGGTGCTTGTCGCTCTGAGACCTCAGCCATTCGTTCAGCGCCCGCGCGAGCTCCTCCTTTTCCGCCGCGTCCTCCGGGGAATAGCCCGAAGGCAGGCACTCGTCGAGCTCCGTCAGCAGATCGGAATTGCGCACCGCCGCGGTGTTGTAACGCAGCTTGTTTATCGCCAGCCGCCTTGCTATCTTGCATATATACGCCGTAAGATTATCGGGCTCTTCGCGCTCCAATCCCTCCCACACGGCGAGCAGCACGTCGTTTTCGACTTCCTCAACGTCCTGCGGCGACTTCAGGATACTCCTGCAAACGTTCCGTATCAGCCTGCCGTACTTGGAGCTTATCTCGGCAAGCCCGCTCTGATCGCGGCTTGATAACTTATCCACAATAATGATGTCCTCCATACGCTTCCTCCTTTCTATAGTAAACGACACGAGAGTTTCCTTTTTTGTGCGATTATTTATGTCGTTTACTATAAGATTTGAAAATCGATCTTCTGTTTATATAGTCGTAAGAAGAATGGCATTGGTCACATTATTTCCTAAAAACAATTACCAACAGTAAAAATCCCCCTGTTTCATACAGGGGGCATTTATTTTTTTTGATTTAGAACTGCTTATTACCCTTAGCCGCCGCGCGTATCTCCATAATACCCGTTTCGGGGTAGAAGAACTGCGTGCGTCCGTAGTCAAGACCGATGTCCTGCGCCAATATCGGAATGTGATTGGCGTTTAGGAACTTTTTCACGGCTTCGATGTTGCGCTCTCCGATGTTGAATTTATCGGAGGCGGTCGCGAACATAGTTGCCCCGCCCGCGATCTTAGCCTTCATACGCGCCTTTGAAGCGCCCATACTCTCCATCTGCCGAACAAGCAAAGGCAGAGCCGTATCCGCAAAGCGCATAGGCGTAGCTGCCGCGCTCGTAGGACTGCTCTCCGGGAGCATTATGTGCGATAATCCGCCAACGCCGACCACCGCGTCAAGCAGGCATACGCCCACACAAGAACCGAGCGCATAAGTCACAAGAACATCGGGCGCTCTGCATACCTTCAAATCACCAATACCGATCGTTATGTTCATTCGTTTACACCGAGCTTCTTCGTTAATATGTCAAGAGATTCCATTTCGGGAATCAGAACTATGTTTGCGTCGATCTCTTCGTTGTCGATCTTAAAACCGTCGTCTATGAACAGAACCTTATCGCCGACCTCGTCGAGCGTCATCATCGGGGCGTTCATAAGCGCGCCCATCATATCAACCGTCATTGACGGAGGATCCATTGTAATGGTGAACTCCGCCATAGCCGCCAGAGCGCTCAAATACGCGCCCGCCATGATGTTGCCCATTTCCTTGACAGCGGAAGAATCCGCCTCGTCCATCTGAATAACGTTGATGTTTTCCTTGCCCATAAACGTATTCACCACGATCTTCGCGAACGCGTCCTCCAGAAAGAACATCATCATGCCCTTTATGTCGCCGTGGAACATTACAAGTATCGCCGTCATTATCTTCTCGGGACCGCCCATTTCGTCGATGATCGACTGATAATCCAACACCTTTATCATCGGAACGTGCATCGTCACGGGCTTCGACAGCATTGCCGACAGCGACGACGCCGCGTTTCCCGAGCCGATATTTCCTATCTCCTGCAAGCAGTCGATAGCTATCGGAGACAATTCATCAAAATTTTTATACATAACTCACACTGCCTTTATACAATACGCTATATTTTTCACACAAATTACCTTAAGTTATTTGAAATACGCGCCAACTCGTCCGAGGTGGTAACAACTCTTGAGCTCAGCTGATACGCTCGCTGCGTCTCAATGAGCTTGACCATCTGGTCGGAGAGCTCCACATTTGAATGGATCAAAGCATTTGTCAGCTTATCCATCGTATATATCCACTCGCCGGAATCCTGGTCGAGAACGCGGCAAGCCACCGCCGCACCGCTTCTGTCTGTCTCGACGTAGCGGTTGGTTCCGAGAGCCTCAATGCCGAAGGGGTTCGGGAACTCGAACACTCCCACCATCTCCTGAACGCCCGCCCAATCAACATTTCCGCTGAACTGCGGATCGGAAACCTGTATACGGTTGTTGTTGTAGTCGAGAACATATTCTCCCTGCGGTGTTGACAAATACCAAGCGCCCGTCTCGTCCATCATTATATCGAGCTTGGCGTTGCGGGTGTATCTTATCGTGCCGTCCTTGCCCTCGACTCCGAGGAAGCCGTCCACATTACCGAGAACGATGTCCTTATCGGTAACGCCCGCAGCCTTATCTATTCCCTGAGCAGCTGTCGCCGCGGTATCGTAGCGTGTGTTATCCGTTGTCGAGAGCGTTCCGTCCGGCGGAGCGAATACGCCGATCTTCTCCTGCGCGTCCTCCCAATCAACGCCGAAGTAATCGCCGTTATTGAGCGAAACGCTTATCCGCTGATCGTTTCCGTCTACTACGAATTCGCCTTCCGGAGTGGTAAGATACCAGTATCTTCCTTCCTGGACTACATTGTAGTTAGCGGGAATGTCTCTGAACTCGACCTCGCCCGTCTCCGCGTTGAGAACTGCTACCTGTGCGCCGTCATCGCTTAACTGTATCTTATCCGGATCAACGGAATCGGGGTTGGGGATAAATCTCGCGGGAATCGGCTGCAAGTCCTCGTCGAGGATATACCCGCCGTTTACCGAGCCGAGCACCCACTTCCCTTCATACGACTGAATGGAGATCTGCCCGTCGCGAGTGAATTGGATAGTACCTCTGTCGTCCATTACCGCGTAATAGCCGTCCGCTGTGACGGTCGCCGCCAAAAGCGGGTCGTCCGCGGAAGGCGTTACCTGCTTGCCGGAGTTTTCCACGCGCGGAGGCTCCTGCTCGTTGAGCGCTCCGCTGTAATCGAAGCGTATCAGGCTTGCTCTGCCGCCGTCTACTGTGAACGTTCCTATCTGACCGTAAACCTCGTCCCAATTCATCTGCGCCAGAATCGTGTTCTTGTCCGCGTACTCAAACGGCACCTCGATACGCTGTTTTTCGTAGTCAAGAACGAACTCGCCCTCGGACGAAACAAGATACCACACGTCGTCGAGCTGCGTGAGCCCGAACTGACCGTCGCGCGTATAGTTCACGTTGCCGTATCTGTCCTCCACCGCGAAAAAGCCCTTGCCTGCTATCGCCATATCCTGCGGGCGGTTTGTCTCCTCAAAGAAAGACTCGGAGAACATCAGGTCGGTTTTCTGTATGTAAGTTCCATGACCCGTCTGCCAATCCGCCTCGGGCGCGCGGTATGTCTCGTAAATACAGTCCGCGAAATCCGGACGGATCGTCTGATAGCCCACCGTGTTGATGTTCGCTATATTGTTTCCGTAGATGTCGAGCGCCTTGCCCTGCGCTATCATCGCGGATTTACCCGTATGGAACGATATATTCATATTCTACCTCACACTCTCTTGCAAAGACTTGTAGAGCCTTGGTTCAGACTGTCCATCATCTTGAGTATCGTGCTGTTTGCTTCATACAGCCTGTTAGCCTCCAGCAGCATATTCAGCTCGTAGTTCCAATCGACGTTGGAGCGCTCGACCGCGCCCTGAACGATGTCGAAGGTCGTCCCTTCGGGAATGTCCTGCGCCTCGACCTCGGTGAACATATTCGCGCCGAACTTCGTAACGTCCGAATCGGGGTTTATGTACGAAAGTCTCAGCCTGTCTATGCGCTCGCCGCCTATGTAGTCGCGGTATATCGTGCCGTCCACATCGATAACGAAATTATCGTCCCCGAGATAGATATCGCCGTTTTCGCCCTGTATCCTTCCGGAATGGTTGAGGCTTAGATACCCTTCGCCGTCCAGCTCCCACTGACCGTTTCTCGTGAGCATTATCTCGTTCGGAGAACCGGGGTAGTTCGTTCTCACGTTAAAGTAAACGTCGCCCCAAATAGCCACGTCGAACGGACTGTCGGTATACTCGAAGTTGCTCTGGTCGAGGT
This sequence comes from uncultured Ruminococcus sp., assembly GCA_964454205.1. Classification (GTDB taxonomy): domain Bacteria; phylum Bacillota; class Clostridia; order Oscillospirales; family Ruminococcaceae; genus CAG-115. The sequence goes on from CAYVSV010000060.1 coordinate 5,927, forward strand.
CGGTATAAGAGGTATCGACATACCTGTGCGTAAACGTCCCCGAAAGCTTGTTTCTGTGCTGCACGAGTATCATCTGATCGTCGAAGGTGTTCGTAAGCACAGTATCGCGCTTATATCCCGCCGTACTTACGTTGGCAAGGTTATTGCCTATGCAGTCCAGCTTGCGCTGATTGATTATCATGCCGTTTGCGGCGTAATAGTAGCCTCTGTTCATTTCAGACCTCCGTATAAACCGTTAGCTCTTACTCCGTGCCCTTAAAGTAGGGCTCCAGCTTAGCCTTGAGCATCAGAATCGCCTTGGAGTGTATCTGACACACTCGCCCCTCCGTCACTCCCAGCGCCTTTGCTATATCCGAATACTTGAAGTTTTTGTAATAGTAGAGCGTGATGACCTCGCGCTCCTTATCCTTGAGCTCCGCTATCGCGTCCGCGATAACGCCCTTCATCTCATCGCGCAGAAGCTCGCTGTCCGACGGTACGTCCAGCGCGGGCTCGTTTATGTTGTCCTCGTAGAGCAGCTCCTCAAACGACAGCGTGAGCATACACGAACATTCCGCCATCTGCTTTAGCAGCTTTGCCTCGTCCATTTTCAGGTACTCGGCGAGCTCGGCTGTCGTAGGCACTCTCCCATTTAAATTATACAACATACTGTTCGCTTTGTCAAGCGTTCTCGAGAATTTTCTTACATTTCTCGGTATCCAGTCCTGTTTTCTTATGTAATCTATGATAGCCCCGCGGACTTTAAGTCCAGCGTATGTCTCGAACTTCGCTCCCTTCGAGGGGTCGTATGTCTCGATAGCCTCCATAAGAGCGAGCACGCCCTCGTTTATCACGTCGTCAGTCTCTCCGAACTTTATGTACATATTCCTCATGGAAAGCGCGCAGGACTTCACGAGTCCCATATTGCTCAGAACTATCTCGTTGCGCAGAGCGATGTCGCCGTTCTGTTTATACAGAGCGATCTGCTCGGCGTATTTGTTGACTTGTACCTGTTCCGTCTCCATGTATGCGCGCCTCCTCTCTTATCCTTATTGTATAATTCTTAAAAGGGAATACGTTTTGTATACTTGTCAGCCCGCCATAGAACGAGTTGACAGGGAGATATTTCCAATAGCCTGTATCTGCGCGGAAGCGTCTATCTCGCTGTAAGACAGCACGGTGATATTGGAAATGAACTGCTCGGTGAGCTTCTTGAAGTAGATTCTCACTACGGGAGACGTTAGTATTATCACATTCGGAATAACATCCTTTATCTTGTCTATCTCCTCGTTTGTAGCCGCCACGATGCTTTGAATGAGGTCGGGCGCCATCGCGAGATAGCTTCCCTGATCATTCTTCTTCACTGCCGAGACTATCATATCCTCTATCTGAGTATCCAGCGTTATCACACGCAGAGAATTCGCCTCGGCGAAACGGTGAGTTATCGTTCGTTTAAGCGACTGCCGCACATACTCCGTCGCGATGTCTATGTCCTTGAGGACGTTGGTGTGATCGCCCAGCGTCTCGAGAACCGTCTCCATATCGCGTATCGGCACGCCCTCCTTGAGCAGGTTTGCCAATACTTTCTGTAAATATCCCACGGATATTACCTTCGGTATAAGGTCGTCCACAACAATCGGGTTTGTTTTCTTGACATTCTCGATCATCGTGTTCACGTCCTGGCGCGAGAGCAACTCGTGCGCGTAGCGCTTCATGATCTCGCTCCAATGCGTTATCATAACGGAAACGGGATCGATAAGCGTGTAGCCCGCCACGTCCGCCATTATCTTCTTGTCCTCGGATATCCACTTCGCGGGAAGCCCGAACGCGGGCTCAACCGTATCGATACCCTCTATCTCGGAGGTAACGTCGCCGCTGTCGAGCGCCAGATAGTGGTCAACGAGTATCTCGCCGCTCGCTACAGCCTCGCCCTTTATCTTGATGATATACATATTCGGGTTTATCTCGGGGTTATCCGTCATTCGCACGGAAGGGATAACCATACCCATATCCATAGCGAACTGCTTACGGAAAATAACAACGCGGTCTATAAAGTTGCCGCCGCTCTTCTCGTCAACGAGCCGCAAAAGCGAGTATCCGAACTCCATTTCGATCGGCTCTACGCTAAGCAGCTTGAAGACGTTGTCGATGTCGCGGTAGTAGTCGTTGTCTGTCTTGGGCTTTTCAAGCTCCATTTGCTCCGCCTTCGCTCTTTGAGCCATCTCAAGCTCCGCCATTTTCTTTTTGTTGCGGTCGAGGAGTATCGCGCCCGCTATAAGCGCCGCGCCGAGAATAAGCATAATGGGTATCGGGAAGCCGGGGATAAACATCATAATGAGCGTTACTATACCCGCTATAAGCAGCACGAACGGCTGCGCGGTGAACTGCGCCTTGATGTCGTTCATAAGGCTGTCGTCGGAAGCCGCGCGGGTAACTATCATACCCGTTGCCACGGAGATGAGCAGCGCGGGTATCTGCGAGCAGAGACCGTCGCCGACCGTCGCCAAAGAGTAGGTATTCAGAACGGTATTGAAATCACCGTTGCCGCGCACCATACCAATGATAACGCCGCCGATGAGGTTTACGAGCGTTGTGATAATGGACATTATCGCGTCGCCCTTAACGAACTTCGTAGCACCGTCCATAGAGCCGTAGAA
>CAYVSV010000061.1:0-8459 GCA_964454205.1 uncultured Ruminococcus sp.
TTTGCTGTACGGCGTTCAACGCGGACTTCGACGGCGACCAGATGGCGGTGCATCTCCCGCTCTCCAAGGAAGCCCAGAACGAGGCGAAAACGCTTATGCTCGCGGCAAAAAACCTGCTCAAGCTTTCAGACGGTAAACCCGTTACCGTTCCTACGCAGGATATGGTTCTCGGCTCGTACTACCTCACGATCGACAAGGCGGGGGAAAAGGGCGAGGGCAAGGTGTTCCGCGACGCAAACGAGGCTATTATGGCGTATCAGGACGGCGTTATCACTATACACGCCGCTATTAAGGTGCGCGTTACGAAAGATCTCGGCGACCGGGTGGTAACGAGAATAGTCCCCACAACGGCGGGGCGCATCATCTTCAACGAGCATATCCCGCAGGACTTGGGCTATGTCGACAGAACAGATCCCGATCATCAGCTCGATTACGAAATAGGCTTCAAGGTCGGCAAGAAGCAGCTCGGAAACATCATCGACAGATGCCTTAAAATACACGGCACGTCAACGACAGCCCAGGTGCTCGATAAAATAAAGGCGATGGGCTACAAATACTCCACGCGTTCGGGCATAACCGTTGCGGTATGCGACGCGGAGATCCCCCCGCAGAAGGCGGATATACTCGCGCAGGCGGACTCCTCGGTTTCTTATATCAACGCGCAGTACAGGCGCGGGTTTATCTCCGATTCCGAGCGCAAGGATAAGTTCTTCAAGATATGGAACAAAGCAACGGACGATGTTGCGGACGCGCTTACCGCGAACCTCGATCAGTACAACAACATCTTTATGATGGCTGACTCGGGCGCGCGTGGTTCTACGGCGCAGATAAGACAGCTCGCGGGAATGCGCGGACTTATCGCGAACACCTCCGGCGAGACCATCGAAATGCCTATCCGGGCGAATTACCGCGAGGGTCTGAACGTACTGGAATACTTCATCTCCTCGCGCGGCGCGCGTAAGGGCTTGGCGGATACGGCGCTCCGTACCGCGGACTCCGGTTATCTTACAAGACGTCTGGTCGATGTTGCGCAGGAGGTCATCATTCGCGGCGACGACTGCGGAACGGAAAACGGTATCGACGTTTATGAGATACGCGAAGGCAAGCAGCTCGTCGAGAAATTCACGGAACGTCTTGTCGGACGTTTTCTTGCGGAGGACTTCACCGCTCCCGACGGCTCTTTTGTGATAAGCAGGGATAAGCTCCTTACGGACGCTGACGCGGAGAAGATAGTCGCAACAGGCGTTGAGAGCGTGAAGGTGCGCTCCGTTCTGACGTGCGAGCTCAGAAACGGCGTTTGCGCGAAGTGCTATGGCATCTCGCTCGCGAACGGACAGCTTATAAACCGCGGAGAGGCAGTCGGAACTATCGCGGCGCAGTCTATCGGCGAGCCGGGCACGCAGCTTACGATGCGTAACTTCCACACGGGCGGCGTTGTCGGCGCGGAGGATATCACGCAGGGTCTGCCGCGTGTAGAAGAGCTGTTTGAGAGCCGTCACCCGAAGAACGCGGCGATCATTTCGAGAATTTCGGGTACGGTAAGATTTGAGGAAATAAAGAAAACACGCCACGCTATCATCACGGCGGACGACGGCACGGAGGAAGCGTATGCGGTTCCGTTCGGATATCGTCCCAAGGTGCAGGACGGCGACCGCGTCGAAGCGGGCGATCCCATAACCGAAGGCTCGATAAATCCGCCCGACGTTCTGGCGGTAAAGGGCGAGAAGGCTGTTGAGAACTATATCATCAGCGAGGTGCAGAAGGTTTATCGTTTGCAGGGTGTTGATATCAACGATAAGCACATCGAGGTTATCGTTCGTCAGATGATGAGAAAGGTGCGCGTGCTTGAAGCGGGCAGCAGCAATCTGCTCAGCGGTACGGTCATCGGCAAGAATGAGCTCGCGGACGCGATTGACGCTCTTAAGGAGCGCGAGGCGCAGGGCGAGGAGGTAACTTATCCCACCAGCGAGCCGGTTCTGCTCGGTATCACGAAGGCTTCTCTGGCGACGGACAGCTTTATGTCGGCGGCTTCGTTCCAGGAGACCACGAGAGTGCTCACCGAGGCGGCGATGCGTGGCAAGGTAGACCCGCTCACGGGCTTGAAGGAGAACATCATCATCGGCAAGCTCATTCCCGCAGGTACGGGGCTGCTCGCACAGGAGGAAGCGGCGGCGGAAAAAGCCGCGGCAGCCGAGGCTGCGGAAGCCGCGGAGGCGGGCGCTGCGGAGAACGCCGAGGGAGCTCCGGCTGAGGGCGAGGCGGCGGAATAAAATTGCGTTATAAAGAGCTCCCGCTTACCGAAAGGTAGGCGGGAGTTTTTTGTTGACGTATTGACAGCGGCGAACCCGGGTTTGGGTTCGCCGTTTTAATCAAAATCCCCCGCAGGGTTTTTCTGCGGGGGATTTTAGTGTATCATAACACAGATAAGTTAAAATGTTATAATTATTTCTTTACGAGGGTGATAAACGCCAGTTCGTAATTCCTTGACACATGTTCTGTGCCGCTGTTCATACAAAGCACATAATCAGCACGTACAATAGTTTTGTGTTTGTCCTCTGCCGAAACAGAAAAAGAATAAGCATTGCTCTGGGAAAAATTATGAGACGTTGTGCCGTCCGAGTAGGTAACTGTCACATCTATATATTTGCTGTTGCCTGTATAACCGGTTTTCGCGGTCATTGTTCCGGTGTGACCGCCTACAGAGCAGCTGAATGTCTCGGGTGTGGAAAAATAAAGTCCTGTTTGATTTATGTTGTCCACTTCAAAAGTACCTGTCCAGCCTCTGTGATATGGTGTATTCTCAAGAGGGGTAAGTTCAATGGCGCTGTACAGTCCGAGCTTTTCACATTCTGCCTGCGCCCTTTTTTCAGCTTTTTCGCGAGCGGCGATATGAGGGTCATCCAAAAGATTATTGCTTCTCGCGCCTTGCGAATAGAATTGTTCAATATCTATCTTTGACCATTCATCCTCCATTGCCTCGTTGAATGCTTTAGTATACGCTTCAGCATATTCTTTGTTTATCATAATCAATTGTGCGTTATCTCCGGAAAGATCAACCGTTGAGTTTACCACAATTTCGTCAGTGGAAGTTGCATATACGCTGTTCACACCAAACGCTAATGCAATTGATACCGCCGCTGTTGCTGAAGCGATTTTCAAAAAACGTTTTCTCATAATACTGCTCCTTTCAAAACCTATGGTGTATCCAAGCAAGGAAATTATTCTTTACAGGCTGTAAAAAATTACAATCCTTGTTAAATCTCATTATATATTTTTTTATAACATTTGTCAATAGATTTTTGCGCTCGTTGCGCAACATGTTAAAATCCTTCCTGAAATGCAAATTTTTTGGTGTTTTGCCCAAAAAACACGCGCAATTTTTGTGCTAAATAAACTATAGTTATATATCGTTATCCACAAGAAGAGCAAGCACGGCGCGGAGGGTCAAGCGTTTTTTGAAGAAATCCCGCGTTCTCCGTTGTGCAAAGTGCACAAGTTCGGCATAGTGTTGGGGTTTATTAGCCCTCTTTTGTCACAAAGTTTGTAAAAATCCCTTGACAAAAGGGTTTGTTTGTATTATAATAATTAGTGAACAAAGAAGGTTGATTCGGTTAATAAAACAGCAACGGCGAACCGCTTGGGTTCGCCGTTTTTTTGCGCGGAAAAGCTCCCCACGGGGATGGGGAGCCGAAACGGTGTTTTCAAACACTTTAATTATCGCGTGTTAAGGTAACAATAACGCACTCTTTAACATCGGATGCTGAGTCTGAGTTTTCGTACAAATAGAGATGAAATATTGCTTTTTGGATTGTTTTGTCGGAGTTTGGAATTACTACGCTGCATGAAGAAGAAGTGCTGTGGTTACGAGCTATCTTTGTTGTGCCGTCGGTATAGGTAAGAGTGACTGATATATACTTATAACTGCTGTTATAAGCGCTATTGATTGTTTCCATAAAGCCCTGTATGCTATTGTTATCTTTTTTCCCCACAGCGCATTCGAAATAAGCAGGGGGATTTACGAAAGGCAGCGATGTATCCTTAATGGACGGTACACCCCATGAACCCTCGTATATAGGAAATGCAGTAAAATTCGCTCTTTTTGTGAGCTCGAAGGATTTATTGATTGAGCGCCCCTTGGCTGCACATTCTTTCTCGGCTCTTGCCACCGCGTTTTGGGTTGCAACGCGGGCAGGGTCTGCTGTGTACTCGCCGGCTTCCATTTTGCGGTAAAATTCTTCATAGTCGGCGTTGGCTAATTCCTCTTTAAGCGCTCTTTTGTAAGCCTCTTCATAAACCTCAAAATACTTCTGGTATTCCGCGATGTCTTCGTTTGTGAGAACAACCATCTCGCTTTCCGAAGCGTCAATAAATCCGCTTCCCGCCGCCAGCTCGTGAATAACAATGCTGTCCTCCGGGATATTATCCGAGGTTTCCGCCGCCGAACTTACTGCGCTTAGCGTTAATGCCAAGGCGATTGTCGTTGCCGCTGCTGTGATTTTCAAAAATTTTGCTTTCATAATTGAACTCCTTTCAAAGTCAAAGTCTATGGTGTATCCAAGCAAGGAAATTATTCTTTACAGGCTGTAAAAAATTACAATCCTTGTTAAATCTCATTATATATTTTTTTATAACATTTGTCAATAGATTTTTGCGCTCGTTGCGCAACATGTTAAAATCCTTCCTGAAATGCAAATTTTTTGGTGTTTTGCCCAAAAAACACGCGCAATTTTTGTGCTAAATAAACTATAGTTATATATCGTTATCCACAAGAAGAGCAAGCACGGCGCGGAGGGTCAAGCGTTTTTTGAAGAAATCCCGCGTTCTCCGTTGTGCAAAGTGCACAAGTTCGGCATAGTGTTGGGGTTTATTAGCCCTCTTTTGTCACAAAGTTTGTAAAAAACCCTTGACAAAAGGGTTTGTTTGTATTATAATAATTAACGTGTGTTATAGTCGTTTGGCGTATATTTCCCAATGGCGGGAAATAATAACACATGTGTATAATTTTATTGGAGGTGAAAAAACAGTGCCAACGTTTAACCAGCTTGTCCGCAAGGGACGCGAGGTGTCTACGAAGAAGTCCAAGGCTCCTGCTCTTCAGCACGGTATGAATACCCTGCATAAGCAGCAGATCGACCAGCACTCCCCTCAGAAGAGAGGCGTGTGCACGGCTGTTCGTACTCAGACCCCTAAGAAGCCTAATTCCGCAATGAGAAAGGTAGCCAGAGTTAAGATCTCTAACGGTTATGAGGTTACGGCTTATATCCCGGGTATCGGACACAAACTGCAGGAGCACTCCGTCGTTCTTATCAGAGGCGGACGTGTTAAGGATCTCCCCGGTGTGCGTTACCACATCGTGAGAGGCACTCTTGACGCGCAGGGCGTGGACAAGAGAATGCAGGGACGCTCCAAGTACGGAGCTAAGCGTCCGAAGGCAGGTAAGAAGGCGTAATTTCGACCAAACGCCGACAATGGCATTGTTTGTTTTATAAACAGACCGGAGCAAAAAAAGAGAGCTGTAATGACGCAGTGAAGCGAAGCGCAACGGAGTCATTATAACTCTGCTAGTGAACGGAGCAACGCGAAGTGAACGGTTTTTTGCGACTTTTAGATCCATGTTGGCATACGGGAGAGTGCAGTGCTTTCGAGTACCTATGATTTTCATTTTTATGAAGGAGGGAAGTTAAAGTGCCAAGAAGAGGTAATGTTCCCAAGCGTGAGGTTCTGCCGGATCCGCTTTACGGTTCGGAGAGAGTTACAAGACTCATCAACAACATCATGCTTGACGGAAAGAAGGGCGTAGCCCAGAAGATCGTTTATGGCGCGTTCGAGATCGTTGCCGAAAAGACGGGCAAGGATCCGCTTGAAGCTTTCGAGGAGGCATTGGAAAACATAATGCCTCAGCTCGAGGTAAAGGCAAGACGTGTCGGCGGTGCGACCTACCAGGTTCCTATGGAGGTTCGCCCCGAAAGACGTCAGACCTTGGGTCTGAGATGGCTCACGGCTTACAGCCGCCAGAGAAACGAAAAGACCATGAAGGAAAGACTCGCAAACGAGATATGCGACGCGCTGAACAATCAGGGCGGCGCTGTCAAGAAGCGCGATGATACCCACAAGATGGCGGAAGCAAACAAGGCGTTCGCACACTTCAAGTGGTAATTTTGAGATCGATAATTCATTTTCGATCGTATTACGGAGGAATTTATGAAAAGAGACGTATCTCTTGAAATGACGCGTAATATTGGTATCATGGCGCATATAGACGCGGGAAAAACCACCACGACGGAGCGTATTCTGTTCTATACGGGCGTAAACTACAAAATTGGTGAGACCCATGACGGCGCTTCCACGATGGACTGGATGGATCAGGAGAAGGAGCGTGGCATCACGATTACTTCTGCCGCTACCACCGCGTTCTGGAAGGATCATCGTATCAATATTATCGATACTCCCGGTCACGTTGACTTCACAGTCGAGGTTCAGCGTTCTCTGAGAGTGCTTGACGGTTCCGTTACCGTATTCTGCGCGAAGGGCGGCGTTGAGCCGCAGTCCGAGACGGTATGGCGTCAGGCGGATAACTATCACGTTCCCAGAATGGCTTATGTAAATAAGATGGACATTATGGGCGCGAATTTCTACAACGTTGTAGATATGATGCACGACAGACTGAAGTGCAACGCAGTCCCCATTCAGCTCCCCATCGGCGCTGAACAGGACTTTAAGGGAATAATCGACCTTCTCAGTATGAAAGCGGACGTTTATTACGACGATCTCGGCAAGGATATGAGAGAAGAGGAGATCCCCGCGGATATGAAGGATAAGGCGGAGGAGTACCGCGCTAACCTTCTCGAGAAGGTTGCGGAGCTCGACGACGATCTTATGGAGCGCTACCTCGAAAACGAGGGCGCGGATTTCACCGTTGAGGAGATCAAGAAGGCTATCCGCAAGGGCACGATCGAGAATAAGTTCGTTCCCGTTTGCTGCGGTACTTCTTACAGAAACAAGGGCGTTCAGAAGCTGCTCGACGCTATCGTCGACTATATGCCGTCGCCTTTGGATATTCCCGCTATCAAGGGTACAAACCCCGATACCGACGCGGAGGAAGAGCGTCATCCCGGCGACGATCAGCCGTTCTCGGCTCTCGCGTTCAAGATCGCTACAGACCCGTTTGTCGGTAAGCTCTGCTTCTTCAGAGTTTACTCGGGTTATGTTGAGGCGGGTACGACCGTTCTCAACTCCACAAAGGATAAGAACGAGCGTATGGGTCGTATCTTGCAGATGCACTCCAACCACAGACAGGATATCGACGCTTGTCCGTGCGGAGACATCGCGGCGGTCGTTGGTACGAAGTACACGACCACGGGCGATACATTCTGCGATCCCGCTCACCCGATAATCCTCGAACAGATGGACTTCCCCGAGCCCGTTATCGACCTGGCTATCGAGCCCAAGACAAAGGCGGGTCAGGAGAAGATGAGCATCGCGCTCGCGAAGCTCGCCGAGGAAGACCCCACCTTCAAGACATGGACGAACCAGGAAACAGGTCAGACCATTATCGCAGGTATGGGCGAGCTCCACTTGGAGATCATCGTAGACCGTCTGCTCCGCGAATTCAAGGTAGAGGCGAACGTCGGCGCTCCGCAGGTTGCTTACAAGGAAACCATTACGGGCAACGCGGACGTTGATATGAAGTACAAGAGACAGTCCGGCGGTTCGGGTCAGTACGGTCACGTTAAGATCCGCGTTACCCCGAACGAAAGCGGCAAGGGCTACGAATTCAGCAACGACGTTGTCGGCGGCTCTATCCCGAAGGAGTTTATCCCCGCAGTTGACGCGGGTATCCAGGGCGCGCTGAATGCCGGCGTTCTCGCGGGTTATCCCGTTGTTGACCTTAAGGTTTCGCTGTACGACGGTTCTTACCACGAGGTCGACTCGTCCGAAATGGCGTTTAAGATCGCGGGCTCTATGGCTATCAAGGAGGCGCTCAAGCAGGCGAAGTCCATTATACTTGAGCCGATTATGAAGGTCGTAGTCGTTTGCCCGACCGATTATACGGGTACGGTCATCGGCGACCTCACTTCCCGCCGCGGACAGATACAGGGACAGGAATCCAGAAACGGTTCGGAGCAGGTTACGGCTCTCGTTCCGCTTTCCGAGATGTTCGGCTACTCCAACGACCTGCGCTCCAAGACGCAGGGCCGCGGACAGTATGTAATGGAGCCGCACAGCTATGTTGAGGTTCCGAAGTCCGTTGCGGAGGGCATTATGTCCAAACGCAAGCAGAACGACTAAGCTTCAATTTACAATGTAAATTGACAATTATTTTACCAAAAGTACTTGATTTTTCAAGGATTTTATGGTAGAATATTACTGTAAACTTTTAGAATTTGGGGCAAGCTGCCCAAATTGCCTATTAAAGGAGGAAATACCAATGGCTAAGGAAAAATATAATTCCAGCAAAC
>CAYVSV010000062.1:0-8015 GCA_964454205.1 uncultured Ruminococcus sp.
CGGGGCGGATAACGTCGATAAGGCGCTTGTGAGTTCTCATCTCGAACTGCTCGCGCGAATCCTTATACTTGTGTACCGCTCTCAGGATAGTTACGACCTGCTTATCAGTGGGAAGCGGAATGGGACCCGCAACTCTCGCACCGCCGCGCTTTGCCGCCTCGACGATCTTCTGTGCCGCCGCGTCTACCACGCTGTGCTCGTAACCCTTTACCTTGATTCTTACCTTCTCGTTAGATGCCATTTGATTTTTCAACCTTTCTTCGTTTTTGCCGGGGTTTGAGTAACTGTACCCCAACTTGTAGTTTTCCGCACCCTCCATTGCGCTATGGATTGTGCAAAGTGCCGGCGAAGGCTCATTTTGAAAAATCCACCGAGCCGTGTGTTCCATACTCTCGCACATAATCATTAGTTATTTGAGTTCTCCCAAACACTTTAACGAAGTGCCGAGCGTCCACACACCCGAAAACTTTTCGCCCGAATTTAATCCGGACATGCTCCGTCGAAATTACCGCAGACGCGTTTCACGCTCGCGCAACCTCCGACTTCATCGCCTTGCGGCTTCGCAGCCGCCAAGAATTATTGTAGCACAAACGGGCGGTAATTTCAACCGATAAAGTAAAATATTATTCCAAAATCGCAGAGAATTTTTGCATAAATTTCCGATGCTTTTTATGCATTTTGCACAACAAGCCGCGAAATTCGCCATTTTGTATAATTTTAGGGCGGCGCCTCGCGGGATTATGCCGTTTTGTATAATTTCAGAGCGGCGAATCCTGCTCATTCCACGATAGAATCGATCGCGCCGCCTATCACCTCCGCCCACATATTTATAATAGTATCGATATCCGAAGTCGAGATCAGAAGGCGGCGGTCAAAAGAAGCGTGAGTTACCGCCGACAGCGGCACGACCGTCGGTACACCCACCGCTATGATAGGGCAGCCGAGCTGTTCCTCGGAGAGCTCGCCTTCCGTAGCGCCCGTCCCCGAACCGGGGATAAGCCCCGAGCTGCCTACCTGCACCGTTCTGCCGATACAATGCGGATCGCGGCAAGAGAGCGCGTCTATCGCGATCACGCAATCCGCGCGGAGCTCTTTTGCCGCCGCTTTTACCATCCTTGCCGTTTCGAGACCTGTTTTCGCGGCGACGTCCGTCTCGATAGCCGCCAACGAATAACGCCCGCCGTTCCGAGCTCTCATTGCGCGCACGCACGCCGCTCCGAGGCTGTCCTGCGTGATGTCGGGGTTGCCGAGACCCGCCGCGAACAAACGTCCGCGCGGCGGCAGCGTCTGCATTATCGCTCGCCGCAAAAGCGCCGTCATACCTTCCGCGTGAGGCTCGCCGCGCAGCGTTATATAACGTCCCGCGCGTCTGCCTATCCTCCGCGCCGCGTCCCCGGACAGGCGCACGTCCGTTATCCTCACATCGCCTATTCTCCGCGACGCCGCACGGGCGCCGTCCTTTGCCGATAATATTCTTGCGGTCTCAATTGCCAATCCGTTTTTGTTCATACGCTCTCCTTTTTTAATTATAGTGTGCCTTCCCCGTGCGAACGTGAGCGGTGCGGGCAGAAACGCCTTTGGGGATAAGGGACATTTTAACTCGTATCGCGCGATAGCGCGGCGTTTCTGTCTGCACCGCTCATGGCGTTTTGCACGTCCGCCCCGAACCGCCGCTGTCGTTTCGTTTCGGTTATAGGGGACATTGGGGGCGGTTCGGGGCGGCGGGCAAAACGCCCCGTCCCCGGACGCATATCCGCTCCGAACAAAGCCCAAACCGCAGTTCCCTTCCAGAACGCCCCGCCGACCGCACGGGATTTTCCGCGGCACCCCTCACTACGTTCGGGGTGCGCACGGAAAATCCCTTGGAGCGCCCGTGCCTTGGCGCTTCGCGCCAAGGCAGCCGCCTGCGGCGGCAGGTTCGTCCGCTGAAGCGGACGAACCGCGGGCGCACTGCGTAATCGGAAAGAAATGCGAAAAAAATTTCAAAACCCCCTTGAATTTTTCGGCGGCGTGTGGTATAATAAAATGTACTATGAGAAAAAACGGTGCGGAATACCAATAAAACGGGGAAAATACAGGTCCTTTTTGGTGAATATAAATAAATGTTGCCCGAAAAGACCGTTAAAATACCAAATTCCGACCGAAAACCCAAACGGAGGTGAAAAAAATGCCGAACATCAAGTCTGCCAAGAAGAGAGTTTTGATCTCTAAGGCTAAGAACGAAGCTAACAAAGCTGCAAAGTCCGCTCTGAGAACATCGATCAGAAAGGCTCGCGCTGAGGGTGCCGACGCTGAAACGATCAAAGCAGCAAGCGTAAAGATCGACAAGGCCGCAGGTAAGGGACTTATTCACAAGAACAAGGCGGCCCGCCTGAAATCGCAGCTTGCAAAGAAAGCAAACGCGTCTGCTTAATCGCAACGTTTCCGCCCGCAGCCTTTTGGTATGCGGGTGATTATTTTTGGCGAAAAAAGAGGAAAAGGGGAGAAATATGATCAGAGAAGCGGAAAAAGAGATCACGGATTTCGACGAGATAGACAGAGTGCTGAGCTCCGCGAAGGTGTGCAGAATAGCGCTTTTTAACGGAAATTTCCCGTATATGGTTCCGATGTGCTTCGGATACGGTCTCGAGGGCGGCAAGCTGGAGCTCTTCTTCAGGTGCGACGAAAAAGGCAAAAAGCTGGAGCTTATCAAGAGCAATAACCGCGCGGCGTTTGAAATAGACGAGCTTCGCGGTATCGTGAAGGATAAGAACAACTACGGCTTTTCCGAACCGAGCTATTGTAGCATAACCGGCACGGGCGTTATCGAAATTACAACGGGCATAGAAAAAATAACCGGTCTCGAGCTGATCATGAAAAAGTACGGCGAAAGCCCGAGAGAGGGCAAGCTCCCCGAAAAGTTCTTAAACGCGTTCGCAGTGCTGAAGCTCACGGCGGGAGAATTCTGCTGCAAAGAGCGCGAGCCGAAAACAGAACGCTCGGAATAAATTACACATAGCAGGTGAAGCAAAATGACCAAGGACGAACTTATCAAGCGTTTCAGAAAATGGCGCGACGACGATGAAAACGAAAAGATCATCGCCGCGGTCATCGCGCTGCCCGAAAGCGCCGTGGACGCGGAAATACTGAGCTGGCTCGCTCAGAGCTATATCGATATAGAAGAGTATAAGCGCGCGATAGCCGTTCTCGAAGACCTGCGCAACACTATGGAGAACGATTATAAGTGGCAGTTTATGATGGGGCTGGCGCTTCTGCGAGTATCGGACGACGACGAGTGCGACGACGATGACGACCTCCGCCGCAATATCCTCGAACGCGCAAAGGTCTGCCTCGCGCGGGGAATGAATATGAACCCGCCCGAGGACGTTCTTGAATCCGCGGATAGGTTTATGGAGGAAATAGAGATACAGTTGGACGAGCTCAACGGAACCGACGACGATTTCCACAGCGACGAGCCGGAGATGTACGACGACGATGAGCTCGACGTTCTCGAAGAGCATATAAAGGACAACTACGGGGATTTCCCCACCGTGTTTCACGAAACGGTCTCTAAGGATATAATTGTTGACATCGCCTGCATACCTCCGACCGAGGAGCGCAATTACTACACCCTTGTAACAATGGGAATGGGCGCGCATATTATGACTACGCCCAACTCGCTGCCGCCCGAGGAAAACGGCAGAGCAGAGCTCCTGATATGCCTTCCTCCGGATTGGAAGCTCGGCGAGGTCAGCGAGGAGTGGTTCTGGCCTATCGCCCTGCTCAAAGACCTGGCGCGGCTGCCGATAAACACCGATTCGTGGCTCGGCTGGGGACATTCGGTCGATCACCGCACGTCATTCTCCGAAAACGCGGGCTTTTGCGGGACGCTCCTGCTCTTTCCCGAAAACGTCCCCGAAGGCGCGGAGTTCTGCATTCTTCCGAACGGAGACAAAGTGAACTTTTTCGAGGTCGTTCCGCTCTACCGCGAGGAAATGCTCTATAAAGTAAACCACGACACCAAGGCTCTCCTCGAACGCTTAAACAACGTCAGCCACATCGTCGACATACACCGCCCCAACTATTGCGAGAAATCGGGGGAAGAGGAAGAAACGGAGTGGCGCATATTCGACGCCGCAGAGCAGCACAGCGGCAAGATAGATAAAAAAGACCTCAAGATCGACAAGATAAACGGCTGCAACCACATCGCTATCTTTTTGCGCTGGTGTATAGAGCACGACCTTATCGCGCAGGATTTTTACGAGAACTGCCCCGAGATCGTCAACGGCGTAAAGGACGGCACAAAGACCGACATACGCGAGTTCTTTTCGGAGTATTTCAGCGGCTGCCTCGAACCGTATCAGCTCAGCTACCTCGGCGCGTGCTTTGCCGACTACTATTATAATTATGATATAGACAATCCCGAGCATTTCTACCCCTCAGACGTTGACGACTATGCCGAGCGCTATTTCGGCACGAAGCGCTACAACTCCGAGGAGTTCCAAGACGAGGCTTATATGTTCGTGCCGTTCGACGAGGAATATTATCAGGGTATGTCGCAGTATATAAACCGCGCCTTCGTGGACTTCCTGCCCCAGTTCGCGGATTTCTGCGAACTCGAGGACAAGCGCATCGTTTTACCGGTAGAAAGGCTGCTCGGAATAAAGTTTGTCATTCCGAAATATAATGAGTTCGTAAAAACCTTCCGCAATACGGCATATATGGCAAAGGCAAGCGGACAGTGCGCTATTCCTATGATAATAGACAAATGCGGAGCACTTTCCTCCGAAAAAAGCATTGAAGATCTGCTTCAGGACGCGGCAGACCCATTCCGCGTCACAACCGCGATAGCGTGCTTTCCCGAAAACGATCCCATTAAATGGGCGGACAAGAAGCTCCGAGGCAGTAAATTCTCCGCCCGCCCTTCAACAGAGCGTATGCGCGCTCTTCAGAACGAGCTTAAGGATATGTTCGGGGCAGAGCCCGCCGTATTCACGTTTGACGATAAGGAATTTTCCCTGCTGCTTCCGTTTCAAGAAGGCATGTATATCCACATTATAAAGAAGTGATTCGCGAGGTGAGCTATTGAAAAAGAAGTCGGCGGCGATGATCGCGGCAGTGTTGCTATTGAACGGGTGCGGAACGTTCGACGAAACGTACCGCCCCGAGTTATATGTAAACTTGACCGAGGAAACGTCCGCGGAAGCGCTCCTCGAGGACGAGCGCAGCGCGGTCTCAAGCGACCAAAGCCCCGCCGCGCGGCAGACCGATGAAATTGCTGTCCATGCCGAAGCTCCGGCGGACGACCGCGAGCCGAAAACGGCTCTGCGCGCGGGCGGCAGCGCGATAGCCTTCACGCTCGATAATGTGTTCTCCGAAGGGAAGTATTACACGCTGAGGGTCTCGGGGACAAAAACCGAAGGCGGCGGAGATACGGTTACGATAAACGGCGAGCTTTACGGAAACATCGAAATAACGCTCTCGGAAAACGGTAAGGTGCTTGACCGCATGCCGCTTGAAATACCGCGCGGCGACAGACTCGTTATTTTAGATAGCGCCGCGGAAAACCTGTCCTACGGCTACGAGCTTATCTCAAATATGCGCGAATACGGCGCGGAGGAATACCCGGATATATTCGGCTTGGTGTTTCGAAGCCAAAGCGCGGAAGCTGCCGTCCCCGAATACGCGCGGTATTTTGCGATATTCGGAGGAAAGCTCGCGAGCCTTCCCATCTATGTGAACGGCAGAGAAGTCACGCCGCGCGGCGCGAAGCTCGAACCTCGGAGCGCGGGCTTTGCGGTGCAGCACCTCACGGTACTTAAAGCAAGCGGCACGGGCTATGAGATAGTGAAGTACGAATACCGCTTCGATTTGGAGAACAAAAGGCTCAACAAACAGCAGGTACGGTTTTACGGCTGGGAATATTAAGGCGGCGCCGCTTCTTGCCTCTTGCTTCTTAAACTCTTACTTCTGATCAGGAGATCGACAAAATGAAAAACGAACCAAAACCCACGGACAAACAGGAATTCATCGATATTTACAAGGCGAAGATAACGCGCGACGGCTCAGACAAGCTGCTCGAATTTCTTGAAAAGAGCGACTTCTTCACCGCGCCCGCCTCAACGCGCTATCACGGAGCGTATGAGGGCGGACTTCTGCGGCACTCGCTGAACGTTTACGAGTGTCTCACGGAATACCTCGCACGGGAGCGCGTCCAACAGAAGTACGAGCTCAACGTCTCCGAAGAGTCGGCGGCGATCGTGGCTCTGCTGCACGATATCTGCAAGGTGAATTTCTACACGGTCTCAACGCGCAACGCCAAAAACGAGCAGACGGGGCAGTGGGAAAAGGTGCCGTACTACTCTATAGACGACAAGCTCCCCTACGGTCACGGAGAAAAGAGCGTGTACATGATAAGCGGATTTATGCGGCTCTCGCGCGAGGAAGCCATGGCGATACGCTGGCACATGGGCTTTTCGGGAATCGAGGACAAAAACACCATCGGAAAAGCGCTGGAAATGTATCCCTTAGCGTTCGCGCTGTCGGTCGCGGATATGGAAGCGAGTTACTTCCTTGAGGGCGCGGACAGCAAATGAGCGATAACGCGTACAAAGAACTGAAAGCGTGGCTTGTTGAAACAGCCGATGAACCTTTGGAAAATATGGACGCGTTTTTCGACAGGCGCATTTCCGATTATGAGGAGCACATGTCCGCGTGGCGCGAGCATTACGCGTATGTTTCGGAGCTTGTGCCGAAAAGCGCGAAAACGCTTCTTGACCTCGGCGCGGGAAGCGGTCTGGAGCTTGACGGTATCTTCAAGCGGCTTCCCGAACTTGATGTTACGGCAGTCGATCTCTCTGAACAGATGCTTGAAAAGCTCTCCAAAAAGTTTAGTGACAGACAGATCAAAGTTATCCGCGGAGATTATTTCGGGTTTGACTTCGGCGAAAACAACTTCGACTGTGTGATAGCCTTTCAGACGCTTCACCATTTTCCGTTCGGGAAAAAGAAGGCGCTTTTTGAGAAAATAAAACGCGCACTGAACACGGACGGAGTATATATCGAGTGCGATTACATTGCCGTATCGGAGGAGATAGAGAAGCTGGCGTTTTCCGAATGTGAACGCAAACGCAGGCGCGACAACATATCTCCCGATGTATTTGTGCACTTCGATACGCCGCTAACGTTGGAACACGAGCTGTCCGCAATGCGTGAGGCGGGATTGTCCGTAGAAAAAACGGAGTTTCTCCCTAATGACGACCACACCGCGATAATACTCGCAAACAAGCGATAACATAAAAAGCTCCCCCGCTTTAGGGCGCGTGCGGTATAGAAGAATTGCGTGGTCGAGCGAAAACGTTTGACCACGCAATTTTCTTTGAAACGTAATGAAAAAGGCGTCACGCCTTACAGCGGCGAACTTTTTTGAGGTAACAAATAACAAACAGCTAAACTTTTCCTAACGTTCGCCGATAATACAGATAAGGGATAATATGCGCGCTGTTAAGAGGACGGCGGCAAACATTTCGGTTCAAGGAGGAACTTATGAAAATAGGAGAAGCAAGCAGGATTTATTCCGCGCAGATGAGCAAGCTGCGCGACAAGCGCAGCGAGCTGCTCGATAAGAAAAAGGCTCTTGAAAACGGCGAGATAGAGATGACGGACGAGGAGGTTGCCGCTCTCGGAAAATCACTCGACCGCGTTGACGTTCAGTACGAGAAAGCCTCGGAGTTTATGCAGGGCTTTAATATGCAGAAAACGCTCGCGGAAAACGCCGAAGCGTCAAGACAGACCTGCGACGCTATGGCGAGAAAGGCGGAGGACGAAGCGAAGTGCCTCGAGATCGCGCGGAGAATAGCCCGCGGCGACAAGGTCCCGCCGAAGGACGAGCAGAAGCTGCTGGAATTCAGCATGGAGATGTATCAGGTCTCCAAGAATATGGCGGTTATGGCAAAGAAAGAAAAGCCCAAAGAGCACGACAGTCTCTGGGAAGACGAGGACGAAAACCAAACGGAGCAGCCCACGCCGAGCGAGGT
>CAYVSV010000063.1:0-7968 GCA_964454205.1 uncultured Ruminococcus sp.
TTGTACAAGTGCCAGTGCCGCAGCTCGTGCCAGCGTTCCAGACCGTATGCCGCCGAAAGGTAGTTTATGTCGTGGATATAGAAGTTATTGTGCGTTTGCGCGTAGTCGTAGAGCTTGACGTTAAGGCGCGTGATGAAGTCTATCCTGCCGTAAGCGCACCCGACCTCGCGGTTGCCCAGAAGCCGTTCGCTCGGCAATTCAAAGTTGTTCTGAATGATAACACACCCGAACTTCTCCGAAACGGCGCTCCACATCTTTTCGTAACGCGCAAACTCGCGCTCCAGCTTTTCCGAAACGGACTTGCCGTCCTCTCCGACCGCGGGTTTCTCCTCGATGTTTCGGGAAGTCGTATGGATAAACACAAGTTCGGGCTTGAACTCATCGAGCTCGGACGTGCCGAACACCGCGTCGCTCCAGTATTGCGCGTACTCGCTCTCATAGAAGCTCGGGATAATTCCGCGGTTTCTCAAAAACAGCTCCAGCACCTTTATGATGTCCGAGGTAGTCGAGCCTCCAAGCACCGCAATGCGGAGCGGCGTGCCGCTCTCGTGCTCTTTGAGGAGCCGCAGCAGCTTCTTTTTTGAGCTCATTATCTTATCGCCGTCAAACGGACAGCAAAGTTCACTTAACATTTCGCGCCCCCTTGTCAATTATCAGGTGATCCCGGGCAGATCATCCGCGTTCTCGCCCACCGCGCTGAACGTGTCCATACAGAACAGCACATCTGTTATGCCTTTTTCCTCGACTATCTGAGAAATGCTGTGCGGGAAGTTTTCCATTTCATCCAGATAGCGCATATCCACTACCCATATCTCCTCAAACGAGCCCGTAAGGCACGGCACAAAGGCGTTGGCGTAGCTGTCCTTGATGACGATGAGCTTTCTGCCGTTTGTAACGTCCGTCTCAACGTGCACTACCTTTCTGTCTCCGCCCATAAACCTGCTGTATGATTGGCCCACATTCTGTTCTACGAACATATATGCACGATAGAAATCCGTATCCTCGGGGTTCATATAATAGGTCGCGAAATCGTTCGGCGCGATGTAGTAGGTGAAAGTCTCGGGATTTTTTCCCATTGTCGGGTTTTGTTCGCTCCAAGCGTAAAGCGTTCCGAGATAGCCTTCAATGTCGTAGCGGTCATAATCGGAAAGCGGCGCGAACGGCACGCTTATCTGCGCTATTTTCACGAACTCCTCCGCCGCGTAGTACGCGCCGAGCTGGTTCCAGTGGTGATCGGTGCGCGCGTATATCTCCTCGTCCGTGTGCTGTGCAAGCACGGAGTACACGTCCACGGGGATAATTCCGTAAAGCTGCGCGTTGACATTCTCGATACAATCCCACTCGTCCGCCATGGAGAGGTTCTCGGGCATATAGAAAGACCCCTGCGTGGGTACTATCATTGAGAACACGTTCACGGTCGCACCGACCTTTTCCTTGACCTCGTTCACCGCTTTTGCGTACGTTGCGCCGGTACCTCCGCCGAAGATCGGCATACCGCGCCCGGTCGCGTCCACGATGACCGCGCCCGAGATCTCGCCGTTTTTATCCGAGCCCGACGTGTTAGGGCGCGAATTGCTTGTCGTGACCGACGAAACGGGCGTTGAGCTCGTGCTCGTTTCGGGAGTGCTTTGTACGGGCTGCGAGCTTTGCGTGCTCTGCGAGTTCGCCGTGTCGGAGTTGTTCTTATCGGAAACGTCGCCTATATTGATCATCGGAACGTTCGGCGTTGAAGTGCTGTTACAGCCCGCTAGCGCGAGCAGAAGAGCCGTTGAGATAAGAAGCGTTGTCGTTTTTTTCATGTTGATTTTCCCCCTGTATACTATTATAATTTAATTTCACCGTAATAATTCTTCTAAAAGAACGTCACATAATATTCTCCGGATAGAAAAAAGAAACATTTCCCGCTGCACTACAAGCGGAACAGCAAAACAGCAGATCCGTTATACCGTTTTCCTTGGCGAGCCGCACCGCGCTTGTCTTGCAGAAGCGCGTGTCGACTATCCGGACCTCGTCAAACGAACCGAACAGGCTCGGTGCGAGCATATCCGCGTAGCTGTCCTTGATTATCATAAGTTTTCTGCCCGTATCAAGCCCCGTGCTAATATGAACGCTGAGCGCCGCTTCCGCGTATGTGTCCAACCAGTGCGATGGAGCGTCAATGTCATCGGGATCGAGAAAGTAGCTCCCTTCCTCGCTGTTTTCAAATTTATCGTCGTAATATGCGGTCGAGACCGTGCGCTTCGGAATATACCACACAAACGTTTCGGGATTGTTTTTTATCTCGGGGTTCTCGTCGGTCGCTCCGTAAAACGAACCGAGATAGCCCTCCTTTTCGTGCCTTTCATACTCCGAGAGCTCATCAAACGGCACGAGTGCCGTCTCGGCGAACGACTTCGCCGCGTAATATGCTCCGAGCTGCGTCCAGTGGTGGTCGGTGCGGTAGTATATATCCTCGGTTACGTGATCTTTCAGCGCCGAGAACACATCTATCGGGATTACACCTTCAAGAGTTCCGTAGATATCCGCGATGTGAGAGACCTCGTCATTGTACATCTCGGAGCAGCTTTCGGGCAGATAAAACGACAACTGCGTCGGAACTATCATGGAGTATACGTTCACGTTCTCTCCGAGCTGTTCCTTATATTTGTTCACCGTCTCCGCGTATTTCCGTCCGAGCTCCCGATCCATATTGTAAAGCATCATCGAGCGTCCGCCGTCGAGAACGAGTATGCTCCCCGAGACCTCGCCGTTACCGTCGTTGTTTGGCGGAGTGTAGGACGTGTCCGGGGAAACCGTCCCCGCGCTGATATGCGGAACTCCGCGGGAGCTTTCGGGAACGCTTTGCGCGGGCTTGGACGTATTCCGCGAAGAGCTTGCGGCGGTATTCCCAAACGAGCTTGACAAGCTGTTGTCAGTGCTTATCGGTGTTTTGCTTTCGCGGTCTGAGTTACCGCAGGCCGTAAGCGAGAAAACGACCGCCGATATCGCGGCTATGCCCCGAGCCTTATTGGTGTTCACATGATCTCCTCGAGCCTGTACTGATTATCCGCGGTCGCGCTGAACGTGCAGCTGCAAAACAGCAGATCGGTTATACCTTTGTCTTTCGCGAGCTGAACCGCGCTTGTCGTGCAGTAACGCATATCCACTATCCATATGTCGTCGAACGAGCCGAACAGGCACGGCGCGAACGAATCCGCGTAGCTGTCTTTAAGTATCATCAGTTTTCTGCCGGTATTGAGCCCGGTGTTTACATGAGCTATACGTCCGTCGCCCGCCATGTATGTGAGGTTCCATTCCGCGGTGCTTCCGAAATTGTCCGGGTGGTAGAAATAGTTCCCCTCGCTGCCGTTTTGAGCGTCGGTATCGTAGTATGTGGTCGTCACATTGCGCTTCGGGACATACCAGAAGAACGTTTCGGGGTTCTTTTTGATCTCGGGGTGCTGGTTGCTTGAACCGTAAAGAGTTCCGAGATAGCCTTCCTTTTCGTACTTGTCGTATTCGGAGAGGTCGTCGAACGGCACAAGCGCCGTTTCCGCGAACGCCTTCGCCGCATAGTACGCGCCAAGCTGCGTCCAGTGGTGATCCGTGCGGTAGTATATTTCCTCGTTCACATGGTCTTTAAGCGCCGAGAATGCGTCTATCGGGATAATTCCGTCCAGATGCTCGTTTATGTCCTCGATATGCGGGAGCTCTGTGTCCGTGATGCCTTGGTTCAGATATTCCTCCGGCAGATAGAATGTCACCTGCGTGGGAATGACCATGGAGTATACGTTCACATACGCTCCGAGCTCCTCCTTGTACTTGTTGACTGTCGCGGCGTAGTTGCGCCCGGGACCGTAGCCGATGCCGTAGAGCATTATCCCGCGTCCTCCGTCGAGCACGAGGATACTCCCCGAGACTTCGCCGACCTGACCGTTGTTCGGCGGAGTGTAGGAGGTGTCGGTAGACGTCGTCCCTGCGCTTATCTGCGGAACGCCGCCCGTGCTTTCCGCGGAGCTTTCTCCCGCGGAGCTCTCCTCGTTTTTCACGGAGCTCGCCGCGCTCATCACCATGCTTTCAAGCGGACTCGAAGCGGGGCTGTTCGCCCCGACCTCCGAAGAGCCGTTTTTTTGTGTGTTATCGCACGCGGCAAACGAGAATACCATAGCCATTGCTGCCGCTGCCGCCAATATTTTATTTGTCTTCATAATAAATTCCCCCAATTACATAACTTCCGATAAGAATTCCTGATTGACGCCCGAGGTGCTGTATGTGCTGAGACAAAACAGCAGGTCTGTTATTCCGTTGTCGTTTATGAGCTTTGTCGCGGTGGTTTTCATATACTTCATATCCGCTATCCATATATCCTCAAACGAATTTACGAGATTGCAGCAAAACGGATTCGCGAACGCTTCCTTTATAATAAGGAGCTTCCGCCCGTTTTTACATTCCGTGTTCAGGTGAACGATGTGAAGGTCTCCGTACATATAAAGCGAGTACATTCCGAATTTGTCGAGCTCTTTCGGGTTTACGAAGTAGAAGAACGGTATGCCGTTCGTGCCGTCTAGGTCGTAGAACTCCGTGGAATAGTCGCTTTTCGGAACGTAGTAGATGAAGTCCTCCGCGAGCGAGAGTATCTCGGGATCATCGCTGCTGTTGCCGTAAGCCGAGCCCACAAACTCTCCCGCGTTCTTCTCGTCGAACTCCGACAGCGGCTTGAAATCCACGCCCGCCGTTTTCGCGAATTCCTCCGCGCCGTAAAACGCGCCGAGCTGCGTCCAGTGATGGTCTGTGTTGAAGAAGATGGGCTCGTCCGTGTGTTTTGCGAGCGCGGAATAAACGTCCACGGGCGTTATTCCGTTGAGCTGCGCGTTTATCGCTTC
Source organism: uncultured Ruminococcus sp. (assembly GCA_964454205.1). Lineage (GTDB taxonomy): Bacteria > Bacillota > Clostridia > Oscillospirales > Ruminococcaceae > CAG-115. Next base: position 4,863 of record CAYVSV010000063.1, read on the forward strand.
GATATGCCCTTTTTCGTCGGGGTCGTATTCCTTGAACTTGTCCGGCAGGTAATATGAGATAGCTGTCGGAACTATCAGCGAATACATATTAACGTCGGGGAATTTTTCCTTGTACCTGTTCACCGAATTCGCGTAGCTCGTGCCGTTTGCCGCGCTTGTTGAAGAGAGCATTATGCTTCTTCCGCTGTCGAGGATAAGCTCCGCGCCGGCTATCCTTCCGTCTCCCGCTATGGGAGCGGCGGAGACTGCGGAGCTGTCGGCGCTTGCCGTTCCGCCCGCTTCGGAGTTTTCGGCGGAGTTTACAGCGCTCTGCGGAGAACTCTGCGAAGAATTTTGCGGAGCGCTCGCCGTGCTTGTCCCCGGCGAGCTCGGCGGCGAGCTTCCGTTCGAGGAGCTGTCTTTTTCGCCGCAAGCGGTCAGCGAAAGAACGCAGACCGCCGCAAGCATAGATGAGATGATGTTTTTTGCCTTCATTGTTTTACCTCTTTTCAGAAATGTGATGTGAATTATTACTAAAAATGTACTTCTACATTATTCAGTCGTATTTGGGATAACTACCGCGGGCACTTTGCTGTAAGGCGGAGCGCTTTCCGTGTTGGGGGTGCTCGTTGTATCGTTGTCGGAAGTGCCGCCGGGAATAACAACTGCGGGCACTCTGTTGGAGGTGTTCCCGCCCGGTATAACCACCGCGGGAATAGAGTTCGCGGGGCGGCTGGTGGAGCTTTCGGTCTTGTTGGGCTGCTCGATAACAGGAAGCTGTCCGACCACTGTCAAGCCGTTGTACTTTATTCCGAGGTGATCACGGAACTCCGAGATGACCAGCTTCCAGGTGCTTCTCATCGGAACGGTGTCGTTGTAGTATTTTGAAAACTGATCGGTAACATAGCCAGACCAATAGCCCTCCCATGTGAACTCGGGAGGCTTTTCAAGGTCGCGGTTTTCGGTGTAGGAGACGTTCGGGCGCTTTCCGAACGTCATAAACAGCGTGATACCCGTGAAAACCGCCAAAAGCACAGCGATATTCACGATATGCAGCACTTTTTCGTTTCTTTTCGTTTCCGGAGCTTTGTTGTTGTTTTTCATTTCCGCACCCCCCCTTAGAAATGCCAGTAGAGGAACGCCTGCGTTGTCGCGTCCACCATCAGAATACTGCTCAAAACCAACAGACACGCGCAGACCAACGTTCCCGATACGGAGAGCACCGCGTTTGCCGTTTCGGAGCGCTCCGCAAGCTTTTTGAAGCCGTTTATCAGCGGGAACGTGCATATTACCGCGATGATTATAAGGAACAGATTGTTGCAGAACGATATCTTCTCCGCAATGCTGAGCCAGCCGTTGGGATTTGCGGGGGTGAGATTTCTGAGGAACAGCCCGAGCTTTCCGAAGTCCTCGAAATAGAAGATACCGAAGCCGATTATTATAACGAGCTTGCTGTAAATATGTCTTATAACGATAGGAATTTTCTTTATGCGCTTCTTCCCGAGGAGCTCCTCGAACAGAATGAAAAACCCGTAATAAACGCCCCAGATGATGTAGTTCCAGCTCGCGCCGTGCCAAACGCCGGTGCAGAGCCACACAAGCGCCAAGCTCAAATATTTGTTTCTGTGCCCGAAGAACGTTACGGGGAGCAGATAGTCTCGGAAGAAAGTACCGAGCGAGATGTGCCAGCGCTGCCAGAATTCCGTTATGTCTTTGCTGAGATATGGGTGTTTAAAGTTCTCGTCGAAGTGGAAGCCGAAAACGCGCCCTATTCCGATAGCCATATCCGAATATCCCGAGAAGTCAAAATAGATGTAGAGCGAATAGACGATAACTCCGTACCAACTCCCCGCGACGGACAGACCGCCGACGTTCCCGCCGAGAAAGCTGTCGACGATACGGTGCAACTGATCCGCCAGAACGACCTTTTTGGAGAGCCCGACGATAAACCGTGAAAATCCGCGGCTGAAGTCCTCGATCGTGGTCTTGCGATAGTCGATCTCTTCCGCGATAGTGGAGTAGCGCACGATAGGTCCCGCGATGAGCTGCGGGAACAGGCTGATGTAGAGCAGCAACTTGAAGAAATTTTTCTGCGGTTCGACCTTGCCCCAATAGCAATCGACGATATAGCTTATTATCTGGAAGGTGTAGAAGCTTATCCCGGCGAGCGGCGCTATTTCGGGTACGGGGAGCTCCGCGCGGAACGCCGAGTTTATGTTTGTCATTATAAAGCCGCTGTATTTTATCACGGCTATCATTCCGATGTTGAAAACTAACCCCGCCGCGAGCACGCTCTTCTGTGCCTTGTCGCTTTTGAACTTCCCTATCCCGAGACCCACGAAATAGTTCACCGCGGCGGAAAGCAGCAAAAGCCCCACGCGCACGGGCTCGCCCCACGCGTAGAAGAACAGCGAAAGTATGATAAGCACCGCGTTTTTCCCCTTAAGCGGCTTTATCAGCGTATAGCAGATGAGACATATCGCCAAAAAGGCGTATGTGAAGATCAAGCTGGAAAATATCAATTTTTACACCCCAATTATTTTATATGTTATTTTATTTTGAGCGCTCTCCCCGCCTCCGGCGGGGAGAGCCGCAATTAGTTCGGCTTTGTTTTGGGCGCTTTCCCCGCCTCCGGCGGGGAGAGCCGCAATTAGTTCGGCTTTGTTTTGGGCGCTTTCCCCGCCTCCGGCGGGGAGAGCCGCAATCGGTTCGGCTTTGTTTTGAGTGCTTCCCCGCCTCCGACGGGGAGAGCCGCAATTGATTCAGCTTTGTTTTGGCGATTTTTCCCGCCTTCTGCGGAAAAGCCGCAATTAAACCAACGTCTCCTTTAGACGGCAAAAGCAAATATACAAATACTTATACATATACATTCTACAACAAAATCCGCCAAATGTCAATATATTATCGCAAATTTCGAGATTATTTTTCATTTTATCCCGAAAGTGTACTTATCTCTAACTATATAGACAGGAAATTTACGGATATGCAACATTTTCAAAAAAATTTTTTTACCCCCTTGACAAGCGGGGGAAAACGTGGTATAATATCTAAGTGTTGAATTGCGGGTGTAGTTCAATGGTAGAATTCCAGCCTTCCAAGCTGGCCGCGTGGGTTCGATTCCCATCAC
>CAYVSV010000064.1:0-7870 GCA_964454205.1 uncultured Ruminococcus sp.
AGCCTTAGCCATGGGAGCGAGGCAGTTCGTCGTGCAGGAAGCAGCGGAAATGATCGTGTCGTCCTTGGTAAGGGTCTTTTCGTTTACGGAGAATACAACGGTCTTGAGGTCGTTGCCCGCGGGAGCGGAGATAACTACCTTCTTAGCGCCTGCGTCGATGTGAGCCTGGCTCTTCTCCTTGGAGCAGTAGAAACCGGTGCACTCGAGAACTACGTCAACGCCGAGCTCGCCCCAAGGGCAATCCTTAGCGTCCTTCTCCGCGTAGATCTTGAGGGTCTTGCCGTCTACGGTGATGGTGTTGTCGTCGTCGTTTGCGGTGACCGTGTGAAGGTTCTCGCCGATAACGCCGCAGTAACCCTTCTGCGCGGTATCATACTTCAAAAGATTAGCCAGCATAGAGGGCTTTGTAAGGTCGTTGATAGCAACTACCTCGTAGCCCGCCGCGCCGAACATCTGTCTGAACGCCAAGCGTCCGATTCTGCCGAAGCCATTAATTGCAACTTTAACTGCCATTGGATTATTCCTCCTGAAATTATGGATTTTTTACGTTCCGAAAAAGCTCGAAGCCGTATGATAATTTCTATCAACTAATATTATACTAAATTTTAGCATTTTTATCAAGAGCTTTCACCCATTTTTCCGAATATTCGATGTAAATTTTGCAGCGTGTTTTTTGTGCAGCTTGCACAAAAAGTCTTTCGGTATGCCACTTTATATATGGAGTTATGCCGTTTTTGACACAACATTTTGTCAGCGGAACAGCTTTACAAACCACAAACCCTCCCTGTCGGCTATCTCGAACTCTTTTCCGTTGAGATATCCGAGAGCGCCTGCTTCCGTCGTGAATTTGAAGACCAGCTTATAGGAGCATAGCGCCTGCGTTTTCGCGCCGTATTTTTTGTTGAACGCGTTGTCGCCGTATTTGCCGTCGCCGAGCAGCGCGTGCCCGATATGCGCGAAATGGGCACGTATCTGGTGCGTTCGCCCGGTGAGCAGGTCGACCTCGGCAAGGGTGAGCTCTCCCCTGCTTTCAAGGACGCGGTATTTCGTCTTGATAGTAAGAAGATCCTTCTTCGGCGTGTCGGAGATGATCACCTTGTTTTCCTCGGAGAGCTTTTTGAGATACGCGGTCATTGTCGCGGAGCTCGGCTCGGGCGTTCCGCGCAGCGCGCAGAGATACAGCTTCTGTATCTCCCTGTCGCGCACCTTTTGGTTGAGTATCCGAAGGCTCTCTGCGTTTTTCGCCGCGATGACGATACCGCTCGTGTTGCGGTCTATGCGGTTGACAAGCGCGGGCGCGAAGCTGTTCTCGCGGTCGGGGTCGTACTCGCCCTTCTTATACAGATAGCTTAGAACGCGGTTTATGAGCGTATCGGCGGTGTTGTCGTTGTCCTCGTGGACTACCAATCCGGCGGGCTTATCGATAAGCAGAACGTTTTCGTCCTCGTATATCACGTTTATTTCCGCGGAAATATCGCGAAAATCGCTTTCCTTGAGCGGCTCCCTTGAGAGGAGCTCGTCGCTCAGATAAAAGCGGATAACGTCGCCCTCTTTAAGGATAGCGTTCGGTTCGGCTTTCGCGCCGTTGAGTTTTATGCGCTTTTTCCTCATCAGCTTGCAGATAAGCGAACTTTTCAGGTTTGGGTACGCCTTTGAAAGAAATCGGTCTGCGCGCTGACCCGCGTCGTTTTTTTGTATCGTGATCTCGGTCATCTTGTCCTCGCTTTTTCCTCATTTCTTTGTACTGTTCAGCTTTTTTATATAGACCGCATAGAACGCCAGCGAGATCGCCCCTCCGATGACCCACCCGCCCGGCCACGAAAGCCAGATGCCGGTCGCACCGAAGCGCGGCTTCAGGATAAACGCAAACGCCACGCGGAGTATCAGGTCGCTGAAGGTGGTTATCATAAACGCCGACACCTTTCGCCCCCCGCGGAGCACCGCGTCTCCGATGAGCTTCAGCGACACGGCAAAGTAAAACGGCGACACGACCGTGAGGAAATGCTTTCCTGCGTCCGCGGCTGTGGCGGTATCGCCGTTGGTCTTATCCATAAACAGATAGATAAGCCCATTTGCGAACACCACATAGCATAATGTAAACACGAGCGCTATCCCCACGGCAAGCAGCGCCCCGACCTTAAAGCCCTTTTTCACCCGCGGGAATTCCCCGCCGCCGATATTCTGCGCCGTGAAGCTCGAAACCGAATTCCCGACCGTCGAAAAGCACGTCACGGCGAAGGTGTTGAGCTTTATCGCGGAAGCGTAGCCCGCCACAACGTCCGTGCCGCAGTCGTTTACGAGGCTCTGTATAAAAAGCTGTCCAACAGATACGAAGCTCTGCTGTAAAATACTTGGTATGGAAAGAGAGGATATCTTGCCGAGCGTGCGCCATTCAAACGCTTTCGGACGCTCGCTTTTGATACGCGAAATACGTCTCATCAGCACAATAAATGCCAGCACGGAGCAGATACCCTGACATATAAACGTTGCCCAAGCCGTTCCCGCAACGCCCATTTTTAGCACCGCCACAAACAGCAGGTCCATGGCGATATTCCCGAGAGACGAGCCTATCAGGAAATAAAGCGGTGTGTTCCCGTCGCCGAGCGCCGTGAAAATTCCGGTGCAGATATTGTAGATAAACAAGAACAGCAGCCCGAAAACGTAAATATTAAGATACGTCCGGGAATCGTGGAAAATGCTCTCATCCGTCCCGAGCAGCTTCAGAAACAGTTCTGTTGTAAAGAATCCCGCAACGGTCAAAACCGCGGCAAGCGCCGCCGTTGAAATAAGCGAGGTATACACGGCGGTTTTCATCTGCCTGTAATTCTTAGCGCCGAAAAGCGTTGAGATCAGCACCGAACATCCGACGTTCATACCCATGCCTATCGCGAGGAATATCATAGTAATGGGATAACTCGCACCTATCGCCGAAAGCGCGTCGTTATTTATACACCGCCCCGCGATCATGCTGTCGGAGATGTTGTACATCTGCTGAAAGATAACGCTTATCAGAAGCGGCAGCGAGAATTTAAGCAATATGGGCGCGACTGCGCCCTTCGTCATATCTTTGACCATTGTTTATCACCTTGCTCCATACCCTTACTATCAAAAAGACCCGGCAGCGGCTGCTTTTGCGGAGCGCCTCTGCCGAGCATGTATCGGGAACCGGTCGTCATCCTCCCGGGTGTGCGCCGTCGTACACCTCGGTAACGATACCTTGTTCGTCATATTTGATATAATAGTAATGCGGCAATCCGTCGGGCATTATAGGACCGTTATCGGTGTAGATGTAATATCCCACGCTGCCGCTCCTGCCCTCCTCAAAACGCTGTTCTTCAAAACCCGCGTTGTTCCATAAATCTGGCTTTCCGTACCTTTGTATAATATCGGAAATATCACTGCCCATTATCGCCTTGTCGTTATACCGGATATATGTTGAATGAGAACCGATAAATGCTCCGACCGCGATAAGCGCTCCCAGACAGGAAGCCGTAAAAATAACGGGAGCTTTGAGCTTCTTCTTTTTTACAAGGCAGACCGCAAGCACGATCACTCCCGCAGCGACAAACAATACCAATACCGCTGTTGTCAGCAGGTAAAAAATGCTCATTGTCCATCCTGTCATAGACGTTTCCCCGTACAAAATGTCACTTCTTCTGCTTAGCCTCGGCTTTAAGACGCAAGTCGCGCTCCAGAATTATCTTGCGTATGCGGATATTTTTCGGCGTTACCTCAACGAGCTCGTCGTCCTGAATGAACTCCAGACTCTCCTCAAGACTCATCTGCTTGTACGGAATGAGCTTCAAAGCGTCGTCCGAGCCGGAGGCGCGTGTATTTGTAAGGTGCTTTTTCTTGCAGACATTGACAACGATATCCCCCGCCTTCGGAGAAACGCCGACTATCATACCCTCGTACACGGGAACGCCTGCGTCGATAAACAAAGTTCCGCGCTCCTGAGCGTTGAACAGTCCGTAAGTCACCGCCGTACCTGTCTCCCACGCGACTAGCGAACCCACCGTTCTTCTCGGTATCTCGCCGAAATACGGCTTGTATCCGTCAAACACGGAGTTCATAACTCCCTCGCCCTTGGTATCGGTAAGAAACTCGCTTCTGTAACCGAAAAGCCCGCGCGACGGAATGAGATACTCCAGACGCGTGCGCGAGCCCACGGGGTGCATTTCCTGCAATTCGCCCTTACGCTGCCCCATTTTCTCCATTACCGCGCCCACGGCGGTCTCGGGAACGTCGATAACAAGGCGCTCCACCGGCTCGCAGCGCTCGCCGTCTATCTCTTTATAAAGAACGCGCGGCGTGCTGACGGAGAGCTCGTAGCCCTCTCTTCTCATGGTTTCGATAAGGATAGACAGATGCATCTCGCCGCGACCCGCGACGTTCATAGCGTCGGCATTCTCGCTGTCCGTAACGCGCAGCGAAACGTCCTTGAGTGTCTCCTTCATCAGGCGCTCGCGTATCTGGCGCGAGGTCACGAACTTGCCGTCTCTTCCGGCGAACGGAGAGGAATTTACCGAAAACGTCATTTCAACGGTAGGCTCGGATATTTTAACGAACGGCAACGGCTCGGGGTTGTTTACAGCGCAGATGGTCTGCCCTATCGTTATGCCCTCGATGCCGGAAAAGCACACTATGTCGCCGACAGTCGCGGTATCGCACGGCGCTTTGTTAAGTCCCTCGTATCGATACAGCGATACGACTTTTCCCTTGAAAGGAGCGTGCGCGCCGTGATAATCGCAGACGGTCACCTCCTGGTTTTGCTTGATAACGCCTCGCTCAACGCGCCCTACCGCTATTCTTCCCACATAGTCGTTATAGTCTATGGACGACACCAAAAGCTGAAGATCTCCCTCGTCGTCTCCCTCGGGCGGGTCGATATGCTCAAGTATCTTGTCGAAGAGGGGTCTGAAATCCGTTCCCATCTGATCGGGATCGTAAGACGAGCAGCCCAGTCTGCCGGAACAGAACACGACGGGGCTGTCGAGCTGCTCCTCGGTAGCGTCAAGGTCGAGCAAAAGCTCCAATACCTCGTCGACTACCTCATGATTGCGCGCGTCCGGACGATCCGTCTTGTTTACGACGACGATTATCTTATGACCGAGCTCCAGCGCCTTTTGCAGAACGAAGCGCGTCTGCGGCATTGTCCCCTCGAAGCTGTCCACAAGCAGAAGCACACCGTTTACCATTTTAAGTATACGCTCCACCTCTCCCGAAAAATCCGCGTGACCGGGCGTGTCCACTATATTGATCTTCACGCCGTTATACATACACGAGGTGTTCTTCGCGAGTATGGTTATGCCGCGCTCGCGTTCGAGGTCGTTGTTATCCATAACGCGGTCGTTTACCTCTTGATTTTCGCGGAAAACGCCGCCCTGCTTCAACATTTCGTCGACAAGAGTGGTCTTGCCGTGATCGACGTGCGCGATTATCGCTATGTTCCTTAAATCGTTTCTAACCAAAATATTTCACTTTCCTTTTTTCTGTTGATGTCTTAATTTAATTTTTCCAAGATTTTCGGTGTTTTCCCCGCCTAAGGCGGGGAAAACACCGAAATAAAAACTTGTTCCGAATATTTTTTGCCAAACATAATTATACAACGTTTTAGAGCGCACTTCAATAGAATTACGAAAAAAACGTGTTTTTACTTACAATATAACGAATTTTCGAGGCTGTTTTTGTGCAATTTTACAACATTTTCCGCGGTGCCTTAACTCCCAAGTATCAGCGCCTGCTCCTTTTCTATCTCAACGCGAATGCTTTTTCCATCGCTTATCATCACAATGTTCCCATTGTTCGCGGTGGAATACGCCGCTTTGCAGCCCGCTTCTTCCAGACGCTCTATCACCTCAAGCCTCGGATGACGGTAGAGGTTGTACTCCGCCGCGCCGAACACCGCCGTTTCGGGAGTTACCGTGTTTAAAAATTCCATGCAGCTTGAACCCGCGCTGCCGTGATGACCTACCTTTAGAACGTCCGCGTCAATGTCCGCGCCGCTTTCGATAAGATCCAGCTCCGAAAATTTTTGCAGGTCTCCCGTGAAAAGAAAAGAATTCTCGCCGTGAACGAGCTTCGCGGTAATTGAAAAGTCGTTCAGCTCGTCATGATCGTAAAAAATCGGCGACAGAATATCAAGATAACAGTCCTCGCCGAGCAGAAAGCGCTCGCCCGCCGAAGCGTAGCGCGCGGTTATATTCCGGTCGCGGATAACGGTGAGCAGCCGTTCGTATGTAGTGCCGAAGGGTATCTTGTCCTCGGGGAGCTCGGGCATAATGAAAAGCCCCACATCGAATTCCATCAAGACACGATACATCGCGCCGTAATGATCCGTATGCGGGTGAGAGACGATAACGAGATCGAGCCGCTCCACGCCGCTGTAAGCGAGAACGCCTGCCACATCGTCGCCGCAGCCGTCGTCTCCGCTGTCGATGAGGATATTGTACTTTCCCGTTCTGATAAGCTCGCAGTCTCCCTGCCCTACGTCAATAAAGCTCACCGAAATCTCGTTTTCGCCAAGCTTCGCATACGGTCTCGCGCCGCCGCCGAAAAACCTCACAATATCAACGGAGGCGGGCACGCCTTTTATACGGAACAGCAGGTCGTTCAGCGCGAAAAACACCGCCGCAGCGCAAAAAACGAACGCTGCCATATCCTTAACGAGCGATATTATCTGTTTTCTTTTGAAGCGTTTCTCGCGCTTTATGCGCTCTTCAATAGTCATTTTACCCTCCGAGATTATTGATTATATACTCAAAATAATCCCTTCTAATAACCTTTTCCCTGTTTTCCTTAAACCACTCGTACGACTCCGCGAGCCCCTGCGCCAAAGGCTTAACTTCCGGCATAAGCGCGCTCATCGCGGAAACGTCGAGCTCATAGCCGTAATCGTAAAACGGAAAATATTCCCGCTGGTTTATACGCAGCAGAACGCCTCTTATCTCGGGTTCTTTCCCGAGAACGCCGTAGCACAGCTTCGCCCATTCGCGAGCCGTAACAGTCCCGGGGTTTCCCACGTTGAAAACGCGCTGTTCGGGATGTTTTTCGAGCAGTATCGCGATAAATCCGCACATATCCTTAATATCAAGGAACTGAAGCGGCAACTCTCCGCCGTAAGGAACGTAAAACGGCATATCCCGCTCCGCGCACTCGAAAACAAACGCTTCACGATAGAGATTATTCATCTTGCCGTAAAGATACGGCGGACGTATGATGTAGGCGTTCGGGACGCGGCTTTGCAAATACCTCTCGGCGGCTATCTTGTTTGTGCCGTATTCCTTCCAGAGTGAATTTCTGCCCGTCTGCATATCCTCTTTGAACGGTTGCGGCAGAGTTTCGGGATAGACCGCGCTTGAGCTTATCATAATATAATCCTTAAATTTCCCGAGCGCGTTCAGCAGATCGCGCACATCAGTCTCGTTATACGCAGTTACGTCGATGACCGCGTCAAACTCATAGCCTTTGAGAGCATCGCCCAACGCGTGCCTGTCCGCGTTGATAAGCGTAACGCCTTCGGACTGCGGACGGGTGTTTCTGTTAAGCACGTAAACCTCGTGTTCCTTCGCGAAATACTCCGCCGTATATCTGCTCGCGAAAACCGTACCGCCCGTTACAAGAATTTTCATAACCGCTCCTTACTTTGCCAGCTCTATCGCCTGTTTCAAATCAAGCGAACCCGTGTAAATGCTCTTTCCGCAAATAGTGCCGTATAAACCCATATCCTTGCAAATTCCGATATCCTCGATAGTGTGAACGCCGCCGCTCGCAATTATGCAGCACTCGCCGCGAGTTCCTTCATATAGAGCTTTGAGCTGCTCGGCGTTCACTCCCGAAAGAGTGCCGTCCTTGGAAATATCCGTGAAGA
>CAYVSV010000065.1:0-7834 GCA_964454205.1 uncultured Ruminococcus sp.
CGCTTGCGGTGCGGTTTTCGCATCTCGCTGTACATAATCGAATAAAGTCATATTTTATTCCTCTTTGTATAGCGAAAAAGTCAACGGAGGAATGATTATGACTTTTTTTGCTAATTTCAAAAAATCGGCGCTGGAGCTGAAAAATCTGCGGACGCTTTGCGTTACGGCAATACTGATAGCGCTGGATCTGGTGCTCAAAACGTTTGTCGAGGTACGGCTCACCGAAGAGCTAAAGGTGAATTTCGCATTTGTGGCAGTGGCTTCTATCGGTATGCTGTACGGTCCTACGGTTGCGGGAATGGCGTGCATTATAACGGATATCTTGGGGTATATGCTCAAACCGTTGGACAGCTTCTCGCCGCTGTTCACGATCATCGAGATGACGGGCGGGATCATCTACGGCTGCTTTTTGTATAACTTCCGCCCCGTTAAGCTCGAGTTCTCAAACGGGAAGGAGTTCGGAAAATCGCTGTTGGATAATCGGCAGGCGGTTTTGCGGATAGCTTTAGCGAAGCTCACGGTCGCGGTGGTGTGCAACCTTATTATGACACCGTTTGCGCTGACGTTCCAGAAAACGCTTGAAGCGGGAGTGTACAATGCCGATGTTTTTTGGGTGGGATTTTGGGTGAGAGTACAGACCCGCCTTATAAAAAATGCCATTGAAGTGCCTTTGCATATCGTAATATTGATGCTCACGCTGTTTCCTATATGCGTGGCTTACAACAGGGTTTTTAAAAAGCTCGCGCGCAGTTGACGGAGCGCGCGGTTCTCCGAGACAGAAAGGAAATTTATGAAAAAGTTGGGATTTATCGGCGTTGGCAATATGGGCGGCGCTATAATCAAGGGAATAAACGGAAAGCTCGGGAACACGGCGGTGTTCGCGTATGACAGCGATCCAGAGAAGATCAAGAACGTCAATCTGCACGGAGCGACCGCGGGGACGAGCATAAAGGAGCTTGCCAAAAAGTGCGATTATATGCTTCTGGCGGTCAAACCGCAGCAGCTCGACGGCGTGCTCGCGGAGATAAAGGAAGCGGATAACGCTGAGTTGGTAATAATCTCCATTTGCGCCGGTATTTCCGCGGAGTACATAAGAGAGCGGACTTTCGCGGACGCGAAGGTCGTGCTTGTTATGCCGAATACGCCGATGATGCTCGGCTGCGGCGCTTCGGCGATGAGCAGGGACGACAAGGTCTCGGACGAGGAGTTCGAGTTCGCGAAGAAGATAATCGGCTCGTGCGGTATCGCCGAGGTCGTTCCCATGGACAAGATGAAGGAGATAATCGCGGTGAACGGAAGCTCGCCCGCGTTCATTTACCTCTACGCGAAGGGCTTTGTGCAGTACGCGCATAAGGCTGGGATAGATGAGGACGCCGCGCTGCGGCTGTTCGCGCAGTCGCTTATCGGTTCCGCGAGAATGATGACGGAAAGCGGAATGTCGGTTGACGATCTGATAAAGCAGGTGAGCTCCCCCGGCGGCACAACGCTCGCGGGGCTTCAGGAGCTTTATAACGGAAGGCTGACCGAGGTTGTGATAAACGCGTGCGAGGCTTGCACAAAGCGGGCTTACGAGCTTGGCGAAAAGAAGTAGGAGGAAGAAAATGGTAGTGATCGAAATGGAAAACGGCAAGGAGATAAAGCTCGAGCTTTATCCGGATAAAGCTCCCGCGACGGTGGAGAATTTCCTGAAACTGGTAGGCGGGGGATTTTACGACGGTCTTATATTCCACAGAGTTATAAGCGGATTTATGATACAGGGCGGCGATCCCGAAGGCACGGGCATGGGCGGCGCGAAGGATAAGATAAAGGGCGAGTTCAAGGGGAACGGCTTCCCGCAGAACGATGTGAAGCACGTTCGCGGAGTGATCTCTATGGCGCGTTCCATGAACCCGAATTCCGCCTCGAGCCAGTTCTTTATCGTCCATCAGAACGCCCCGCATCTCGACGGACAATACGCGGCTTTCGGAAAGGTGGTCGAGGGAATGGAGACCGTCGACGAGATAGCGGCTGTCAAGACCGATTACAACGACCGTCCTCTGACCGACGTGAGAATGAAGCGCGTTTATGTTGCGGAATAAATGGAGGGAAAGGTGCATTTTTTATGCGCCTTTTGCTTTGTTTTGAGAATTTGTGCAAATTCCACAAAAATTAGTAGGTAAATTTGTCGTAAATCCGATTTTTTTTGGAATAAATCCTCGTTTTGTATAATGTTACTATTGACAAATAATGAAAATTATTGTATTATTATAGAATAGGGGAATTATATCTGTATCAAAAATCACAAGTCCCTTTAAATGAGGTTCGGATATGCGTTTCGGAAGCGTTGAGTTTTTTAAAGTACTTATAAAAATAGTGCTTTCAATATTGTTTTTTGTCCCGCTGATACTCGCTGTGGTTTTCGGCGTGCTTTTCGCGCAAAAAAACGCAAGGATAGGCGAGCTTGAAAGAGAGAATTCCGTGGCGCAGCAGGATAACAACAGGCTGTCCGTGGTAGCGGACGTTCTTGTCGGGGAGAAGATAGCCGGCGCTGAGGATATCCGCGATATTATGATGCGCAGCGGCGTTTCCTACAACGACGTGCTGACGCTCGCCGCGGAGAAAAACGAACTGAACGCGCAGGGGCTTTACGAGATACTGATAAGGTCGGGCGCATCGGACAAGGACATCATCTCCATGGCGGCGGCGAAAAACACTGTAAACGCCGAGGGGTTCTATGATATAATGAGCAAGAACGGCATCACCGCGAAGGACTTGATAAAAGCGGTGGTGAAAAACGGCGGCGGCTCCGCCGAGGAATATTACACGATACTTTCCGAGTGCGGAATGTCGGACGACGACATCATAGAGTTCATAAACCAAAAGAACAGCACTACAAGCAGCCCGAACAACTCCGGCGGCTCGAATACATCGGATACCTCAAGCACATCGGGCGGCGCGAGCGAGCCCGAGACAAGCCCGTATGCGGCTCTTTACCCCGATATGTATGTAACTCCTCCGACGAACTACAGCTTTGAGGAGGGCACGATATACTTCACATTTGACGATGGTCCTTCTCGGTACACAAGCTCGCTCTTGAAATATTTGAAGGATTATAACGTGAAGGCGACTTGGTTCGTCGTTCCGAACAGAGAAGAATGGTGCACTTCGGCGCTCAAGCAGATCGCGGCGGCGGGGCACACTATCGGCGTTCACAGCGCTTCTCACGATTATAACAAGATATACGCTTCCGTAGAGGCGTTCCTGGACGATTTCCACGAGGCGTGGGATATCGTCCGCGAGGCAACGGGTCAGGCTCCGCAGATATTCCGCTTCCCGGGCGGCAGCAAGAACGACTTCAACGGGGATACCCGCGATGAGATTATAAAGGAAATGACGCGGCGCGGCTTCAGGTTCTACGATTGGAACGTCGACAGCGGCGACGCCAACGGCGCAACATGGCAGCAGATGTACAATTCTATCCCGAGCGACTGCCGTAACGTAAAGCGCCCCGTTATATTGATGCACGATTCGGGCGCGAGAGAAAACACGGTGTACGTCCTCGAGGACGTGCTTAGGATACTTGTGGGCGAAGGCTACAGGTTCGACGCAATACAAAACGATACAGAACCCGTTCAGTTTATCGGACCGTTCTCATAGAGCGGTTTATCGACGGGAATATAAAGCAGAAGAGGTAAGGGGAAACCCCGAGCTGAAAGGATCGAATTATGGGAATAAAGGACAATTTCTCACAGGCGGTAAAAGAGCTGTGGAAGAAGGACGGACAAGATAAAAAGAGCGAGGGTTCTGCTCAGCCCTCGGAGCTTGACAAGTACCTTCGCGACGGCGACAAGGGGAATGCCGCGCAAAGCGGCGTTGAAACAAGCAATAACGGAGTTCCGCTTGAAACTCCGTATTACCGCACTCCGGAGCAGACCGCCGCGCAGCAGACGGCGCAGAACGCTCGGCAGGAGCAGGCGGCACAAGGCGCGCAGAACGTGACCCGCGAGCAGCAGGGCGGAGTTCAGGCGCAGCCGAACTCGGATTGGCAAAATCAACCGGGGGGCTTCGGCGCTCCGCAAAACGGTGCGGAGCAGCCCTCGTATAACCGCAACGTCCAGAATATTCGTCAGAATTTCGGACAAAACGCGCAAAACGAAGCGCAGGACGGGTATGAGCAGAACGCGGGCGCATATAATCAAAACGCGGGGGCTTATAACCAGAACGCGGGCGGCGGTTACGGAGGCTACAACGGAGGCAATCCTCCCGCGGGCGGAGGCTTCGGCGGAAGCGGTACGACGGGCGGCGCTCCCGTGCCGAACCAGAACGACGCGACCGACGAAATAACCGTGATCTCCAAGAATACGATAATAGACGGCAACGTAAATTCGCTCGCGAATATGCAGATAGACGGCAATATAAAGGGCAACGTTCAGACAACGCGCAACATAGATATGAGCGGCAAGGTGATCGGGGACGTTACCTGCAATAACGCGGGAATGATGTCCGCGGCTATGCAGGGCAACATCTCGCTCAAGGGCAGAATGAGAATGGATCGCGACACGATACTTATCGGAGACCTCTCCGCGCAGTACGCGGATATAAACGGAAGAGTGCGCGGAAAGCTCGACATAACCGGCAAGGCGGAGCTCAAGCGCGACGCGGTCGTTTTCGGGGACATAAACGCTTCCACCATCGCGGTGATCGACGGCGCTATAATACAGGGCTATGTCAACACAACGTTCCTTTCCAAGGAGGACAGCCGCAATGTATTCCCCGAGGCTATTTCTATCGACAGCAAAGAGGTAAAGAGCTGATAATCCGATAAAATAAAGATCGAGGAAATGTGGAACAATGAGTGAGAACCTTAACAAGCCGCGTCCCGGCGCGTTGGCGGCGACCGTCGCGGTCGTTCTGGCGGCTGTCGCGGCGCTTGTGGTACTGATAGTAAGAAGCAGCGCACCCGACGAGGATCGGCAGCTCCCCGACGGCACGGTCGTAGATTTCAAGCCTTCGCAGGAACTTGTGGACGAGTGCGCGGAGAACGCGCAGAAGCTTATCGCGGATAACTACACGATTTTGAGGCTGTTTGTTACCGAGGGGCTTCCGCACGTCGACGAGCCTTACGGAAACCGCCCCGACGACGGTATGTACACGACGAACTCCGTCGATTACACAAAGTATGAAGAAATAGAGACGTTCGTCAAGTCCTGCTTTGTCGAAACGGAGGCTGCAAGAATACTCACGCAGATGCCCGCGGATCCCGCTTCGGGTTCCGGTTCGCTCATAGCGGTCTATCAGCCGCGCTTTTCGCTTTTGACGAAAGAGACGGGTATCGGAATAAGCGAGAATTTCAAGCCCTATACCGCTTACAGCAAGCCCTGGGGCTCACTTATCATAAAGATCGTTCCGTCAAGTGAGACGGAGTGCTATGTCACCGTTTATCTCGGCGCTGGCGAGGATTCCGATCTTTCGGATGTCGAGAGCGCCAACGTCCTCACTACGCAGATGAAGAAGGAGAACGGCGAATGGCGGCTTGCTCAGTTGATTTATTGAGATGAAGAATAATAATCCCTTTTCTATCTACGCGAACGTTTCGCAGCTCGCGTTTATTATCATTGCTCCGCTGCTGCTGTTTTTGTGGGGCGGAAGCGCCGTTGTGAAACGGTTTGAGCTCCCGGATTGGGTGATGGGCGTTTTTATCGTGCTGGGGATAGTTTTTATGCTCTGCGGCGCGGGGAACTACATCTTCAAGCTTATAAAGATGTACGAAAAGCCCGAAAAGAAAGCGCCGAAGGCGTTCACAAGCTCGCGGAGCGACAATGACTACTACGATGAGTACAAGGACTTGCGAAAGTAGGCTTTTATGAAAAAGGATCAGGTCATTTATGACGAAATGAGATCGCTCTCGCCGTATTATCTGGCACTTAGCGGAATATATCTTGCAATAGCGGCGGTTTTGTGCTTCGCGCTCGGAGGGGATTTCTCCCTGCCGATAGGCGCGGTGTACGGGATCGTTTTAAGCGCGCTGAACTTCCTGGTACTTGGGAAGTCCGCGCAGGCGGCTCTGACAAAGCAGACCTCAAAGTCCGCGCAGACGTATATGAACATCATGTACTGCGTGCGTTATCTCGGGCTTTTCGCGCTGCTTACCGTTGCCGCGCTCGCACCGTTTATAAACCTTATCGCGGCGGCGATACCGCTGTTTTTCGTGCGCGTCGCCATTACGGTAAGGGAAATAATCAAAGAACGCCAAACGCGTTCCGATAAAAAGGAGGAATGATAATATGCCGACCGCATTAATGTTCGCATCGGAGAGCGGGATTTCCGTAAACGGACCTCTGGTGGTAACGAGCTTTAAGGTATTTGGCATGACATTCAACTTAACAGAGAGTATTATCGTGCAATGGTTCGTAATACTTATTTTACTCGCCATTGTGCTGATAATCACGCGCAATCTCAAGGTCGTTCCCGAAACAAAAAGGCAAGTCGCCGCCGAAATGATAGTGGATTTTTTCCGCAGCACGGTAGACGGCACGATGGGCTCGAAATACGGCAGACATATCCCGTATTTCGCGGCGCTTTTCTGTTTCATTATGCTGAACAATCTTATGGGCTTGCTTGGACTTCGTATGCCTACCGCCGACGTTTCGGTGACGGGTTCGTTCGCTCTTATAACGTTCTGCATGGTGCAGTACAACAAGGGCAAAACGGGAAAGTTCAAGGGCTTTATGAAAAGCTTTGTAGAGCCCATGCCGTTTATGCTTCCGTTTAACATAATCGGCGAGTTTGCAAACCCCCTGGCGTTGACGCTCCGTCTGTTCGGAAATATGGTGGCGGGTACGGTTATTGGCGCGCTTCTGTATTTCGCATTGGGACACTTCGCGATACTTATCCCCGCGGTAACGTCCCTTTACTTCGATATCTTCTCCGCTGTAATGCAGTCGTATATCTTTATGATGCTGAGTATGTCGTACATAACTTCGGCGGATTGCGGTGAGGATTAAGAATCGGTTCGGCGTCTTCTGAAAATGCACAGCGTTTTCGGAAGATAACAGTCCGCCTCCGGCGGACAAAATACATATTTTACGGAGGACATGAAATTATGGAAATGACACCCGAAACTATGAACATCTTAGCGAAAGGCATCACACTTGGACTTTCCGCGCTCGGCGCAGGCACCGCGATGATCGCGGGTCTCGGACCGGGTATAGGCGAGGGTTACTGCGGCGGTAAGGCGGTAGAGGCTATCGGCAGACAGCCCGAGGCTTCCGGCGCTATCACAAGAACAATGATCATCGGCGACGCGTTGGCAGAGACAACGGGTCTGTACGCGCTCGTAATCGCGCTGCTTCTCCTTTATGCTAACCCCCTCATCGGAAGGCTTTAAGACAGGGCTAGACTATATTGGAGGAGGAGAGCTAAATGCTGAATTTTGTTAGTGAAGCGGCAGCGACTGCGCAAACAACATTGCAGTTGGTGTCGATAGACAAAGGCACTATTATTTTCACGCTGATAAATACGCTCATCATCTTCCTCATTTTTAAGATATTCCTGTTCAAGCCTGTGGGAAAAATTCTCGACAAGCGTAAGGAATTGGCGGCTTCCGCTATAAAGGACGCCGAGGCGGCGAAAGCGGCGGCAGAGGCGGCGGAAAAGGAATACAACGAATCCTTGGCAAACGCCAAAGCCGAGGCGGCTGAGATCGTAAAGCAGGCAACTCTCAGAGCGCAGAAGCGCGAGGAAGAGATAGTGAACGAGGCAAATCAAAAGGCGGCAGAGATCCGCGTGAAGGCGGAGGAAAATATCGAGCGCGACAAACAGCGCGCCCTCAACGAGGTGAAGGATCAGATATCCG
>CAYVSV010000066.1:0-7657 GCA_964454205.1 uncultured Ruminococcus sp.
AACCACCGCTACAACACCGCCAATTACGAGAAAATAGATCCCATGCTCGGCACGGAAGAGGATTTTGTCGAGCTCTGCCAAAAGGCAAAGGAAATGGGGATAGACATTATCCTCGACGGCGTCTTCTCGCATACCGGCGCGGATTCGATATACTTCAACAAGTTCGGGCGCTACGGCAATAATACCGGCGCTTACCGCGACAGAAACAGCCCGTATTCATCGTGGTACTCGTTCATCGCGTACCCCGACCGCTACGACAGCTGGTGGGGCATAACCACTCTGCCGAATGTAGACGAAAACAATCCCGCGTACACGGAATACATCTGCGGAGACGGCGGTATCCTGCAAAAGTGGATAAAGCTCGGCGCAAAGGGCTGGCGTCTTGACGTTGCCGACGAGCTCCCCGACGACTTCCTTGACAACCTCAACAAGTCCGTAAAGAAAATGGGCGACGACAAGGTCATCTACGGAGAGGTCTGGGAGGACGCTTCCAACAAGGAGAGCTACGGCGTGCGCCGCCGCTATCTCATCGGCGGGCAGCTCGACAGCGTTATGAACTATCCGTTCAAGGAAGCAATACTGAATTATGTAAAATACGCCAACGGACAGGTTTTCGTGGACAGTATAACGACTATTCTCGATCACTACCCCAAGCCCGCCATTGATATGCTTATGAACTTTCTTTCCACGCACGACACGGAGCGCGCGCTCACGCGGTTGGGCGGAGAAGA
Organism: uncultured Ruminococcus sp.; assembly: GCA_964454205.1. Lineage (GTDB taxonomy): Bacteria > Bacillota > Clostridia > Oscillospirales > Ruminococcaceae > CAG-115. The sequence goes on from CAYVSV010000066.1 coordinate 732, forward strand.
AGTCGGCTGGCACGACAAGGATTGGCAGGCGGAGCGCCGTCTGGACGGAGCTCAGTATCTTCTGGGAATAGCGCTGCTCAAGTGCGCGATGGTGCTGCAATTCTTCCTGCCCGGAATACCTTCCGTATACTACGGCGACGAAGCGGGAATGGAAGGCTACCGCGATCCGTTCAACCGCCGCTGCTATCCATGGGGCGAGGAAAATCAGGAGCTTATAGACTTTGTTAAAACGCTCTCCAAAGTCCGCAAGGGCACACGCGCGTTTGAACAAGGCGCAATGCGCTTTATCGAGTGCGACGACAACGTCTGCGTATTCGCGAGGTTCGATAGGATAACGCGCGACGCCGCGGTGATCTACCTCAACAAATCCACAAAGGGCAGAGCGTTTGAGATCAAGAACGAGAAAACCGCGATGTTCTACGATTTCGAGCCCGCGTTTGACCATTACGGCAAGGGCATAGCGGACGGCAAGGTGCACGTCGCGCCGTTTGATTACGCAGTGATCTACTGCAAGGTCTGAGTATGATTTTTAAATGCAGGTGCTGCGGTGAAACAGTGGATGAAATTCCAAAGCTGACTGCGGGAATGTCCGAGCTTATTTTCGAACCCGAATGGCTTGCAAAGGGGGAGGACGTTCCGCCGCTCGACAAGGATATCTGGCTGCGTTCGGACGAAATTCCACAAGTCGGAGAGCATCGGATCGTCAAGGTCAGTGCGCCATTCAAGGCGGATATCGGCGAGAGTGTGAGCTTTCTGTATCTGCCTGCAAATGCTGCACTGAACGGTTGGGACAGCGCACCCGAGGAACTGGCGCTTTCGGCTGTGGTGCACGGCACATTTGCGAAAGTTATCATCAACGATCTTTACGCCGCGTGGATAGAAATTGTTATTGAAGAAGTTATCGCGTTCCCCGAAGTGTATAGGCACTATCCGTGCCGCAAGGTCTCAAGCCTGTTTGAGGGCGGCTTCGGGAAAAATACGGAGCTTGATTTTCGTTGGGACAACTGGGAGCATTACATGTTCACCGCACAAGGCGACTGCGGCGAGTGGCGGCTTATCTTCACCGACAGAGAGGGTGTGCGGCATTTGGTGATGTTCTATGAATACGGCATGCACGGCGGCTTTGTTCAGGTCGGAAACGCGGTGTGTGAAGCCGAGGACGCGAGGTGATTTTTTATCAAAGGTGAATTGTATCAGTTGTGCCGATTGACGGCGGCAACGAAGTCCGCGCTTTTCGGTTATTCGGACTTTGAATACGAGCCGATAGCCTACGAAAACAAGATCGAGTTTTTGTTTCTGGACAATATACGTCAATGCGGGATAAAGGACCGCACCGCCAAAGGCGCGGAGGAGTGGTACAAATACTGCGTCAAAAAAGGACTGCGCGATATCAAGCTCATAGTTCCGACCGAGGTTGAGAACAGGAACGCTCTGGGCTTCGCAAACGCATACTGCGGGTTTATTCTGTGCTATTTCAAGAACGGCGAGATAACCGCGTTTATCCCAAAATGGGAATTTGACCCAAAGCTCAAAATGTGGAATATCCTGTACACCGAGCAGCTTGAGCTTATCCCGTTTGTCAAGCCATACTGCGACGATAACTCCGATGAGCTGCGGGAAGTGCTTATAGAAATAGCGGACTTAGCAGAGCGTATAGACTGCGGCGGTTTTGCAAAAAGATTTGAACTCGCGAGGAGCATTCTCGACGGAGAAGCACCGTTCGGCACGGATAAGCTCTCCGCGCCGAGGATACCCCAAAAGTTTATGCCGCTGTTTTACGCGGCGGACGCCGCCGACGTTTTCGGAGCGATGGGCTCGTGGAACGACGAGCCGCCGTATACAGCTCACGAAATGGGCTTGGAAGCGGAATACGAGGAGCTTTCGGCAAGGCTTTTGAAGAATATACGCCTTGCTGTCCTTTACGCAATAAACGAGTGGCGATAAACGATCATCAAAGCCCGTTCGGTATCTTCCGAACGGGCTTTTGCCTGCTATGCGATAATATTTTTCAAAACAGTTGACAACAGCAACAAAACGTGGTAAAATAAATTTGTGAGATTTTGATGTTCCAATTGAACTTTTCCAAATTTTTCGGCGTTTTCCTCTCCGGCGGGGGAAACACCGAAAATAAGTTTGAAATACCGAAACATTTAAGGCAGCATCGTACAAAGCCGTTAAACAGTATTTGTGCGGTGTTTTGCCTTAATTAGGGAGCAATTATACGTTTCAAGGAGGAATTATGGCGGTTTTTAAGTGTAAGATGTGCGACGGAAACCTCAATGTTATCGAGGGACATACGATATGCGTATGCCCGTATTGCGATACTCAGCAGACCGTTCCATCGGACAGCAGCGAGAAAAAGGTGAATATGTTCAACCGCGCCAACCGTTTAAGAAGCGAGAACGAATTCGATAAGGCGGCGGGCGTTTACGAGAACATCGTGGCGGAGTTCCAGGAGGAAGCGGAGGCTTATTGGGGGCTTTGCCTGTGCAAATTCGGCATAGAGTATGTTGACGACCCCGCAACGGGCAGGAAAACGCCCACTTGCCACCGAACGTCCTACGAAAGCATTTTCGACGACCCCAACTTCGACCGCGCGTGCGAGTACGCCGACAACGACGCTCTCCCCGTTTACAGAGCCGAGGCAAAAGAGATAGACCGCCTCCAGAAAGAGATACTGGAGATAGCCAACAGCGAAGACCCCTTCGATGTTTTCATCTGCTATAAAGAAACCGCCGAGGACGGCGAGCGCACAAAGGACAGCGTTCTCGCGCAGGAAATTTTCGAGGCTCTCGCTTCAAAGGGATATAAGGTGTTCTTCTCGCGGATAACGCTTGAAGATAAGCTAGGGCAGGATTACGAGCCCTACATATTCTCCGCGCTGAATTCCGCAAAGGTAATGCTCGCCATAGGAACGAAGTTCGAGTATTTCAACGCGGTGTGGGTCAAGAACGAATGGAGCAGATTTTTGTCGCTTATGCAGACGGATAAGAGCAAAACGCTCATTCCGTGCTACTGCGACATCGACGCTTACGATATGCCCAAGGAGTTCTCGCGGCTGCAAGGTCAGGATATGGGCAAGGTGGGCTTCGTTCAAGACTTGGTTCGCGGAATAGGGAAGATAATACCCCGCGGCAGCGCCGCCGCGGGCGCGGGACAGACCGTCGTGCAGGTAAGCGGGCAGCAGGCGGTAGAACCGCTGCTCGAACGCGCGTTTATGTTCCTCGGGAACAACGATTGGGAAAGCGCCAACGCGCATTGCGAGCGCGTTCTCGATATAGACCCGAGATGCGGCAGAGCGTATCTCGCAAAGCTCTTGGCGGAGTACTGCTGCCGCCGCGAGGAAGAACTCGCCTATCTCAGCATAGACATAACGGAATCGGTAAACTACAAAGCCGCGCGAGAATTCGGCGTTCACATAGAGGAATACGGAAGAAAAGCCATGTACAACACCGGCTGCCGCCTTTTGACGGAGTGCGCGAACCACGAGGAACTGAACCGCGCGAAGAGGTATTTCGAGGAAACGCCGGATATCGAGGACAGCCCCGAAAAGCTCGCGCTCTGCGAACAGAAGCTCAGGCAGTCGGACGATCTCACGGATAGTCTGCGCCGCGTTTACGGAAGCTTTGACGCTTCCTGCGAAACGGCGAACTCCGAATCTCTCAACAAGGTGAGAGACATAACGGACAAGATAACGCAGACCTATCCGAAATTTATAAAAGACGGGGTGCGCGAACCGTGGGGACCCGCGCCGGTGAACGTCTGGTTCATCTCTCTGGGAACGGGACTTCTGATATTTGCGTTTATGGCTTTGCTTAAGCCGCTGGAATTCGGCTTGCTGCCGAACGAATCGGCGACCGGAGTGGTGTGGATAATTATCGGGGTGATGTTTGCCTCAATGCTGGCGGCGTTTATCGGCAACGGCGTGGTGCATGACTGCTTCTCGGGAGTTTACATAGGAATAATGGTAGTTGTGAGTCTCATATATGCCGCCTCAGCTACCGCACTTATCGATAAGATAGTCGGTGAACCGCAAACCGCAGAGGAGGAGATAGCGGGGCTGCGGAAGGTCGCGCTGTATTACGGCGGGATCGGACTTCTGCTGATAGCGGTGGCAGTCCTCCTGCTTGTGTTCTACTTTAAGAAGAAGGGGAGAATACACAGTTACAATAAGGATTCCGAAACGCTCGAACGGCTCACGGAGGAAATGAACGAGCAGCGTAAAAAAGCGATAGCAGAGGAGCTTGTAAAGTTCCCGGAATTCCCGCAGGAGTTCCTCAACGAATGTCTTGCGGAGGCGGGAAGAACGTACAAAAACAGAACATAAACCGCGAGCCGCGTTTGTTTTGAAACGCGGCTCATTTCCTTTAAGAATATTCCGCAAAGTAGTTGACAATAGTGACAAAAAGTGATAGAATAAAGGTGTATGAATAAATTTCGGAGTGCAGCAACTCCCGAACAAAAAAGGAAGGTAAATCACCATGGAGATCAGAATTGAAAAGACAACGGCACCAAAGGCAAAGCCGACGGACGAAACAAAGCTCGGCTTCGGACACGTATTCACCGATCATATGTTCGTGATGAACTATGACACGGGCGAGGGCTGGCATGACGCGCGTATCGTGCCCTACGGCGAGATAACGCTGTCTCCCGCAGCTATGTGCCTGCACTACGGACAGGAGATATTCGAGGGACTTAAGGCATACCGCACCGCGGACGGCTCCATTCAGCTGTTCAGACCCGACGAGAACTTCAAGAGAATGAACGTTTCCGCGGAAAGAATGGTCATTCCGCAGATAGACGAGGAATTTGTGCTGAAGGCGCTCAAGCAGCTCATCGAAACGGAAAAGGACTGGGTCCCCCACACGGACGGCGCTTCGCTTTACATTCGTCCGTTCATCTTCGCGACAGACCCGTATGTAGGTGTAAGACCCGCGGATCACTACCTGTTTATGATAATCCTCTCGCCTTCGGGAGCGTATTACTCCACGGGACTTAATCCCGTCAAGATCTATGTTGAGGAGAAGTATGTAAGAGCGGTACGCGGCGGCACGGGCTTCGCGAAAACCGCGGCGAACTACGCTATTTCCCTCAAGGGTCAGGACGAGGCACACAACCAAGATTACGAGCAGGTGCTCTGGCTGGACGGCGTGGAGCAGAAGTACATCGAGGAAGTAGGCTCTATGAACATCTTCTTCGTTATCGACGGAGAGGTCATCACTCCTCAGCTTACGGGCTCTGTTCTCCCCGGCATCACGCGCAAGTCCTCCATTGAGCTCTGCAAAAAGTGGGGCATAAAGGTAACGGAGCGCCGCATAACCATTCAGGAGGTCGCCGAGGCTTACGACAACGGCAAGCTCGACGAGGTATTCGGAACGGGCACGGCGGCGGTAATTTCGCCCGTAGGACACCTCAAGTGGGGCGACAAGGTAATGACTATCAACGACAACAAGATCGGCGCTATCTCGCAGAGGCTCTACGATACCATGACGGGTATTCAGTACGGCAAGCTCCCCGATGATATGGGGTGGATCGTAAAGCTGTGATAAATAACGCAAGCAAAATCGCCGCCGAGATACTGGACGCGATAACCAAGCGCTATGTGATATACGACAAGCCCATTCCCGAAAAGGTGCTCAAACTCAAGGACGAGACCATGGCGATCTTTGAGAAGGTGCACAACAAGTCCGACGATGAGCTCCACCCAAAATACGGACGGCAGCTTTTGAAAATCCAAAAAAAGCTCGCCAAAGAGCTGAAAAAAGGAGACTAGCTATGAGGAAACCCGGAAAATTCGCGGCGGCGTTCGCAGCTGCCGCAATGATAGCAGCGCTTGCGGGGTGCTCGGAAAACGGCGGTTCGGCGCAGCAGAGCCAACAAACGCCGGCGGCGCAGCCGGTACAATCGGCGCAGTCATCAGCTACGCAGAGCGCTGAAAGTACGCAGAGCTCACAAAAGCAATCGGAGCAAAGCAAGCCCGCAAGCTCGTCCGCGGAAATGAGCGCAAGCACAAGCTCAAGCGCCGCGCCGCCAAGCGAACCGCAGAGCGCTCCCACGGAGGGCTTCCCCGAAAACCCGAGCGAAGCCTCCGTCAAGTACTTTGATGACGCCATAAGTATCGTTGATAAGTACCTCAGCACCGTTATGGGCAACGGCGACGATGTGGAGCTGCTCGCAATATTGGAGCTTCACAAAACGAACGAGTCCGCCGCTCTGCAAAAGGTAAAGGAATATATCCTCGACTGCGCGAAAAAGGGCGAGGGCTATCTCGACGAGCTTGAAAAGCTCACGCCGACCGAGGAAATGAGCGCGTTCCACAACGGGCTTGTGAACTTGATGAGTGTTATGCGCGAATACTCGGATATAGCGAAGTCTCTCGAAACTATCGATATGACCGATGAAGCCGCGGAAGAGGAGTTCATGGGCAAGGTCGATGAGCTTTTCGAGCGCTTCAACAAGGAATACAGGGCTTTTTATGTGAAGTATCCCGGCTTCGGCAACGTGCTTGATGACGGCGAGTGGCAGAGCAACGGCGCTTCTACCGCGCAGTACATAAAGCACGATCTGATAGGAGACGCCAACGAAATGGCACAAAAGCTCCTCAGAATTATAGGCAATATCGCAGTTAAATATCCGAACGCGACACTCAACATAAATCATACGGAAAGCGCCTGCGAGGTCACTATGGAGGGCGGAGAGCTCGATAAGTCGATCAAGGATAGACTATCCGATGATATATACTACGGTTTCATGATAAATGAGACGTTTTACGCGCGTGCTTTCCTCGATGAAAACGGCATAGTGAAATGCATTGTGCTGTCTCCCGACGGCAAGCTCGACGAGAGCGAATTCCCCGCCAGAGGAATGTTCAACAATGACGGAGAATGGTCTTGGGGCGGACTTTCGGCGATAACTCCGGGCGGACA
>CAYVSV010000067.1:0-7503 GCA_964454205.1 uncultured Ruminococcus sp.
GCGGGTTCTTCGAGGTGGTTTTCTGATCTATCGAGATAGCGGGGGAAAGCCCGTCGATGCTGTCTACGTCGGGCTTTTCCATTTGTCCGAGGAACATTCTCGCGTAGGATGAGAGGCTCTCCATGTACCGTCTTTGTCCGTCCGCGAAGATCGTATCGAACGCGAGCGACGATTTCCCCGAGCCCGAAACGCCCGTCAGCACTACCAGCTTATCGCGCGGTATCGTCACATCGATATTGTTGAGGTTGTGCTCCCTCGCGCCCTTGATAATGATTTTATCGTTAGCCATTTGTTTTTATCTCCTGTTTTTTAACACATAATAATTATCGTATTCCTTATAGTCCTGCGTTCCGACGAGCTTTTCACACGAAAGCGAGAAGCCGTGCTTTTCAAGCGCACATATTCTCTCCGCGGCTTCGGGAATTGCTTTGGTTGCTATCATATCACAGTCAGACCACTCGAAGATTGGCTCAATGATAAGCGAAAGGATTTCGTCAATTATATTGCGCTTTTCGTAAGCACTTGCCAAATCGAGCCGAAGTAATCCGCAGTTCGTGAAATAATCGTCCGCGATCCTTTTGAATATCTCAAACGTTCCGATGACCGACGAGGTTTTCTTGTCGATTATCGAAAATCTTACGAAAAACTTCTCCTTGTAGGAATACAGCCAGAAGTCGATAGCCTGCTTCATTCTTTCGGGCGTAGTGTAATAAAAATCGTCGCCGTCGCAATTATCGCTGTTGAACAGCTTTACAGCCTCCTTGTCGGAGTATACATTCAGCAGATCGGCACAGTCGTCAGCCAAAACAAACCGTGCCTTAAAGCGTTCGTTTTCAAGCACGGGACATTCCTTATATATGTTCATATTATTTCTCCTTTTTTGTGATAAGGTATTTGTCAGCAAACTTTACACACTTACATATCGTATTGTCTAAATTCATTATATCACATTTAGGTGAATTTGTCAACCAGTTACTTATTTATTTTTATGTTTTTCCCTATATTCCTCAACCAGCTGTTTAAGTCTGTAAACGCCGTTCTTATCCCATTCGGTGAGCTTGCTTTTAATATATTCACACGGGAATTCCCAACACAAGCCGCAAAAATACGCGCCGTGCTCCTCGCAGCACCTTAATATCCGGCACTCGCTTTCCCACATTTTAACGCATTTGCCGCCGTTCTCGCGGCAGCCCTTGCAGCCGCCGTCGTGGAAAAAACCGCATGTTTCGCAGTTACCGTCACAAGGAGTTATTCTTGAAAAATCCACTTTATCCGTTTGTCCTCCATAAAATTTTGTCAAACCACTTGACATTCTTCGTGGCTTGTGGCATAATAAACATAAAGGAATGTTTATTCGGTTGAAAGGAGAAAAGTATTATGGGAATGACAGATAAGCAGTTTAATGGTTTCATTAGATTGACCCTTGACGATATTTTGGAAGTTCTTGCTTTAATGAAAGATGGTCCCGAAAAGGAAAAGTTACAAAAGCTCGCAGACAATCTGCAAAAAATGATCGAAGATTGATTGAAAACGCCGCGCCGAAAGGTTCGGCGTTTTTTATTCCTGCAGCTCCTTTATCCTGTCGCGCAGATACGCCGCGTGCTCGAAATCCAAGAGCTTCGCCGCCTTTTTCATTTCTGTGGTGTAGCGCGCGATAAGCTGCTCGCGTTCGCGGCGCGGAAGCTTCTTAATATCGGACTTGCTGCGCTTCTTTGTTTCCTTTTTTGTTATCTCGAGAACGTCGCGCACTTCTTTGATTATCGTTTTGGGGATAATGCCGTTTTCGGTGTTGTAGCGCTGCTGTATCTCGCGGCGGCGCTGTGTCTCCGTTATCGCGAGCTCCATGGAGCGCGTTACCTCATCCGCGTACATAATAACGGTGCCCTCGGCGTTTCGCGCGGCTCTGCCTATCGTCTGTACGAGCGATGTCTCCGAGCGAAGAAAGCCCTCCTTGTCCGCGTCGAGAATAGCCACAAGCGATACCTCGGGGATATCAAGACCCTCGCGGAGAAGATTTATCCCGACAAGCACGTCGAACTCCCCCTCGCGGAGGTCGCGGATTATCTCCATACGCTCTATCGTGTCGATGTCGTGGTGCATATAGCGCACCTTAATGTCCGCCTTATCGAGATATTCCGTCAAGTCCTCCGCCATTTTCTTGGTGAGAGTTGTAACGAGCACGCGCTGCTTTTTTTCCACACGAACATTTATTTCGGAGATGAGATCCTCGATCTGCCCGTCCGTGGGTTTTACGATTATCTCGGGATCGAGCAGACCGGTCGGTCTGATGATCTGCTCGACCGTTTGCGTGGAGCGTTCCTTTTCAAAATCCCCGGGCGTTGCCGAAACGAACACCGCCTGCGGTATTTTCTCATAAAACTCGTCGAAATTGAGCGGTCTGTTGTCGTAAGCGCAGGGCAGTCTGAAGCCGTAATCGACGAGGTTTTTCTTTCGGGCAACGTCGCCGCCGTACATTCCCCGAACCTGCGGCAAGGTAACATGACTTTCATCAACCATAAGAAGAAAATCCTCGGGGAAGTGGTCGATAAGCGTTATGGGAGTGCTCCCGGGCGGGCGGCGGGCAAGCACGCGCGAGTAGTTCTCCACGCCCTTGCACGTTCCTATCTCGCGGAGCATCTCCATATCGTAGCGCGTGCGCTGTTCAATGCGCTGCGCCTCGATAAGCTTGTTGCTGTCCTTGAAGAATCTGATACGTTCCTCAAGCTCGTTTTCAAGCTCTTCCAAAGCCTCGTCCATTTTCTCCTTGCCGATGATGTAGTGAGAGGCGGGGAAGATCATCGCGTGCAGGATAGTCGCGCGGGTGTTTCCCGTAACGACCTCGAACTCGCTTATGCGTTCTATCTCATCCCCGAAGAACTCCACGCGCACGGCGTTTTCGTTGGTGCTTCCCGCGGGGAATATCTCAAGGGTATCGCCCTTAACGCGGAATTTGTTGCGCACGAAGTTGAGCTCGTTGCGCTCATACTGCATTTCAACGAGCCGCTCTATTACCTCCTCGCGCGATATCTCCTGTCCCTGACGCAGAGAGAGCGTGTTGCAGCGGTAGTCGTCCGGCGAGCCGAGCGAATAGATACACGACACCGACGACACGATGATAACGTCCCGGCGTTCGGCGAGGGATGCTGTCGCGGAGTGGCGCAGGCGGTCTATCTCGTCGTTTATGGCGCTGTCCTTTTCGATGTACGCGTCGGTTGAGGGAATGTAGGCTTCGGGCTGATAATAGTCGTAGTAGCTTACAAAAAATTCCACGGCGTTGTTCGGGAAGAACTCGCGGAACTCGGAGCAGAGCTGAGCCGCGAGCGTCTTGTTATGAGCGAGGACGAGCGTGGGCTTGTTGACGTTCGCGATGATGTTCGCCATGGTGAACGTCTTGCCCGAGCCCGTCACTCCGAGCAGGGTCTGCTCCTTGTCTCCGCGGAGTATGCCCTCGGAAAGCGCCGCGATAGCTTCCGGCTGATCCCCCGTAGGGGAGTATTCCGAGCGGAGCTCAAATTTATTTTCGTTCATATAATTACCTCGAAAAAATATTACCATATATCGGAAGCTTCGCCGCTGTTGCGGATCGAGTATCCGCTTTCGCCCTTGATAACGATGTGATCTGTTATTTTGACCTTCATGGCGGTCATGAACTTGTATATGGAACGTGTGAAGAGTGTGTCGTGGTTTGAGGAATACGCGCTGCCTTCCGTGTGGTTGTGCGCGAGCACTATCGAATTGCACCCGTATTGAGATATGCGGGTCAGCAGATCGCTTATGTCGGTGTCCGAGCCTTGTCTTTCGAGTTCACGCTCCCAACTTCCGATAACGCGCATCTTCTTATCCAGCAGAAACGCCGCGACGCATTCCTTATCCTTATTTTTGAAATATTCCTTGCAGTATTTGATAACAGCGTCGGGGCTTTCAAACACGGCGGGCTTTTGAGAGCACTTATTCAAATAGTCCGCAAGATCGTTTATGAACGATATTTGCATTGCCGTGTTCGGTCCGATGTTCGGTACCGTGACAAGCTCGCTGCGCGGAGCGTTTATTACCGCCTGAAGCGAGCCAAACTGTTTTATAAGGCTATGAGCCGTGGGATTTGTGTTTTGGCGGGGAATGAACATATACAAAAGCATCTCGAGTATTTCGTGCTCGCTGAATATATTGATCCCGGAATCGAGATACTTCTTCCACATTCTCTGCCGATGACCCTCGTGAAGATTTTCCTTCTTTTCCGCCACTGTGACCTCCAATACACTTAATACACTAATACACGCCAATATGTCCGCCGAACGGCGGACATATTATTATCTTATAACAAAACTCTTTGATATGCCGGCTTTAAAGCGAGTATTACAGTTCCTTAACGATCTCGCCCATAAGTCCGGGAGTAGCGCCTATGGCGTTGGACTCGTCGGTGTCGATGTGCATAGCGTCCGCGAAGGTCTCGCTTACTCTTACTACTACGTCACCGAGAACAGCCGCTCTGCCGTTGGTGCTGCACTTTACCCAAACCTCGTCCTTATTCTTAACGCCGAGCTTTTCCGCAGTCTCGGGAGTGAGATGGATATGGCGCTTCGCTACGATAACGCCCTCTTTAATGGTCACCTCGCCCGCAGGACCTTTGAGAGTGCACCCGGGAGTTCCCGCAATGTCGCCGCTCTCGCGGATTGCGATATCCAGACCGATAGAACGCGCGTCGGTAGCGGAAAGCTCTACCTGATCCGCATTTCTGCACGGACCGAGAATGGAAACGTTAGCAAGCTCCTTCTTGGGACCTACAACGGTTACTCTCTCATTGCTGGCGTACTGACCGGGCTGAGAAAGATTCTTCTTCTTAGTGAGCTCGTAACCCTTGCCGAAAAGGACTTCAAGGGTCTCCTTGGTTACGTGTACATGCCGTGCCGATGTTTCAATAAGTATTTCTGCCATTTCTTTATCCTCCAAAATTATTTTGGGCGTTCTGCCCAATTTTCACATATACATTATACAACATTTTTTCAAAAAAATCAATAAAAACTATTGAAATTTTAAAAAAATTATGTTATAATTTGAAAATGATAGTCAAAATCAAATTTGTTTGGTGATCGGGGGTATCCGAAAAATGATACTTTTGGTAGTTGATACACAAAAGCAAATAACAAACGATAATCTGTATATGTTCGACAAGTTTGTGTCGAATGTAAAGGCGCTGATCTCAGCGGCAAGGGAAAACGCGGTCGAGGTGATATTCGTCCGTCATGACGACGGTGCGGGAACAGCGATGACAAAGGGCGAAGTGGGCTTTGAGATATACGGCGAGTTCAAGCCTCTCGAAAATGAGCTGATCTTTGACAAAACAGTCAACAGCGCCTTTTATCGCACAGGTTTGCTTGAATATCTGCAAAACATCGGAGAGAAAGACATCATAGTTGTCGGACTGCAAACGGATTATTGCATTGACGCGACGGTGAAATGCGGATTTGAACACGGTTTTAAAATGATCGTTCCCGCATATTGCAACACGACGTTTGACAACACATTTATGTCCGCCGAAAACAGTTACAAATATTATAATGAGTTTATCTGGAAAAAAAGATACGCGGAATGTATTTCCGCGGAAAACGCTCTGGAAAGAATAAGGAGTGAGGCAGTTGAGCGATAACAGCTACAAAACCAAGCAGCGCGATGAAATAGTGGAGTTTTTCAACTCCCACCGCGGAAAATGCTACACCGCAAGGGAACTCATCAAGAGCGGGGAAGTGAGCTCGGGAGAGGCTACGGTTTACAGAACGCTCTCAAAGCTCGCGAGCCAAGGTGTGCTGAAACGCTTTACGGACGGAGACTCGTCCTGCTATCAGCTCAACGAGAGCGAGGAGTGCTCGCGGCATTTTCACTTAAAGTGCGAAAAATGCGGCAGGCTTATCCACATGGACTGCGATTTTATGGCGGATATGAGCCGCCATATCGAGCAAAGCCACAGCTTCTTCGTGGACATCGGCAAGACGGTGATCTACGGGGTCTGCGGAGAGTGCGCCGCAAGCGGCAAGGAGCGTGTCAATGCGTAGAACGATATTATCGGCGCTGCTCGCGCTGGCGCTCGTGGTCCTTGCCGGGTGTTCGGGCTCTTTAAACGAGCCGGCGGAGCAAGGCGGGAAGCTGAAAGTCGTCGCAACGATATTCCCCGCCTACGACTTTGCGCTTCGGATATTCGGGGACAGAGCCGAGGTCACTCTGCTGCTGAAGCCCGGTACGGAAAGCCACAGCTACGATCCCTCGGCTCGGGATATTGTGAAGATAGACGGCTGCGACTTGTTTATTTACAACGGCGGCGAGTCAGACGCGTGGGTGGAGAACGTCCTCCGATCCGCCGATGAGGTGAACGCTCTGAGGATGATGGAATTTGTTGAGGCTCTCGAGGAAGAGGAGCCGGTGGGCGCGGAGCACAATCGTGACGAGCATGACCACGATGACGACGGGGAGTATGACGAGCATATCTGGACGTCCCCGAAAAACGCCGCGCTGATAGTGGACGGCATAAAGCGCGAGGCGGCACGGCTTGACGCGTCGAACGCCGCATACTACGAGCAAAATGCCGCCGAATATTCGGATAATATACTTGATCTCGACCACCGCTTTGACGAGCTTCTGGCAGGGGAGAGCAGGTATTTCGTGTTCGGCGACCGCTTTCCGCTGCTGTATTTTTTCAGGGAGTACGGTTTGAATTATTACGCGGCGTTTCCCGGCTGCGGCAGCGAGACCGAGCCTTCGGCGCAGACGATAGCGTTCCTTACGGAAAAGCTCGCAGGAGACGATACGGTGAAGGCGGTGTTTAATATCGAGCTGTCAAGCGTAAAGCTCGCGCAAACTCTCGCGGCGGAAAACGGGCTTCCGACAGCGGAGTTCCACACCTGCCACAACATCACCGCGGAGGACTTCGCGGCAGGGGAGAGCTATGTTTCTCTTATGGAGAGAAATTACAGAACTCTGGAAGCAATTTTGAGAAACGGAGGATAACTATGGGAGAGTTAGCAAGTTTACCGAATATCGGCAAGGTAGTCGAGGAGCAGCTTAACCGCGTTGGGATAGAGACAACCGATCAGCTTGTGCAGACAGGCGCGGAAAACGCGTGGCTGAAAATTCAGAAGATAGACAGCAGCGCGTGTATTCACCGTCTGTTGGCTCTGGAGGGCGCTGTCCGGGGAATAAAGAAAACCGATATTCCCGCCGAGCGCAAGGCGGAGCTGAAAGAGTTTTACAATTTGCATAAATTATAAGTTATAATTTAACAAGGTGGGGGTATTGTTATGTTTAATTTGCCCGATGATTTTTGGAGTGAGTTTGACTTTTCGGACGGAGAGCTGCTTTACGCCGAAACATACCTTACCGAAGTCATGCTTCATGCTAAATATCTATATGGTGAAAATATTGACAGAGAAATATATTTGGATCTCCTTATCGGAAACGGTTATGATGATAACAGAGGTTCATTCCATATAGAAATACAGTGGGATATCGGAAACA
>CAYVSV010000068.1:0-7462 GCA_964454205.1 uncultured Ruminococcus sp.
TCTCAATGTCCTCTTGCGACATCTTGCCGCCGCTTGATTTGGGTTCTTCCGCGGGCTCGGGAGCTGCCTCGGGTTCGGGAGCGCTTGCTGCCGCTAACATCTTCTCGATGTCCTCTTGGGACATCTTGCCGCCGCTTGATTTGGGTTCTTCCGCGGGTGCGGGAGCCGCTTCGGGTTCGGGAGCGCTTGCCGCGGCTAACATCTTCTCAATGTCCTCTTGCGACATCTTGCCGCCGCTTGATTTGGGTTCTTCCGCGGGCTCGGGAGCTGCCTCGGGTTCGGGAGCGCTTGCTGCCGCTAACATCTTCTCGATGTCCTCTTGGGACATCTTGCCGCCGCTTGATTTAGGCTCTTCCGCGGGTTCGGGAGCCGCTTCGGGTTCGGGAGCGCTTGCCGCGGCTAACATCTTCTCAATATCAGCCTGCGACATCATACCGCCGCCGGACTTCGGCTCTTCGGCGGGAGCGGGCTTCTCTTCGGGCATACCGAGCTCCGCGCCCAGTCCTGATGACATCAAAAGCGCGTCTATCTCGTCCATTGACATAGTGTGGTTCTCAACGGACTTGGACTTTATCTCCTCTGCTTCGGCAAGCTCTGCCGTCTCCTCGGCAAGCCTGTCGGCAAAATTCACGGTGTGCTGATTGAGGATATCCGATACATGCTCCTCTTCCTTGCTGTCGAGCGTCTTATCCGAAGTAGCGACAAACGGCACTGTCCCCGGAGGAAAGCTTGTGAACGCGTCCGGCTCGCGCATGGCTTTCGGAGCGGGTTCGGGCTTCTCCGCGGAGGGAACCTTCGTGATGAGCTCTTCCCAAGCGCCGCGCGCCGCGTCGTAATCGCAATCGTCGCCTTCAAACCGAAGCCAGTATGTATCGTACGGAGTAACGCCGCGCGTCTTTCTTATAATATCGTATACATTATATTTCTCAAGCCCCATAAGCTGAAGCTCAAACGCGGTATATGGAGTTCCGTCCTGGAAAACGCGCGATGAAAAGAAGTAATATATGTCCGCTATCTCAAGCTGACGATAGATCGGCGTTATCATATTCTCCTTGTACTTTGTGATTATGCTGAACGCCACTTTCTCGTCTTCCGATACCTCATACAGCGCGATAAGGTCGTTGCCCTTGAGCAACTCGTATTTTATGGGCAGAGGGAGCTCGAACGAGCGATTGTCGATAAGCCTGTATCTGTTGCCCTTTATAACGCTTCCCATAATATTTACTCCTTTAAATCGTTAGATTTAAAAACCGCCGATCAAATCGCTTTGTAAAATCTCAAGCATTATTCTATGCGGCTTTCCACGCCTTCGGCGGGGAAAGCCGCCGCTAAATCAGCGTTTCATAAAAAAGAACAAATCAAGATCCGCTGTTCTCCCCGCCGGCGGCGGGAAAACAGAGTAAAAAACAAAGCTGTATTTCCTTACAGTCCGATACTATTACATTATAGCACACTCTGCTTACATAATCAATAGAAAAACCGCAAAAAAATATTAAAAATTTTTTGGGCATAGAGAACAACTTTGATTTGTCTTGCTAAGTTTTACAAAATGGATTTTGGATATTTGTGAATAATTCATAAAATTTCAAAAAAGCAAAGAATAAATTTGATAAAGTATTTACATATCAATTTTTTTGTGATATAATACTATAAACGGCTCTTTGCAGAATTTATGAGCAGAAATGGGGAATTGATCTGAATGAAGGTTAAAACTATGCTTATGATCGCAGCAATGTGCTTCGCGGTCATTCCGATGATAGCGTTCGCGGGTCTTACCAATATCATGGTAAGAAGCGACGGCAGGGAGATGTTCGAGGAGGAGCTCTCGAATATGGCTGCCGCGCAGGCGAACAATATAAATGCGCTTCTCGATAAGGTTCACGCCGATGTTGAGGCGCTTGCGGCTATGCCGGGCGTTAAGGAGTACGGTTCGACGGAAGCGTACGGAAATTATTCCGCAAGCTCTGTCAACAACGATTTCACCAGGTTCATAGGCGATAATCCCATAATGAGCGGCGCTTCCCTTGTCAACAAGAGCGGCAAGGTCGTTGCGGGAACGAACATCGGGGCGGATTTCCCCAACTACGCGGATTACTCCGAATACAAGGACAACGTCCTGTACTTCGACGATAAGTCTAACGCGACCGGCGCGAGCACCACTATGTTTATCAAGAAGCAGGTGGGCAGCTCGACCGTGTTCCTTTCGTACTACTTAAGCGGCGACCATTCCTTGATAGCGAGATTTACAAACGCGGTCTCCTTCTATAATCAGGGAACTATCTATGTTTTCGACCCCAACGGGCGCTGGTCTTCCGGCTCCGGTATAAACTCCGACGCGGACAGCCAGTTCTCTGTCGCGATTACCGGTATGATACCCGGTCTCGCGGACAATACCCCGAGCGCTCTTCTCTCTTATGACGGCTCCAACGGCAAAACCGCCGGCGTGCTGGTAAGAGCGGGCGGCGAGGATGGGCTTGTAGCTCTCGTTGCGTGCCCAGATAACAGAGCGAGCACTTATTCCTCAAGCTCTCTTGTTCCCATTATCGGCGTTGCCGTTTTGATGTCGGTCATCTCGATAGTTGCGGCTATCATCGTTTCCAAGTCGGTAACAAGCCCGCTGAACAAGATTGAGAATACCCTTCTGAAGATACGCCGCGGCGATCACGAGGCGCGTATCGGCACAATGACGAACAACGAGTACGGGCAGATGTCCCGCGCGTTCAATAACGTAGTTGATGAGATAGTTGTCAGCGAGGACAGATACAAGACCATCTCCGATATGTCCGACAACATCATCTTCGAGTGGAACCTCAGAACAAACGACGTTGTGTTCTCCAACAACTTCAACAAGAAGTTCAGCTATCGTCCGCCTTCGGATCACTTCGGCGACAGTTTCCTTATGAAGGCGAAGATACACCCCGACGACGCTGACAAGTACAGATCGGATCTTGAGCATCTCGAAAAGGGCAAGAACTTCGAGAACAACGAGTATCGTATCAAGAACATCTACGGCGACTTCATCTGGATATTGATGAGAACCGCGACCCTGCACGACGCAGACGGCAAGCTGATGAAGGTCGTTGGCGTTATGGTCGATATAGACCGCGCGAAGAAGTCCGAGGCAAAGCTTACCGAGCAGGCAAGCTACGACGCGCTCACCGAGCTTTACAACCGTGAGACTATCGAGTCGCAGATCGACAACGAGATATCGCTGTCCGAGATGCGCCAGTCCGAAATGGCTGTTCTGTTCATAGACGTCGACGATTTCAAGCACTACAACGACAACTACTCTCACGCGACCGGCGACCAGGTGCTCAAATTCCTCGCAAAGACCATTAAGGAGACCGTGGACGGCATAGGCTTCGCGGGACGCTACGGCGGCGATGAGTTTATCGCAATGGTGCGCAACGCGGAGACCAACTCTCCCGCGGAGATAGCGCAGACGCTTATCGACAAGCTCGCGGCGGGCTTCGACGCAGACATCGGCGAGCGTTTGAGCGTGAGCGTTTCGATAGGTATCGCGGTCATCAAGGGCGATTACAACACGCGCGTTGAGTACCTCATCGGCAAAGCCGACGACGCGATGTACTCCGTTAAGAAGAGCGGTAAGTCCAACTACGCGTTCATTTAACGGTACAACAATAATAAACAGCGCAGCCCCCGAGTTTTTCGGGGGCTGTTTTTTATTGTCTTAGTGTGACGTTCCCAATACACCGGCTTCCGCGGTTAAATCCGTAAAGTCCGCGGTATTCCTCAAAGCTGACGGGTTTTCCCGATGTGAGTATCTCGAAATCGTTAAAGAAAACGTTCGCGGTAAAGCCCGCGGGGATCATTCCGTTTTTGAGGTAGAATTCGCGGCGCTTTTTCCGGATTTCAAGGTTGTCGCACGGAACGTCCACCGCCTCTATTTCGAGGATAAAGCGGCTGTCTGCGAAACGCTTCATCAACAGCCGCAGTGCTTCGGAGCCTATCCCCTTGCCGCGAAGCTTCGGGTGAACGGCGAAGTACGCGAGCAGCACGATGTCGCCGTCTCTCATCGTCATCGCGAAACCGCCGAATTTCCCGCTGTCCGACCTTATCGCGAGCAGCTCCGCCTTACCTCTGCGGCACAGGTGCCGGATTGCGTAAAACGGCATTCGCTCCCTGCGCGGGAACGCTGAGCGATAGAGCTTCTTTATCTTCGCGAGCTCTTGCGCGGTTGGTGATGATAATCTCATAAAGCGCCCTCTTTTTTCTGTAAGTTACTTAAAAGTATACCACAATATTGCTAAATTGTCAAGGAATATTTGGATAATTTCACTAAAGTTTGAAAAACCTATTGACACAGAGAAGGGCGTGTGGTATAATTGCACTAGATAAGATAGTGCACGCAATGCACTTGAAAGCCGAAAGGAGGAAATCGAGTGATAACGATAGATGTAACGGGCAGAACGCCTATTTACGAGCAGATATGCCGCGCGGTATGCAGCGAAATAACACGCGGTATACTTAGGGAGAACGACAAGATACCGCCTTCCCGGACGCTGGCGCAGCAGCTCGGGCTCAACCCGAATACGGTAACAAAGGCGTATCAGATGCTGGAACGCGACGGGATAATATACACGGTCGCGGGCAAGGGGAGCTTCGTCGCGAAGGCGAACGGCAAGGCGAACTCCGCGCTTACAAAGGATTTCGAGGAGAAGGCGCGCGAGGCGCTGAAAGCAGGGGTTCCCGCTGACGATCTTGTTGAGATAATCAACAGGCTGAAAGGGGAGGACAACTCATGATCGAGACGAAAAACATCGGCGCGGATTTTGAGGAAATGGCGCGCGAAGCGCTGAAAGCGGGCGTTCCCGCGGACGATCTTATCGAGATCGTCAACAAGCTGAAAAGGGAGGACTTCACATGATAGAAATAAACAACGCAAGCATGGTGTTCGCCAAAAGGGGCTTGGGCAAGGCAGACGAGAACAGCGGCTTCAAGGCTCTCGATAACATCAGCATAACAATTCCCGACGGCTGCATTTACGGGTTTCTTGGCTCAAACGGAGCGGGCAAATCCACGCTCCTCAGAATGATGTGCGGCGTTTACAAGACCGAACAGGGCAGCGTCAAAATAGACGGCGAGGACGTGTTCGACAATCCGAACGCAAAGGGCAAGATATTCTTCGTGAACGACGAGACGGTGCAGTACACCAAATTCACGCTCGACGGTCTCGCGAAATACTACGCGAGCTACTACGACAGCTTTTCGTTTGATATATACAACAGGCTTGTAAATCAGCTTCAGCTCCCGAGAAACAAGCGTATGAGCGAGTTCTCGAAGGGAATGAAGCGGCAGGCGGTCGTGATAATCGGGCTTTCCTGCAACACGAAATACCTGCTTCTGGACGAGGCGTTCGACGGTCTTGACCCCGCAATGCGAAGATTTATCAAACAGATCATAGTCGACGAGCTTCTTGACAGAAGCGCGACAATGGTCGTTTCCTCGCACAACATCGTGGAGATAAACGAGCTTTGCGACCGCGCGATGCTGATACACCAAGGGCAGATGATCTTCGCGGACGAGATTGACAACATCAAGAGCGGCTTCGGCAAGGTGCAGCTCGCGAAAAAGGGCACTGTGCTTTCCGAGGAGGACTTGAAGAACGCGGGGCTCTCGGTGGTGTCGTTTACGGCTACGGGTTCCGTTATACAGGCGGTCGTCCGCGGCGCTCAGGAGGATATCAACAAGAAGATAGACGCAATGGAATGCGAGATAAGCGAATTTATCCCGCTGACGCTTGAAGAAATATTTATTTATGAATTGGAGGCGAGAGGTTATGGAGCAAACATCGGTAAGATCGGTTAAAAACACTTCTTATAAAATTTCTTTGACGAAAATATTGCGCGCGGCTCTCGCGGAGCTTCGCGTTCACAAAAAGCTCGCGATAATCACGTTCGTGCTTTACGGCGTGTCGCTGCTTCTGTTTATGCTGAACGGAGATGTTTACGGCAATTATTACTTCACGGATGGTACCCTCACGAATGATTCCCTCAGCCGGCTGCACCCCGTAACATACATTCCCTCCGGATGGGGCGTGGCGTTTATGATAGGCGGCATTATCGTGGGATTTTTCACAACGCTCAATGTTTTCCGCGATTTGGGAAATCAGCAGATATGCGACGTTTCGATGGCGCTTCCCATAAAATCGAGCGAGCGTTTTCTCTCTAAGCTCGCGGCGCTGTTCCTTTTGCAGCCCGCTCCGCTTATCGTGGCGGTGCTCGGCGGAAACGGCGTTGCTGTCTTGGCAGCTTCCGTGAAATGGGCTAAAAACGGGCTGTCGGACGACACCGCGCGGACAGTATTTTCGATATTCTTCGCGGCGCTTGCGGCGAGCCTGTTCATAATGGCGATCGTAACGCTTTGCGCCTGCTGCTGCGGCACAATGGCTGAGAGCTCGTACTTCTCGCTTATCACTATGGGCATCATAAACGGTCTGCCGCTCTCTTTCGTCTGGAAGCTGATATTGGATTGCGCGGGCTACAGCTCCTCCTTCTATGAGGACAGCATCGACCTTGGCTATTGGGGCTTCCTATTCTTTACGAGAGACTTTGAAAAGTGGATACCCCACTGCGCTGTCGGCTGCGTTATCTCGATAGCTGTAATGCTTTTGTCTGGGCTTATCTACGTTAAGCGCGACGCGCGCACTGTCGGAACGCCTGTTTCGAGCAAGCTGTTCTTTGAGATAGTTATGGCGTGCGGCTGCTGGACTATCTTCTCGCTCTTCGCAATGGAGACTGTCGCTATGTGGGGCGTGCTGATAGCGGGCGTGCTCTACGTCATCGTCAACATCATAGTAAGCCGCGCGAAGATAAACGCGCTCTCGTTCCTGAAATGGGCGGGAAAATACGCGGCAACTCTGGCGGCGTTCACGATAGTGCTCGTTATCGCGGTAAAGACGGGCGGCTTCGGCTACATCAATATCCGCCCCGACGCGAAATATCTTGAAGGCGCGAACTTCATGGTGTACAACAACGATTATATGATAGAATCCCAAAACGGCTGGGACAGAAGCGCGCGCCTTAGGACCGAAGACCTCACTGCCGAGCAGGCGGACGAGGTAATGGAGATATGCCGGAAGCACATCTCCGAGGGCAGACAGAAGCTGGACACGTTTGACGTTATCTTTGGAAGAGACTACAAATATTCCTCCAACGTAATGGTACAAATGGACAGCAGTACGGTGTTTGCTAAACGCCCGTATCCCGGCGGTATGTTCAGGGGAAACTCCGGCTTTGACCCGGACAAAAACTATATCGAAAACGGCTACTCTCTGCACAGCTACCGTCACATCAACATCGATTACGATGAGGCAAAGGCGATGATAGACGAGCTCTTAGTGACGGGTTACTTCATAAATGAGGATGATTACAAAGGTTGGGTATACAACTCTTCCCACGATACGCTCGATACCGTTGACGGTTCGGCAGTGGCAGGCTGA
>CAYVSV010000069.1:0-1419 GCA_964454205.1 uncultured Ruminococcus sp.
CGCGAGCGCAAAGAAAAGAGCATGGAGTTTTACGGACAGGAGCGCAGATAATGTCTGACAACAACCGCCCGAACGTCGGGTACATCGTGTCGCTTTGCGGCGTAATGAGCGGACTTGCTCTTGCTTTGATGTTCATTATGGGCATGGTGCCTTCCTTCGAATATATAAGCCCCGCGATGGGCGGTATTCTCATCTGGGTGATAAGAAGAGAGCTTGGCGTGAAGTACGGCTTGGTGAGCTATCTTGCGGTAGGGCTTCTGGGTATACTGCTCGTGCCGAATTATGAAGCTATTATGATGTTCCTGTTTTTGCTTGGGTATTATCCGATAATCCGGGAATATTTGCAGAAAATAAAGCTGAAAGTGCTGCAATGGCTTGTAAAGCTCATTGTATTCGCTGTACCCTCTGTCGGAGCGTATATGGTGCTGATCTATCTGCTGGGACTTTCGTATCTCGCGGAGGACGCGGAGGATTTCGGAAAATACGGCTCGCTTGTGCTTTTGGGAATGGGCGCTTTCGCGTTTGTTTTGTATGATATATGTCTGGGATATTTACATCCGTTTTACGATAAGGTCATCAAACCGAAGATCAAAAGAAGAATGAAGTAAGGGGGAACATTATGGCAGACAGAATACCGCAGCGCGCGGGAATATCCGCAGAGAACAAGTGGTCTATAAACGATATTTACGCCTCCGATGAGAATTGGGAGGCGGACTATTCAAAGGCGCAGGGATTTATCGATAAGATAGCGTCCTATAACGGCGAGCTTTGCAGGTCTTCGGAAAAGCTGCTGGAATATCTCAAGCTTGACGATGAGATAACGCTCATCTTTGATAGTCTTATAAACTACGCTCAGCGGAAAAGCGACGAGGACACGCGCGTTTCCAAATATCAGGAGATGTGCGGCAGACTTGAGATGCTGTATGTCGGGATAGCGGGCGCGGCGGCGTTCGTGACACCCGAGATACTTTCCGTCTCCGACGAGGATATGGAGCGCTTCTTCAAGGAGCGCCCGGAACTTGAGCTGTACCGCCGTTCGCTGGAGCGTATCCGCAGAAGGCGCGAGCACTTCCTTTCGGAAAAGGAGGAAAGGCTGATAGCGCTTACCGGCGAGTTGCTCGGCGTTCCCGAGAACGTTTTCTCAATGTTCAACGACGCGGATCTGAAATTCCCGGACGCGTTGGATAAAGACGGAAATCAACATCAGGTAACGCATGAGAGCTATATCCCGCTTGTGCAGAGCGAGGACAGAACGCTGAGAAAATCGGCGTTTGAGAGCATCTATCACACCTACGGGGGATTTAAGAACACCTCCGCGGCAATGCTTTCGGGGCAGGTGAAGGCTTTGGTGTTCGCGGCAAGGGCGAGGAAATACGACAGTACGCTTGAGGCGGCTTTGGACGCGAACGAGGTGGATAC
>CAYVSV010000069.1:1519-7381 GCA_964454205.1 uncultured Ruminococcus sp.
CGAGGAAATACGACAGTACGCTTGAGGCGGCTTTGGACGCGAACGAGGTGGATACAGATGTCTACCGCAATCTGATAGACGCGGTGCACGATAACATGGACGCTATGCACCGTTATGTCAAGCTTCGCAAAAAGGCGCTCGGAGTCGATGAGCTGCACGCTTACGATCTCTATACGCCGATAGTCGCGGGCGTTGAGGACAATGTTCCGTTTGAGACGGCGAAAAGGGAGGTCTTTGAGTCGCTTGCTCCTATGGGAGAGGAATACCGCGCGATATTTAAGGAGGGCTTGGAGAACGGTTGGATAGACGTTCTCGAAAACGAGGGAAAGCGCAGCGGCGCGTATTCTGCGGGCGCGAAGGTTCACCCGTTCGTCCTGCTGAACTACAAGAACACACTGAATTGGGAGTTTACGCTCGCTCATGAGATGGGTCACGCGATACACTCCTATCTCTCCAATAAAAACCAGCCCACCGCTTACGCGGATTATGTGATTTTTGTGGCGGAAGTCGCTTCCACCTGCAACGAAAGTCTGCTTATGCAATATCTGCTTAAAAACACGACGGACAAAAAGCGCAGGGCGTTTCTTGTGAACTACTTCCTGGAGCAGTTCAGAACGACGCTTTACCGCCAGACGATGTTCGCGGAGTTCGAGCTTTTGATAAACCAAAAAGCGGAAAACGGCGGCAGCATCACCGCGGAATGGCTCTGCGAGACGTACCATAAGCTGAACGCCGAGTATTACGGCGAGGAGCTCATCGTCGATAAAGAGCTTGATATGGAGTGGGCGAGAATACCGCATTTTTACTATAACTACTACGTTTATCAATACGCGACGGGATTTTCGGCGGCTATCGCTCTGTCGCGCCGCATACTGAACGAGGGCGAAAACGCGGTTCGAGATTATCTCGGCTTTTTAAGCGGCGGCTGCTCCAAAGATCCCATTTCGCTGCTTCGCGGGGCGGGCGTGGATATGAAGTCCAAGAAACCCGTTGAGGACGCGCTGAAGCTGTTCCGCGAGCTGCTTGACGAGATGGAGGAGCTGTTGGAAAGCGACAATGATGGACGCTGAACGCCGCGAAAATATCAAGCGGATATGCGGCTCGTTTTCCGATCCTATAGCGGTGATGGATTTCGACTTCGGGTGCCTGTATTGCAGCAAGCCCCGTCTTATCGAACCGGGAAGCTCGATGAAGAAGCTGTTTCTCGGCAGCGTTGCTCTCCCGTTAAAAAAGCCGATAATAACCGCCGCGGAAATAAAGGGCGCGGCTTACGGAGCAAGGATCGCGGAGCTGGAAGAAAGGTTGTATATCTGCGAATTTTTTGACAATGACACGTTGCTTTCCATTGTTGAAAACTCGGGGTTTTACGGAAGGGTGTTTCCCGTTATCGACGCGGTAGAGCGCAATACAGCTCTGCTGTGGCGCGGATTCCATATTCTGGAGAGCAGACTTTCCGCTGACGGACAGGACGGCGCTCTGGTGTGCGCTTCGCAATTCGCGAAAAATCTTACACAGCTCAATTCCGCGACCAAGAATATCACGGAATATCTGCACATGCTCTCGTTTTCGGCAAAGCCGAAATGCGTTATCGACCTTTTTCCGCTACTTGTGGAGCTTGTCGCGCGGTGCAATACAGTGCTTCTGAAATGCGGGCGGTATGTCGATATATTGTGCGAGCCGGATGTGTTTTATGTCTACACCGAACAGCGCCATGTGGTAACAGCCGCGGTGAACGCGATCCAGAACGCGCTGCTTTATTCTCCGCGCGACTGTATCCCGCACGTATCTCTTACAAGGCAAACGATAGACCGCAAGCAGTATGTGGCTCTTACGATATTGAACGACAATGCGCTGTTCGTTGAGGATGGCGGTCTCGAGGAGCCGCGCGTGAATATAAGGTATCAGCGCACGGGCTTTGGGATACCGATTATAAAGCGCTTCGCCGAAATGTGCGGCGGGGGATTTTCAATGAGCGAGGAAAACGGCGTTGTTAAGGTAACTGTGCTTATGCGCATGGCGGAGGACGCTTACGAAAGAAGCGGGAAAACCGTCATAAGCAGCAGTTTACTCGAGTATTATCACACTGACATACCTGATATTCTTGAGCTTCAGATGGAAGAGGTAAACGAAATATTCGGGTAAGTGTTTCAGAACATTCAACGGGTTTTCACCTCGATTACATACTTAGTCGGTATAATATTAACAATACAAAAGTAAAAGCTGGCTAACGAAAGCGATATACGGCGATCTGTGTGAGAAAAGAAGCGCAAGCGTGTTGCATAAAATTTGCAATATCGCTCGGCTGGCGAACGGAGCCGAAGGCGAAGTGAACGGTTTGCAAATTTTAATTTTAAATAAGAGGTGATGAGATGTATAAGCTGCTTATAGTCGACGACGAGGAAAATATCCGCGAGGTATTGAAGGAATACGCCGAGTTTGAGGGTCACGAGGTGGACGAGGCGGGCGACGGCATGAAGGCAATCGAAATGGCAAAGGCAAAGGACTATGATATAATCATAATGGACGTGATGATGCCAAGACTCGATGGATACTCGGCGTGCAAGGAGATACGCAAGTTCAAGCAGACGCCGATGATAATGCTGTCCGCGCGCGGAGAGGAATACGATAAGCTCCACGGATTTGACGTGGGGATAGACGATTATGTGGTAAAGCCGTTCTCGCCGAAAGAGGTAATGGCGCGCGTGAACGCTATAGTAAAGCGCAATACCGGAATGATCGGCACGGAATACACCATTGAGGTGGAGAAATTCGAGGGACTGGAGATAAACTTCACTTCCCGTGATGTGTTTGTCGACGGCGAGAAAGCGAACCTCACCCCGAAGGAATACGACCTGCTGTTCTTCCTTGTGCGAAATAAGAATATAGCGCTTACGAGAAACAAGCTACTTGAAGAGGTTTGGGGCTATGATTTTTTCGGAGACGACAGAACGATAGACACCCACATCAAGATGCTCCGCAACAATCTTGGGCAGTACCGCAAGTTTATCGTAACTCTTCGCGGATTGGGGTATAAATTCGAGGCGTGATATGAACTTTTTTCGCAGCATCAAGATCCGCGTATGGGCGCTGTTTGAGCTCATCGTCATAGCAATGCTTACGTTTATATACATCCTGCTTATCGCCATGTTTCCGAGCTTTTATGAGTGGATGAAGACATACGAGATAAGCGAGGCGCTTGTCCTCATCAAAGAAAACTGGACTAATGACAATATCGCGAACATAATCAACAACCAGGCAGCCAAAAAAAAGATGTATATCGAGATATATTTCCCCGCCGCAGATTATTCGTACACTGCCAATAAGCTTGGCGGCAGTATGTCTCTTGCGATACTGGCAAAGACGAGCTTTCGCGAAGAGGTAAGACAGTCCGAAAAGGGTATAGTTTACAAGCGCTTCCGCGATGAGAACGAGAATAACAACGTTCTGATGATGGGCAGCTACATCGGTGAAAACAAAGAGGACCCGACGGCTTATGTCTTTATCTGCAACTATTTGCAGCCGATAGGTTCTACCGTAAGCATTTTCGTGCGGCAGTTCTTTATTGTCGGGATCATAATGGTGATCCTTACGGTGTTTATGTCGGCGTTGTTTTCGAGCAAGATATCAGAGCCTATCATAAGGATAAACAAATCCGCAAAGGAGCTTCCGCAAGGGAAGTTCAGCGCGGATATAGGAAAGCACGATTACGCCGAGATAAAACAGCTCGCCTCGACGCTTACATCTGCCTCAAAGGAGATAGCGAAGTCGGACGATCTGCGGCGGGAGCTTATGGCGAACATCTCTCACGATCTGCGCACTCCTCTCACGATGATAAAGGCGTATGCCGAGATGATACGCGATCTTTCGGGAGACAATCCCGAAAAGCGCGAACGGCATCTGAAGGTAATAATAGACGAGACGGACAGGCTGTCGTCTTTGGTAACTGATATTCTCGATCTTTCAAAGCTCCAGGCGGGCGTTACGGAAATGAACCTTGAGACGTTTGATTTTTCAAGCAGACTTTCCGGGGTCATTTCCCGCTTTGACATCATGAAGGAGAACGACGGCATAATAATCGATCTGCAAGCCGAGGAAGGTATCGTTATAACCGCCGATATAACCAAGCTGGAGCAGGTGGTCTACAATCTGATAAACAACGCCGTTACCTATACGGGGGACGATAACACCGTTATAGTAAGGCTTTTCCGCAAGGAAAACGGCAAGATACGCTTTGAGGTGGAGGATCACGGAGAGGGTATTTCTCCGGAAAATCTCCCGTATATATGGGACAGGTATTACAAGGTAAGTCAGCGCAACAGCACGCACAAGCGCGCTAAAATGGGCAGCGGCATAGGGCTTTCGATTGTCAAGAGCGTTTTGGAGCAGCATAAATTCACGTTCGGCGCGGACAGCGAGCAGGGAAGAGGCAGCACGTTTTGGTTTGAGGCTTCCGAGTTCGTGGAAAACACGCCGGAAACCGTTCAAAAGTCCTTGCATTCGTGGCGGTTCAATTCGGAAAAAAAATCACGATAAAAAAGGCACCGTATAACGGTGCCTTTTTGTTATCACTTCTCGTGTGCCATAAGCCGAACCATAACTGCCTTCTGCGCGTGCAGACGGTTCTCCGCCTCGTCGAATATCTCGTTCGCGTGCGCCTCAAATACCTTGCCGGTGATCTCCTCCTCGCGGTGAGCGGGCAGACAATGCAGCACTATAGCGTCGGACTTCGCCGAGCTCATAACTTCGTCGTTTATCTGATAAATACCGCTGAATACCTTTTTGCGGTTTTCCGATTCGCCCTCTTGACCCATGGAAGCCCACACGTCCGTGTACAGAACGTCCGCGTCCGCGGCTGCCTCTTTGGGATCGGATACGAGCTTGAACTTGTCGCCGTAAGACTTCGCGAATTCCAGCACCTGCGGATCGGGGTGATAACCCTCCGGGCAGGCGAGTGAAACGTTCATTCCGCACTTCAAGCCGCCGACCGTAAGTGAGTTTGCCATGTTGTTTCCGTCGCCGATATAGCACATCTTCACACCGTCAAGCTTGTTCTTGTACTCGCGTATAGTTTGCAAGTCCGCAAGCACCTGGCACGGGTGGCAGAAGTCCGTAAGTCCGTTGATGATCGGAATAGAGCCGTACTCCGCCAAGTCCTCGACCTCCTTCTGCGCGAACGTGCGTATCATAATGCCGTTAAGATAGCGCGAGAGAACGCGCGCGGTATCCTGTACGGGCTCGCCGCGTCCTATCTGGAGATCGCGCGAGGACAAAAACAGCGCCTGTCCGCCGAGCTGATACATTCCCGTTTCAAACGAAACGCGGGTACGCGTCGAAGACTTCTGGAATATCATTCCGAGCGTCATGCCTTTTAAATGCTCGTGCGCGATGCCGTGCTTCTGCTCGTACTTGAGCTGATCCGCGAGGTTCAGCAGATCTACTATCTCCTCCGAGGAGAGATCGAGAAGTTTCAGTAATTGCTTCATAATTATTTCCTTTCTTTATTGAATTAAGTATCGATACGGATAATATCCGCCATTGCTCTGTTGCGGTAAACCAGATCGGAGCGGGCGGTAAATCCGATATTTTCCCAAAACGCGTTGCCGCCTTCATTTCTTTCAAAGACGACCAATGCGGTTTTGTTTATTCCAAGTTCTTTGAGAGCCTTCAGCGCTGTTTCGACAAGGAGCTTCGCTATTCCTTTACGGCGGTGTTCGGGGTGGACGGCGGTGTGATAGATGTAGCCGCGCCGACCGTCATTCCCGACCATTATCGCTCCGATAAGCTCTCCGTCGTCCTCAGCGATAAAGCAGGTATCGGGATTGCGCTTCAGAAAGCGATCTATGCCCTCGCGCGAATCGTCAA
>CAYVSV010000070.1:0-7201 GCA_964454205.1 uncultured Ruminococcus sp.
CGTTTTTTGTCGGATTTTTCTCTCCCCCCTCTCCCGAAGGGGTTCCCCCTCGCACCATGCCACGTCGTGGCAACAATCAACTTTACGGTGGCTTGTGCCCTGAACACGCCCTGGAGCGGAACGATCGCTCATTGCCGGGTCGTCAAGCCCTCACATTTATATTATACCCCATTTTTCTTCTGTTTGCAATAACTTTTCTCCGAAATCTTCTTTCCCGTGAAAATTCGCCAAAACACATAAAAAGCCGAAGATTTTTGAGAAATCTTCGGCAATTTTGATAATTATGGAAATGCTGATCAAGTGATATTTATAAAATCAAAGTTAAATTCTATGCGTTTTTCCCGCTTTCGGCGGGGGAAACGCCATTAAATCGGTATTTCCGGTACTCCCCGCTACCGGGTGGCGCTGTCCGCGGACAGTCTCTTGAGAAATTCGTTGGTGTGGAGCGGGCGGCAGTTTACTATTCCCTGATAGGTGTCCGCGCCGAATTTCCGAGTGTATTCGAGAGCCTTTTCATTGTCCACGCTCTTTATGCATACCTCTATGCCCTTGTTGTGCGCTTTGGTGATGAGCGATCTTACAAACGACGAGGCAACGGGATCGTCGCTTAGCCGCCTCGCGCGGAGCTTCACTATTCCTATGCACGGATTGTCCAGGAAGTCTCCCGAGAAAAAGTGCTCGCCCTTGTCGTCCGCCGCGACGGTAACGCCGAGCTTCGCGAGCGTCTTGAGGTTGGCGCTGTTGGAGAGCAGGGTGCGATCGTTTTCCGAAACGCACACGGATATCGCGTCGTGAGTGAGACCGTAGCGCTTAAGCGTTTCTTTCAGAACTATCAGACAGTTTTCGGAGTTCAGAACGTTTTCGGGTATCGTGTAGCTGACCTTGAATTTCGGCATGCCGCTCTTGCGGACCTCCGCGGCAAGCTCGCACAAACGGCTCAGCGCATATTTGTGGAACTCGAACACAGCGCCCATTCTTTCGATTATCGGAAGTATCCTGTCGCGCGATACTATCATTTCGCCGTTGCCCCAGAAGAGGTGAGCCTCGCACGCGACGAGCTCTCCGGTCTTCACGTCGAGCACAGGCGTGTAGAGATAATAGAACCCGCGGAAATCGTTCTGAACGGCTTCCGTTATCAGCTCTTTTACACGGCGGTTGTCGTCGAGCTTCTCCTCGAGATTGTTCGAGTAGCATACCGCGTCCGTCATGTGTCTGTCTTTCGCGAGCCGCAGAGACTTCGTCGCGACGCGCACGCAGTCCGGCACGCAGTCGGCGTCCTCGGGGAACATACACACGCCCGCGTATATCTCGAGTCTGCTTTCGTTGTCGTTAAGAAACCACGGGTTGCGGAACTTCGCGAGTATAGACTGCGCCAGCGCCACAGCCTCCTCGCGGTGCGCGCCTGTCATAGTTACGAACAATATGTCGTTCGAGAACATATAAATATGCTTTGCGTTGGCGGTGTGCATGGCGGAAATGTATTCGGCTATCGAACGCGTCACCTCGTCGGCGTAGCGGCAGGAGTACAGCTCGCTCAGCCGTTTCAGGCTCGCTATTTCCACGGAAATGACCGCGCCGGTGTTCCCGTGCTCTATCTCCAAACGGAAATCGCGCTCGAACGCGCTCCTGTTCGGGATGCCTGTCGTGGTATTGTAATACGCCAATTTCAGCAGATGCTCCTGCGACACGGCAAGCTCGTTTTCCATAAACGACCTGTAAATTACCGTGGAGATTATCTGCGTTATGTTTCGGATAAGCTTTCTGTCACGGTTCGTCCAGATTCTTCCGCCTTCGTGCGCTATAAACATAAGCACGCCGCGGGAATCGCCGTTTTCGTATATCCTCGACAGAGCGCAGCTCCTGTCGGAAGCGGCGTTCGCGTCGAGCTCCTTTTCGGATAGACACACCACCGCGTCGTTTTCGAGCTGTTTTTCAATATTGGAGGAGAACAGCTGCGCGGCTGTCATCGGGATCATCGCGCCGCTTTCGTCCCAGCGGTAGACCTTCGCGGGGGTCTGGGCGTCCGCGCAGAATATCAGGTCGTCAAGCCCGAAATAGTCCTTTATCAGCGGGAAAACGCTGCCGAAGGAGGCGGTGGTGTCGCGGCTCTGCAATATCAGCGAATAGATATTGTTTATCAGTATCTGATCCTCGAAATTCTGCCCGAGAAGCTTGTTAGCGTTCTGGGAGTTTTCCATTTCCTCGCTTATGACGATATAGGAATTCGCGAGCTCCGATACTGTCTGCACCATGGTATCCAGCATCGGCGAGCAGGCGTTTATCGCGGCGGGGTCTTCGCCCGCGATGACCCATGCCGCGGCGTTTTGATGCTTTATACGGATAAACTTTTTGCGCTGGTAACTCATTTTGTTGAGATTCACGCTTTCGTCCTGCCCAAGAGCTACCGCGATGCGCTTGCCGGAGCAGTCTATGATCGCCGAATACACGCCGTTCACCAGTGTGAGCGGCTGCTGTATCCGCATAAGATAATCCTTTCCCAGAACGGCGGGGAGCTGCGGCGTATTTTCCGCCGAGCGCATCGCCGCGCCGTATTTTGACTGAGCCTTGTGCATAACGGCGTCTTCACCGCAATCGAGGTATTGAGTAACGTCGTACATCATGCCGCTTATCTCGGACAAACACCCGTCTTTTTTAAATTCCGGCACGGCGCAGATATAGAACCACACATAATCGCTGCCGCAAAGCAGTCTCGCGTGCACCGAGAGCTTTTCGGCGTTATGGCTTACGAGCTCCCCTATCATCTCGCAGAAAGGCTGATAATCGTCCGGGTAGACTATATCGCCGAACAGCGCGGTTTTTTCTTTCGTAAACGGGTTCTCGTCAAAAAAGAACTCCATGGGGAAATCCGGCTTGTATTTCATTGTAAATAAGACCATCCCGCCGCTTTCCATCGCCTTTTTCAGCTCTGACATAAAAAATCACCTCTTTTAGAGACCTGCCATAATGATTATTCAAAACTGTGTCTTTATATGAATTATCTTTTGCACTGCTGCGGTAATTTTATCTTCTGTATACATTATAGCACAAAATTTTCAACATTTCAAGGGGTTTTTTGTGATTTTTTATGTATTTTTTATGAAAATTAAAAACTCCCGAGGAGTTAGGGTGCGTGCGGTATAGAAGAATTGTGTGGTCGAGCGAAAACGTTCGACCACGCAATTTTCTTTGAAATGTAATGAAAAAGGCGTCACGCCTTTTCGGGAGTTTGGTAAAGTTTAAGTTTTGGCGTAGGTCTGTCTTTTTGAGATGTGGTCAAAGAACGCGCTCGACGTGACGCGTGACGTGGCAGCCGATGTTTACCGCGACGGGAAGCCCCGCGATGTGCGTCGGCGCTTTCTCGATGTTGACATACAGCGCCGTTACCGTCCCGCCGAAGCCCTGCGAGCCTATCCCGAGCTTGTTTATCTCCTCCAACATGACCCTCTCCAGCTCCGCGTATAACGGCTCGGGATTGCGCGTGTTCAAGTCGCGGCACAGCGCCTTCTTCGCCAGCAGCGCCGCATACTCGAAATCACCGCCTATTCCCACTCCCACGACGATAGGCGGGCATGGATTGCTCCCCGCGAGCGAGACCGTCTCCTTCACAAACCCCACTATATCCTCCTTGGAGGCGGACGGCGTGAACATCTTAAGACGGCTCATATTCTCGCTCCCGAAGCCCTTGGGAGCTACCGTTAAACGGAGCTTGTCGCCGCTTACCAATCTCGTGTGAATGATCGCCGGGGTGTTGTTGCCCGTGTTGACGCGCTCCAGCGGATCGCCCACCACCGACAGCCGAAGCCGCCCCTCGACATATCCGCGCGCCACGCCGTCGTTCACAGCCTGCTCGAAATCGCCGTTTATATGAACATCTTGCCCTACTTCCGCAAAGACGACCGCCATTCCGGTATCCTGACATATCGGCACGCCGAGTTCCGCGGCGCAGTCGATATTCGCGGCGATGTCGCCCAGCACGGAGCGGCACAGCTCGCTTTTTTCCGCGCTCTGCGCATTCTCTATACATTCGCGCATTCCGTGCGGCAGCGTGAGGTTAGCCTCCACGCACATCTCCGCTATCGCTTTTGTTATTTCTTCGGAGCTTATCTCTCGCATTTTGTTTACCTCTTTCACTTTTTGAATGCTGTTTTTCCTCCAACGATCACGATATCCGGCGTGACCGTAATGTCCAGCGGATCGTCCGAGAACAGCGCGAAGTCCGCGTCCTTGCCGATTTCGACAGACCCCACCCTGTCCGCCGCTCCGAGTATCCGCGCCGCGTTTATCGTTATCGCCTTGAGAGCCTCCTCGCGCGGGAGCCCTCCGCGAACCGCGAGCGCCGCCGTCAGCGGAAGGTATTGTATCGGTGTTTCGGGGTGATCGGTGCAGACAGCGAAGCTTATGTTGTTCTCCAGAAGTACCCGCGGTGTTCGTATGTCGTGATGCGCGAGCTCCGGCTTGCCGCGGTCTCCGAAAAGAGGTCCGAGGATCACCGCCGGCGCGTCCTCGGCGAGCTCCTCCGCTATTATGCCGCCGTCGGTGCAGTGTATCAGCACATAATCCAGTGAGAATTCCTTCGCTATCCGCACCGCCGTGAATATATCGTCGGCTCTGTGACAATGAAAGTGCGCTTTGAGCCGCTTTTTCCCCGCGCCCTCAAACAGCGGCAGCAGTGCCTCGCACTTCGCGTCGAAGTCGGGTCTGCCGACCTCGTCGTCCGTACCTTTTTTGGAGTAATACTCCTGCATATCCTCCTTGTAGCGCAGCGCCTTCCGAAGCTGCTCGCGGATAACGGCGGCTGTCGCCATGCGCGTTACCGGCGCTTCGTCGCGGTCGCTGTAGGTGGATTTCGGGTTTTCGCCGAGCGCGAACTTTATCGCGGCCGGGCTCTTTACAACGAGCTTGTCCACGCGCTTTGAACCTGCCGTTTTGATGACCGCGAACGATCCTCCTATCGGGTTTGCCGAGCCCACTCCCGTGCACACGCAGGTCACTCCCGCACTCACCGCGTCCTCGAAGCACCCGTCCATGGCGTTTATGCTGTCGATAGCGCGGAGATGCGGCGTTGAGGGGTCTGTCGTTTCGTTGCCGTCGTCCCCCTCAAGCTGCATTGAAAGGCAATCGCTCCACATTCCGAGGTGGCAGTGCGCGTCGATAAACCCGGGGTACAGCGTCCAGCCGCGCCCCGCGCCGTCTATCTCCTCCTCGATCATCGGCGAGAGCTCCTCCATGTCGCCCACTTCCGTTATCACCTTGTCAAACCGGACGTACCCGTTTTCGTAGTCGCGCCCCGACATGGTTTTGATCTTTACGTTTTTAATTATCATAGCTTTCCGTTTCCTTTAGCTGTTTGTCTGCCGTTCAGCGAATGCGCAGCTTTGTTGACACTGCGGCGTATCCCTCGTGAGTGGTGGTGAAGAACAGCGGTTCGCCGTTCCCGTTAAGGAACGCTATGTCATCCCTGCCGAAGCCGGTTTCGATGACCGCGTCGCAGCCGTATTTGTCGCGCGCGTTCACAAAGAAATGCTCGTATCTTTTCAGATGAGCGAAAAACGACTTGTCCGCGCGGACGGTGAGCTTCGGCACGCCGCTGCCGCCGCGTTTTGTTCCGTGCCACTTGTTTACGGTCTCTTCTTTTATTAAAAATCGATTTGCGGCATTGATAAGAGGGGTTTCGGCGCGGCTGCCGTCTGTCCGAACTATCTCTATTGTGACAGTCTCATTTTCCAAAGCGGAGAGCAGCCGCAAATACTGTTCGTGATCGGTCAGCTTTATTTCCTCGTATTTCACAGCCTGCCGTGCTCCTCGAAATATCGCGTCAGCTTCACTATCTCCTCAACTATAACCGTGTCCGCGGCGCAGCCGTTTACCATGCACGCCGCGTTCCTTTTATAAATGACCGCGCGCTTGTTGTACAGCTCCTCCAGCTGCTCCTTCGTGTTGTTTACGACAAGCGGGCGGTTTGCGTCGCCTTTTATCCGCTCGTAACATTCCTCGAACGACGTGTTGATATACACCGAAAGCCCGCTCTGCCGCGCGAAAGCCGCCGTCTCGTCGTTGATGAGCGCGCCGCCTCCCGTCGCCACTACCTTGTCTCCGGAAAGCTCGCGGATATACTTCGCCTCCAGCTTTCTGAAATGCGGTTCGCCGTACTTTTCAAATATAAACGGGATAGTCATGCGCTCCGCGTTTACGATGTAGCGGTCAAGGTCGATGAACTCCCTGCCGAGCGCCGCCGCGAGCTGCCGCCCCACATGGCTCTTGCCGCAGCCCATAAATCCGCATAAGTATACAGAACTCATACAAGCTCCTCCATATCCGAAATGAGTTTGTCGATATCCGCCTTGTTATACGAAGCGCCGTCCCATATCTCGTGAGCCGCCACCGCCTGGAGCACCAGCATAGCCATTCCCGTGAGCACCCCGCAGCCCTTTTCGCGAGCCGTTTTCGCGAGCAGAGTGTCGCGCGGATTGTATATCACGTCAAACACATACTTCACATTATCGAGCAGATCGGGCGAGCACGGCATTCTGTCGATTTTCGGGAACATTCCCACGGGCGTGGCGTTTATCAGCAGGTCGAATTTTTCACCCCCGAGCTCGGCGGAAGAGAGCGGCTGGGCGCCTATCTCCACGGACTTTACCGCCGCGCCGGGCTTCTGTGAGCGTATCTCGCCGATCGCCTTTTCAACGAGCGGCTTATCGCTTTGCAGCGCAGCGATAGTGAGCTCTCCGCCCTGAAGAACGGTCTCAATGGCGATCATGCGCCCCACTCCTCCGCATCCGATAAGCAGCACCTTGCTGTCGAGCCGCGCCCCGAGCATTTCGATCGACTTCGTGAAGCCGATGCAGTCAGTGTTATAGCCTACCGCTTCCGCACCGTTCTTCACGCAGTTCACCGAGTTATACCTCCGCGCCCCTTCCGACAGCGTTACGCAGTAATCCCGTATCGCCATCTTGTGCGGTATCGTCACATTAAACCCTTCAAACGCCTTTAGCTCTCCGAACTTTCCGTTGAGCTCCTCCGGCGCTATATCCTTCAGCTCATACTCCGCTTCTTCTCCGCGAAGCTCGAACAATCTTTTGTGTATTTGCGGGGACAAAGAATGTCCCAGCGGGTGACCTATTAAACAAAATTTTCTCATTTTATCTCCTTATTTAAAAGCAAAAAGCTCGCACCGCGCGTGCTGCGCACGCGCTAGCCA
>CAYVSV010000071.1:0-6552 GCA_964454205.1 uncultured Ruminococcus sp.
GAGCGCGAGGGGGAACCCCGTAGGGGGCGGGGGAACGTCCGCTTTTTCAACTTTTTGTTTTCCCCCGCCCCCGAAGGGGTTCCCCCTCGCACCCTGCCACGTTGTGGTAAAAATCAACATTTAGGGGAACAGCGGGGGCATCCCCCTTGCACTCTGCCGCGGAGCGGCAAAAATCAACGTTTAGGGGGAGCGCGAGGTGCTCCCCCTCGCCTAATTCCTCAAATTTTCCTATCCCCCCTTGACTTTGCCGCGCAAATGTAGTATAATAAAAATATACTGCTTAAAAAGAGACAACGCGCTGTTGACGGGCGCCGGCAGCATCAAAACAAAAGGGTGTGTAATTATGGACAAACTGGAGCAACTTAAATCAACCGACAGGCTTCGCCACATGTGCGAGGATTTCTGTAAGAACAGCGTCATAGACGCTTCTTTGTACAATAAATTCGGAGTAAAGCGCGGATTGCGCAATTCCGACGGCTCGGGCGTGGTCGCGGGGATAACCAATGTCTGCTGTGTCCACGGGTATATCATGAGCGAGAGCGAGAAAAAGCCGATAGAGGGCGAGCTCATCTACCGCGGCTACAGCATAGCCGATCTTGTAAGCGGCGCGGTTAACGACCGCCGCTACGGTTATGAGGAGGTGGCGTATCTGCTGCTGTTCGGCGTGCTGCCGAACGAGCGCGAGCTTTCCGGGTTCGCAAGGCTCATCGCCGAGTTCCGCGAACTTCCGCGGTATTTCAGCGAGGACGTGATCATGCGCAGCCCTTCGCCTAATATCATGAACAAAATGCAGCAGGCTGTGCTGGCTCTGTATGGCTACGACAGCGACCCCGAGGATAAATCCGCCGAGAGCGAGATGCTGAAAGCCATTTCCGTCATCTCAAAGCTCCCCGCGATAATGGTGGACAGCTATCAGGCGCTGCGCCGCTTCTATAATAACGACACAATGGTGATGCACCGCATAAATAAGGACGAGAGCCTTGCCGAGAGCATCCTCTCAACATTGCGCGACGACCGCGCGTATACCCCCGATGAAGCCGCGCTGCTCGACTTGTGCCTTATGCTCCATGCGGAGCACGGCGGAGGAAATAACTCCACCTTCACCTGCCGCACGGTGTCGAGCTCGGGCACGGACGCGTATTCGGCTTACGCCGCGGCAATAGGCTCGCTGAAGGGTCCGCGTCACGGCGGCGCGAACATAAAGGTCATGGAGATGCTCGAGTATGTGAAAACCGGCGTTTCCGATTGGGAGGACGAGGACGAGGTCGCTTCCTATCTGCGCAAGCTCTTAAGAAAAGAGGCTGGCGACAAGTCCGGTCTTATCTACGGCATGGGACACGCCGTCTATACGCTTTCCGACCCGCGCGCTGTTATCCTTAAAGCAAACGCGATGAAGCTCGCCAAGGGTACGGATTTTGAGCGCGAGTTCGGGCTGCTTAACACTATAGAACGCCTCACTCCGCGGGTTTTCGCCGAGGAGCGCGGTGACATTAAGAATATATGCGCGAACGTGGATATGTATTCGGGGCTTGTTTATAAGATGCTGAAGATTCCCGTGGAGCTGTACACGGCGCTGTTCGCCTGCGCGAGAATGGCGGGCTGGTGCGCACACCGTATGGAGGAAATGATAAACGGCAAGCGCATAATCCGTCCCGCGTATAAGGCGATCAACATCAATAAGGAATACATACCTATCGATAAGAGATCGTAATAAGTTTAAGGAAACCGCGGATCAAATTGCTTTGTATAATTTCAAGCATTGTTTTGCGCGGACTTTCCCGCCGCAGGCGGGGAAGTCCGCCATTAAACCGGAGTTTCTTAAGATAGTTCGCAAAGGAGCGGTATAATGAGGAAAAACGGCAAAATCACGCTCGCGGTGTTCGCGGCGGCGGTCATATCGGCAACTGCCGTGCGGATATTCGTCGTCTCGGCGCACACCGATATGACAACGGGATTTATCTACCACGGCGACGAGCTGTTGTGTAATTTTCTGTACTATGGAGTGATAGCGGCGGCGGCGTTAGCGAGCGTCTTCACGCTTAAGATAGGGCAGACGGATACGACCGTCGGACGCGCCGCGGATATTCCCGGGGGCGGCGTGATCGTATTGGGATTTATGGATATATTGGCGGGGATATTCGCCGTGTTTGAGGCGCTGAAGGAGAAGGACGCCATTTCCCCGACGGTATTTATTATGGCAGCGGACTATGTGTTCGCCGCGGCGCTTATCGCGATAGGATTCACCACGCTTTACAAGAGAAGCTTCACTCCGGGGCTTGGGTTCTCATATTCCATAATAGGAGTGTACGTTATAACAAGAGCGCTTTACAGTCTTATGATAAGAATGTCAGTGATATTCGTTCCGGAGTATCTTATCGAGGCGCTCGTGTATATCGGAATGGCAATATTCTTCCCCATTCTCGGAAGATACCTTTCGGGGAACGAGCACCGCCCCACCGCCGGCGCGATGTGCTTCTGGGGCGTAGGGCTGTCTTCTATGCTGCTGTCCGCGGCTTTGGGGGCGATAATATCGCGCTTCACGGCTCCCGAGGAGATAAGCGAGAGGATAGTGTTCACATACGCCGAAGCGGAGAGCTTCCGCCAGGCGAGCGAAGGCGTCGACGCGTACAAACTGGTAATGCCTTCGCTCGTGGACATCATGCTCGCGCTCATTGCGGCGTTTTCCGTGATCCTGCTGCTTATCAGCCCCGAGAGGAGCAGGAAGGACGACTGATTCGGTTCAATTGACAATTGACAATGGACAATTACGGTGTCCGCCTTCGGCGGACATCTTTAGATTGTCTGCGGCAATCTCTGCAAATTATTCGGCGGGACAATAATGTGTTTTCGGAGGAAAAAGGTGAAATTCGGAAAAAAACCGCTTCGCGCCGCCGCGGCGGCGGTCTGCGCGGCGCTTTGCCTTATGCTCTGCGGCTGCTCGGCGACGGGTTCGGTGGAAAATCTTCTATCGCCGCCGAAGCTCACGGAGGAGCAGCGGGAGATATATCAGGAGCTTATAAACTCCGTGGGGAAAAACGTGCAGCTCAAATACCCGCGCAGCGGCGAGTACCGCTCCGCGTTCGTGCTCAAAAACATCGACAGCGAGCCAGGCGACGAGGCAATGGTGTTTTACGAGAGCAAGGACATAAGCTCCGGGGAGAGCTCTTTAAGGCTTAAGTTCCTCGACAAGACGGCGGAAGGCTGGGAGGCGGTGTACGACCTCGCGTGCCCCGGCAACGAGATAGAGAGCGTGATGTTCGCGAACCTCGGCAGCGATACCCCGAACGCCCGCGCGGCGCTGGAAGGAACGGCGGCCCCGACCATAATCCTGAGCTATACGGTTTTAAACCGCACGGACAGGGCGTTTTCCGTGCTGAAATACAAGGACAGGCACCCCGAGGAGCAGCTCTCTTCGACCTACTCCTGCATGAGCGTTACGGATATGGACGGCGACGAGCGCAACGAGCTCGTGATAGTGAATGTCAACAAGGAGATGCAGACCTCGGTGGCTTCCATGTACACCGATAACGGCGAGGGGCTTGAGCTTTTGTCGAATACCCCCCTTTACGGCGGCGCGGCGGATTATATCCGCGTTACCGTGGGAAAGCTCGATAAGGGGATCCCGGCGCTGTTTCTCGATTATTCCGTAGGAGGCGGGCAATCCGGCACGGACGTTTTGTACTGCTACGGCAGCCGGCTGTTCTGCCCGGACAGCGTGGGCGGAAATTCCTCTTCGGGGGTGATCTCGCGGCAGGTGAACAACTATATGCCCGAGATATACAGCTTCGACATCAACAAGGACGGCTTTGTCGAGGTGCCCTCGACTATCCCGCTGCCCGGCTACGAGATACTCACAAAGCCCGAGCAGCTTTGCGCCGTGCAGTGGTATACCGTTGAAAACGACAACTTCACGCGGAAGGCTTACAGCTATTTTTCCGGAAAATACAGCTTCGCGCTCCTGTTCCCGAACCGCTGGACGGGCATAGTATCTGCGGTGCCCGATTTTACAAACAACGACATCATCTTCATAGCTTACGACGCGAACACGGGGCTTTCCGTCACAGAACAAAACGAGATAATGCGGATCCACACCGTAGAGCGCGGAGACCGTGAGGCGGAGGACGCGGCCGGCGGCATGATATTCCTTGCCGAAAGCGACGATCTTTTGTTTTACTACACCGTAAACGAAAAATGCGCCGTGAGAGGTCTCGCGCTTACCGAAAGCGAGCTTAAGGACAGCTTTGTTATGCTGTGACAGTGTGACTGCTCTCAGGAAAAGAGGTATAAAATGAAACGTATACTGGTAGTTGAGGACGAAAACTCGATACGCGAATTTGTGGTAATAAATCTCCGCCGCGCGGGCTACGACGTTACCGACGTCGCGAGCGGCGAGGACGCCGTCGCGGAATACGACAAGCAGGGCGGAAATTTCGACATCGCGCTTCTTGATATTATGATGCCCGGAATGGACGGCTTCACGCTGTGCCGCTGGATACGCGAGCAATCAAGCGAGATCGGCATAATAATGCTGTCCGCGAAGTCTCAGGAGATGGACAAGGTCAATTGCCTTATGACGGGCGCGGACGATTATGTCACAAAACCGTTCTCACCCTCCGAGCTTGTCGCGCGCGTGGACGCCATTTACCGCCGCGTGAGCATAAACCGCTCTCACCGCGAGGAGCCCAAGGCGATAACCTCCGGTCCGTTCACGCTGGATTATCAGAGCAGAATGATCTACAACCGCGGAAAGCCCATAGACCTCACGCAGATAGAATACCATATACTGGAATTTCTTATGAAAAACCGCAACTCGCCCGTCGACAGAGCGTCGCTTTTAAAGCACATCTGGGGCGACGGCTACGTTGGCGAGGACAAGGTTATAGACGTGAACATAAGGCGGCTTCGCATGAAGATAGAGGAAGACCCCTCAACGCCGAAATACATTCAGACGGTGTGGGGCTTCGGCTACAAGTGGAACGGGTAACGCATGGATAATATAGGTAATCTGAAGCGCCGCGGTTTCGGGCGGCGCTCCATCACCGCGCGCTGGCTTGTGAACACCACGCTTGTAACGGCTATGCTGCTGCTTGTCGCTAACATCTGCATTTACTACTTCACCAAGCAGTATTATTACGGCTCGGCGGAGAGCTATGTGGTGTCCGAGGCGAACGCGTCGCAGACCATTCTCTCGCGGCTTTACGACGACCTTTCGTCAAACTACTCCACCGAGGTCCGCAACATCGTCCAGAGCTTCAGCAAGAAGGATCAGATGGAGCTTATGTCCATAAACAGAAACGGCGAGGTATCGCTCTCTTCGAGCGGCTTTTCTCCGGACAAGGAGTATTATATGCCCGATTACGAGCGGGCTCTTAAAAGCGAGGAGGGGCTCGGCGTTTATATGGGGCGCGACGGCGGCGAGAATATCCTTGCCGTGACGACGATAATCGCGCGCCCGGGCAGCAATTACAGCGCTTTAAGGTTCGTTGCTTCTTTGGAGAGGATAGACGACCAGCTTTCCGGGATAATGCTTGTCTCGCTTTTCGCGAGCGCGTTTATCCTGCTCGTGTCGGCGCTTACGGGAATGTATTTCGTAAAGTCTATCTGTCTGCCGCTCGTCCGCATAGGCGGTACGGCGCGTCGGCTCGCGAAGGGCGATTTCTCCGAGCGGATAACCGTTACGAGCAACGACGAGATAGGGCAGCTCGCGCGGGCGTTCAACGACATGGCGGACGAGCTTGAAAACTCCGAGCAGATAAAGAACGATTTTATAAGCTCCGTTTCCCACGAGCTCCGAACTCCGCTCACAGCGATAAAGGGTTGGAGCGAAACGCTTGAGGGCGGCTACGATCCCGAGACATTCAAGAAGGGAATGAAGGTCATAACGGGCGAAACGCAT
The DNA here is from genome assembly GCA_964454205.1 of uncultured Ruminococcus sp. Lineage (GTDB taxonomy): Bacteria > Bacillota > Clostridia > Oscillospirales > Ruminococcaceae > CAG-115. Next base: position 5,897 of record CAYVSV010000071.1, read on the forward strand.
CGGCTCGAACAGATGGTAGAGGACCTTCTTGACTTCTCGAGGATGCAAAGCGGGCGTTTTACCCTGCAAATGACGACGATAGACCTGATAGCGGAGCTCGAGGACGCGATACTCATTTACATCGACAAGGCGAAAAAGGAGAACATTCTGCTCTCATACAACGAACCGGAGTTTATGTGTGCCGTCGTCGGAGACAAGAACCGTCTGCGGCAGGTGTTTGTGAATATTATAGACAACGCGCTGAAGTACACCGAGCCCGGAGGGTCGATAGAGGTAGTCGCCGAAAAGAACGACAGCGCCGTGATAGTTTCGGTGAGCGACACGGGCGTAGGCATTGCTCCCGAGGATCTGCCGAAGGTGAAGCAGAAGTTCTACAAGGCGAACAAGACCAAGCACGGTTCCGGCATCGGGCTTGCCGTTGCCGACGAGATAATAACGCGTCATGGCGGGATGCTGGATATTACAAGCTCTCTCGGGCACGGGACTACGGTCACTATCGTGCTGCCGCTTAAAGACGCTTGAACGGAAAAAGTTGTTTTTTCTCGGTGAGGTTAATGGTTTTCTCTTTATCAAAACACTATTTATTGCCACGATGTGGCAGGGTGCGAGGGGGAACCCCTTCGGGAGAGGGGGGAGAGAAAAATCCGACAAAAAAC
>CAYVSV010000072.1:0-6365 GCA_964454205.1 uncultured Ruminococcus sp.
CACGGTGTCCAACGTTCCGCCGCAGGGCGGAAGAAAGCACCCTCACCAGGAGTTCATTCAGGTGAACACCAAGAACATCCTGTTTATATGCGGCGGCGCTTTCGAGGGCATTGAGAAGATGATAGCGCAGCGCGTTTCCAACTCTGCTATGGGATTCGGCGCCGACGTTAAGAGCCCCAAAGACAAGGAAAGCACGGATATGCTCAAGAAGGTCTCTTCGCAGGATCTGGTGAAATTCGGTATAATCCCCGAGCTTATCGGACGCTTGCCGATAGTCACGCCGCTTGACGCTCTCGACGAGGACGCGCTCGTGCGTATCCTTGACGAGCCGAAAAACGCGCTTATCAAGCAGTATAAGGTGCTGTTCAAGGCGGACGGCATTGAGCTTGAGTTCGACAAGGAGGCGCTCCGCGAGATAGCCCGCAAGGCTATCGAAACCAAAACCGGCGCGCGCGGACTGCGTTCGATAGTCGAGGACACTCTCCGCGAGGTGATGTTCACTGCTCCGAGCGACCCGACTATCGCGAAGATCACGATAACGACAGACTGCGTGAACGGCACGGGCAAGCCGCTTATTATCTGCGACAAATCAAGGACAAGGGCGGTAAGATCGATCAAAAAGCCCGTTAAGAAAACAGGCTGATAATATCAGGCGGCGCTTTTGCGCCGCTTTCTGTATGGAGGTTAAAATGCTTTTGGACGATGTTAAAGCCAACGAGGTTTGGGACAGGGTCAACAAGGAACTTCACTTTAAGCCCGGTGTGCGCGAGAGTGTTGCGTTTGAGATAGAAAAGCCGCATTGCGTTTACTCCATTGAGGACATGACGATAGAACAGATTGATAAAATGGAGGAAATTTCCAAGGAAATATTCACAAGACTTACTCCCGAGGGCGGGAGGGTCTACGCGCTGGACTGGAACCACAGCTCGCTGCTTTACGATCCCCGAGACCCCGACGATCAGAAGGACTTCTTTCAGGAGGACGCGAGGTACATGCATGGGGGTTACAACGTTTATTTTCCTTCGTTTTATCCGGACGGGGACTACCATTTCTTTATCGCGGAGGATTTTTCGCTTGGTTTTCTCGGACACCCGTGGAAAAGGGAGGTCTGGATATTCGGGGAGAGGCTGATGCGCGAGTATGAGGCTGTTTACATGGAATTGGGCTGGATAAAAAAGTGAGGATATATGGGGAAGGTTTACAGACAACAAATAATAGAGGGTGTAACGATACCCGCCGTTATCAGAAACGGAAACTATTTCTGGCAGGATATGGCGGTCTACGAGGACGGAACGGTAAGCATCTGGGAAAAGGTAGATCTGGACGACGTTCCCAAGAAGATTGCTTCGAAAAAGCTGATGTTCAGCGTCCCGGAGAGCAAGGAGCTTAGCATACACGGGCTTTGTTCGCTAAAAATCGTTTCGGCGGAGTGGAATTACGACGCGCAAAGCTACTATGAGCATATCGTTGAAACTGTACGCTCAATGAATCCCGAAATGGAGAATATTTACAAGACTACACCGCGTGAGCTGGCAAAGTGGAAGGAACACCATGTCGGGTTTTCGGCAAGTCCGACCCCATGTAAACTTGGTGCGAGCTTCGGTTATGAGTTGCTGAAAGGCGATAACGCGCATATCTTCCTGCGGAACGACGGCAGACTGATTTTGACGGAGCTGTATTGCTACAAGGACGAGACTTTTTCGATAGACGGTTTGGAGGGTTATTTCACTTTTGAGGACATCGAGAGAATGTTTAAGGAGAAGACTCTCGCTGCAAAACCGAAAAACGGCGAGACAATAACGCTCGGAGACCTCGGAACGGCGGAAGCGGAGGCAGAAGGCGCCGTTTCGGTGAAGAATAAGCTCGCCGAACTGAAAAACAAGAGCCTGCGCGTTCAGGGCAAGCCAGACGCTCACGACGCTTGCATAAACGCCTATCACGCGTATCTCGTCGAGCCCACTGAGTTTTACAAAAGCAAACTCCGCGAGGCGTATGAGGCAGTCCCGGAGCACGAGCGTATGTACCTCGGCGATATGGACACGCGCGACAGCGATTTTCGGCGCATTTTGTACTCTGACGAAAAGAGGGAAGTATGACAACTTTTGAGAAGATATACGAGATTGTTCGGAAAATACCGCGCGGCAGGGTAGCGACCTACGGGCAGATAGCGAGGCTTGCGGGAAACGCGAAGTGGTCACGCGCGGTGGGGTACGCGCTTCACGCCAATCCAGATCCCGACGGGATACCATGCTTTCGCGTGGTGAACCGTTTCGGCGGGCTCGCGCCCGCGTTTGCGTTCGGCGGCACGGACGCTCAGGCAAAGCTCCTCCGCGCCGAGGGAATAGAGGTGCGCGGAGATAATACGGTCGATCTGGAAAAATATCTGTGGAACGGGCTGTAAAAATTCACGTTTTCCTTGCTTCGACAGGGAAAACGTATTATTATTTGACGATTATTGGAATAATTTTGAGTATTTTAACGAATTATGCAAAAGTACTTGATTTTTTGACAAAAATATGAGATAATATAAAAGAGTGTACTCTCATATTATAGGAAAGAAGAAATTATATGGCATACTTTTTTGATTTTGAGCAAGACTACACGGGGCTCGATCCCAAGAAGATCGAAAATATGCTCTCGATGTACGGATTGAATACATATACAAAAGCGCCTAACGCGCTTTTCGGATCGTCCTATGCCGACGTTTTGCTGTCGCCTTCCGTTCTGCTGATGTTTATAGCGGGCGTGCTCTGCTTTTTCGCTTCGGGAATAGGAGCGGGAATAGTTACTCTGCTGGTCGAAGCGCTGTACATATTCGCGGAGCTGTATTTCCGAAAGAAGTCCGATGAACGGCTCGATGAGATAGAGGCCTCCACAGCTATGAAATTCCGCGTCATACGGAGCGGAAAACTTGAGCTTATCGAGAAGGAATTTATCGTGCCGGACGATCTGATAGTGGTGCAGGAGGGCGAGCGCGTCCCCGCTGACGCTTTCATACTCGAGGCGCGTGACCTGACGGTCGATGAGAGCGTTTTTACGGGCAGCATAAAGCCCGCGGCAAAATACGCGGGGGCTATCTCGAAGAGCGATATCAAGCCCACGTTCGTATACAGCGGCACTACCGTTTTGAGCGGTATCGCGGTATGCAAGGTGAGCGCTACAGGCGTAGATACCAAGCTGTACCGCACGCTCGGCGAGGTAAAGGAGCGTCATCCGTATTATACTCAGCTTGAAAAGGTTGTCCGCGCGAATGTTCCCGTTTGCAGCGCGGTTGGCGTTCTGCTGACGCTTATCATCACTATCGTAAACACCGTGAACGGAGCGGACGTTATCCCGTCGGCGCTGTGCGGCATCACCGCGGGGCTTTGCTTTATCCCCTCCGGAATATCCTCGGTGATACGGCTTTATTATACCGTGGGCGCTATGGGTATCATCAAAAAGGGCGCTATGATGAAGTCCTTTGCGGACATAGAAAAGCTGAACTCTCTTTCTGTGCTCTGCGTTGAGAAGGAGGGGGCTATCTCCAAAAACTCCCTCGAGGTGCGCGGCATTTACGCTAAAAGCGAGGAGCTTTTGTACAAGGTCGCGGCGCTGGCGTTCGACAAGAACACCTCCGATCCCGCGGAACGGGCTCTTATGGTGAAGGCGACATTCTATGACGAGAACATAGCCGACGTATACAAAGACAACGTTTTCGTTGAGAGGATACCGGATATGGGCGGCTTGGTGAGCGGCGCTATCTGGATAGTCGGCGGGGAGAACATCTGCTGTGTGAAGGGCACTCCCGAGCAGATACTCCCGATGTGCCGGATCGACAACGACGAGCTTTTTGAGGTCAAGAAGAAATACGAAAGCTATTACGCCGGCGGCTGCAGCGTTATGGCTATCGCCTGCGTGGACGCGGCGCAGTATAAGACGGAGGCAACCGCGGGCTTCTCTTATACGTTCGTGGGGCTTATAGCGTATTCCGCACCGCTTCGCGATTCCGTGTCCTCCGCCGTTAAGACCTGCCGCAGAGCCGGCGTGCGCATCATTATGCTCACGGAGGATAACCCGAGCGCGGCGGCTTCCACCGGCGGCATGATAGGGCTGTCCGCGAAAAACGTGGTGACGGGCGCTCAGATAGAGCACGATATGAATACCGGCGCGGAGTTCGATCCCTCCGCGGATATTTATGCGAAGGTAACTCCCGAACAGAAGGTCTATATCATCAACAAGCTGAAGGAAGCGGGAGAGGTCGTTGCGATGACCGGTACAAGAATGGGCGATACCGAGGCGTTTGAGGCGGCGGACGTGGGCATCACCATAGCGCAGCACGCTTCGGGCAGCACCTACGAGACCGCCGATATAGTTATGAATGACGACAATTTCCTTACCATAGCGGAAATGATAGCGAGAGCGCGGCAGCTCCACTGCAATATAAAGCGCGCCGCTTCCGTTATAATCTCGGGGTATATCGGCATGATGCTGATAACCGCCGTGAATATGTTCTGCGGCGCGGAGCTTATGCTCACCCCGGCGATAATAGCGGTGTTCACTATGATACTGCTGCCCGCTGCGGCGGCGGAGTATATCCGCTGCAAGGCGGATATCAAGTCGATAATGCCGCCCTCGGGCTTCGTATCGGCGAGAAAGATAAACTTTCCGTATATCGGCAAAGCGGCGCTTTTCGGGGTATTCGCGGGCGCGGCGGCTGTCGCTTCGTATCTGTTCATGTATAAGGTGGGGATAGGCTTCGCGAGAAGCTGCTCGTTCGTGTCGTTTATGATATGCACTGTGGCGTTTATGCTGCTGCGTTTTTCGGACACCGAGCCCCTTGGAACATTCTGGAGCGCTCCGATTTTGCAGAAGATCATCGCGGGAGTATTGCTGCTGTCGCCGTTTATGATGATCTATATACCTCCGTTCAACAAGGCGGCGGGTTTCTCGGCGATAGACCCGCTCGCTCTGCTGATAAGTCTGGCTACGGGGCTTTTGCCCGCGGCGGTATATTATTTCGTGAAGAGGTTTTTCAAGACAAGCGCGGATTTTGAGAAATAGTTGGAGAGAAACGTATGAAAAAGGCTGTCGAGTATCTGAAATATTTCATCTGCGGAATGGTTTTCGGGGTGGCTAACGTCATTCCGGGCGTGAGCGGCGGCACTATGCTGGTAGTGTTCGGACTGTTCGACAGGCTTACAGAGGCCATTTCGGGGATAAAGAAGATATTCCGGAATTTCGCGTTTCTGGCGACGTTCGCGCTGGGCGCGGGCGCGGGGGTACTCCTTTCGGCGAAGGTGATAGGCTCGCTGTTTGAGACATACGCCGTGCCGACGAGTATGTTCTTTATCGGGCTTATCTGGGGCGGTATCCCGCTTATAATCAGGCTCGGGACGGAAGAGAAGAAGGCGAAGCCGTTGTGCATGGTGCCTTTTCTTATCGCGATGGCGGTGGTCATCGGGTTTACGGTGCTTGAAAGGCTGGATATTTTCGCGATGGCGGCGGATAACGTTACGGGCTTTGACGCGTTGTTCTCGCTGAAAATGCTCGGCAGCGCGGCTTTAGCGGCGGTCACAATGATAATCCCGGGTATTTCGGGCTCATTTATGATGATGCTGCTGGGTGTCTACGAAACGATAATCGGCGCTATAAACGATTTGAATTTCTATGTGATAATACCGTTCGCGATAGGGGCGGTGATAGGGATAATTTTCGGGGCGAAGCTTATCTCAATTCTTATAAAGAAGAACAAGCTGATGGTGTATTCGGCGATAATGGGAATGGTGATAGGCTCGGTATACGCCGTTCTGCCGGAAGGCTTCGGGTTCAATTTGCAGACGGGCTACGGATTTGCGTTTATGCTTGTAGGAGTGCTGGTATCCGTTCTGTTGGAAAAGCTCGGCAGCACGGAAAAATCGGAAAGTTGAACACTAATAACGGCGCAAGGCAAAAGCTTCGCGCCGTTTTTTTAACGCTCCAACTAAAAACTCCTATCGGCGGTGTAACAACCTCACATTACGAAGTGCCACCTATCCTTGGGGGAGCAACACCGAGCGTTTTTCACGGTTTTGCGCGGGTTGACGCAAGCGTCAACACTCAAAATCGAGCCTGGCAATGAGCTCCGTGAGTGCCGCGAAGCGGTGCTCACGGAGCCACTGCGGTAAATGCAAAATGCCTCTCGCTTTGCGAGAGGCATTTTGCATTTACGGGTGTGACATCGTTACCAAAAAGATTTTTGAAAAAACAACATATCGACGGTGAAGTCAACACTGCGTTGTTTTTGCGGTATTTCACTCGGCTTAGCCGAGTGAAATACCGCAAAAACAATGCTGACAACGAGCTGATGTCAAGCCGAAGGCGCAGACCGAAGCCGTTGGCGTAAAACA
>CAYVSV010000073.1:0-6283 GCA_964454205.1 uncultured Ruminococcus sp.
CAGGTATCGGGATTGCGCTTCAGAAAGCGATCTATGCCCTCGCGCGAATCGTCAAGGTTATTGAGCCCCATGCCCTTACAGGACAGCCAGAGCGCGTACACCTTGTCGTAATCGGCTATCGTCATTTTCCTGATATTCATAGTATTTTTTCCTCTTTAATCCTTGTAATAGCCGCCAGTATGGAAATTCTCGCCGCCGAGCTTTTTTGCCGTCAGTCTGTAAGTAACTACGCCGTCGGGACAGACAAACTCTTTGCAAAGCGGACTATCTATAACGTTCCCAAGCGGCGACCACCCGCCTAGCCGTCTAAGATCGCCGCCGGAGCGCACCGCTTCAAGCAGCGGATAAAGGTAAAGCATCGCTTTTCCGCAGAAGCCGTGCCCGTTTTGGTTTACGGGACAGTCATAGGTACAGCGGTAAACGTCGCCGACCTCGTCGCCGTTGCGGCAGTGCCCCTCGGTTTTTCCGTCGTGAGAGACCGCGACCACTTCGACGATGAACCCGTATTCTTCGTCGTACCACTTATTCACTACAATACACCCCTCAGTATACCATTTCCTTATCGATTTCCTCGTCCGTCGGCGGCTCGAATACCGCTCCAAACTTTGCCGCAAGGTTTTCATCGATGTAATACGCGTCCGCGTTTCCTTCGGAAACCGCATTATTGCGCTTTGCGATGCGTTCCTTCCAAATTTCATCGGAGACTTTGAGATAATGCAGCTCGTATCCGATACCACGGGAATTGTAGAAATCCCTTATTTCAGCGCGTTTGGCTTTTGACCAAGCGCCCCAATCGAGAACAACGTTTATCCCGCTTTCGATAAGCTCAACCGATTTGCTCAGCAGATATTTTTCGGTTCTGGAAACATATTCGTCATGCATTTCGCCCGTTTGCTGCCCGAAAAGACCGAGCATTATCTCGTCTATCGAAAGCAGTACAGCGCCGAGTTTCTTTCGCAGACGCTCCGCGTAGGTGCTTTTTCCGCAGCAGAGCCTGCCGCATATCATTATCGCCTTAGCCATTATCTATTCCCTTCAGATGATCGCTGTACGACTTGAGCTCCTTTTTTGTTTCCTCGGACAGCCTGTTGTATTCGATGTTATAGATCGCGCCTTCAAGTGTATATAAATGCACAAGACAAACGTTTGGGTATGCTTCCTTTATCTTTGCGAACGCCCGCTTTGAACCGAGCTCTATCAGCTTTTCGGGAGTATCTATTCCGACGGACGTGAGCTTTGCCGCCATTTCCTTTCCGATGTTCATCATCGCGGTAAGTTCTGACATAACATTGCTCCTTTCATCAATCGGGATCGTGATTTTTCTCCTTGTAGATCTGCAGATCATCATATCCGATGAATATCTTCTTGCATTTGGGACAGTGGAATGCCCGCGGCACGTTAAGGCTGCCGTTGTTCCAAGCGTCGGTGTATTCGGGACTGGGGCAGGGATCGTATGAGGTCTCCGGGTCTATCGGAGCTCTCTTCGGCGCTTCTACCAGAATAGTGCCGCAGTTGGGGCAGGGTCTTTCCAGAACACGCTTTCCCAGCAGCTCGCTCAACATATCCATTCCGCGCTCAAGCTCCTCAAAGGAAATGGTAAGAGGCGGCAGAAGACGTAATTTGTCCTTTGCGGTAAGCAGCAGCAGACCCTTTTCAAGTCCCTTTTTCACGATATCCGCGGCTTTCATGGACTTAAGCTCTATGCCGACCATAAGTCCGGTTCCGGATACCGATTTCACCTCGGGGATATTATCAAGTCTTTTGCGGATATATTCGCCCTTTTTAGTTACCTCTTCGAGAAATCCCTCGGAAGTCACCTTGTTGATGACCGCCAGACCGCCGGCGCAGCATATCGGATTTCCGCCGAACGTGGAAGCGTGCGTTCCCGGTGTGAAAACGTCCGCGCACTTTTTTCCCGCGAGACATGCGCCGATAGGAACTCCGCCCGCCAGACCCTTCGCTAGCGTTGTGATGTCCGCCTTTTTTTTATAATGCTCTCCGCAAAGGAGCTTTCCGGTTCTGCCAACACCTGTCTGAACCTCGTCGGCTATCGTAAGAACGTCCTTTTCCTTGCAGAGCTTGAATATCTCGTTCACGAACTTCTTGTCGAGATTCTTAACGCCGCCCTCGCCCTGGATATACTCGAACATCACGGCGCATACCGTATCGTCGAGCTTTTCGCGCAGATCGTCGATGTTGTTCGCCTCAACGTTTATAAATCCCTCCACAAAAGGGAAGAAGTAATTGTGAAATACCTCCTGACCAGTTGCGGAAATAGTGCAGAGAGTTCTGCCGTGGAAGGAGTTCACAAGCGTTATGATGTTGTGGCGGCCCTTGCCATATTTATCGAAGCTGTACTTACGCGCGAGCTTAATCGCGCATTCGTTGGCCTCCGCCCCCGAATTTCCGAAGAATACCGCGGAATATCCCGCCGCCTCGCAAAGCGCCTTGGCAAAATCCGCCTGAACCTTGGTGTAGTAGTAATTAGAGGTATGCTGTATCTTCTTCGCCTGGGAGCATATCGCTTCCACCCAATCGTCGTTGCAGTAGCCGAGCGAGTTCGTGCCTATGCCCGAGCCGAAGTCTATGTACTCCTTGCCCGAATCGTCCGTGGCGGTCTCTTTTTCGCCCCTGTCAAGAACGAGATCGTATCTGCCGTAGGAGTGCATAACGTATTTGTTGAACTGTTCTATCGTTCCGTTATTTGTTTTCTTTTTCGCAGCCATCTTTACACCTCACGAAACTATCATCGTTCCCGCACCGAGATCGGTAAGGAGCTCTATAAGAATAGAGTGCGGGATACGCCCGTCTATTATGTTAGCCTGAGTTACTCCGCGGCGCACTGCCTCAACGCAGCAATCTATCTTCGGGATCATACCTCCCGAGATAACGCCCTGCTTTTTAAGGTACGGCACTTCGGAAACACCCACAACGCGTATGAGCGTGTTCTCGTCGTCCTTGTCCTCGAGAAGCCCCTTTATATCGGTAAGCAGGATAAGGCTCGGAGCCTTCATTTCCGCGGCAATACGAGCCGCCGCCGTATCGGCGTTAATGTTGTAGACCGTGCCGTCTTTTCCTCTGCCGACGGTCGAGATAACGGGAATGTACCCGCAGTCCAGAGCATTTTGGATTATCTCGGGGTTGACAGCGGTTATCTCGCCAACATAGCCCATATCGGGATTTAACTGCTCCGCCTCGATCAAATTGCCGTCGATACCGCATAGACCGATGGCTTTTCCGCCGTGATTCGCCAGCATCGAGACAAGGTTTTTATTTACCTTGCCCGCGAGTACCATCTGCACGATGTCTATCGTTTCCTCGTCGGTGTAGCGCAGACCGTTTATAAACTGGCTCTTCTTGCCGACTTTGTTCAGCATATCGTTGATCTCGGGACCACCGCCGTGTACCAGCACCACTTTTATGCCGACCGTGGTCAGCATTACAATATCGCGCATTACCGCCTGCTTTAAATCGTCGTTTGTCATGGCGTTGCCGCCGTATTTTATCACGACTACCTTGTTGTTGTACTTCTGAAGATAGGGCAGTGCCTCTATCATCACGTTTGCTCTTACATCATAATCAATAAACATCTTGTTACCTCATTATGCCAAATCAAGTTCTGTATTCCGCGTTGATCTTGACGTAATCAAACGTCAGATCGCAGCCCCAAGCAACCGCGCTGCCGCTGCCGCTGTGGAGATCGACAAGTATCTTTATCTCCTCCTCGGAGAGTATCTCCTTTGCTGTCTCTTCCGAAAAGCTTATTCCCGCGCCGTCTACGCATACCGTCATTTTACCCTTTACGCTCGCGAGCTCCACCGATGTCTTATCTATCTCAAAATCGCCCTCCGCATAGCCGATAGCGCAGAGGATACGTCCCCAATTCGCGTCCGCCGCGAACAGCGCCGCCTTCACAAGGCTTGACGAAATAACGGATTTCGCTACGGACTTTGCGACAGCCTCGTCGGGAGCGTTGTTTACTATGCACTCTATGAGCTTTGTCGCGCCCTCTCCGTCGCGCGCCGTCTCACGCGCGAGATTCATCATAACGGCGTACAGCGCGTTCTCGAATACCTCGTATCTCTTGTCCTCGCAGATTATCTCGTCGTTTCTCGCAAGACCCGAGGACATCAGGAAGATGGTGTCGTTGGTGGAGGTGTCGCCGTCTACGCTCACCATATTGTAGGTAAGGGCGTTTACCTTGCGGAGCGCCTTCTGAAGAAGCTCCTGAGCGATCGCAACATCTGTTGTGATGAATGCAAGCATCGTCGCCATATTCGGGTTTATCATGCCGCTTCCCTTGGACATCCCGCCGACATGGCATTTTCTGCCGTCCAGCATAAACTCCACGGCGACCTCTTTTTTGCGCGTATCGGTCGTCATTATAGCCTCTACCGCGTCGCCGCTGTTTTTTGTTGAGAGAGACTTCGCGAGCGCCGGTATCTTGTCCTTTATGACCTCGATATCCAGCTTCTGCCCGATAACGCCCGTAGAGCCGATGATAACGTCGTTTACGTTCACCTCAAGTGCCTCGGCGGTGAGCTTACACATCTCTTCGGCGATCTCAACGCCGTCGGGGTTGCAGGTGTTCGCGTTGCCGCTGTTTACGATGACCGCCTGCGCGTATCCATCTTTAAGATGCTCCTTTGAAACGATTATCGGAGCACCCTTGACCTTGTTTGTGGTGAAAAGCGCCGCTGTTTTGCAGCGCTCCGCGCAGTAGATCATCGCGAGGTCGCGCTTGGTGGTGTTTCCCGCCTTTATCCCCGCGATAACTCCGCCCGCAGTGAAGCCTTCCGCGGCGCAAACGCCGCCTTCTGCGAATTCATAACCTTTAAACTTGACCATTTTAAAACCTCTCTCTTATTTCCGCGTTTTTCATTAAAGAAGCCCCGTTTTCTCGTCAATGCCCATCATAATGTTAAGGCACTGTACCGCCGCTCCGCTTGCTCCTTTTCCTAAGTTGTCCAATCGTGAGCAGATTATCAGTCTCTCGTCATTGCCGTTCACGAATATTTCCATAAAATTCGTGCCGCTGAGCTCGTTCGCTCCTATAAACCCGTCCTGCGGCTCGCCCTCGGGCTTGACCTTTACGAAGAACGAATCCGCGTAGTATTCCGAAAGAGCCTTGCGTATATCGTCCGACGTGTACTTTTTCGTCAGAAGCCGCATGTGTATCGGCAGCGAGACTACCATTCCGCTGAAATAATCGCACACGAGCGGGTTGAACGCGGGAGCGTATTCCAAGCCGCATATCTTCTGCATTTCAGGAATGTGCTTGTGCTGCTGCGTGAGCGCGTATTGCCGCGGGGTATCGTAATCCGCGGGACGATCGGCGCTCTCGTAAGCCGCGATAGCCTTCTTGCCCGCGCCGCTGTAGCCCGATACCGCGTGAACGGATACGGGGTAGTCTGCGGGCATTATCCCGAGCTTCACGAGCGGATAGACCATAGAGGCAAATCCGCTTGCGTAGCACCCGGGAACTGCAACTCTGTTGCTGCCCGTTATCTTATCGCGGAAATCCTTTCCAAGCTCAGGAAATCCGTAAGCCCAATCGGGGTTCGTTCTGTGCGCCGTGGATGCGTCGATAATCCGTACCTTTTCATCAGCCATTGCGACAGCCTCTTTAGCCGCCGCGTCGGGCAGACAGAGGAAAGTAAAGTCGGACGAGTTTATCAGCTTTTTACGCTCGTCATTGTCCTTGCGCTTGTCCTCATCGATCCGGAGCAGCTCGATGTCCGTTCTGTCCTTGAAGCGTTCGAGTATCTTCAAGCCAGTAGTGCCCTCTTGTCCGTCAATATAAACCTTAACCATATATTTCACCTAGTTTCTTTTGAGTAAGTTCGAGCTGTGTCAGAACGCTCTCCGGCGAAGGTCCGCCGTATGACTTGCGCTCATTAACGCAGGTATCGAGACTTATCGCCGTATAAACGTCCTCATCGAACAGCTCGCTCTGCTGCTTGTAGTCCTCAAGCGGAAGCTTCTCAAGCGTGGTGTTCTTTGAAATGCACAGCGCCACGAGCCCGCCGGTTATCTTGTACGCCGTGCGGAACGGCATTCCTTTTTTAACGAGATAGTCCGCGCAGTCGGTAGCGTTGATAAATCCTTTTGCCGCCGCATTGCGCATATTCTCCTTGAGAACTTTCATGGTATCGAGCATCGGAATGAACGTCACAAGGCACAGCTTGATGTTGTCCACAGCGTCAAAGATCGCTTCCTTATCCTCCTGCATATCCTTGTTGTAGGCGAGAGGGAGTCCCTTCATCATGGTGAGAAGCGTCAT
>CAYVSV010000074.1:0-5121 GCA_964454205.1 uncultured Ruminococcus sp.
TAGTTCACGACGACTTCGGGCTGTGGTATATCGACATTATGAGCAACGCGCCGCGATACAAGGGCAAGAACGTTCATGTGCGCGGAATGGTGTTTAGGGCGTCGAATATCCCCAAGGGCTATTTCGTTATCTCCCGCCGCGCCATGACGTGCTGCGCCGATGATATTCAAGTCGTGGGTATTCTCGTAAAATCTCCCGACGAGGCGAAGTTCAAGGACGGCGATTGGGTGGAGGTAACGGGAAACGTTATCGCCGAGAAGCAACAGTGCTACAAGGGCACGGGACCCGTTATACTGGCGGACAGTATCCTTGAAACGGAAAAGGCGGAGAGCGAGCTTGTATACTTTAACTGATACGGAAAACTCCGGATAGTAAAAAAAGGCTATTGACAGCGCGAACCCATGCAGTTTAGAATTGGGAGATAATGACGGAAAGGAAAATATATGAAACTGCGATTTTACAATGCGAAAATACTCACAATGCAGGACGACAAGCTCATAGAGGGAGAGCTGCACACGGATAACGGCAAGATATCGTTTGTCGGGGAGAACGCTCCCAAGAGCGGGTTCGACCGCGAGATCGACCTCAAAGGCGATCTTATCATACCGGGCTTCAAAAACGCCCACACGCATACCGCTATGACGTTTTTGCGCTCGTTCGCGGACGATCTTCCGCTCAACGACTGGCTGTACAAGCAGGTCTTTCCGCACGAGGCGAAGCTCACCGAGGAGGCTGTGTACGCGTTTACTCAGCTTGGAAACATGGAGTACTTAACGAGCGGTATCACGTCCTCTTTCGATATGTATATGAAACTGCCCGCTTACGTGAAGGCGTGTACCGATATGGGTTACAGGACTGTTCTTTGCGGCTCTATCAACGATTTCGGCGGTACCGTTGAGGGGATCGAGGAGGAGTACAACAAATATAACTCCATAGATCCGCTTATTTCGTATCAGCTTGGATTTCATGCGGAATACACCACAAAGCGTGAAATTCTGGAGGGTATGGCGGCGCTGTCGCAGAAGTACAAAGCTCCGCTTTTCGCTCACAACAGCGAGACCAAGGCGGAGGTAGAGGGCTGCAAGGAGCGCTACGGGATAACGCCGACGCAGCTCTTTGACAAGCTGGGAATGTTTGAGTACGGCGGCGGCGGCTTTCATTGCGTTTGGTTCGACGAGCGCGATATGGAGATATTCCGCGATAAGGATCTGTGGATGGTGACAAACCCCGCGTCCAACCTGAAGCTCGCAAGCGGCGTTGCTCCAATCTGCGAAATGCGCCGCGCGGGTATGAAAAACTTCGCTATCGGCACGGACGGCGCGGCTTCCAACAACTGTCTGGATATGTTCAAGGAAATGTTCCTTGTGGCGGGACTTCAGAAGGTCCGCGAGGAGGACGCGGCGGCTTGTCCCGCGTTCGATGTGCTTGAAATGGCGACAAAGGGCGGAGCTCTCGCGATGGGTCTTAAAGACTGTGACGTTCTGGCGGAGGGCAAGCGCGCCGATCTTGTCGTTATCGACCTCAAACAGCCTAATATGCAGCCTCTCCATAATATCGCCAAGAACCTTGTATACGCGGGCAGTAAGAGCAACGTAAAGATGACCGTTATCGACGGTAAGATACTGTACGAGGACGGAAAGTTCACGACGGTGGACGCGAATGAGGTTTACGAGCGCGCGAACAGACTTTCGCGCGAGATCTGCGGCGATTGAAAGGTAAATATACTATGACGGTCAAATTCCATGAAAGCGTTAAGGACAGCGATCTGAAATATGCCGTTATCCTCGCTAAATATAATGGAAAGTACGTTTTTGTTAAGCACAGGGAGCGTTTAACGCTCGAAATACCCGGCGGTCATCGCGAGCAAGGCGAGAATATCGCGCAGACAGCCGCCCGCGAGCTTTACGAGGAAACGGGGGCGTTACGATATTCTTTGCGGCAGATATGCCCGTATTCGGTCACGGACTTCGGAATGCTGTTTTATGCGGAGATCACCGAGCTTGGAGACCTGCCGCCGTCGGAGATAGAACGCGTTGTTCTGCTTGACGAGCCGCCGCGAGAGCTTTCCGAGTGGACGTATCCCGATATTCAGCCGGAATTGCTCAAAAAAATCGAAAGTGAATCGGAGAAATCTATGGATCTGAAAAAATACTTCAAAAAGAGCGAGCTTATCCCCGCGATCGTTCAGGACGTGAACAACGGCGACGTTCTTATGCTCGCTTATATGAACGAGGAGAGCCTCGCGAAAACGCTCGAAACGGGCTACACTTGGTTCTGGAGCCGTTCGCGTCAGGAGCTTTGGAACAAGGGCGCGACTTCGGGGCACGTTCAGAAGGTAGTCGAGATATACGGGGACTGCGACGACGATACTCTGCTTATCAAGGTGGAGCAGACGGGCGCGGCGTGTCACACGGGAAACAGAACGTGTTTCTTTAACAGAATAAAGTGACGGAGGGTTTATGGAAATCGAAGTGAGAATGCTTATGCCCGAGGACGCAGAGGCGTATGTGAGCTTCTTTGACACAACGCCGCATGACGACCATAACCCTGAGAATACTTGCTATTGTGTGAATTGGTGCGCTGCGGATCACCGTGCTTTGAAACAACCCGACCGCGAGGAACGCCGCGCTATGGCGGTAGACTATGTGAAAAAAGGTATTCTCCAAGGCTATGTGGCGTTAAAGGACGGGAAGATCATCGGCTGGTGCAACGCCAACACAAGATCGGATTGCCGGAATTGCGCGGGACTTGTTTTTGTTTTTCCCGATCTGCAAAAGGCGGTATCTTCGCCAGAAGAAAAGGTCAAAGCAATATATTGCTTTATGGTCGCCGAGGAGTATCAAAGGCAGGGCGTTGCGCGCAGACTTCTGAGAGCAGTCTGCGAGGACGCGGAAAAAGACGGATTCGATTATATCGAAGCATATCCCCAAAAGGACGCTTCAGTGAAATATATGCAGTTCATGGGCTTTGACGAGTTATACAAAAGCGAGGGTTTTGAGTATTATATGGAGCTGGAGGATAAATTCGTCGTCAGAAAGTATTTAAAGTGACCGGGGGGGAGCTTGTGGAAGAAAACGACCCTATTTTCACGCGGCGAAGCATAAGACGTTTTTCGGGGCGCGAGGTGCCGGCGGAGCTTATCGGGAAAATGCTTGAAGCCGCGATACAAGCGCCCTCGGCGAAGAACCGACAGCCTTGGCGTTTTATCGTGCTCGGCGGTGAGTATAAAGCGGAATTCGAGCGGAATATGGAGCGCGGTCTTATGCGCGAGGAAAACGGCGAGCCGCTTTTGCCGCGCTCGCGCGAGTGGCTTCCCGATGCTTGGAACACTCTGCGGATAATAAGGGAAGCGCCAACGCTTATCGCCGTTGTAAACGCGAACGGCAAGCCGCCGTTTGTGCCGATAGACAGCGACGACCGCGTGACGGAGCTTTGCGACACGCTGGCAATCGGAGCGGCAGTGCAGAATATGCTGTTGACGGCTGAGCGTTTGGGTTTGGGAACATTGTGGATAGCCAACACTTGCTTTGCGTACACGGAGCTTACGGAACTCCTGCAAACGGAAGGGCAGTTTGTCGGAGCGGTCGCGGTGGGTTACGCCGCCGAAGCCCCCGCGGCGAGACCGCGCAAGGAGCTTGACGAGGTTGCCGAGTACAGAATACGGAGGAGCGCGATGTCGTGAACAAAATAACCTTGCTTTACGGTACGGGAAATCCCGCAAAGCTGGACAATATGCGGGAAGCACTAAGCTCTCTCGATGTTGAGATGATCGGACTGCGGGATATGGAGAAAGCGCCTCCCGACGTATCCGAAAACGGCAACGATCCTCTTGAAAACGCGCGTGAAAAGGCTTTGTCGTATTATCGCCATTACGGTATTCCCGTGTTTTCAATGGACAGCGGGCTGTATTTCGATAATGTTCCAGAGGAGGAACAGCCCGGAGTTCATGTGCGGAACGTCTTTGGAAAGCGGCTTTCCGATAATGAGATGATAGTGTATTACTGCGGTCTCGCGCGGAAATACGGAGGCAGGCTCACCGCGCGGTATAAAAACGCGATTTGCCTTGTTTTATCGGAGAACGAAATTTTCCAAAGCATGGATGAGAGTCTTTGGACAGAGCCGTTCTTTTTGGTCGGCAAGCCGCATGAAAGGCTGCACCAAGAGGGTTTCCCGCTCGACAGGCTTTCCGTGGACATTGCGAGCGGGAAATATTACTACGATCTGCCCGAAAGCGTCGAAACAAGTATGAATATGGGCTTTCGGAAATTTTTTGAAAATTCGTTAAAGGAGAGATTGTTATGAGCGAAGCGTTTAAGGAAATGTATGAAGTTATCGTCGGCAGACGTGAGAACCCGCAGGAGGGCAGCTATACCTGTTATCTGTTCGACAAGGGGCTTGACAAGATACTCAAAAAGTGCGGCGAGGAGTGCACGGAAATGGTCATCGCCGCCAAGAACAAGGACAACGACGAGCTCGCCAACGAGATAAACGATCTGTTTTATCACGTCGCCGTGCTAATGGCGGAGCGCGGACTGTCCGTGGAGACCGTGGACGAGATCATGCGCGAGCGCAGCAAGAAGATCGGCAATCTCAAGCAATTCCATGTAAGCGATCACAATACCTAAAGCGCGGGTTTATTTTAACGCTCCTGTCCTCGGCGGGAGAAAGATGTCGTTAAATTTAGTGATTTTGAAGAAAAAAATTACAAAATCTATTGCAATTTTGTGGAAAGTGTGATACAATATATATGGATCATGTATCCCAATTTTAACAAAAAGGAGTAAATCATATGTTGGTATCCGCTAAAGAAATGCTGAATAAGGCTCGCGACGGAAAGTACGCGGTAGGTCAGTTCAACATCAACAATCTTGAATGGACAAAGTCTATTCTCCAGACCGCAGAGGAGCTTAAGAGCCCCGTTATTCTCGGCGTATCCGAGGGTGCGGGCAAGTATATGACGGGCTACAGAACCGTTGTCGGCATGGTAAACGGTATGCTAGAGGAGATGAAGATCACCGTTCCCGTAGCGCTTCACCTCGACCACGGCTCTTACGAGGGCGCTAAGGCTTGTATCGCGGCGGGCTTCTCTTCCATAATGTTCGACGGCTCTCACTATCCGAT
>CAYVSV010000075.1:0-5059 GCA_964454205.1 uncultured Ruminococcus sp.
CGTTTTTTGTCGGATTTTTCTCTCCCCCCTCTCCCGAAGGGGTTCCCCCTCGCACACCGCCACGTCGTGGCAATAATTAGCGTTTTTAAGCGAGAAAACCCTTTACCTCACCGAGAAAAAGCAACATTCCGCTAAACTATGCCGCAGGCTCCTCAGTCCTTCATAATATCCGTCCTGTTAAGGAAGCCGTTGTCAAACTCCCCGCGCTCAAAAAACTCATTCTTAAGCAACCGCAAATGGAAATCAATGTTCGTCTCAACACCGTCTATGATAAGCTCCGCAAGCGCAACGCGCATCTTGGCTATCGCCTCCGCGCGATCCGAGCCCTTTACTATCAGCTTCGCTATCATGCTGTCATAATACGGAGGTATCTCGTAGCCGGCATACGCGGCGCTGTCTATGCGGACGTTGAAGCCGCCGGGAACGTGTATCGAATTTATCTTCCCCGGACACGGACGGAAACCGTAGCGCGGATCTTCCGCGTTTATGCGGCACTCTATCGCGTGACCGGTCACCTTTATGTCGTCCTGCGTAAACCACAGGCGCTCGCCGCCCGCAGCTCGTATCTGCGCCTTTACAAGGTCGACGCCGGTCACGAACTCCGTTACCGGGTGCTCTACCTGTATGCGCGTGTTCATCTCCATAAAATAGAAGTTTCTGTCCTTGTCAACAAGGAACTCGATAGTCCCCGCGTTGCGGTAGCCGCAAGCCTTCGCCGCCGCGACAGCCGCACTGCCCATCTTCTCGCGGAGCTCCTCCGTCATAATGGGGCTCGGGCTCTCCTCGAGCACCTTCTGGTTGCGCCTTTGCATGGAGCAGTCGCGCTCGCCGAGATGCACAACGTTGCCGTAATTGTCCGCGAGCAGCTGAACCTCGATATGCCGAGGATTCACGAGAAACTTCTCGATATACAGATCGCCGTTTCCGAAGCACGCCGCAGCCTCTGCCTGCGCTTCGGCGAACCTTGCCTCGAGCTCCCGCTCGTTCTCCACCATGCGTATGCCGCGTCCGCCGCCTCCTGCGGTAGCTTTCACCATAACGGGATAACCTATCTCGGCGCATATTTTCTTCGCGGCTTCTATATCGGGAACTATCCCGTCAGACCCGGGGATAACCGGCACGCCCGCCTCTATCATCGTTTTGCGCGCGTTCGCCTTGTCGCCCATGCCCTCCATAGTCTCGGGCGTGGGACCTATAAACGTTATGCCGCACTTCTCGCAAAGTCTCGCGAAATCAGCGTTCTCCGACAAAAAACCGAAGCCCGGATGCAGAGCGTCCGCGCCCGTTACCTCGCACGCCGCTATTATCGCCTTCGTATTAAGATAACTGTCCTTGGAAGCCGCGGGACCTATGCACACCGCCTCGTCGGCTATCTGAGCGTGCAGCGCCGCCCTGTCCGCCGTGGAGTACACCGTCGCGGTCTTTATTCCGAGCTCCCTGCAGGCTCTCATTACGCGGATCGCTATCTCCCCGCGGTTTGCGATAAGTATCTTATTAAACATAACAATGTTTCTCCTGAATGATCTTGTCGGTTTTTACGCGCCTTAAACGCGCCGTATTGGCGTTGATGTGATTTTAAGCGCTTAAGTCACTTCGGGTCGGAGACCGCAAAGCTTATCTCCGCGGTTACAACCTTCTTGCCGTTTACCTTCGCGACAGCCTTTCCAAAGCCTATCGGACCCTTCTTCTCCGTCATCACGACGTTCAGCTCCAGAGTATCTCCGGGGAGCACCTGCCCTCTGAATCTCGCCTTGTCTATACCCGCGAAAAACGCTATCTTCCCCTTGTTTTCGGGAAGAGACAGCGCGCATACCGCGCCCGCCTGCGCGAGCATCTCTATCATCAGCACGCCGGGAGTTACGGGCTGCCCGGGGAAATGCCCCTTGAACCAGTAATCCTCCTCTTTCAAGTGCTTTAACGCCGTTACCGAAACGCCCGGCTCCAGCTCCGTCACCTCGTCGATCAGCAAAAACGGATCGCGGTGCGGGATTATTTCCTTTATCTGCTCCAAATTCAGCGTCATCATTCTATCCTCATAAGCTTCTGTCCGTACTCAACGCTGTCGCCGTTGTTTACGAATATTTCAGCTACCTTTCCCGAGAACTCGCTGTTTATCTCGTTCATAAGCTTCATGCTCTCGATAATGCAGACCACGTCGCCCTCGCTTATTGTGTCGCCCACCTTAACAAAGCAGGGCTTTTCGGGGCTCGGCGAGGAATAGAACGTGCCGATTATCGGACTGGTTATGAAATTCCCGCTCTCCGCGGTCTCACGCGGCTTCTCGCCGGAGGACGGCGCGGGCTGTGCCGCGGGAGCGGTTGCCATTGCGGGCATAGCCGGGATAGTGGGCACTCCTCCGAACGGAGGCGGGAGAGGACAGCGTTTTCCTTCGATAACGATATCCACATTCTCCGTGCTTACCTTTATCCGCTCGAGATCGTTTTCCTTGAGTATCTTCGCGAGCGCCTCGACGCACTCGACGGTCTCATCTATCGGGCGCGAGCCCTTGTTTTCCTTAACAGTCATCTTTAACTCCTTATTTTAAATTAAATTTCAAAATCTTGACTTTGAATGCTCGGGCTTCGCCCTGCGCTTCAAAGTCAAGACCGGTCAGCCTCCGCTTCGCTGCGGCTGACACTTTTTGAAATTTACTTGCCGCCGTAATGTTTTCTTGATTTGAACGCACTTTTAATGCACTGCTTGTTATGTGCTTGTGATTTGAAGACCGCACGTCAATTCTAACTCCGCGGAGACATCACTCCACAGGCTTCATGCAGATGCACCCGTTGTGTCCGCCGAAACCGAGCGAATTCGACAGCGCCGCGGTGATCTTGAGATCGCGCGCGCCCTCGGTCACATAATCCAGGTCGCATTCGGGGTCGGGCACCTTGTACCCAAGCGTCATGTGCACCTTCGAGTTCTTCACGGAAAGCGCAGTCACGATCGCCTCAACGCCGCCCGCGGCTCCGAGCAGATGCCCGGTCATCGACTTCGTGGAGTTTACCGCTATCATCTTCGCGTGCTCGCCGAACGCCGACTTTATCGCCATCGTCTCCGTCGCGTCGTTCATATGCGTGGAGGTTCCGTGCGCGTTGATATAGTTCACTTTCTCGGGAGCTATCCCCGCCTCTTGAATCGCTAGCTCCATTGCCTTCGCGCCGCCCTTGCCCTCGGGGTCGGGGCTTGTCTCGTGATGCGCGTCGCACGTTGAGCCGTAGCCGCACAGCTCCGCGTATATCTTCGCCCCGCGTGCCTTCGCGTGCTCATACTCCTCGAGTATTACGATACCGCAGCCGCTGCCCAGCACGAACCCGCTGCGTTCCGCGTCAAACGGAATGGAAGCTCTGTCAACGTCCTGAGACCTTGTGAGCGCCTTCATATTATTAAAGCTCGCGTAGCAGAAGCCGATATCCGCGCACTCCGTACCTCCCGCGACCGCCGCGTCGAGATACCCGTGCTTTATCGATCTGAACGCCTCGCCTATCGATTGCGTGCCGCTCGCGCAAGCCGTGGTAACGCAGAAGTTCGAGCCTTTAAAGCCCGTTCTTATCGCCACCTCGCCCGCAGCCATATTTCCTATCATCTTCGTTATCGTAAACACGGAAACGCGCTTGCTGCCCTTTTCCTTATACGTCCGCATTTCCTCGTCCGTCGTATATATCCCGCCTATGCCGCTTCCGATAACGCAGCCCACTCTGTAAGGGTCGATGTCCTTAAAGTCCGTGCCCGCGTCTTTAAGCGCCTGCATCGTGCAATAAACCGCGTACTGCACTATAACGTCATTCCTCCGCACGTCCTTCTTGTCGAACACCGATAACGGATCGAAATTCTTCACCCTCGATATTATGCCCTTTACCTCGGGATCCTCGGGAAACCAGCTTCCCAGCTCGAACCCATGGCGTCCCGCAAGCAGATTTCCCCACAGCTCCTCCGGAGAGTTGCCGCAGGGGGTAACGCAGCCCAATCCCGTTATTACTACTCTTCTCCCGTCCATTTTTTCTCCTTGATCATCTTTATAAAGAAATTTTCAGCGCCGACGCGCCGAACGTCACATCGCCAATCCGCCGCTTATCTCGATCACCTGCCCGGTGACGTAGCTCGCGTCGTCGCCGCACAAAAACGCCACCACGCTCGCGACCTCCTCGGGCTCTCCGTAGCGGTTCATCGCTATCTGAGCCAGCATCGCGTTTCTCTGCTCCTCGGTCAGCTTGTCCGTCATCGGGGTCTTTATAAACCCGGGCGCTACGGCGTTCACCGTTATCCCGCGCGAACCGAGCTCCTTCGCGGCTGTTTTTGTCATGGAGATCACCGCGCCCTTGCTCGCCGAATAGTTCATCTGCCCCGGATTCCCGTAGAGACCCGCGACCGATGCCAGATTAACTATCCGACCGCTCTTCTGTCTTAACATCACAGCCCCGACGTGCTTTGTCATATTAAACACGGACTTCTGGTTTATCCTTATAACATCGTCGTAATTTTCCTCGCTCATTCGCAGCAGCAGACCGTCGCGCGTTATCCCCGCGTTATTCACCAGAACGTCGATACTGCCGAAGTCCGCCTTCACCTTTTTCGCGAGCTCGGCGCACTCGTCGTGACTTGAAACGTCCGCGATATACTTTTCGCACCGCACTCCCAGAGCCGTGATCCTTTCAACAATATCATTGTTCTCAAAGCTCTTCTCGCTGACGTCGTTCAGCGCGATGTCGAACCCGTCACGCGCCAATCTCAGCGCGATAGCCGCCCCGATACCGCGGGCGGAACCCGTTATTATTGCTGTCTTAGCCATATTTACTCTCCTTATCTAAAAAGCAAATTTTCGCACCGCGCGGACTTCGTCCGCGCTAGCTAAGCTCCATTGCCTCCACTCCGCTTCGCTCCGTTTCGGCAACGGAGCTTGCTTGCGAAAATTTGCACTATTCGCTTGATGTGTTTTCTTTGTTTTTACGCGCCATAACTTTTCGCTTGTTATGTTGCTCTGTCCGATTTTATTTTAATGGCAAATTCCCGCGCTAGCTAAGCTCCGTTGCCTCCACTCCGCTTCGCTCCGTTTCGGCAACGG
>CAYVSV010000076.1:0-4810 GCA_964454205.1 uncultured Ruminococcus sp.
AAGCTCCATTGCCTCCACTCCGCTTCGCTCCGTTACGGCAACGGAGCTTGCTTGCGAAAATTTGCACTGAACCCCGTTGTGTTGTCTTGATTTTAGCGTTGCTTTAATGCGCTGTTTTTGAGTTGCTCTGTTTTTAGCGTTGCTTTAATGAGATATTTTTGCGTTGCTCCGTTTTCGGCGCGACTTAATGCGCACCGAACTCGACCATGCACAGCTTCGGTCTCTCCTCGCTGTACAGCACAGTGACCTCCGAGCCCTTTGGCGGCGGAACTATCCTCCACGGGATATACACCTTTGTAACATATTCTCTGCCGTTCACGGTGTACTTTATTACGGCAGTGTGCGGAAACGCCACTCCGTCAAGCGAATGCGTCCGGACTGCTTTCAGCTTCACCTTTATCCACCACACCCTTTTGACCTCGATCACTGTGCCGGTTGTTTTTTCGGTAAATTCCATTGGTTCACCCCCGTCGTTTTATGACTTCATTATACCTCATTTCCCCCAAAATGTCTACCAATTTCCGCTTGAACTTTGTCAACCAAACTTAACATTGGCTTAGCAATGCGGTTTTAAAGCGCAAAAAATCGGCGGAGTATTTAAGAAACTTACAATATAAAAATATTGCGCAGTCGAGCGAAAACGTTCGACCACGCAATTTTCTATGAAACGTAACGCCAAAGGCGGTTCGCCTTCGCCGATTTTCTATTTCATATTTAAAAGATATGCTCCGCCGAGCATTGAAGCAATTCCGACGATCGTCACGGCATTGCAGTAAATTTTATGCCCGATCTTAAAGCCGCCCTTATTCGCGAGAAAGACCGCAAACGCACTCGAAAACAACAGCAGACCTATCCCGACCGCGATTCTCAACAGATAATTCGTCTGATAGATCGTATCGAGATAAAATTCTCCGTCAAGCTCTATCCCATCCTCGGAGAACCGCGAGATCACCTCGCCGAGCTCCGCCGCATCCCCGAGCCTTTTCACCTTTCCCGCGACCGCAAGGCACAGCCCCGAAGTATGCCGGAAGCCCTCGCCGTCCAAGCCCTCACCGAAGCTCCCGCCAAGCCGCGCGAGATACGCTCTGCCGTCCGAGCTCTTAAACGCGTAATAATACTCGTGCCCCGCGGGAATGAAGCTCACCGAGTGCTTCACCTCGTAAACGCACGGCGTGATATACTCCGTTTCAACGTATATCCGCTCGCCCTTGTCCGCCGAAAAGAAATCGGCGGCTCGCTTCGGCTGAAGAAGTCCTATCACCGCGGAGATCGCGCAGAACAGCCCCGCCGCCGCAAAGACCGTGAGAGATACGATAACCCCGCGTTTTCCTCCGTTTTTCATCATGACCTCCTATGTATTCAAAGCTTTGTTTGACATCGAGTATGAAAGCGTCATAAGGCTGTCGGAAAGATGAACGTTTTCCACCGCGGCGTTCGGATAAGAACCGCTTATATCGTAATGCGAATAGTTCCAGAAGGCGTTCACGCCGTTTTCGATAAGCAGCTTTACGGTCTGCTCCGCGCCGTCGCGCGGAATGCAAAGCACCGCCATGTCGGGTTTGTTCTCGCGGCAGAACTCCGCGAGAGATCCCGTACCGCATATCTTAAGCCCCGCTATCTCAAAGCCGGCAAGCTCCGGGTCTTTGTCGAATATCCCGATAAGACGGCAGCCGTACTGCGTAAAATCGATATGCGCCGCTATCGCTCTTCCGAGATTTCCCGCGCCGATAAGTATCACGCCGCGCTCTCCGTTCAGGTGGAGTATCGCGCCTATCTCCGCGCGGAGCTCCGCGACGTTGTAGCCGTACCCCTGCTGACCGAAGCCTCCGAAGCAATTCAGATCCTGCCGTATCTGAGAAGCCGTGGAACGCATCCTTTTCGCGAGCTGCCCCGAAGAGACCTTCTCAACTCCCTCGTTCAGAAGCTCCTCCAAAAAACGATAGTAACGCGGAAGTCTGCGTATAACAGATCTTGAAATGTTTTTTTCCATATCCGGTACCCAAAATAATTATAATTTTCTCTCCCCTTGCGGGGAGAGAACAGCCTGTTTAAATAGCCATTTTAACAAAATACGTCTTGATTTTACGCTGTTTTCCCCGCCTGCGGCGGGGAAAACAGCGGGTTTATATACAGACCGACGGTTGAATTTAACCCATCAGCTTCTCTAATCTGTTGTTTATCTCAACAAGGAACGTCTCCGTATCAACGACGCGCTTATTTTCAAGCTTGCTCATCGCGGCGAGGTTCTTGTCCATAACGCCGTCCTCCATGGTCTGAACGGAAGCCTTTTCGAGCTTGTCCGCGTAATCGCAAAGCTCGGGGATATTGTCAAGCTCGCCGCGCTTGCGCAGCGCTCCGCTCCACGCGAAAATGGTCGCTATCGGATTGGTGGAGGTCTTTTCGCCTTTAAGATGAGCGTAATAATGCCGCGTCACCGTGCCGTGCGCCGCCTCGTACTCGTACTTGCCGTCGGGCGATACGAGAACGCTCGTCATAAGTCCCAGAGAGCCGAACGCCGTCGCGAGCATATCCGACATAACGTCGCCGTCGTAGTTCTTGCACGCCCAGATAAATCCGCCCTCGGAGCGTATCACGCGCGCCACTACGTCGTCGATCAGCGTATAGAAATACTCTATCCCCGCCGCCTCAAACTTTGCCTTATACTCGTTTTCATATATATCCGCGAAGATATCCTTAAAGCGGTGGTCGTAGACCTTGGAGATCGTGTCCTTGGAAGCGAACCAAAGTGTCTCCTTAGCGTCGAGCGCGTAATTGAAGCACGCCCGCGCGAAGCTCGCTATCGAGTTATCGAGATTGTGAACTCCCTGCACGATACCGTCCGAGCTCTTGAAATCCTGTATGAGGGCGCGGGTCTCGTTGCCGTCCTTATCGGTAACGACGAGTTCCGCCTTAGAACCCTGCTCCACCTTAAGCTCCGTGTTCTTGTAGATGTCGCCGTAAGCGTGACGCGCGATGGTTATCGGCTTTGTCCATGTGGGAATATACGGCATGATACCATTGACAAGAATGGGTTTCCGAAAAACCGTACCGTCGAGTATCGCTCTGATAGTGCCGTTCGGGGACTTCCACATCTCCTTGAGCTTGTACTCCTCCACGCGCTGAGCGTTCGGAGTGATAGTCGCGCACTTTACCGCTACGCCGTACTTCTTGGTGGCGTTCGCGCTGTCTACAGTAACCTGATCGTCCGTCTCGTTTCTGTGAACGAGCCCCAGATCGTAATAATCCGTTTTCAGGTCTATGTAAGGATTTATCAAAATATCCTTTATCATCTTCCAGATTATTCTGGTCATTTCGTCGCCGTCCATTTCTACGAGCGGTGTTGTCATTTGAATTTTTGCCATAGTCTTCTCCTTTTTGCGTTGTATTTATTATATTTCCGTCAGCCGCCGAGCACGCTGTTCATGATCTCCATAAACTGCGCCTCAACCTTTTTCTTGAATCCGAAAACGTAGCCCGTAAGCGTGATAGGGTCGCTCGGATCTCCGCAGACCACCTGCTTATTCATATCCAGTGCCACGCCGTGACTTTTGTTCAGCCCCTTGCCCTCGTCAAACACCCTGCAGCTCACTATATCATCGGCAATGTCGATAGTCCACACGCCCTTGCCGTTATCGGCGAAAATGTGACGGTTCGTCATAGTAACCTTTGTCTCAAAACCGAGCAAGCGCTGTGTTTCGGTGCCGAAAATCACGTTCTTCGCCGTAAACACTATCTTTTCTCCCGCTTCAAGCGGTACTTTGAACTTGTTCTTCTCCTCGGGGAGAGAATTAAGATATTCAAGGTTCATCGTTACCTCCATGCATCTCAAGAAATCCCTCTGTCGTGGTCCTGAACAGCTCATCGTTGAAGTTGAGCCGCATGAGCTTGTCGCCCTGCGCCGCGAAATACGCCGTGGTCTTGTCGGTGGTGATCTTGAAAAGAGCCTCAAGCCCGTGATCGTCTATATCAAACAGATACCCGAATTCGCACTGCGTATTCGCAAGCTCGCCGAAATCCTCGCCCTGCACGAGAAGTCCCAGCGCCGTGTCCGCAAGCCGGATTTTGAGATCGTGGTTGTTTATCTCATTGCGCTCTCCCGAAGCGTCCTGCTTTTTCTTTTTACCGAATAAGCCCATAAATATTTAACCTCCGGAAACGTCAAAAGTCCTCTATCCTCTGCCCGCCGCTCTCCGCGAGCTTCTGAACCTTTTCAAGCGCGTCTCCGTCCACGATAACAAGCGGATAGCTGTCGCTGTCAATATCGATATAGCATACGAACGCCTTTTCGCCGAGCGCCTTGTTAAGCTCCTCGCCCCATGCTTCAATATTCTCGTCCTCCGAGAGCTTTACCGAACCGACCGCGCTCTCTATCAGGCTGTAATCATTCAGCCGCTCCAGCGCCCCTTTGAACTCATCAAGCTCGCACTTATAGTCCACCTCGAACAAGCACCCGCCCTCGGCGAGCTCGTCAACAAGAGCCAGCCAATAGAGCGTTTTCCTGTCGGTCTTGCCGACGACAACTCCGCGCTCGGCGTAGCGCCATTCGTTTTCCGAGAAATACTTGTCGGGACTTTCGAGAGCCCTTTTCAAATTGCCGAGAACCGTTTCATTATCGGTCATCAGCTTGGCGATCTCCAAAATATAGGAATATCCCTTTTTTCCGAATAAATTGCCGAATAATCCCATGATCAACCGTTCGCTTTCGTGTAGTTGAGCAGACCGCCCGCGAGCATCATTCCCTTGCCGCGCTCGGAGAGCTCGCACTTGACCTCAAACGAGAAGCCCTTTGTCTTGTTCTCGACAACGATCT
>CAYVSV010000077.1:0-4607 GCA_964454205.1 uncultured Ruminococcus sp.
GTATGCGGCTGAAGCTGCGGCTCCTGTAACAATTTCCGGTGCAGAAAAGGGAACCCGCCCCGACATGGGTACAGAGGCTAATGCAAAAGCAGATGCTATCGGTACATACTCCGCGACGGTTAGCGGCAGCACCATCAATGTAACATTTGCAAAGCCCAAGAGCGAAGTTACAGCAGCGGCTACAGCTGCAGGTTTTGATCCCGTATATCTGACTATCACTACATCCGGTGATTTCACCAAGGATAATTTTGTATTTGACGGCGGATATAGTTTTGATGTATCTGAACACAAAGAGTTCAACGTTGCAGCCGGCAAGATCATGCTTTGGCTTCCCGCTACTTTTACAGGCAATACAAAGACGATCGGCTTCAAGGTTGACGGTGGCGCAACGCAGACAATCACCATCAATTATGCTTATGCTGCAGAGCCCGTAACTTCTGAGCCCACGACTTCCGACACGACTTCGAGCGGCAGCAGCGGCGGCACTACTGCTGTAACCCCCGTTGATCCCGTAACTCCCACCACCAGCGGCTCTACAACCACAAGCACCACCACCTCCGACAGCACCAGCGGCGCGGCTGCTACCGTTGAAGAGGTAAAGGGCGATGTAACTGCAGATGTAAAGGTAGGCGAGACCGTTACCGTTAAGTCCGACGATCTCGGCGGCGATGTTACCGTTGCTACCGATAAGGAAGATAAGGCTCTCGAGGGCACCAAGCTCGAGCTCGAAGTTACCAACGACAAGACCGAGACCACCAAGGAGCTCAACGACGCTGTTGGCACTGACGCTTCCACCGAGGTAAAGGCGACTGTTGATGCGGCTGTTAAGGCTGTTGAGGCAGGCAATGCCGTAACTCTCGACATCAGCTTCACCAAGGACGGCAAGACTGTACAGCCCGGCAAGGACGTAACCGTAACCGTTCCCGTTCCTTCTGTTGTTAAGGGCGCAGATAAGCTCTTCATCTATCATGTTACCGACAAGGGTCTTGAGGATATAACCTCTAAGTGCAAGTACGACAAGGATAAGGGCACTGTTGCTATCACCAACGACAAGTTCAGCCCGTACATCATCTCTAAGGTAGAGATCAAGGCAGACAGCGCTGCAACCTCCGGTGACAGCACCACGACCTCTAACGGCGGTTCTACCAACACCAACCCGAACACCGGCGTTGCTCTCGCGATGGCTCCTATCATTCTCGCGGGCGCGGCTGTTGCTGTAGTTTCCGTTAAGAAGAGAAAGTAATTCGATACGCTCTCTTTATAGATAATGCATAGTATTTAACCGATAAGCGCTCCCGATTCCGGGAGCGCTTTTTTTATATTTCACTTGACATTGCCGCCTAAAACTGATATAATATAAGATGGTGAGGAAATACCGATTTAACGGCGGGGAAAACAAATACCATAAAACTTTAATTATAAATATTATCTAATCACATCTCCGTAATTATATTAAAGGAGTGTATCAAGTGATAAAAAGATCGATAGGTCTCATTTCGGCGGTTCTCGGCGCGGCTATGCTTTGCGGGTGCGCGTATCGTGAACCGATTCAGATCGACAGCGGCTCGTCACAGACGGCTTCCGCGCCCTTAACGCAGGGTGTATCTTCGTCCGGCGCGGCGGATATGTCAAGCTCTTCAAGCAGTTCGGGCACGACGAGTTCTTCAATCCGTTCGGGCACGACAAGCTCTTCAAGCAGTTCAAGCACAACGAGCTCTTCAAGCAGCTCAAGCACAACTAGCTCATCAAGCAGCTCAAGCACAACTAGCTCATCAAGCAGCTCGAGCACAACTAGCTCATCAAGCAGCTCAAGCACAACGAGTTTTTCAAGCAGCTCAAGCACAACGAGTTTTTCAAGCAGCTCGAGCACAACTAGTTCATCAAGCAGCTCGAGCAGCACAAGCTCATCAAACAGCATTCCCGAAGAGAACATACCGCACGTTCCGACCGCCGGCGCGAGCATTCTCGATAACTACGCGGTAAAATGGGGTTATAACGTCCTCTCCGCGACAGAGCAGGAGGTATACAGAAGGATATTCGACTGTGCGGAAAAGGGCAGCGCTATCTGCGAGCTTTCCGATCTTAATGTGTCTACAAACGACATAGACGACGCTTACTGGGCGTTCGATTACGACAACCCGCAGTTTCTGGGGCTCGGGAGCGGTTATTCCTACGCTTACACGGAAAGCGGCGGACAAAGAACGCTCACTTATCTTGAGATAGATTACGGCAGAAGCAGCGTTCCGCAGGGGAGCTTCGACAGTACGGCTCAGAGCGTTCTCTCGCAGGCGCGCCAATTCAACAACGGCTATGAGCAGCTTAAATTCGTCCACGATTGGCTTGTGAACAACACAGTCTACCGCCACGCCGATACCTATTACGAGACGGAGGCGGACGGACCGCTGGTCTACGGAACGGCTGTATGCGAGGGGTATTCCAAGGCGTTTATGTATTTCGCGCAGTCCTTGGGATACGAATGCGTCTGCGCTATCGGAAGAGCAGGCGGAGTAGACCACATGTGGAATATGGTGAAGCTCGGCGGGCAGTGGTACAATGTCGACGTTACCTGGGACGACCCCGTGATGCCCGACCACAGCAACAGGCTGCGCTACAATTACTTTCTGATAAGCGACAGCCTGATACAGCAGGATCATTGGTTCGACACGCCCTTCAAGCTCCCCGACGCGTACAGCAATTTCGCGTGATTTTGATCGTTCGGAGGTATCATTATGGCAAAGCGTTTTGATAACAAGGATAAGGACAAAAAGCTGGAGCGCACGATAAGGCGCAACTGGATAATCATGGGCGTTTCGCTCGCGGCGATAATCGTATTGTTTTTTATCGCGAGCCGCGGCGGCTGAACGCTTTACGGTGAATGGTTTTCCGCGCCGGGTAAAATGCCCGGCGCGGTTTTCATTTATGTTATCCTGCATTTTATCGTTCGATAATATCCGTAGTTTAACGGTATCAATATTTCCAAAGTGTTGCCTTCTCCCGTGATCTTTAAGTCTTTCACTTGTATATTTCCGTGCCGGTCGTTTGCAACGCCCTCTTTTTCAAGCAAGGTTTTTTTACCCTTAAAGATACCGAAGCTCGTTGTTCTGTACACTTTTAGATTATACGTGTCCCAGTTCAGCCGAAGCTCCACGACTAACTTCTCGCCGTAGTACGGTATTTCTTCTTTAAAAACAAGCGGCTTGTAATTTGCCATGAACGCTCCCGCCGATACGATCAGCACGAAGACTGCCGTGATAATGATAAGAGGAATAAATATCTTTCGTTTTTTCAAGAAAACACCTCCGTTTGCGTTTAATTTTATCCCGCGAAAATACTTTCATACGAGGGGAATTTCCGCTCGAGAGTTACGGTGAGCGCAATAATAAAAACGGACAACAGAACTCCGAGACCAAGCTGTATTTTTTCAAAAACCGCGATCTTCTCCGCTTTAACGCCCAAAGAGGCGGCAGACAGAAAAAACGCTATCCCCATAGAGATAAGGCAAGCTATCACAAACCCGACCGTCATCACCCCGAGAGCAAAGCCTCCGCCGGCGCTCATTTTTCCGTAGCCCGGAAACATCCAATTGAGCGAGCGGACAGCGTAATTTGTTTTCCAAAAATAATTTATGATAAGATATGATAAGGGCAAAGATATCACCCATTTTATAAAATAATACACGAAATTTCCGGAGATCATCACGCCGTACAGCATCACCATAAAAATGCCGTATGCCAACGCCGCCTTATCGTTATTCCATGAGATGATATCCGCTAAAAAGAGCGTCGTCACAAAAAATACGGACATAGCCGCGGAGCATAAAACGACGTAAACGCAGCGATATGCAGCTATAATCTTCATCGTCTTGCACCTCGTCGGGTCTGTATTCGAGAATGTCTCCCGGCTGGCATTTCAGCGTTTCGCATATCCTGTTGAGCGTGGAAAAACGTACAGCCTTCGCCTTTCCCGTTTTGAGTATCGATAGGTTTGCGGGGGTAATGCCGATAAGCTCCGCGAGCTCGTTCGAGGAGATCTTGCGCTTTGCCATCATTACGTCCAGATTTACAATTATCATCTCGTCACCTCAGATCGTCGCGTCGTTTTCTTCGCGTATCTCAACTGCTTTTTTGAAGCAGTTTTTGACAACTCTCAGAATAAGTCCGAAAAACGCCGCCGCGAAAACTATCGCGAACGCGAACGGTCTCAGAACGGCAAAGTAGATAAACGCCAGCGCCACCCCGAAGCAGCAGTAGGAGATGACACGCAAAAGCGCGATGTTTTTCGAGATAAACGGCTGTCCGTTCCCGATGTTTTTCAGCAGGATATCGAGGCAGACGAGTACGCACACCGCAAACGGCACGCAGCAGTAAAGCGTTATCAGAAGCGGCGCGGTAACGTTATCGGAGTTCGGCAGGTGAACGGTTTTCTCGCTGTAATACCGAACCATCGCGGGCGCGAAAATACAGCACGCCAATACTATCGCGTAGCACACCTTGACGAGTATCTGTGAAAAAATAAGCGATCTGTCCTTATGTTCCATAATAGCCTCCGTGAATTTTTGCTCATGTGAGATAAAGAAGTAAAAGAAGTGTAAAAAATTTTGCCGTTCC
>CAYVSV010000078.1:0-4521 GCA_964454205.1 uncultured Ruminococcus sp.
TTGCCGAGGGGATTTTTGCACTTACCGCATTGGCGGTTGTCTGCGCCCTACGGGCTTGACAACCGCTCAACGCTCGGGTGATCCACTCAATTGAGCGCATTTGCTTCATAAAAACATACGTTATATAATAACCTTGACAAACTCCCGTTTTTTTGCTATAATTATTGGAGAAATGCATTATTGAGGGAGCGCATATTATGAACGATATATTGGAATTTGCCGACAGAGAAGAATTCAGGAAATGGCTGCATGAGCATTGTAATTCCGAGGACGGAGTATGGCTTTTATTCGGAAAAGCGGGCGGACCGAAAACGATAAAAGCAGCCGAGGCTCTTGAAGAAGCGCTTTGCTTTGGCTGGATCGACGGGCAGATGCAAAGCATTGACGATAAAACCTATAAAAAGTATTTTTCAATGCGCAGAGAGAACAGCAAGTGGTCAGAGAAAAACAAGGCATTGGTCAAAAGCCTTGAAGAACGCGGACTTATGACCGATCACGGCAGAAAAAAAGTAGAGGAAGCCAAAAAGAACGGTCAGTGGACTGCTCCGAAGCCCGCGGCGATCACTGAGGAGCAAATCTCCATTCTTTCCTCTATTCTTAAAGATTATGAACCCGCTTTCACAAATTTCTGCGCCATGTCCTTATCGGTAAAGAAGACCTACACCCGAGCGTATCTTGACGCAAAGACGGATTCCGGACGGGAAAAGCGGATAGCTTGGATAGTTGACAAACTAAACAAAAATCTGAAGCCCATGTGACCGTATTTATCGGTTTCATTTCAGATAAGTAATGCAATGAGAGGTAATTGTTATGTTAGCAAAACGAATAATCCCCTGCCTTGACGTTCGCAACGGAAAAGTTGTCAAAGGCGTGAATTTTGAGGGCGTGCGCGATATCGGCGACCCCGTTGAGCTCGCGATAGAATACAACAAGCAGGGCGCGGACGAGCTCGTATTCTACGATATCACAGCTTCCTACGAAGGACGCGGCGTTATGCTCGACGTGGTGAAGCGTACCGCTCAGAACGTTTTTGTGCCGCTTTGCGTGGGCGGCGGAATCTCCTCCGTGGAAGACTTCCGCGATACGCTCCGCGCGGGCGCGGACAAGGTTTCGGTGAACTCGCAGGCGGTGAAAAATCCCAAACTCATCAGCGACGCGGCGGAGATATTCGGCAGCCAATGCGTGGTTGTCGGCATAGACGCCAAGAGAAACGGCAAGGGCGGATTTTCCGTCTACATAAACGGCGGGCGCGTTGATATGAATCTCGACCTCGGCGATTGGGTAAAGGAGATATCCGAACGCGGCGCAGGCGAGATCTGCCTCAACTCGATAGACACCGACGGCGTGCGCGGCGGCTTCGATATAGAAATGCTGAATTTCGTATGCGAACGCGTCACCATTCCCGTAATAGCTAGCGGCGGCTGCGGAAGGATCGAGCATTTCTCCGAGGTCTTTGAGAAGACAAATTCATCGGCGGCACTCGCGGCTTCCCTGTTCCACTTCAAGGAGCTGACGGTAGGCGAGGTAAAGGAACATCTGAAAGCGCACGACATTCCCGTGCGGACGATATAAGGAGAACTTATGGCGACGATATTCTGTTTTTCGGGAACCGGCAACAGCCTTTACGCGGCAAAAAAAATTGCCGCGGAGATAGGCTCCGAAGTCCGCAATATGCGCTCCTTCGCGCAGTGCGATGACGATGTGATAGGCTTTGTGTTCCCTACCTACTTCTGGGGACTGCCAAAATCGGTCGATGAGTTTTTGGATAATATCCGCATAACCGACAAAAAAGCTTATATATTCTGCGTAACATCATACGGAGGCTTTTCCTCCGGAGTGACCGGCGCGGTTGATCAAAAGCTGAGAAAACAAGGCTTAAAGCTTTCTTACGGCGCAAAGGTGAAAATGGTGGAAAATTATCTTCCGGGGTTCAAGACGAACGACACGGACAGTCTTTGGTCTCGTTCGGACAGCAAGCTGAATGAGATTATCACCGACATCAAAAAACACGTTAGCAATAAAATTATTCCGTATACGGTAGTTAATAAGTTAGTGCAAAAGGTCTACCCTCCTAACCGCGGAGACTGCGCCGCCAACTTTACCGTAAACGGCTGCAAGCAATGCGGGATGTGCGAAAAAGTCTGCCCGAACGGAAATATTTCGCTTGAAAACGGCTCCGTAAAATTCGGGAAAAAATGCGATCTTTGTCTGGCGTGCCTGAACGTCTGCCCTGCCGACGCTATCGACTACGGAGGGTCAACGCGCGGGAAAACGCGCTACAAAAACCGAAAAATATCCGCTAAGGAGCTTATAGAGTTCAATTCCATGCGGCCGGAGGACAAATGACACATGAAGAACCCATACTAGTCGGCGTTCACGCCGAAAGCGTGATAAAGTATCTCGGATGTCCGTGCGAGTATTTTCCTCGCGGAACGGAGCTCGATACCGTTGCGGACAAGTACGCCAAGGCATTTGCCGAGCGAATTGCGGGCGGCTATACTCCGCTTATCATCGTGATCGAAAGTCATATGTTCTTTGAAGACGACGAAAGCTCCAAGGATTTTCAAAAGCGGGTCTTTGCCGCGCCGAAGATCGATCCCGAAAAATGGTTCAAGGAAAAGATTGCGGAGCACGACAGTGACTTTTGCTGCGAGCCCGAAAGCATTATCGGAGAGATCGCGGGCGGAATGCCGAGAACGGGCTTTTCCGGCATTATCGACTACGGCATTAAAAAAAACCGGGAATGCGTTCTCGCGAAGATACCGGTTACAGACCCGTGGGAGATATTCGCGTGGTTTCCGTTCGGCGGGTGGGACAATTGTCCTTGTCCCGAGGAAATGCTTTGGATAGGAAAATACTGGTATGAAAAATACGGAGCCGTTCCCGCGGTAATGACGGGCAGCGAGCTGGAGTTTATCACAAGTCCCGTAAAAGACAAGGAGACTGCGTTCGAGCTCGCGCGGGAACACTTCGCGTTCTGCCCCGACCACGTGCTTCAGAACGTCGGCACGATCGGCAAACTCGCCGATACGCTCACTAAATCGTCTGTCTGGTATTTCTGGTGGGATTAAAATGATGAGGAGAATTTAATGTTTGGATTCGGAAAATCAAAGAAGAACAACGCTCACGAAAATGCGGGAGGTATCAGCGAATTCGCGCAGCAAATGATGGATATGCTGGATTGCCCCTGCGAGCATTTTCCCAAGGGCAGCGATCCGCAAAAGATCATAAACGCTTACGACGACGCGTTTGCGAAGCGCGAGATGGAAGGCTGCACTCCAATGATAATCGCTTGCGACGTCACGCTTTTGGAGACCATTGATGAGTTTGCGGCGACCGCGGAGCAGCTAAAAACAAACCGCGATAAACTGCTCGCTTCCGAGCGTTTCGACATACAGAAGTGGTTTGCCGAGCGGCTCTCCGATTGGAAAGACGAATTGGGTGCAGACTGGAATGAAACGGTCGGCGAGATAGCGTGCGAAAGCGGCGACGTTTCCAAGAGCTTTTCGGGTTTTCTGGATTTCGGCAATCCGCGCAGAAGCGAGGAGTGTATCTTAGCGAAGATACCCACAAACGAGCCGTGGGAGGTATTCGCGTGGCTGCCGTTCGGCGGCTGGAACGAGTGCCCTATGCCCGAAGAAATGCTTTGGATAGCAAAATACTGGTACGAGCGTTACGGCGCGATACCCGCGGTCATGACGCACGATGTTATCGAGTTCTCCGCTCCGCCCGTGAAAGACAAGAACACGGCCTTGGGACTGGCACTGGAACAATTCGCGGCGTGTTCCGATATAGTATTTCAGGGCGTTGAAACGATCGGAAGGCTCGCGGGTGGGCTTATGCAGTCCTCGGTATGGTATTTCTGGTGGGATTGACAGAAAGGAGTTGCAATATGACGATCAGAGAGATTAACAACAGCGATTACAACGGGCTTATGGAGCTGTATCTTCATCTGCACGAAACGGACGTTCCCGATTACGAAACGGCGGCAAAAACCTGGGAACACATTCTCGCGGACGAGAATTATCACATAATCGTCGCGGAGGAGGACGGAAAAATCGTTTCCTCCTGCACGGTGGTTGTCGTGCCGAATTTAACGCGCGGC
The DNA here is from genome assembly GCA_964454205.1 of uncultured Ruminococcus sp. Lineage (GTDB taxonomy): Bacteria > Bacillota > Clostridia > Oscillospirales > Ruminococcaceae > CAG-115. The sequence goes on from CAYVSV010000078.1 coordinate 4,106, forward strand.
GTTCGCCCTTATGCGCGGGTTGAAAACGTCGTCACTCACGCGGACTACCTCGGAAAAGGACTCGCGACCGCCTGCCTTGACCGCGCAAGGGAAATTGCCGTCGAAGCGGGGTGCTACAATATCGCGCTGCTTACGGGCTCCAAAGAGGAAAGCACGCTCAAATTTTACGAGAACGCGGGATATAAGCGCGGCGAGAAAACGGGATTTATTATTTATCTGTAATAACAATCTTCACAACGTTTCCGATATTCGAGATGATCCCGCAACAGACGGTTGCTTGTCCTTTTCCGGCGTTTGATGTATAATAAAAGAGTAATACGGGATACCCGAACCAGAAAGGAAAACAAAATGGAAACAAAAGACGTAATACTCGAAATACGCAGGAAAAACAATCTGTCCCAAGACGAAATGGCGGA
>CAYVSV010000079.1:0-4194 GCA_964454205.1 uncultured Ruminococcus sp.
AATGTTTCGCGGGAGGGGGATTTTTCGCAAAAGCACTTGACAAAAACGTTTTGATATGATATAATATAGTTGCAGAAATGGAAGTGTCCCAAACTACACAACCAAAAGTTTTCCCCCGCGATCGGTACTCGCGGGGGATACCGCTCTCAAAAGAGAGGAGGATTTTTCGCATAAAAGACTATCGACATAAAAAACAGACCGCATAACAATGCGGTCTGTTTCGGTTTTGGTGGAGATAAGGGGATTCGAACCCCTGACCTCTTACATGCGAAGCAAGCGCTCTCCCAACTGAGCTATACCCCCATAACATAAGCATTATACCATAATATCCCGCGTTTGTCAAGAGGTTTTTGAAACTTTTTTGCGGTTGACGTTCGCGTGATTTCGTGCTATAATAAAAGAAAACGAAGGAGACCGATTATGTTTGAACTGCACCAAGTAGGAGAAAACACGTTTTATATGCAAAGCCCCGCAAAAGTGGGCGTTTATCGTGCCGCGGAAAACAAGGTATACCTTATCGACAGCGGCAACGACAAGGACGCGGGCAGACGTATCCGCAAGGTCCTTGACGAACAGGGATGGGCGCTTCTCGGGATACTCAACACCCACTCCAACGCCGACCACATCGGCGGAAACGCCTATCTTCAATCCAACACCGGCTGCAAGGTCTTCGCGGGCGGCATCGAAAAGTGCTTCACCGAGCGCCCGATCCTCGAACCGTCGTTTTTGTACGGAGGCTTTCCATTCAAGGAGCTTCGGCACAAATTCCTCACAGCGCAGGAAAGCTCTCCGCTCGATTTTTCAGACCCCGATTATCCGCGAGAGATCGAAACAATCCCGCTGCCGGGGCACTTTTTCGATATGGTCGGCTTCCGCACGCCCGATGATGTGGTGTTCCTCGCGGACTGCCTTTCAAGCAAATTCACGCTCGAGAAGTACGGAATAACATTTATTTACGACGTCGGAGAGTATCTCAAAACTCTTGAAACGGTGAAGTCGATGAGCGCGAAAATGTTCGTGCCCTCACACGCGGAAGCCGCCGAAAACATCACCGAGCTCGCCGACCTCAACATAGCCAAGGTGCACGAGATCGCCGAAAAGATACTCGGAATATGCGCCGAACCGCGCTCTTTTGAAACGATACTCCAAAAGCTCTTTGAGGAGTACGGGCTCACGATGACATTTGAACAAAACGTCCTTGTCGGGAGCACGGTGCGGTCTTACCTCTCGTGGCTGTACGATAACGACAGGCTTTCCGCGGACTTTGAAGGAAACGTTCTCCGTTGGCGGAAAAGTTGACGATATTTTGCAAGACATTTCCGTTCCCGATATGGTACAATAACAAAGGGCGATAAAATGAGAAAAGACGTGCGGACGGTCTGTTTTGACGAAGACTTGTCGATCGAGGCGGTGAGCTTTGAGGGCGTTGCCCAGCCGTTTCCGAACCACTTCCACGACTATTATGTAATAGGTCTTGTGCTGCTCGGCGAACGCGAAATGCAGTGCGGCAGCCGCGTTATTTCGATAGTCGGCGGGGACGTGCTGCTGTTAAATCCCGCGGACAGCCACGGCTGCGTTCAGACGGACGGCGGCGCGTTTGACTATGTCGCGCTGAACGTTTCCGAAAATGTAATGCGAAAGCTCGCCGAGGAGATCACCGGAGAGAGCGCTCTTCCGCGCTTCTCGGAGAACGTTGTCAAGCGCGCGGAGCTTTCGGCGCTTATCGAAAAGCTCCACGGTCTGATTTTTGAGGACTGCCGCGAGTTTGAAAAAGAGGAAGCGCTTTTGCTGTTGATGTCGGATATTTTCGAGAACTACGGACAGCCGTTCCTGCAAACCGTCGCGCCGAACAGCGCCGACGTTGACCGCGTGTGCGCGTTCCTTGACGAGCATTACGGCGAGCGTCTGCGGCTCTCGGAGCTTTGCCGCGTCGGGCGAATGAGCAAATCGACGCTTCTGCGGTCTTTCGCGAAATTCAAGGGAATAACGCCGTACCGTTATCTTCAGTCCGTGCGGATAAACCGCGCCAAGGAGCTCCTTGAAAAAGGCGCGTCCCCCGCGGACACTGCGTCTTTGACGGGATTCGCGGATCAGAGCCACCTCTCAAACGTGTTCCACACCTTTCTCGGATTATCGCCTGCCGCTTATGGAAAAATCTTTGAAAAAGAGGGACAGAAATGAACAAAAAATGCGTGATGATAATTGACGAAAGCCTTCCGCTCGGAGAAATAGCGAACACCTCCGCCGTTTTAGGCGTAACGCTCGGCGGGAAGCTCCCCGAAGCTGTCGGGGAGAGTGTTGTTGACGGCACGGGAAATTCGCATGTCGGCGTGATAAAGATACCAATACCTATCCTGAAAGCTAACCGCAAAGAGATATGCAAGCTCAGGCTTCGACTATACGAGGAGCAGTTCAAAGACCTTACCGCCGTAGACTTTACAGCACTCGCGCAAAGCTGCAAGACTTATGAGGAGTACATCGACAAGATGTCCTACACCTCCGAGCTCGATTATATAGGTCTCGCGATCTGCGGAGACAAGCGTAAGATCAACAGCCTTACGGGAAATCTCCCGCTGCTTAAATAAACAAAAACCGCCGGCATCTCTGTCGGCGGTCTGTTTATTTGTATTCCCATACGTCTGAAGTCTCGATGTCGAGACTATTTCATGTTCATAAAATCCTCCATTATCCGTCCTATAATCTCATATTGTTCGGGTAAGAGGTTTGAAGGAGGCTTGTTCTGCACGCGGAACAGAGCGACAAGCCGCGATATTATGTCCTTTTGCGCGTCCGTCAACCCGAAAGTGGAGACGGCGGTTTTGTTTTCGTAACCAAAAAGCTCGTCCAGCGAGACCCTCAACTGAAAAGCGAGCTCAACGGCGACCTCCAGCGTGGGCTTCATAGCGCCCGATTCGTACTTGCTTATGGCGGTTACGGTGCGCCCAATACGACCGCCCAACTCCGCCTGCGTAAGCCCCTGTGCCGTGCGCAAACGTCTTAAACGTTCGCCGAAATCCTCAAACATAATCATCACCACTTTCTTTACAAGAAATTTTATCAAAAAAATATTGACAATAAGTTTAGTTTGTGTTATAATTTTAAACATAGGGTTAAATAAATATGCGAAATATTTACTTTAGCTCAAATCCATGAAGGCGAGGTGATGAAAATTATGTTTTGTAAAAATTGCGGAAAAGAAATCGATGAACAAGCGGCGTTTTGCGTTAATTGCGGAGTTGCGACCAATATGATCCCACAGGTGAGGAAAACCGCGTTTTGCCGAAACTGCGGAAAAGAAATTGATGAGCAAGCGACGGTTTGTAATCATTGCGGAGCCGCAACCAATGTGTTCCAAAAACAAACCGTGTTTTGTAAAAATTGCGGAAATGAAATTGACGGCGAAGCGACATTCTGTAATCGTTGCGGATTAGCAACCGATATGTTCCAAAAGGTGCAGTTCCCGCAAGAAAAGGAGGACGCTATAACGGGCGGACTTATCGCGCTGTGCATTTTGGTAGCCTTCGCGGGACTTACTTACGGTCTGCTTGTGAAAAAGGATAAGCCGAATACAGGACGAGCATGTATAACTATCTCAATAATTACAATGTGCATTACATTTATTGTTGAGATAATAATTACCATTGCAGTAAACGGCTAGTCGGCGGCGTAACAAAAAACACCCGCTCCAAAAGGAGCGGGTGTTCAAATAGCAAAAGCGAAAAATTATCTCTACGAGATTTAGGTTTTCCATTATGTATCTTATCGCTGCTTGCAAAAATCCTTTTATAATTCGCTTTCTTTGGTTAAGTTTGCACTAACTTTCCGTAACTTGCAGCAGGTTTAATGACAGAATAATGACGCTTTTTGGTGTGCCTCTGTCATATAGATAAACAGAAGGGTTTGATCGTTACCGAATAGTGTAGCTTACCGTGTTGCTGATAGGTACATATTGCCCATGCACAAAAGCGGTGAGGTAAATCTCATACTCGCCGGGTTCAGTGTAGAAATAGGTGTAGCTAAGCTCGTTTTCGGCGTTTCTGTGCAATACCTGTTCACCGTTATAAAAAACCATCCAGCCGAGGTTCGAATACCCCTCCACTTCCGGTCGGGTCACTGTGTGATTTTCATCGATCGTGATTTCCACAGGATTTTCAATCACAATCTCGCTCTTTTCCTTATCGTTGAAGCTCAAAA
>CAYVSV010000080.1:0-3979 GCA_964454205.1 uncultured Ruminococcus sp.
TTAACGGCGATCAGAGTATCCATACAGTGCTTATGAGGCACGCCGCTGCTGTTGCAGTCGAAGATGACCTCCTCGCACCGCTCAAATCTCCAATCGTGATAATGCACTAAAAGCTCTCCCGAATGCCAGTTCGGGAAATGCCCCGGCTCTTGGTCAGGCGGATTTTGGATAAACGGCTTTTTCACAAACACGTTCAGCGCGTTCACGCCGCCCGTTGTTGTGTGGTGTTTCCAATTACCAAGAATCTCGCCGCGCATTTTCTCCGGCAGATAGTGCAGCACGCCCGAGCAGAATATTACATCGAACTCTCTTTCGAGACGATAATCGAGAATATCCGCGCGGAAGAAATCAATATCCACGCCGTGCCGCTCCGCAAGCCGTTTCGCCTTTTCAATACCCGAACCCGTGATGTCGAACGCGCTGACCTTGTAGCCGTTCTTTGCGAAGAAAACCGCGTCCTTGCCCTCGCCGCAGCCAACATCTAATATACTGAGCGGTCTGTCGGGCGGAAGTATCCTCAGCACTTCAAGGCACATAAACGACGGCTTAACGCCCCAATAGTACTCCGTGTCCTTATAGCGCTCCTCATAATAAACCGAGGTCTTTCTCTCCGCCGCATATCCCATCAGCGCGTCAATGCTCGTTCCGAATACCGCCGCCAACTCCGGCAGCAGCGAAATATCGGGAGCGGTCGTGCCGTTCTCCCACTTGCTGACCGCCTGATAGGTCACGCCGATCATTCCCGCAAGCTCCTCCTGTGTAAGACCGTTTTGTTTTCGCAGCTTCTGTATATTTTTGCCGACAGCGTTCATAAAAACCACGTCCTTTCGGCTTTATTATAGCATAAACCGCCGCGTGAAATCAATAACCCGTTTTAACAGCCGCCGCGATTTTTTCAACCGGCGGTTGAGTTACAGAACTTTACGTCGATCGTCACACCCTCATATCCAGCATTGACAGGGTTATTCCCGCGGGACCGAAACGTCTGAAGAAATCGTTCAGCCTGTCCTTCGTTTCGGGAGTTTCCGCTATCCTGTCCGCGTATGTGAGCATCTGATACAGCATAAAGAACATCGCGCGTATAGCGATATCCTCGCCGTAATTGAAATACTGATCGAAATTTTCCGCTGCCGCCTTAAGCTCGGTGATCTTCGGGAACATCATTTTCGGCACCTTATTTTCATTGTCGGTTATCCGCTCGAACGCTTCCGCCGCACCAAGAAGGTGCTCCTTGAGCTCCGCTTCCATCTGCTCCATCGTGAGCTTTCCGCTTTCGCAAAGCTCGCGGAGATTTTTGCTTGCTTTTATGTAGATGTCGCCCCAAATAGGCTCCTCGGTGAGCTTTTCCCATTTTGACGGCGGAGCTTCGGAAGCCGCGGGAGCGCTTTCCAGCTCCGGCGTTTCCTGCTCCGGAGCGGCGGGGACTGTCTGCGGAACGCCCGCGCGTTCCTCGATTTGCTGTTCTTCTCGCTCTGTCGGCTCTGTCTGTTCCGATAACGGCGCGTTTATCTCGCTTAACGTATCTGACAGGAATCTCAGCATTTCCTCGCGCGGCATATTTTCTATCTGCTCGCGCATTTCGCTTTCGGTGAGCTCGGGCTTAGGCGGCTCTTCCTCTTTTTTCGGGAGCGCTTCCTCTTTTTTCGGAGCGGCGGGAGCGTCCTTTTTCCCGTTATCCGATGAGCCCGCCGCGCCTATTATCGGCGCGCGGTCTACCACGCCGTTCATGATTTCGGGAGGCTTGGGCCGCGGCTTTTCGGGCGGCTGCGCCGACATTTCGGCGCTCGCCGATCTCGGCGCTCCGCCGCTTATCCAGTCTATCTTTTCCTCGGGGATCGGCGCGGGCGCGTAGCCCTCGGGCAAGGAAGAGCGCGTTTCGGGTATTTCCACGCGCGTTTCCTCGATAAACGGATGTCCGCTTTCGGTGGGAAGAACGGCTTCGTCAAGCCAATCGGGCTCGGGCTCTTTTTCGGGAACGCTTTCCGCGGTATCAACATGCGCCGCCGCGTCCTCCGCAAGCTTTTGCGCGATGATCTCGGCGTACTTTTCCGCCTGCTCCGCGTGTTTCTCCGCCAATTGCTCCCGTTCCCTGCAGAGCTCTTCCAAAAGCCGTTTCAGCTCGAATTTATCCAGTGAATAGTCGCTTAAGCGCAGTTCAAACCCTTCACCAGCGATCGACAGCTCGTCCGCGAAGGAATCCTCAAAGCTGCTGATTATCTGTATGCCTCTTATGCTTTTATAAGCCGTCTCCCGTGCCGTTCCTTCCGTGTTGACGAACATTCTGTCGCTGAAAAAAGCGATTCCGCGGGAGCCGTCCCGAGCGCTTGAGGTATCTATAAACCCGAGCGCTCCGCCCGGCGCGAAGGCACATTTCGCGCCGTCCACGCTCCCTGCCGCGGGGCTTATTTTTTTGAGACGCGCCCCAATATTCTCCCTCAGCATAGAGGTCATTCCCCCTTATCGGACAATAGTTTCTGCTTTATATCCCACAGCTTTTGCGAAAGGTCAATATGATATTTGTGCGGATTTTCAAAGCGCAGAAGCGAGCTCCACAGCGTTTTGAGCTGTTCGGCGCAGAACGCTCTTATCTCCTCTATCGGCGGAGAATCGTAAACGCGCTTGCCGCTTTTGAACACCGGAACTTGCAGCTCGCGTATCGTATAATCCGTCACCCGCTTGCGCTTCCAGGTGAAATCTGGGTCGAACAGCTCCAGCGGCTGCGACGTATCTATCTGCTCATCGTGAACGCAAATCAGGTCAGCTGTCGCCTTGCCGGTTTTATCGAACACTCTGTAAACCTTTTTGAAGTGCGGATTGGTTATCTTCACAACGTTTTCGGATATTTTTATCTTTGGGGTGATAACTCCGTTTTCCTCCGTCGCGCACAGCTTGTAGACCCCGCCGAAAACGGGCTCGGCGCTTGCCGTGATAAGCCGCTCGCCGACGCCGAAGCTGTCTATCTTTGCGCCCTGATTTATAAGATCGGCGATGATGTGCTCGTCGAGCGAGTTGGAAGCGACTATTTTGCAATCGGGGTAGCCCGCCTCGTCCAGCATTTTCCGTGCCTCTATCGAAAGATAAGCGATGTCGCCTGAATCGAGGCGTATCCCCACGGGTCGCGCGCCGAGCGGCTTCAAAACGTTGTCAAATGCCTTTATCGCGTTCGGAACTCCGCTTTTCAGCACGTTGTAGGTATCGACCAGCAAAACCGCTCCGTGCGGATAAACGCGGCAGTACTCCTCGAACGCCTCAAGCTCAGAATCGAACATCTGCACCCAGCTATGCGCCATAGTGCCCGTTGCGGGAACGCCGTACAGCTCGTCCGAAATAACGCAGGCAGTTCCGGTGCAGCCGCCGATGTACGCGGCTCTCGCGCCGAGTATCGCGCCCGCCGTTCCCTGCGCCCTGCGCGAGCCGAATTCCGAAATGGCTCGCCCCTGCGCCGCGCGGACTATCCTGTTAGCTTTTGTTGCGATGAGCGATTGGTGGTTTACGAGCAGCAAAAGCATTGTCTCAATAAGCTGCGCCTGTATCGCGGGGGCGCGTACGGTGATAAGCGGCTCGTTCGGGAAAACGGGCGTGCCTTCGGGTATCGCCCACATATCGCCCTCGAATTTGAAGCCGCGCAGATATTCCAAAAACTCCTCCGAGAATATTCCCTTTCCGCGAAGGTACTCGATATCCTTTTCCGTAAAGCGCAGGTTCTCAATATACTCCATCACCTGCTCGAGACCCGCGCAGATAGCGAAACCGCCGTTTTCGGGGACGCGTCTGAAGAACACGTCAAAATAAGCCGTTCTGTTAGCGTGCTTGGTCTTGAAATATCCGTTTCCCATTGTAAGCTGGTAGAAATCGCACAGCATAGTGAAATTTTGCTCGGTCATAATTTATCTCCTTATTTAAAAAGCAAAATACGCACCGCTTACTTCGTTCGCTAGCCGAATGATGTTAGCTCCGCTCCGCTTCGCCAACATCACTC
>CAYVSV010000081.1:0-3946 GCA_964454205.1 uncultured Ruminococcus sp.
GCTGGGCGCTTATCAGAGGGCTGGACTCGGACGACATTGAGGAGCTGTTTGACGGACTGCCGCGAAACGCGCTGGAATAATGTAAAGCATTACAGGAGGAAACGAAAATGCCAAAAGCACCAAAGTACGAATTACCGGGAAATTTTTACAAGATCATGCAAAAGGGCGATTTTGAGGAAATCAAGGCTGTTTTCCAAGACCCCGCAATGCTGAAATACCTTGTGAAGTCGAAAAAAAGCACCAATAACCCGCTTTTTTGGGGTTCGCCCTGCACGGAAATTTATAAATGGTTTGTGGAGCAGGGCTTTGACATCAACATGAAAGGCGCTCTTGACGAAATGCCGATCCACTATCACGCACGCGCCGGGGAGACCAACATTGAGGGTATCATTCTGGCAGGAGCGGACATTGAGGCGAAATACAGGGATTTCTATACGCCCTTGCAGTATGCCGCGAAAAACCGGTTTCCGAGAGCTCTGAAAACCTTGATAAAATACGGCGCGGACATTCACGCCGAAACAAAGGACGGAAAAAGTCCGGTGACGCTGGTGCTGGATAATTGGGCGCTCAACGATATAAAATTCGGTGTGGAAAGTCTGGAGATTTTGATAAAAGCCGGCGCGGAAATTCAAGACGGTTCAAAAGACAAAGTAATCGAGCTCTGCAAGGATTTTGAAAAGCGCAAGGACACTATCTACACAAGAGACGGCAATCTCGAACCTTTTGAAAAAGCCATGACCCGTTTATGCGGACTGTTTGGTATGGAAAGACCCGTGTTTGAGTCCAAAGTTCACGACGGCAAATCCCCGATTACGGTTACCGCAACGGATTGGAGAGAACAGCACACAGAGCTGTGGGAGAAGCTTGTGCCGCCGCAGGGCAAGTGCAAAACCGTGCAGGGCGAGACTGTTCGCATCTGCGGCAAGATAAACGACGAGATTTTCAATCAAGGCGGTGCGCATTGGGACGCGGAATTCCGCAAAATGCTCAACGCGCTCAAGAAATACTACGAAATGGGAACTATCCCCGACGAAGTTGAGCACCGGGAAGCACTCGCGCTGATAAAATCCATCAACGGCGACAGCGACGGCGAAGATGTTCTGCGGCTCTGCGAGATAAACATTCATTGGGTTCTCGCAAACCCGAATCCCATAGAATTGGGCGACGTAAACTACAAACGGTGATTATCACCGACTTAAAAAGGAGAAAGCGAAATGAAAAACTTTCAGAACTACAAAGCGGCAAAGTATGCCGACGCGGAGAAATTTGTCGAGGTCGAGGACGGAATTTACCGCACAAAGGACCCGTACGGATCCGATGAGGTTTATGTCACCTCGCTGACGTTCGAGCTTGAGGACGATAATTTTGAGGGCGGCTGCTCGCCGTCGGACATTCCGCAAGCCCCGTTTGAGGATCTGCTCGAAGAGTTCAGCGTATACGTAACGGACTTCTACGAGGACGAAAACGAGGCGAGCGAGGTAACGTGCTATCAGGAATTCGCCTCGCCCGTGCTGGAGGAAATTCAAAACCTCCGCACAATAATAGGCAAGCGGTTCTACGCAGTTGAAGACCCCGACGACGAGGACAAATATTTTACCAGAATCGAGGATATGTCCGAGAGCCGCGGCGAAGAAGAAGCTGCCGCGGCAGAGAACGACGACGATCCCGAAGAAGAGGACAGCGGCGCTTCAACCGTGGGAGCAGCCGATACGGACGCTTTTGAATTTGAGGAATCGGAAAACGGCACGGTGGTAATAACGCGTTACCGCGGCGAAGAAAAGGAAGTTACGATCCCCGCGGAGATCAACGGCAAGCCCGTAAGAGAATTAGGCTTCAACGCGTTCGCGAACCTCGCAAGCCTTGAAAGCGTCGTTATTCCCGATGGCGTGGAGGAAATAGCCGTCTGCGCGTTTGAGGACAGCAAGAAGCTGAAAAACATCGTCATTCCCGAAAGTGTGACGATCATAGGCGGCAGAGCCTTCAAGAACACCGCGTTTCTCAAGAAGCTCCGCACGAAGGATCCGCTTGTAATTATCAACGGGACTGTTATTGACGGCAAGAACTGCAAGGGCGATGTTGTCATTCCCGAGGGCGTTCGGGCGATTTCAAGCAACGCGTTCTACGATAACAGGGCGATCACGAGCGTGGTAATTTCCGAGGGCGTTACGGAGATAGGTGACAGCGCGTTTCGGGAGTGCAGGAAGCTCACAAGCGTTACGATCCCGAGCACCGTGACGGTGATAGGTCAATGGGCGTTCGACGAGTGCAAAAAGCTCGAAAGCCTGAACGTTCCCGATAGCGTTGAGGAGCTTGGTGAAGAGCCCTTCGGGGGAACTCCGTGGCTCTTAAACAAGCGCAATGAAGGGCAGCTTCTGATAATCGGCAAGTATCTTGTCGACGGAAGAAAGTGCAAGGGCGAAATCGAGATCCCCGATGGCATAACACATATCTGCATGAAGGCGTTTTATTATAACAAGGAGCTTACAAGCGTGAAGTTCCCCGAAAGCGTAACGGAGATAGGACGCTTCGCGTTTCAGGGCTGCTCGGCGCTTGAAAACGTCGAGCTTGTGTGGGGCATAAAGAAGATATCCGATTGCGCTTTTCATAGCTGCGCGGCGCTGAAGGAGATCAAATTTCCGTGGAGCTTGACCGAGATCGGCGAATGTGCGTTCTTTGAGTGCGCGTCGCTTAAAGAAGTCAATCTCCCGAGCGAGCTTACGATGATAAGTGAAGGCACGTTCTGCGGCTGCTCGTCGCTCGACCACATCAATATTCGCGACAGCGTGACCGAAATCGGAGATGGTGCGTTCGGCGACTGCACCTCAATGCGCTGGGCGCGGCTCCCCGATGAGCTCAAAATAATCCCCAACAGATGCTTCAAGGGCTGCACGTCGCTGACGGAAGTCGACATTCCGAAAGGTCTGGAGGTAATAAAAAAGGGAGCGTTTGAGGGCTGCACCGCGCTCGAAAAAATCGGACTTCCCCACAGTATTAACGATATATGGGAAGAGGCGTTTATGAACTGCACTTCGCTTCGGGAAGTGTATCTCCCCGAAGCCTTGGGCGTAATATGTTACAGCACGTTCGAGAACTGCACGTCGCTTGAAAAAGTCCGGTTCGAGGACGGATTGAGGGCGATAACCACAAGCGCGTTCCAAGGCTGCTGCAAGCTTGAGGAGCTCGACCTGCCCGACACCCTGAAGCAAATCAACGATCTGGCGTTCGCGGGGTGTATCTCGCTCAGAGAAGTTAAGCTCCCCAAACGCGTGTTTTACTTCTACCTCTCGGCGTTCAAGGGCACAAACTGCGTTGTTACGTACAGAGACAAGGAGTACTCCTTCGTGAATATAAAGCCCGCGGAGAGCGTGGAATCGCTGGGCAACGAGGACAAGATCTACGTTGATATTTTCGGCAAGGTGACCGAGGTCGAGGTCATCAGCACGGGCGACAATCAGTACGATGAAAACGGCAATCACAAGCCCGACGGCTTTGCGCTTTCCGATAATGAGATCGCGGCGCTGAACGATTTCCTGAAAAACGTCAAGCTCGAGGATTTTGTCGAGCAAATCACCGAATACTGCAACGAGCGCTGCGAGGAAAACGGCGAGGAGCCAATTGAGGACTACACAACGCAGCACTTAATCACGATAAACCAAATCGCCGTGAACATCCGCAAGGACGGCGGTGAAGATGACCCCGAAGTAGCCCTGATCGGCGACTGCGATTGTGACGAAGGCGGTATCTGCATAGGCTTCCGCGGGGAAAAACTTGTCGGTATCGAGCAGCAGGATTGGCTGCTTTAATTCAATTACAATTATTTTAGGAGGAATTACAATGGAAAATTTTGAACTTATCAAAAAAATCGTCTCAGACGAGGAACTCGCCGAGATTGCGGGCGACGCTATGACGCTGAATTTCCTTGCGGAGCCGCAGCCGCTTTCCGAGT
>CAYVSV010000082.1:0-3809 GCA_964454205.1 uncultured Ruminococcus sp.
GGGGAAGGGGAGCGCGAGGGGGAACACCGTAGGGAGAGGGGGGATACCCGTTTTTTGTAGGATTTTTGTTTCCCCCCTCTCCCGAAGAGGTTCCCCCTCGCCCCTGCCACGCCGTGGCACAAATCAACATTTAGGAGAGCGCGAGAGGCTCCCCCTTTCGCCACAAGCCGCTTCCTAAACTTTTTTGCGAAAAGCCCTTGCAAATTCGGAAAAAATAGGCTATAATGATAACGTATGGATTTTTTCCGAAAGAGAGGACATTATATGGCGATCGAACTGAAAACGATAGAACACCTCTGCGAGCTCTCAAAGCTCGACTACGACGAGGACGGAATGAAAAAGGTAATGGGCGAGATGAGCGACATTATCGATCTTATGGATGAAATAAAGTCCTTCGACCTCACCTATGACGATACCAAGGACGGCAACGAGATACGCTTCGCCGATACCCGCGAGGATATCCCCGAGGAAAGCTTCCCCACCGAAAAGCTTCTAAGCAACGCAGAAAACACCGACAGCTGCTATGTCGTTCCAAAGGTAGTGGAATAAGGGAGGAAAATTATGGATATAAAAAGAGCTAAGATACGCGAGCTCCGCAAAGCCCTTGACAGCAAGGAGATAAGTGCGGCGGAGCTTTGCGGCGAATATTTTAAGAGAATTGAGGCTGTAGACCCGCAGCTTCTCTCATACATCACGGTAACAAGGGAAAAGGCGATGAAGGACGCGGAAAACGCCCAGAAGCTCATCGACGCGGGAAACGCCGCGCCGCTCACCGGTATTCCGCTCGCCGTTAAGGACAATATCTGCATTGACGGCGTGCGCACCACCTGCTCCAGCAAAATGCTCGAAAACTTCATCCCGCCGTATAACGCGACGGTAATAGATAAGCTGAACGCGCAGGGTTACGTCCTTCTCGGGCGCACCTCCATGGACGAGTTCGCCATGGGCGGCTCAAACCAGACCTCCGCGTTCGCTAAGACAAAGAACCCCTTCGATCTCGAGAGAGTTCCGGGCGGTTCTTCCGGCGGCTCGGCGGCGGCGGTTTCCGCTTCGCTCGCGCCCGCGGCTTTGGGAAGCGACACGGGCGGTTCTATCAGACAGCCGAGCGCGTTCTGCGGTGTAACGGGCATAAAGCCCACCTACGGCAGAGTTTCGCGCTACGGGCTTGTCGCGTTCGCTTCCTCGCTCGACCAGATAGGTCCGATATGCAATGACGCGCGGGACTGCGCGATAATGCTGAACGCGATCTGCGGACACGACCGTCACGACGCGACCTCCGCGAATGTCGACACTCCAGACTTCACCGAAAAGATCGGTCAGCCGATAAACGGCTTGAAGATCGCTTTGCCGAAGGAGTTCTTCTCGGACGCGGTTGATCACACCGTAAAAAGCTGCGTGCTCGATGCGGCTAAGGAGCTTGAAAAGCGCGGTGCGACGCTTGTCGAGTGCTCGATGCCGGGTTTGAAGTACGCTATCCCGGCGTATTATCTCATCGCCTGCGCGGAGGCGGCTTCCAATCTTTCGCGCTTCGACGGAATTAAGTACGGCTTCCGCGGCGAGGGAAGAACGTTTGAGGAGCTTATCCGCGACAGCCGTTCCCGCGGGTTCGGCGAGGAGGTAAAGCGCCGCATATTGCTCGGAAACTACGCGCTTTCCAGCGGATATTACGACGCGTATTACAAGAAGGCTCTCGCTTTAAAGCAGGAAATAATCAAGGAATACAATGAGATCTTCGAGCTCGCCGACGTTATCTTAACGCCGACGGCTCCTACGCCCGCCTATAAGATCGGCGCACAGGACAACGATCCCGTCAAGATGTATCAGGCGGATATATGCACGGTAACGGTGAATATCGCAAAGCTCCCCGCGATCTCGACGACCTGCGGCTACACCGCGGACAACGGGCTGCCGATAGGAATGTCGATAATAGGCAGGCGCTTTGACGAGCAGACCGTACTGCAAGTCGCGGACGCGTGGGAATGCGGCTTTGTGCCGCTTTCTCCGGAGCTGTAAGGAGGTGTTGAGATGAGTGCGTATTTTCCCACGATGGGTCTTGAGATACACGCGGAATTATTAACTAAATCAAAGGTGTTCTGCACCTGCTCGGCGGAATTCGGAGGAGCTCCGAACTCCCGCTGCTGCCCCGTGTGCAGCGGACTTCCCGGAACTCTGCCCGTATTGAACCAAAAAGCCGTGGAATACATTATAAAAGCGGGTTATGTGATGAACTGCGACATCTCGCGGTTCACGAAATGGGACAGAAAGAACTATTTTTACCCCGATCTCCCCAAGGCGTACCAGATATCCCAGATGCCGCGACCCGTTTGTTTAAGCGGCACGGTGAACATCAACGCGAACGGCGAGGATAAAGTTATCCGCATAAACCGCATACATCTCGAGGAGGACGCGGGCAAGCTCGTTCACGACGACGTAAACCGCATATCTCTCGCGGACTATAACCGCTGCGGAATTCCGCTTATCGAGATAGTGACAGAGCCGGATTTCCATTCGGCGGACGAGGTAATAGCGTTTGTCGAGAAAATAAAGCTGCTGTTGCAATACGCGGGGATATGCGACTGCAAAATGGAGCAGGGCTCTATCCGCTGCGACGTGAACATCTCCATAGCGCCGAAGGGCTCAAACGAGCTCGGCACGCGCACGGAGCTCAAGAACCTCAACTCCCTCAAAGCGATAGCGAGGGCAATAGAGGTCGAGATAGAGCGCCAGGAGGAGCTTCTCGAAAACGGCGAGCGCGTTATTCAGCAGACGCGCCGCTTCAATGAGGCTCTCGGAGAGACCACCGCCATGCGCTCCAAGGAGGACGCGCACGATTACCGCTATTTCCCCGATCCCGATATTCCCCCGATAATCTTCACGGAGGAGGAGCTCGAGGCTATCAAAAACTCTATTCCGGAGCTCCCGGAGCAGCGCGTCGAGCGCTATGTGGGCGAATACGGTCTAAAAAAGGCGGACGCGGACATCATCGTCGGAAACAAGAGAATATGCGATCTCTTTGACGCGGCGACAGCCCGTTACAACAACCCGAAAGCCGTGGCGAACTACATCATAGGAGAACTGATGAACCGCATAAACCGCGGCGAGGCAGACCCCGAGGACTTGAAGTTCGGCGGCGCGGAGCTCGGCGAGCTTGTAGAGTATATGCAGACGGACAAAATATCGCAGGCGAACGCCAAGACGATCTTCCGCGAGATGATAGAAAACGGCGGCACTCCCAAGGAGATAGCCGACCGCGGCGATCTCTGGATAAAGGAGGACAGCGATCTTCTGGCGAAGGTAGTCGACGAGATAATCGCGAACAACCCCAAGCCCGTCGAGCAGTACAAGAATGGCGATCAGAAGGTGTTCGGGTTCTTTATGGGGCAGGCGAACAAGGCGCTGAAGGGCGCGGCAAGCCCCAAGGCGATACAGGAATATATCCGCAAAAAGCTTTCGGAGTGATAATAAGGGAATTCCCCCGCCGCCGCGGGGGAATTCTGTATAAACCTCCAAAAAACAGCTGTTTTCAACAAGCGGTTTGTAACTAAGATATAAAATCCCCCGCTTTCCTTTATGTAATTTTGTGCAAGTTTTCAAAAAATTCGCATAAAAATCCGCTTGACTTTTAGTCGGATTTCGGTTATAATGTAGTTGTGATAGTTGTATTCAATTATCACGGCATGTTTGTGCCATATTTACAAAAAAAATTTAGAAGAGGAGAAAGTTATTATGAAAATGAAGAAAATAATAGGCAGCGCGGCTGCCGCAACTTTGGCACTTAGCTCCGTATCGTCTTATGTAGCTTTTGCCAC
>CAYVSV010000083.1:0-3563 GCA_964454205.1 uncultured Ruminococcus sp.
GAGCGCGCCGCGCTGAATTCCTCTCCGGAGGAGATCGCGCGGATATATGCCGAGCTTGGCGAGGTGGAATTGTCCGCGCGGGCGCTGGCGTTCGCGTTCCGATTTCGAGACGCGGAGTGCGTAAAGGCGCTTGTCGAGGGCGGCGCGAGCCTTGACGTGCCGTTTACTGTCTATATATATAACACCTACGGGACGTACGGCGAGGATTTTTGCGTAACGCTTTTGGAAAAATTCCCAGAAAAGGGAATCATGCTTTTCGCTGTATCTCCGAACATTTTCCATTATACATTCAAGCGCGAGGACGGCACGGAGCTCAAACCGCAGCCGTTTGAAAAACGCGCCGAAACCGTTCGGTATTTGTGCGAGCACGGCGCAAAAGCGGGCTTCGTTCCGGGCGAGCTTTTGTATTTCGCGATTATTTTCGAGGACGAAAAAATGACGGCGGAGCTGAAACGCCTCGGCGTGACGCTCACGGAAAAGCGCCGCCGTATGCTCACCGAAAAAAGTGGGCAAGACGACTTCATTGTCTGGACGAGCTTCCTCGAAAGAGACAAGGCGAAGGATTTCGTTCCGATTTTGAGCCGGCTGCAAGAAGAACTCGGCGCGAAATTCCACAACACAAAGGGGATTTACGAGGCGATTTTCGACAAGCTCTGCCTCCCCGAAAACCTCAGGTTTTATCTGGAGAATTTCGACAAGCCCACGCCAAACCAAGCAAAAATCCTAAGGCTGATGATTGACAAAAATTCAATCGCGGGTTTGGCGTTCGCGGAGAGCTTAGGCTGGCTCAAGCAGCCGAAAAAGCGCGACGAGATGATTTCGTATGCTTCGGAGAATAATAAAACCGAGTGCGCCGCGTGGCTCTTAGACTTCAAAAACCGCACCGCCGACCTTGTCGCGGAGCGTGCCAAAGCGGAGAAAAAGCAGGAGCGCGAGCTTAATGCCGCGCCCGATTCGGTTACGGTGCTGAAAACGCTCTGGACTTACAAAAAGCGTGAGGACGGCACGATCATCATCAACGGCTACAAGGGCGACAGAACGGAAATCGAAATCCCTGCGAAAATAGGCAAAAGCCCGGTCACGGCGATAGGAAAAGAAGCGCTTTGCCCGTACCAAGGCGGCGTAATTAAGAAAACAAACGGGCGCTTCCTCAAAACGATAACCGAGATAACGCTCCCCGAAAGTATCAACGAAATCGGAGAAAAGGCGTTTGCGTATATTGATAATTTGACGGTAAAAGCGCCGCCCGGCTCCTTTGCCGAGGAATACTGCAAAAAATATAACGTACATTACGAATTGAAGGGAGATAAATAATGGAATACGAAACCATAGTCGGTCTTGAGGTCCACGCGGAGCTTAACACCAAGACCAAGATATACTGTAACTGCAAAAACGCGTTCGGGCTGGAGGTAAACACTCAGATCTGCCCGATATGCACGGGTATGCCCGGAACGCTCCCGACGCTTAACGAAAAGGTCGTCGAGTACGCCGTAAAGATGGGTCACGCGACGAATTGTTCCATAAACAACGTCTGCAAGCAGGACAGAAAGAACTATTTCTATCCCGATCTGCCAAAGGCGTATCAGATATCACAGGCGGATATCCCGCTATGCGAGCACGGCTATGTCGATATTATGCTGAACGGCGAGGAAAAGCGCATTGGAATAACGCGTATCCACATCGAGGAGGACGCGGGAAAAATGCTCCACAACGATGCTTTTCAAGGTTCTTTGGTGGACTTCAATCGCTGCGGCGTTCCGCTTATCGAGATAGTATCCGAGCCCGATATGCGTTCGAGCGCCGAGGCTAAGGCTTATCTCGATACGCTGAAGTCCATTCTCCAGTATATTGACATTTCCGACTGTAAAATGGAGCAGGGCTCCATACGCTGCGACGTCAACGTTTCCGTTCGTCCGAAGGGTTCAACGGAGTTCGGCAAGCGCGTTGAGATGAAGAACGTAAACAGCTTTTCAGGAGCTATGCGCGCTATCGACTATGAGGCTAATCGTCAGATAGAAGCGTTGGAGCGCGGCGAGGAGATAAACCAGGAAACTCGCCGCTGGGACGATCAGAAAGGCGTGAATGTTCTGCTGCGTACAAAAGAGGACGCGCAGGATTACCGTTACTTCCCCGAGCCCGACCTCTCGACGATTTATGTGCCGCTTGAGAAGGTAGAGGAGCTGAAAAACGAGATACCGGAGCTTCCGAACGCAAAGATAAAGCGCTATGTCAAGGAGCTTGGCTTAAATCAGACGGACGCGGAGCTTATCGCGGAAAATCTCCCGAGATGCAGACTGTTCGACGAGTGTGTAAAGCTCGGAGGAGTTTCTGCGAAGAATGTTTCCAACTGGGTACTCGCGGACGTGTCGAAGTATATGAACGAAACGGGCAGGGACATCGGCGAGACGGAGCTTACCGCCGAAAGATTGGTGAAGATAATCGCGCTTATTGAAAGCGGAAAGATATCAAACAATTCGGGAAAGATCATCTTTGAGGAGATCATGGTGGGTAACACCGACATCGACAAGATCATCGAGGAAAAGGGACTGGCGCAGATATCCGACGACAGCGCTATCGAGAAGATAGTAAACGACGTTCTCGCCGCTAATCAGAAGTCCGTGGACGACTACCGCGGCGGCAAGACCAACGCGCTCGGGTTCCTTGTCGGACAGTGCATGAAAGCGTCTAAGGGACAGGCAAACCCCGCGAAGTGCAAGGAGCTTGTTCTGAAATATTTGGAGGGGTAAAAATGAGCGCACAAGAGTTAATTGAAAGCATTTCCGAAACGTTTTTATGGGAGGTCGTGTCGGCGTATATCGAACAGCCGCGTTTTTTGCCGGATATGCTGAGCGATATCGGTTATCTCGACGACAAGGACGGGATGATCCAAAGGGTCGACGGTATGGAGATACTGGATTCCGAGCCGCTTGAAATACTCGATAATAACGCGGCAAACGGCAAAATCACATTCGGGTTTGAAATGCCTTTCGTTCTGGCAGCGAAAAGCGGTAAAGAACAGCTTTTAAGAATTACCGCCACCGCGGCGGGGAAATGCTCGATACCCGACGAGAGCTCCTTTGATTGGAACGCTTTTGATTGGGACGATATGAACAGACAGGAGCTTTTGTCGCACAAAGATCTCGCGGAATTTTCGGAGCTTGGCTTTAATTTTGTTGAGTGCGACGACTTAAGCGTTGTTTAAAAGCATCGGCGGAGGTTTTGTTTATGTGGGGCGTTTGCCTTGATATCGGTATTCCCGAATTGTTTCAGACAGTTGTACAATACGATGAGGACAAGCAGGGCGGCAAGGCTGTGATACTCTCGCCCGAAAGCGCTTACATTCCCGATTTGGAGAATATAAAGCCGCTCTCCGCTTTGCCTGAATTTGTTTACGGTGCGCGGGTATCTCTGTTAAATTACCCTGAGATTGAGGGGAGTATTGCAAGGATATTTTGGCACTTCAACAAAAAATGCTGCTATTATAAAATAGAGATAAACGGCAGGATCAAAAGCAAGCGGTATTTTGCGGAGGAGCTTACGGAGGTATGACAGAATTATGGAAC
>CAYVSV010000084.1:0-3544 GCA_964454205.1 uncultured Ruminococcus sp.
TGGGTTCAACACAAATTACCATAACTTTGCCCTTGCGCTTGATGACCTTGCACTTATCGCACATGGGTTTTACCGAAGGTCTAACTTTCATTGTGTGTACCTCCTAATTCTAAATTCGCTCCGCGCACCGCGAAGCCGTCTCCGCTGGCGCTGCGACAGCTTCGCTAGCCGGCAATGTAAGCCCCGCTCCGCTTGGCTGCGCTACGCTTGCATTGCCGCTTGCGCTGCGCTCTAATTACTGAAAGGTTTCGATTTAACTTGCTTTGCCGTTTGTTTACTTGGCACGCCACGTTATCCTGCCCTTTGTGAGATCGTAAGGCGACATTTCAACCGTTACCTTGTCACCCGGCAGAATACGAATGTAGTTCATTCTCAGCTTGCCGCTGATGTGCGCCAAGATCTGGTGTCCGTTGGAAAGCTCTACCTTGAACTGCGCGTTCGGCAGTGCCTCCAGAATGGTTCCTTCTACTTCCAAAACATCTTCTTTAGACAAGCTATTCACTCTCCTGTAACGTGCTTTCGGGCTCTCCGCTCATTTGACCGAGCGTCCGCCGCAGTCTTTTATCCGTCAGCCCCTCGAGCTCTATGGAGCTCAAAGTGCCTTGAATATGCCTGATGTTCTTTTTTTTCGGGGCGCAGAGCTTTCGCTCTTTTCCGTCCGCGACGAGAATTCTCCCGCCGTCAGCTCCCACGACGAGCATCAAACGCCCTTTATCGTGCCCCGCGGAGCTTATTACCACACTTCCCGCTTTTATCTTCATCTTAGTGGCTCTCCAGTGTAAGAATTACGGGTTCGCCGTTTGTTATGGCGACCGTATGCTCAAAGTGGCATGAAAGACTTCCGTCCGTTGTTACCACCGTCCACTTGTCGCTTAAGATGTTGACCTTGCGCGAGTGGGAATTCACCATCGGTTCGATAGCGATCGTCATTCCAGGAGTAAGCCTCGGACCGTGACCCGCCTTGCCCTCGTTGGGGACTTCGGGGTCTTCGTGCATCTCTCTGCCTATCCCGTGACCGATAAACTTCTCGGCGCAGACATACCCGCCGCTTTTGACGTGAGTTTCAATCGCGTGAGATATGTCGCCGACGCGGTTTCCCGCGACCGCCTGTTCGATACCTTTATAAAGAGCCTCTTCGGTATACTTCATAATGCGCTTCGCCTCTTCGGACACCTCGCCTATGGCGAAGGTCTTGGTGTTGTCGCCCATAAAGCCGTTAAGCTCAGCCACGATATCGCACGAAAGAATGTCACCCTCTTTGAGTATTTTCTTCTTCGACGGGATACCGTGAATGAGATTTTCGTTTATCGAAAAGCAGTTGTGCCCCGGAAATCCGCCGTAGCCCTTGCAGGGCGAATGACCGCCCTTCGAGCGGACGTATTCGTCCACTATCTTGTCAAGCTCCCACGTTGAGATACCGGGAACAGCGTGCTTGCCCGCCAGTGCCAAAGCCTGCGCCGCAAGCTCGCCCGCCTTCATCATACCTTTAAGCTCTGTTGGATTTTTGATTTGGATCATTTACGATCACTCTTTCTGATCTGTCAGCCTTTAACAGCCGCCAGAACGAGTTTCGAGGTCTCCTCGATGCCGTTCAGACCCTTCACGGATACCAGCTTGCCCTTAGCCTCGTAGAAGTCCTTGAGCGGAGCGGTTTTCTCGTGATAAGTCTTAAGGCGTGCTATAACGGTCTCGGGCTTGTCGTCGGCACGCTGTACAACATTGCCGCCGCACGCGTCGCAAACGCCCTCTACCTTAGTCGGCTTGAACTCGATATGATACGAGTTTCCGCACTTTTCGCAAACGCGTCTGCCGCTCATACGCGCGGTTATCGCCTCGTCGGGAACGTCTATCTCGATGACCTTATCGATCTGAACGCCCATTTTCTCAAGCGCTTCCGCCTGAGGAACAGTACGGGGAAAACCGTCGAGGATAAAGCCGTTTTTCGCGTCGTCCTGCGCTATTCTGTCCTTAAGAACGCCGATAACGACTTCATCGGGAACAAGATCGCCCGCGTCCATAAACTTCTTAGCCGCAAGCCCCGCGTCCGTGCCGTTTTTAACAGCCTCGCGCAGCATATTTCCCGTTGAGATCGCGGGAATGTTCAGCTCCTTGCAGACAACCTCTGCCTGTGTGCCCTTGCCTGCGCCCGGAGCGCCCAAAAAAATCATATTCATAATATAATGCCCTCTTACATCTAATCAAGGAAGCCCGGATGATGTCTCATCATGATCTGGCTCTCGAGAGAACGAACCGTTTCAAGCGCAACGCCGACGATGATCAGCATTGTAGTACCGCCGAGCGATACCTGCGAGAAGCTCGGGTTTATCCACGAAAGCGCTATCGGGAAAACCGCGATAATTCCAAGGAAAATAGCGCCGATAAGCGTTATCTTGTTCAAGGAATTGTAGATGAAATCCGAAGTCGGCTTGCCGGGTCGATAGCCCGGGATAGCGCCGTTGTTCTTCTTGAGGTTGTTCGCTATTTCCACGGGATTATAAGTTATCGCTACATAGAAATAGTTGAAACCCAAGATCAGCAGGAAGTAGATAACAGCGTAAGCGGGAGAGGTGTGCGCGAAAAATCTCACGAAGCCCTCCCAGAAATCATGACCGCTGGTGCCGTCTCCCTTGATGCCAAAGAAGAAGCAGATAGTCTGCGGAAGCGACATAAGAGACATCGCGAAGATGATAGGCATAACGCCGCTCATCGCAACCTTTATCGGAATATGCGTGGACTGTCCGCCGTACATTTTTCTCCCGACAACGCGCTTCGCATACTGCACGGGAATTCGCCGCTCCGCGTTCGTCATAAAGATAACGAACCATATCATCGCAACGAAGATTACGACCGTCACCAGAACGAACGCGATGTTCTTTCCGATGTTGTCCTTATCTGAAGCCAGGATACCCACAAACGAGCTTATCGTATCGGGAAGTCTCGCGACGATACCCGCGAAGAGCAGCATTGAGATACCGTTTCCGATACCGTGCTCGTTTATTCTGTCGCCCAGCCATATTATAACGGAAGAACCCGCGACAAAGCACGCGATTATCGTTATCGCCGAGAGTATAACGGAGAACATATCGCTTGATGTGTCGTATACGTCGCCGTATCTTAATATCGCTGTGTGACCGTTGTTGTTTATGCCGTTCCTCAGAGTGAAGTAGAACGCCGTTGCCTGAAGAGCCGCAATGCCCAATGTCACGAACTTCGTGATCTGCTGTATTTTCTTCTGACCCGTTTCGCCTTCCTTAGACAGTCTCTCCAGCGGCGGTATCGCCACCGTGAGAAGCTGAATGATAATGGAAGCGTTGATGTACGGAGTTATCGACATCGCAAGCAGAGTTCCTTTTCCGAGCGCGCCGCCCGTCATAACGTCGAGATAATTGAGCAGCGAAGCGCCCGAGATCATCTCCGAGATGGCGTTATTATCGAGAAACGGAACGAAAATACATGAACCCAAGCGGAACAGAACGAGGATAAACAGCGTGTACAAGATCTTTTTGCGAAGCTGGGTATCTACCCACGCGTTGCGAAAGACTGT
>CAYVSV010000085.1:0-3457 GCA_964454205.1 uncultured Ruminococcus sp.
GAAGCGGAGTGGAGGCAATGGAGCTTAGCTAGCGCGGACGAAGTCCGCGCGGTGCAGAAATTTGCCATTAAAATACGGCGTTCAGTGCAAATTTCCGCAAGCAAGCTCCGTTGCCGAAACGAAGCGAAGCGGAGTGGAGGCAATGGAGCTTAGCTAGCGCGGACGAAGTCCGCGCGGTGCAGAAATTTGCCATTAAAATACGGCGTTCAGTGCAAATTTCCGCAAGCAAGCTCCGTTGCCGAAACGAAGCGAAGCGGAGTGGAGGCAATGGAGCTTAGCTAGCGCGGACGAAGTCCGCGCGGTGCAGAAATTTGCCATTAAAATACGGCGTTCAGTGCAAATTTCCGCAAGCAAGCTCCGTTGCCGAAACGAAGCGAAGCGGAGTGGAGGCAATGGAGCTTAGCTAGCGCGGGCAAAGCCCGCGCGGTGCGGAAATTTGCCATTTAAATAAAAAAATTTGCCATTTAAATAAGAGGTAGATATGAATAAGAAGATCATAGTAATGTCCGCGGCTTTAGTGGTGATAGTGTTGCTTACCGCGTTTGTTATGAGCCTCGGAAAAGCCGGGGAAAACGGCGTGCCTTTGAAGATAAGCGTTTACGACAGCGCCGCGGGAGCCATATACACCCCCGCCTACGATGATTTTCTGGTGGGCTGCGTGAACGGACTTATAACGCAGGGCGAGCGTATCGAGCCGGAGGCTCTGAAGGCGATCGCTATCGCGGAGAACTCTCGGCTACGATATATTATGCAGACAAGGCGAGGTTTTGAATACCTCGGCGCGGATCTCACGATAAACGAGCAAGCCCCCTATACCTCCAACGCTTCCGCGGAGATACGGGAGGCAGTAAAAAGCGCGCTGAACCTCTCGCTCACCTATGACGGAGAGCCGTTCAACGCGCCTATATGCAAGGTGTCCGCCGGAAAGACCGAGGAATGTCCGCCCTACTCGCCCTCGCTTGAGCTCCCGTGCGACCTGAACGCGAAGGGCTTTTCAAGCAGCGCTTCGTTCACACCCGAAAAGGTGCGCGCGGCGCTCGGCGGCGGAAATCTTTCGTACAACTTCGGCGAATGGTTTCACGACGCCGTTTACAGTGATAACGGAACGCTTTTGTTTATCGACCTCGGCGATATGCGCATGACCGGAGATACCATCCGCCGCTCGCTGTCTCTTCGGAGCACCGCAATAGACGTGGAGTTCGCCGAAGACAGGTTCGTTTTTAAATGCACGGGTTGGGGCGACAACCGCGGAATGAGTATCAACGCCGCAAATTTCATGGCAAAGCAAGGCAAGACCGCCGCGGAGATACTGGAATTTTTCTATCCCGGCGCGGAGCTAAGCTGATATCTCACGCCCAGCTCGACTCCGCCAGGTCGTAACGCATAATGAGCTTCATCATATCCGCGGTGAAGCGTATGGCTCCCGCTACATTCCATTCATCAAGCGTATAGACAAACATCGCCGCGCCGAAAATAAGCGAGCGCATATACTCCTCCCAGCTTGAAAAACGCTCCTTCGCCATATTGGAAAGCAGCTCCATAATACGGGAATAGTCGTCGTCGCCGATAATGCCGCAGCGGTGCGCGTGCCGGGCGAAGCCTGTCTTCTCGCCTATGTCCCATGCGTGAGTGCCGCCGCGCGGGAGCAGCTCCGCGAACTGCCGCACGAATGCCGCGGCGTTTCCGAAAGAAAATTTCCCGTTTTCGTTGAGCTCCTTGATGTCGAAATTCGGCGAACCCGTGAGAAACGCCATAGCGTCGTCCGTCAGCCGCGCAAGATTGCAGTCACGGTGACTTTGTATCATCGCGTAAAAGCTTTCGGTATTCGTAACGCCGTAGTAATTCGCGAACCACTGCCGCGTTTTGTCGCGCTCCTCGCCGCCGAGCTTATCGGAATAGCCCTCAAAGCCCATCGCTCGTTCAAAGCCGGGCAGCGGACGCAGCGCAGGGTAAAATCCCAGCCTCATTCGGAATTCCTCGTCGGAAAGCTTTTTCTTTTCGGAGCTATTGGAACACCGCAGTTTGATGTCCGCGCTTACAGCCTTGCACAGCTCGCGGAAATTCGAGAGGTTTTCATCAATGATACTGTCGCAGTCCGCGATGTCATCTTCAAGCGCTATTTCCTTTGCATACCCGGGGTCGATCTCCGACGCTTCGATGAAATACCGCCTCGCCAGTATTTCCTTATCGTTCATATAACAGATATAGCCGCGCTGATACCTGTAACGCGCGTTGTCGTTCGGAGAAACGCACAGCGGTCTTACCTCCTCAAGCGTCTCGCGTGCCTTTTGGAAATCCCTCTTATTGCTGTACGCGGTGACGAGCCTGAAGCGCAGCTTATTGCTCTGCTTTTCGCGCGGTATAGACATTATCTCCGAGATGACCGCGTCGTACTCCTCATTATCAAGCCGTTCGTCTATCCTGTCGAAGAGCTCGTCGCTGTCGTCTATTTTACCGTTTTTGTCCTCTTTAAATCCGATATCCATTTTGTTACTCCTTTGGAAAGACCAGTGTTCTATTCCATTATAACAGAATTAAAGAGAAATTGCAAGCGGTTTTCAATCAAAAGTCACCGACCCCGCGAACCACGACAGAATATCCCTCACAAACTTAGGCGTATTCGGGAGCCGTGACATTATCGCCGAGGCGAATTCCTCCGCGGAGACACCCTCGTTGAAGATCACCTCGCCGTTTACCTGCTCACCGACAACGACGATCCCCCTAGCCGTTCCGCCAACCGCGATATCGCCCGAGGCGTAACCGCCTATTGCGTACTTTCCGACAGAAAATCCCCCGAATGTCAGCCACCCGAACGACACTCCCCCGAACGAGAACACCCCCACGGAAACGCCGCCCAGCGCGAATATTCCCGCCGCGATCATTCCGTTGGCGGCGCCCCCAATAGCAAACATTCCGATCGCAAATAGCCCGAACGCGAGCAGACCCACCGACAGCACGCCGATCGAAAGCAGACCTATCGAAATTATCCCCCGCGCACGAAGCCCGATCGCGACAAAGCCTTTAGCGGTACCGTGCGCGGTGATGTGCACGAGCGGCATTCCGCACAGCGTTTTTTTGCTTTTATACTCGCCGTTTACGAACAGGCTCCTCCTTTCTGTATTGGGAAACGGCTCGGACTTCGTTTCATTAAGGGCGTCGCCGCCCTTGATCAGCTCATCGACGGATATCCCGAAAAGCTCGCTCATCGCGGCGAGCTTTTCCATTTCGGGAGTTGTCGCGCCGAGCTCCCACTTCGATACCGTCTGCCGCGTTACCCCCAGCTTTTCTCCGAGCTCCTCCTGCGACCAGCCGCGGGATTTTCTGAGCGCCGTCAGTTTTTCTTCAAACTTCATAATTTCCTCCTTATTAAAAGCAAATTTTCGCACCGCGCACGCTTCGCGTGCGCTAGCTAAGCTCCATTGCCTCCACTCCGCTTCGCTCCGTTACGGCAACGGAG
>CAYVSV010000086.1:0-3392 GCA_964454205.1 uncultured Ruminococcus sp.
CCCGCGGGAATGGGCGACGTTGCTATCTACACGGAGCTCGGGCGGTTTATGCTCGCGCCGTTCGGAATGTTGGTAGCTACTGCTATTCGCGAGAAGCACATCTACAAGGAATACATCGGCTTGGACGCGTGCGCCGCGAATCTTATGCGCCCCGCTGTCTACGGCTCGTATCATCACATAACAGTGCTCGGAAAAGAGAACGCCCCCTGCGATTTCAAATACGACGTTACGGGCGGACTTTGCGAGAACTGCGATAAGTTTGCGATAGACCGTATGCTCCCGAAGATAGAGCTCGGCGACTACATAGCCATTCACGACACGGGCGCGCACGGCTTCTCTATGGGCTACAACTACAACGGAAAGCTCCGTTCCGCCGAGCTTCTGCTACGCGAGGACGGTTCCGTGAAGATGATACGCCGCGCGGAAACTCCCGAGGATTACTTCGCGACATTCGATTTCGCAAAGGGAAAATTCGAGCTTTAAATCAGCCGCGGCAGACCGTTTGGGTCTGCCGCGCTTTTTATTCCGGTATTACTCGTATTTGCAGTCCGCGTAATCCGATGTTATGCCGTAATATTCCTCAAGGGAAAGCCCCGAGTCGGTTATTATCCTCGCTTTTTCCTTGCCGATGTATCTGACGTGCCACGGCTCGTACATATACCCCGTGTATTCGTCCTTACCTTTGAGATAGCGGATAATGAAGCCGTATTCCGCGCAGTGCTCCGCGAGCCATTTTCCCTCTGCCGTGTCGGCGAAGCTCTGTCTCATCGAATTCAGATCGAGCGCGAGCCCCGACTGGTGCTCGGAGAACCCCGCTCTTGCCGAATATGTATCCGCGTTTTCTTTTCCGTCATTGTAAACATATTGCGCGTATATTGCGGCTTGATTGTAATATGACCGAAATCCCGAGACTATAAACAGCGAGATACCGTCCCGAGCAGCAGCGTCACGCATTTCCTCAAACGCCCCATAAGTATCGGACGTTATCCCGGAGCCGTAGTCTCTTGGGAGCGTATAGGTCTTGTTGGCTATCAATATTCCGTCGACATAGGTAACGCCGTTTTTGCGTTCTATCGTGTAGCCCTTCGACGTCACCGAGGTGTAGTCGGGGAGCGTTCCGTCATTGAACTTGATCTCGTTTTCCGACAGATAATCACTGTGGATAAACGAGCCGTCGTCGAGTTTGTAATAATCCGTGTCCGTTTTCGCGCAGACCGTGACCTTGTCGTTGAGCCGATATTGCTTCACTGTTTCGCTGCCCTGTATCGCGTGAATTCGGGAAGAGATGTTGTCGGTATTCACATAAAGCACGGCGCTCACCGCGGTTTCCGTCCATTCGGGAGAGTTGCTTTCGGAAGTCTCCGCGGGCGGTTCGGCGTTCGAGGTCTCGCTGCTTTGAGGTTCGCTTGTTAAGGTCGGCTCCGATGTGACGGAGGAGGGCTCGCTTTGGGAGCTGTTCGTTTCGGGAGCAGATGTGTCGATTGATGTCGATGTGCTGTTAGTCTCGGGCTCGTTCGGAGCGGAGGAATACGCGTTGTTTGGTGCGCTGCCGGTCTCGGACTTGTTCGGCGCTGAGGAATATGTATCGTTTGATGTGACGTTAGTTTCGGAAACGTATATCTCCGTATAATGTTCGATTTCGCTTTTCTCCGAACACGCGGATAATACAGACACAAACGCAATTACCGCAGCGACCGCGGTCAAATTCTTTTTCTTCATAAAAAACTCCTTATATTGAGGTTCCGCTTTTCCCGCCTGCGGCGGTGGAAAACCGAAAAAGCAAAACACTTATCCTTATCTTATATATCGGCAGAGATATGAAATAATTTAATAATTCTGTCGAAAAAAGTTTTATTCTCCTCTTGACAAATCATGGAGTGTGTGATATAATTATTGATGTTCCGTTCAAACTTTTCAGAGTTTTCCCCCGCCGCAGGCGAGGGAAAACATCGAAAATAAGTTTAAGAGGAGCAATACAAATTAAATCCGGTGTTTTCTTTGCAAATACCAATTCGTAACGGCGAATTGGTATGACCACCGTTAAAAAACAAGGAGATTTTTTTATGTTTGAAATTGAATTTGACTTTTCCGATTTAAAAAAACCGAGTCACATAACGCGGCTCGCGCTTATCGCGGCGATGTACGTTGCTATGACGCTCGCGGTGCCCGCGCTGTCTTACGGCGCGATACAGTGCCGTTTTTCGGAGATACTGGTGCTGTTGTGCTTTTACCGAAAGGACTACTCCATAGCGCTTATCTTAGGGTGCTTTATCGCGAATTTGTTCAGTCCGCTCGGATGGTACGACCTGGTGTTCGGCGTGGCGGCGACGGCGCTCGCGGTCTTGCCGATGTACTACACGAAGAACATATTCCTCGCGGCGCTGCTGCCGGTTGTCACAAACGGTGTGCTTGTCGGGATAGAGCTCAGCCTTATCGGAGAGCCTTTGTGGTTCAGTATGGGCACGGTTGCTCTCGGGGAGCTTGCGGTCATGGCGGCGGGCGCGGTGATCTTCAAA
This sequence comes from uncultured Ruminococcus sp., assembly GCA_964454205.1. Lineage (GTDB taxonomy): Bacteria > Bacillota > Clostridia > Oscillospirales > Ruminococcaceae > CAG-115. The sequence goes on from CAYVSV010000086.1 coordinate 2,517, forward strand.
TTCGCGTTTGAGAAGAACCACGCGCTTATGCGTCTGATAGGCTCGACAAGGAACGCGAAGAAAACGTCCATATAATAAAAACGGCACATTCGGGGAACCGAATGTGCCGAGTTTTTATACCGAGATGTTGCTATCCGATTTTGCCAGCATTTCGCTCATCATTTCCACGGCGAGCCTGAACCCCGCGGAAAAATATTTTTTCCCCTCGCTGTCCACTACGTCGAGCAGAAGGTCCTTAAGCTCGGACGTTTGCTCAGCGTTCAGCTCGAATTTCTCTGCCAGCTTTGAGAAATCCGGACGTTCCTCTATCCATAAGCTCTCCGGCTGTACGGATAAATCGCCTGTTAAATACGACTCAAAGATTGTGTCTAAAATGCTCATAATGCTCCTCCTAGTTAAAAATCATGACGATTTGTCATGCTATTATTATACCATTATGCCATAATTTTGTCAAGGGGGCAAGATTATGATTTTTAGATTGAAAGAATTGAGAGAAAAAAGAAGAATGACACAAGTTCGTTTAGGAATTGAGCTGGAACTAAATCAAGATGTAATAAGCCGTTATGAAACGTTGGATCGTCAAGCCGATTATCAAACACTGCTCGACATCGCGGACTTCTTCAACGTGTCACTTGACTATCTCTTCGGGCGAACCGACAACCCGAAAATCAACGAATAACGAAAATATCTCCGAAATACTGCGTATCTCGGAGATTTTCTCGCATTTTCTTTAATTATCTTGCCCGCGCACAAAAGTGAAATGAACTTCAAGAAAATGAGAAAACAAGAGCGATTTACAGAGAAAACGAGAGAAATCGGGGTATATTTCAAATTTACGCGAAAAAAGCCTTGACAAATACGAAAAAGCGTGGTATA
>CAYVSV010000087.1:0-3327 GCA_964454205.1 uncultured Ruminococcus sp.
AAACGCCTTGCCGTGACGAGCCTCGTCCTTCGCCATCTCATGAACAGTGTCATGTATAGCGTCAAGATTAGCCTCCTTAGCCTTCTTCGCAAGATCGAGCTTGCCCTGCGTCGCGCCGTGCTCCGCGTTCGCGCGCTTGGTGAGGTTCTCCTTTGTGGAAGAGGAAACTACTTCGCCGAGCATCTCCGCAAATTTCGCAGCATGCTCCGCTTCCTCCCAAGCAGCCTTCTCATAGTAGAGACCGACCTCGGGATAACCCTCTCTGTGAGCCGCTCTCGCCATAGCGAGATACATTCCGACCTCCGTGCACTCGCCCGCGAAATTAGCGCGCAGACCTTCGATGATCTCCTCGGGAATGCCGTTGGTGATTCCGATCTCGTGCTCGCAAGCGAAAACGAGCTTGCCCTCATCTTCGGGCTCGGCAATAAACTTGTCCCCCGCAACTCCGCAAAGCGGGCACTTGTCGGGCGCCTTCTCGCCTACAAAAACATAACCGCACACGGGACATACATACTTCATAAAACATATACCTCCAAATTAGTATTGAATACCGTCGGGAGCAATTGCGCCGCGCGATATATATTCTTATTATACCATATCATTCCATTCTTGTCAATAGAAATTTTCCGAAAAATTCACAATAAGCTGTAATCGAATACACAAAACCGACTGCATAATGCACAAATCACGCGCCGCATATTATATGAAATTTGTGTTGTATTTTTTATGCGAATATGTTATAATTATCATATACAAAATGAAATAGAGTGTAAGTAAGAGTTGATCTAAAGACGGATTTTCCCCGCCGCCGGCGGGGAAAATCGTGCGTAACAGATCGGGTGAGCCCTTTTGGCGGGCGTTTCGGAGAGAATATTATGAAGAAGCTGAGTTTGAACGGATTTGAGTTGAGCAGCAAGATGACGATAGGTCTTGTCTGTCTGCTCGCGGCGGGTATGCATTTTACATTTCTTATGATGTTTCTGAAATTCGGGCTGACGCCGTTTGTGTATTTTAATATCGGAAGCGTTACGTTTTATGTTGCGGGAGCTGTAATTTCCATGTGCAGGGATATAACCAAGCATGTGCTGATGTGGATAACCATGATCTATGTGGAGGTTGTCGCGCACGCCGTGCTGTGTACGCTGTTTCAGGGTGTGGATACCTGCTTTATCCTCTACCCGCTTACAACTTTGCCTATCTGCGTTTACTATCTGTTCTTTTATACGGACAGAAGGGTGTTTGTGCGCTCGGTTCTGGTGTTTACCTCGGCTACGTTTATCGTCACGGGTATCACGGTCGCCGTGACGGAAATATCAGGCGGGGTCGTGCCCTCGAATATAGTCGTGCTCAGCCGCGGCGAGAAAACGGCGCTGCGTTGTGTAAATATTTCCTTCTCGGCTGTTATGCTGTATGGATTTACGATGATGTTCTATCTCGAGATGAACAAGCTCCTCGACAGACTGCGCAAATCCACCGACAAGCTCCAATATACCGCCACGCACGACGCGCTCACCGGACTTACCAACCGCCGAAGCTTCTGGGAGTATTTCGACGCTATCTGCAACGACGGCAAGCATTACAATATCGCGATGGGCGACCTCGACAGCTTTAAGAGGATAAACGATACATACGGACACGGCTGCGGAGACCTGGTTCTGAAGTCCGTTGCGGATGTTATAAACAGCAATACCGAAGAAAACGAGATTGCCTGCCGCTGGGGCGGCGAGGAAATGGTGGTCGTGTTTATGGGGGAGCGCCCGGAGGCGCTTGAGCGGCTCGAAAAGATACGCACGCAGATAGAGGCGTTGGCGTTGGAGTACGAGGGGCTGAAAGTAAAGGTGACGATGACCTTTGGCTTCGCGGACAGCGCGGAGATATCCCGCGCACTCGAAGAGAGCGACATGGGCAAATCCGAGGCGGTCACCAAGCGCAGCGGTATGGAAGCGCTTATCTCAATGGCGGATAAAAGGCTTTACACAGGCAAGGGCGGCGGCAAGAACGTCGTTGTTGATAAGTAAAATGGGAAAATCAAGGCTGCGCAGGTTTCTGCGCAGCCTTTGTTAATATTTCGTTGAAGTGCGCCCGCTTTGCGGCGCGTTTTTAGTTCTGTTTGTTGGAATTTATAGCGTCAACAATGGCTTGTGTGTTCGCTGTTGCCGCGGAGTTCAGCGCGGCTGTCTGGACCTCGTTTTGAATTCGGACATTGGTGTCGTTGAGCCGTGAGCCTATCATATTGTTTATTGCTTCCGCGGCGGCTTCTGCTTTTCTTTTCTCGAAAATCAGAAAGAAAAGCATATAATTAGCGCCTGAAGTCGTTGAGATAACAAGCTCTGTCTGCAACGAGTTGATAATCGTAAAAGCTCCGACTATCAGCAATATCAGCGCCCATATCACCGAAGACTTGAACAACGCAAACGCCACAATGATCTCAATTATCCCGATAAAAAAATCCTTTACGAACATTTTAAAATTCGTTCCTACGCTTGATATCTGATTTATCGGAACATTGATCTTGCGTGCGCCGAGCGGGATAAGAGTAAAGATTGTATTCGGCTTTTTCAGTTTCAGAAAGTTCTGCGCCGCGCTTATCTCGCCTTTGAGGTAAAAGGTTAGAAGCGAGGTCATAAAAGTGATTTTCTCCATAGTTCTTGCTCCTTAGATGTTTTTTGAAGCTCGGAAAAATTATTTCCAAAAGCCCCATAGTTCTATTATAATACAATTAAAGTATATTGTCAACGCCAAAATGGTACTAAAATCAAACGAAATAACAAGTATATTTTGTGAAAAATGCATTATAGTACAATTTAAATATTATAAAAACACTATTTAAATGCCATATTAACGCTAGACTACAATGCTTTTTTGATGTATTATTTTAGTATGGGGGTGGTGCAAAATGAGTACCGTATATTTTAATGTAAGGATCGACGAGCAGCTCAACGACAAGCTGATGGCGATAGCGGCGGAGGAGGGCAGAAGCAAAAACAAGCAGATCGAATTTATTCTGAAAAAGTATGTAAAGCAATACGAGCAGGAAAACGGCGAGATCGATACGGACAAGGAATAAAAAAAGCGGAGAGCGTGACGCTCTCCGCCGATTTATTGTGATAGAATTGACCGCTTGTGTTATACGCAACCTTGAGCCTTCATAGCCTCCGCAACCTTAAGGAAGCCCGCGATGTTCGCGCCCGCCATGTAGTTGCCCGGCATTCCGTACTCCTTGGAAGCGTTGTCGCACTGCTTGAAGATCTCCTTCATGATATTGTGGAGCTTCTCGTCAACCTCCTCGAACGTCCAGCTGTAACGCATGGAGTTCTGGCTCATCTC
>CAYVSV010000088.1:0-3051 GCA_964454205.1 uncultured Ruminococcus sp.
CAACTCTTCCCACGATACGCTCGATACCGTTGACGGTTCGGCAGTGGCAGGCTGATGTTGTTACAATTAAACTTTTAAAGAGGGTCACACAATGAAAAAACAAATCACGGCAATCATTTCAACAGCACTCATTCTCGCCGGTCTGACAGGCTGCTCCAACAATCAAAATAAGATCAAATTAAACGACAAAGTGGTCGTTTCCGGCGAAGCGTATGTTCCCGACGAGTGTAATGTAATGCTTCATTTCTCAACCTTTCAGCGCACCAATACCGCATCGGCAAATGCGCGCATGAAACGGGCTGACACGCAGTTTATTTGCTGCGATGACGCAGGTGAAGTCACGAACTCCTTTTCGGTAAACCGCGAAATTTTTAACCGCCCGATCATGCGCTTAAATTTCTCGATTGCTTTGGGCTATCTTGACTTCAACCTGAACTGCACAAACAAAGGCGTGACCTTCGTCGACGATTCGACGGCTTTAGACTTGCCGCAATGGACGGGGCTTGGTTCGGACGTGACCGGATATATTGAGGAACGCGATACGGCATACTACCTTTTGAATATGGGTACAGGCGCGATCGACGGACAGTACACCACGATCCTCAGATTTGTAAATTCCGAGACCTCGTATGATGTGGTTATGCCTTTTGCGGTAATATACGCCGCTTACGACCGCGTATCCGACAGGTTCGTTTACCGCGTGAGCAACCACTCCGACGATTTTCTGTACGGCTTTATCGATTACGATGAAGTTAGTGAGGGAGAGGGATGCGGGGGCTCTGTCCTTGGGGCGCGTTTTTGTGTGATTTCAACAAAAACTCCCGAAAAAAATTATGCAATTCCACGCCCTTGTAAAATGAGAAAAACCGCGTTATAATAAAATCAATAAATAAATAAATTTCTTTTTATAGGAGGTATTTCCATGAAAGAATTTACGGGCTTCAAAAGAGGGATAGATCTCGGCGGCTGGCTTTCGCAGTGCGACAACAACGATTACAGCGAAAAGCACTTCACGGAGTTCATCACCGAAAAGGACTTTGACGTTATCGCGGGCTGGGATCTCGATCACGTCCGTCTGCCGTTCGACTACAACATAATTATGACGGACAGCGGGGAGTTTGTCGAAAGCGGCTTTAAATGGCTCGCGTTTGCCGTGGACGAGTGCGAAAAGCGCGGGCTGAACGTTGTACTCGATCTGCACAAGACGGCGGGTTTTGTGTTCGACAATTTAGAGTGCTTTGATTTTTTCGACAGCGCGGAATTGCAGGATATGTTCATAAAGCTCTGGCTTGAGATGACGCGCCGTTACGGAGATCGCAAAAACGTGGTCTTTGAACTGCTCAACGAAGTCACCGACGAAGCGGTGGCTCAGAAGTGGAACAAAATAGCGGCGCGCACAATCGGCGAGATACGCAAGGTAAACGCCGACATTCGCGTGATAATCGGCGGCATACACAACGACAGCATTTACGGCTTGACTCTTCTCGAAAAGCCGGAGTTTGACAATATCGTGTTTACATTTCACTGCTACGACCCGCTGTTGTTCACGCATCAGAAGGCGTATTGGGTACCCGAGATGCCTTCGAACTATACGATAGAGTATCCCGTTTCGGAGAAGAGGGTGCTGGAGGAATCGCAAAGGCTCTTCGGGAACAAGTATATTGATGGGCTTACTATGTCGGACGAGCCGCTTTCGACGGAGTTTTTTGAGAGAATGTTCAAGGAAGCGTGCGAGATAGCGGAAAGAAACGGCGTTCCGCTTTACTGCGGCGAGTACGGCGTTATCGACCGCGCCGATCCTCAAAGCACGCTTAATTGGTACAGAGATATTCACGCGGCGTTCGAGAAAATGGGCATTGCCCGCGCCGCCTGGACTTACAAGGAAAAGGATTACGGCTTGATAGGCGGGCATTACAGCGATATCCTTGATGAACTGATAAAGCTTCTTTAGATTACGGGAGGATGAAATATGAACTACGGTTATTTTAACGAACAAAACAAGGAATACGTTATCACGCGCCCCGACACGCCCGCTCCTTGGGCGAACTATCTCGGAGACCCGAGCTACGGCGCAATGATCTCCAACAACGCGGCGGGCTACAGCTTTGAAAAGAGCGGCGCTAACGGACGCATACTCCGTTTCCGCTTCAACAGCGTCTCAAACGATCTCCCGGGGCGCTACATCTACATCAGGGACAACGAAAGCGGCGAATACTGGAGCGGATCCTGGGCTCCGGTCTGCAAGCCTCTCGAAGAGTATAAAAGCGAGTGCCGCCACGGCACGGCTTACACTGTCATCTCCTCGGAATACAAGGGAATAAAGACCGAGACCGCGTATTATGTTCCGCTCGGGAAAACCTACGAGGTATGGGCTTGCAAGGTGACGAACCTCGAAAGCAAAGCGCGCAAACTCTCGGTTTTCGGCGTGTGCGAATTCGTCAACGACAACAACTACGAACAGGACGGCGTTAATCTGCAATACACCCAATTCATCACGCACACCTATTATAAAGACAACCTTCTCACTCAAAGAGAGAACGAGCTTATGGGCGGCAACACGCGTTTTCTCGGACTTGCGGGCGGGAAAGCGGACGCTTTCTGCGGAGATCGTGAGAAATTTCTCGGAGTTTACAGAGGGTACGGAAATCCCGTCGGAGTTGAGCGCGGACTTAAAAACGACGTCAACTTCTGCGGTAACTCCGTCGGCGCTTTGCAGAGCGACGTCACGATAGAGCCGCACGAAACGCGCGAGTTCGTTTACATCGTCGGACAAAAGAGCGAGGACGAGGCGCGGAAGATACTTGCGCGCTACGAGAGCAAGGGGACGGCGGAAAAGGAGCTCGAAGAGATCAAGAGCTACTGGCACGGCAAGCTCGGCAACCTGCAGGTTCACACGCCCGACAGCGACTTCAACAACCTCGTGAACGTCTGGAACGCTTACAACTGCTTCATCACCTTCATCTGGAGCAGAGCGGCTTCGTTTTTCTACTGCGGTCTGCGCAACGGCTTCGGCTACCGCGACACCGTACAGGATATTCAGGGCATTATCCA
>CAYVSV010000089.1:0-2991 GCA_964454205.1 uncultured Ruminococcus sp.
GTAAGTTCGGCATTTGCAGAATTTGTTTCAGAGAGCTTGCTTACAAGGGTCAGATACCCGGCGTTAAGAAGGCAAGCTGGTAATTGGTTGTTAGAGAGTAGTTACTAGTTGTTAGTTTCTATCACTACACTGTTCAATCTTACCTCATCGGATAATCAAGTATCAAAAGTCCGATGTTGGAAATCGTGTGAGTACGACGGACGAGATCGCGTCCGTAACGGCTTATATTCAGGAGGTAAATGAATGCAGATCACTGATACTATTGCGGATATGCTCACGAGAATTCGCAACGCGAACTCCGCAAAACACCATACTGTTGACATTCCCGCTTCCAACCTTAAAAAGCAGATCGCTCAGATACTGCTCGACGAAGGTTATATCAAGGCGTTCAAGGTAATCGAGGACGACAAGAAGCAGGGCACTATCAAGATCACACTTAAGTACACCGAAAACCGCGCTCAGGTCATCACCGGCTTGCGCCGCGTTTCTAAGCCCGGTCTTAGAATCTACTCAAACTGCAAGGATATGCCGAAGGTTATGAAGGGTCTCGGAATTGCGATCGTATCGACTTCCAAGGGCATTATGACCGACAAGAAGGCTCGCGAGAACAACGTGGGCGGCGAGATCCTCGCGTTCGTATGGTAATAGGAGGAATAGTAATATGTCAAGAATTGGAAAAATGCCTATTGCTGTTCCCGCAGGCGTCGATGTAAAGATCGACGGATCGGTCGTAACAGTTAAGGGTCCCAAGGGAACTCTTACCAAGGAGTTCAATCATTTGATGAAGATCTCTCACGAGGGCGCGGAGATAATCGTTTCTCGTCCCGATGACGAAAATCTTTCCAAGTCGCTTCACGGTCTTACCAGAACGCTGCTCCACAATATGGTCGTAGGCGTTACCGAGGGCTTCAAGAAGGAGCTCGAGATAAACGGCGTAGGCTTCAGATGCGAAAAGCAGGGCAAGAAGGTCATTATGAACCTCGGCTTCTCTCATAAGGTAGAGGTTGAGGATACAGAGGACATCAAGCTCGAGGTTCCCGCGCCGAACAAGATAATCGTTACGGGCATCGACAAGCAGAGAGTAGGACAGATAGCCTCCGAGATCAGAGGCAAGCGTCCTCCCGAGCCTTATAAGGGCAAGGGCATAAAGTACGCAGACGAAGTTATCCGCCGTAAGGAAGGTAAAGCGGCTAAGGGTAAAAAGTAAAATAAGGAGCGAAACAAGATGGTTAAAGTTATTGATAAAAACAAGAGCAGACTCCGCCGTCACAAGCGCGTTCGCTCTAAGATCAGCGGCACGGCTGCGTGCCCGCGTCTTAATGTATTCCGTTCTTCAATGCACATTTACGCGCAGCTCATCGACGATGAAAAGGGCGTAACTCTGGCGGCGGCTTCTTCTACCGAGAAGGGCTTCGGTCAGTACGGCGGCAACATTGAGGCGGCTAAGAAGGTCGGTCTCGCTATCGCCGAGAAGGCAAAGGCGGCAGGTATCACCGACGTCGTATTCGACAGAGGCGGATATGTTTACCACGGTCGCGTAGCGGCTCTCGCAGAGGGCGCTCGCGAAGGCGGACTTAATTTCTGATAAGGAGGGAAATGACTTGGCTAACAATTTTGAACAGACCGAAAACGAACTTCAAGAGAAAGTCGTTTACATCAACCGCGTTTCAAAGACCGTTAAGGGCGGACGTATTATGAAGTTCTCCGCGCTGGTGGTAGTTGGCGACGGAAACGGCACCGTTGGTTTCGGTATGGGTAAATCCAACGAGGTTCCCGACGCTATCCGCAAGGGAATTGACGACGCGAAGAAAAATCTTCACAAGATATCTCTTAAGGGAACGACCATTCCCCACGAGATCACAGGTAAGTTTGGCGCAGGCGCTGTTTTGATGCGTCCCGCTCCCGAGGGTACCGGCGTTATCGCGGGCGGCCCCGTGCGTGCGGTCATCGAGATGGCAGGCATTAAGAACATTCGTACAAAGTCTTTGCGCTCTAACAATCCGTGCAACGTAGTTCGCGCTACGATGGCGGGTCTTACCGCTCTGAGAACCGCAGAAGAGGTTGCGGCACTCCGCGGCAAGAGCGTTAAGGAGCTTTAATTGCGTAGCAAGCGAAAATCGAAGCGGTCGATTTGAGCGTTTTAGATAAAGCGAAAATCGACGCGAGTGACATTGAAGACGCGAAGCGTCGAAATGCCGCTCGGCGAGCGAAACGAAGTTTCGCGGTCGATTTGAGCGTTTGAAATAAGGAGTATTAAAATGGCATTGAAAATCACACTTGTGCGTTCTTTGAACAGCTGCAAGAAAAATCAGATCGCCACTGCGTATTCTTTGGGACTGCGCAAGATACGCTCTGAAACAACTCAGCCCGATAACGAGGCTACAAGAGGTAAAATCAAGACTATCGCTCACCTGGTAAAGGTTGAAGAGGTTTGATTATACGAAAACAACTAAAGTTTACTAGGGGGTGCAAAGCAATATGAAGCTTCACGAATTACAGCCCGCGGCAGGTTCCGTAAAGGACGTAAAGCGCATAGGCAGAGGTCACGGTTCGGGACAGGGCAAGACAGCCGGCAAGGGTCATAAGGGTCAGAAGGCACGTTCGGGCGGCTCTATCAGACCGGGCTTTGAGGGCGGTCAGATGCCGCTTCAGAGAAGAATGCCGAAGCGCGGCTTCAACAACATTTTCGCAAAGGAATTCGCGACCGTGAACGTCTCCGAGCTCGAAAAGAGATTTGAGAGCGGCGCTGTTGTTGACGCGGACGCTCTTATCGAGAGCGGCGCTATCAAGAACGCGAAGGACGGCATAAAGATACTCGGAAACGGCGAGCTTTCCAAGAAGATAACCGTAAAGGCGGTAAAGTTCACAGCCGCTGCTAAGGAAAAAATCGAAAAGGCAGGCGGCACAGCCGAGGTGATCGAATGAACGGAATGCTTACAGTCTTTCGCAACGCGTGGGTAGATACCCAGCTTCGCAAAAAGATCTTGTACA
>CAYVSV010000090.1:0-2962 GCA_964454205.1 uncultured Ruminococcus sp.
GTACCTGCGAGCTTAGCGGTGAAGCCCGAAAGGAAGTAGTACTGCGTCTGCTCGGGAGTGAGAACGGAAACGGGCGGCAGAACGCCGAACGCGTCCGCGGAAAGGAAGATAACGTTCTTTGCCGCGGGAGCGGAGGAAACGGGCTTTACGATATTGTCGATGTGGTTGATGGGGTAAGAAACGCGGGTGTTCTCGGTAACGCTCTTGTCCTTGAAGTCGATCTTGCCGTTAGCGTCGAGGGTAACGTTCTCGAGGAGCGCGTTTCTCTTGATAGCGTTGTAGATATCGGGCTCGGAATCCTTGTCGAGGTCGATTACCTTCGCGTAGCAGCCGCCTTCAAAGTTGAATACGCCGTTGTCGTCCCAGCCGTGCTCGTCGTCGCCGATGAGAAGTCTCTTCGGGTCGGTGGAAAGGGTGGTTTTGCCGGTGCCGGACAGACCGAAGAAGATAGCGGTGTTCTGACCGTTCATATCGGTGTTAGCGGAGCAGTGCATGGAAGCGATACCCTTCAGAGGCAGATAGTAGTTCATCATGGAGAACATACCCTTCTTCATTTCGCCGCCGTACCATGTGTTGATGATTACCTGCTCGCGCGAGGTGATGTTGAACATAACAGCCGTCTCGGAGTTGAGACCGAGCTCCTTGTAGTTCTCTACCTTAGCCTTGGAAGCGTTGTAGACAACGAAATCGGGCTCAAAGCTCGCGAGCTCCTCAGCGGTGGGCTTGATGAACATATTCTCAACGAAGTGAGCCTGCCAAGCTACCTCCATAATGAAGCGGATAGCCATTCTGGTATCCTTGTTAGCGCCGCAGAAAGCGTCTACCACATAGAGCTTCTTGCCCGAAAGCTCCTTCTTTGCGATCTCCTTGCACGCGTTCCACGCCTCCTGAGAAGCGGGGTGGTTGTCGTTCTTGTATTCGTCGGAGGTCCACCAAACGGTGTCCTTGGAGTTCTCGTCCATAACGATGAACTTATCCTTAGGCGAACGTCCGGTGTAAACGCCGGTCATTACGTTTACCGCGCCGAGCTCGCTTTCCTGCCCCTTATCGTATCCCGTCAAAGAAGGATCGAGCTCCTCCTTGTACAGCTCCTCGTATGAGGGGTTGTATACGACCTCGGTCGTGCCCGTGATGCCGTATTTGGTCAAATCAATGTTAGCCATTTTCATTACCTCTTTCTTATTGAATTTTACGAGAGCTTCCGAAAAAACTCTCTCCACAAATAACATTATACACTATATTTTGCAAGTTGTCAAGGAATTATTAGCAAATTTTGTGGAAATTTCAGCAGCTGTTCACATTGCTGAAAAAGAAAAAATGGCGGACTTCCCGCGAGGGGAATATCCGCCGAAATTATAATGTATTTGGAGAAGTTACTTTTTCCTGCGGGCAACAATAACGGCGCCCGCCGCGATCACTGCCGCTGTAAAAGTCAAAGAGATCCCGCCGATACCCGTAACGGGGTTCGGTTTTGCGGTGTTTTCGGTGGAAGTCGTGGTGCTTTCCGGAGCGCTTGCGGCGGGTTCACTGACGGGTTCGGAGACAGGCTCGGAGCTTTCATCCTCAAATAAAGTTTTCCAGTCAAGCCATTCAACATATTTCGGATTATCTACAATGTCACCGTTTCCCGAATAATAATCCACTTGCTTATTGCCGTTTTCATCAACTTTAACACCGACGATCGTAAGACCGATATAATCCTGCTCGGAATATGCTGCAAACGCCTCGCTGTCAAGCGGAAATACTATTTTGAAAATATATCCGTCAGCGTCTTTACTTATCTCGACCTCCAAATTCTCGTAAACAGTATCAACAGTTTCAGTCGTCCCATCGACAACTTGACCTACTGTGCGCTCTCCGTATTCACCATACGAACTTTTGTAAAAACCAACAAGCGAATTCTTATCGTAAATCTTATCGCCTAATTGAAACCGAAGAGCCCCCTGAATTGAATCATACTCCTCTAGTTTGCTTGTAATACCGCTCCATTGAATATAGTTTTTACCCTCATCGGTCTTACCGTGAGACACCTTATATTCCGCCGAAGCGGTAACCGCCATGCTTGTCATAACCGCCGCTGCCGCAAAGCAGGAAACGGCTTTCTTTAAAATGTTCATAATTTTTCTCCTTTGTTTGCATTTTCTGTCCAAATGGGCATAATTATAAGTAGACCATTCGGTCTAGTAGAATTATAGCACAAACAGACGAATTTGTCAAGACCATTTGGTCTAATTATTTTAAAATATTTTTATGAGGTGAGATAATGAACAGACTTAAAGAGCTTCGAGAATTTCACGCGCTGACGCAATTGCAGTGCGCCCAAATAGCCTATATCTCCAAAAAAGCCTACGAGCGTTACGAAAAGGGCGAACGAATAATGCCGCTCGATACGGCGGTCTATTTCGCTAAATTTTATAAGGTGAGCCTGGACTATATATCGGGCATTACGGACAACAGCTCGCCTTTTCCCAAAGGCGAGAGCAAAGAGCCCGATAATTCGGATATAATAAAGATAGACCCGCACCTGCTTTTGGCGATAAAGCGTCTTTCGGAAAAACAACAAAAAATGCTGGCGAATTTTCTGAACTCTTATAAAGTATAGCAAACAAAATTCGGATAAACCGTTAACAATTACCTTTAATAATTCACTATGCGCCGAAAATAATAATAGCGCAAAGGGCATTGAACATCGAGCGGTTTTTCGGGAAATATATTGACCGTTTTGCCGCGCGCCCTTGCTATTATTGAATTGAACAAGGAGAAATTGTTATGTCTACTAAAAAGGCTAAGGCTAATCTTAACAACATCAAGATGCAGGCTGCTAACGAAGTCGGCGTAAACCTCAACCAGGGCTACAACGGCGACCTCACCGCACGTCAGGCAGGTTCCATCGGCGGTCAGATGGTAAAGAAGATGATACCCGTAGGAATAATGGAGTACATAAGACCGATGCCGTTCGGCA
>CAYVSV010000091.1:0-2855 GCA_964454205.1 uncultured Ruminococcus sp.
AAATGGCGATCCGAACGAGACTCGAACTCGTGACCTCCGCCGTGACAGGGCGGCGTTCTAACCAACTGAACTACCGGACCGAATTCCGCACTCATTCGATGGACCCCCGATATTTCGGACATCTGTCTAATAGAGTAACGGACGGAAATCGGCGAAAACGCCGATGGTGGAAGTTATAGGGCTCGAACCTATGACCCTCTGCTTGTAAGGCAGATGCTCTCCCAGCTGAGCTAAACTTCCAAATAATAGTCGCTGTTTTCAAGCGACTATTATATTATACACATTTCTTTCAAAAATGTCAAGGGCTTTTTAAAAAAAATCACTCTTTCAGCATTTTCAACAATTCCTCTGCTGAAAAAACATATTTTTTATTGCAAAAATGACAACATACCTCCGTCTCTTTCTGCTCCCGCGCGAGCCGCTCAATCTCCTCTTTCCCGAGCGCCATGAGTATCCCGCGCGTTCTTTCCCTCGAACAATCGCAGAAATACCGCGCGTCCCACTTATCGAGGATGTCCGCGCCCAACCCTTCGAGAGCCCTCATCGCTATTTCCTCGGGATCCGACGACCTCTCGAGCATACTGTTGATACTTTCCATATCCCGCAAATTCCGCTCGAGAACTTCCACCGCCTTATCCGAAACCGGCGGCACCACCTGCACCATAAACCCGCCGGCAGCCTGTATCTCCGCGTTTTCCTCGAAGATAACGCCGAGGCTCACGGCGGTCGGGAGCTGCTCGCTCACGGCGTAATACGCCGTTATCTCGTCCGCAATGTTTCCGGTCGAGAGCGGTATTTGCCCGCAATACGGCTCTTTGAGCCCCATATCCTTAACGACCGTCAGCGTTCCGTCAACGCCGATCAGCCCCGCCACGTCCAGCCTTCCGTCCTCTTTTTGAGGAATATCCGCCGCCGCGTTTCCGATACAGCACTTCACATTACCTCTGTAATCCGAAACCGCCGTGAGCGTGCCGCACGCTCCGCCGCCGCTTATCCTCAGCGTGAGCGTATCACCCTCATACTTCAGCATACTTCCCATCATAGAGCCCGCGGTTGTCAATCTTCCGAGAGCCGCCGCAGCCGTTGGAGACGCCCCGTGAACGCGCGCCGCCTCCCTCACCATATCCGTTGAGTTCACGGCGCAGCAAAGTACTCCGCCGTCCTCCGATAACGCTCTGATTATACGTCCCATTTTTACCTCTTATTTAAAAGCGATCTGCGCACCGCGCGGGCGGAGCCCGCGCTAGCCAAGTGATATCGAACACTCTCCGCTTCGCTCCGCGTGTTCGACATCACTTGCTTGCGCATATCGCTACTCGCTAATTAAAGCGATCTGCGCATCGCGCGGGCGGAGCCCGCGCTAGCCAAGTGATATCGAACACTCTCCGCTTCGCTCCGCGTGTTCGACATCACTTGCTTGCGCATATCGCTGCTCGCTAATTAAAGCGATCTGCGCACTGCGCAGGCGAAGTCCGCGCTAGCCAAGTGATATCGAACACTCTCCGCTTCGCTCCGCATGTTCGACATCACTTGCTTGCGTATATCGCTGCTGTGTTTTACGATCTAACGCTTTCTTGTGGCAAACAGCAGCTTTTCGCTCTGCTCGTTCGGCTCGCTGAACGTAAGATACTCCCAAACGTTCACCACCTCAAACCCGGCTTCCGCCAGCATTTCGCGAAGCTCCTCCTCCGTGAACGCCACTTCGCGGAAGCTCTCGCCGCCGCGCGTGTATGTGCCGTCGTCCTCCTCAAAGAACAAGTCGAGCTCTATATCCACGCCGTTGTCGCGCGGATCGAATTCGTTCTGCCAGACGCAGTAAACGCCGTCAACGTCATACACGAACGTGTTCGAGCCGAGCACTTCCCGGTGCTTGTATACTGTGTTCACATCGAACACGAACGCCCCGCCGGTCTTTAGATTTTCAGCCGCCCTTTTGAAGCAGCGCTCAACCGTTTGCTTGTCGGGAAGATGATTTATACTGTCCAGCGTAGAAACGATAACGTCAATTTCCTCGCCGAGCTCCGTCTCCTCCATTTTTTGGCATATCCATTGGACTTCGCCCGATTTTTCCGCCGCGTATGACAACATCTCGGGAGAAGCGTCCTGCCCGATAACGTCAAAGCCGCGCCGAGCGAGCCTTACCGTGAGGTTTCCCGTACCGCAGCCCATATCCAGCAGCCGCTTGCCTTCCGTGAGAGAGCTCACTGTTTTTATATAGTGATCCGCTATCTCGTCATACGGCACGTTGAACGTCAGCGCGTCGTAAGCGTCCGCAAAATCGGAATACGCGCCGCTCATTACTTTTCCTTCATATTATCGAACACGATCTTATATCCGCCCGCCGCCTGATAATTGAGCGTTTTGTTCACGCGGGAGATGGTAGCCGTGGAAGCGCCCGTTTTATCGACGATGGTCTTGTAAACGCACCCTTCCATAAGCATCTGCGCCACGCTCAGTCTCTGCGCTATAGAGTTCAGCTCCTGCGGCGTGCAGAGGTCGGTGAAAAACGCCTCGCACTCTTTCTCGTTCTTAAGGCTCATTATAGCCTTGTACAAAAGCTTGATGTTGTCTTCGGTCTTTTTCATAATAAAATCCTCCGATGTTGTATTTGGCGGAACTTTTTGAGCTCCGCAAAAGAAGTTATACTAATTCACCGTCGAAGTGCAGACAAAAGTCAAGCCGTGTCTTAAAGACGCAGCGCACAAATGAGCCTATATGTTGTTCGCGAATTAGTATTACTATTATTTTAGCACAATAAAGCAGATAAGTCAATAGCAAATTGAAAAAATTTTAAAGAATTTCGTCAAATGCAAAACAAAATGCAACACAACCCGAAAAAATGTTGCAATAACCTC
>CAYVSV010000092.1:0-2766 GCA_964454205.1 uncultured Ruminococcus sp.
CTTCTGTATTTTACTCTCTTAGGAAGCAGCATTAGTCGTTACCTCCTTCTTTTTTAACTTCTCTTGCTTCTCTGGGCTTGCGGGGACGTCTGTCATCACGGCCGCCTCTGCCGCCTGCTCTGTCGTTGCGGCGTCTGTCCGTGCGCTCGTTTCTCTGCGCGGGTATCTCACCCTTAAGAACTTCGCCGTTGTATATCCATACCTTAACGCCTATAACACCGTATGTCGTGTTTGCGCGCGCTACGCCGTAATCAATGTCCGCGCGGAGCGTCTGCAACGGGATAGTACCCTCGTGATAGCTCTCCGAACGCGCGATCTCGGCGCCGCCCAAGCGACCGCTTACCATGGTCTTGATACCCTTAGCGCCGCTCTTCATCGTTCTTCCGATGACCTGCTTCATTGCACGTCTGAAGGATACACGACCCTCGAGCTGCATTGCGATGTTGTCCGCAACGAGCTGCGCGTTAAGATCGGGATTCTTTATCTCTACGATATCAAGAGAAACCGTCTTGCCGGGAGCAAGCTTTTCAATCTCGCCCTTGAGCTTTTCGATCTCCGCGCCCTTAACGCCGATAAGCATACCGGGCTTTGCCGCGTGGATGTAGACCTTGATCTTATCCGCGCCGATACGCTCGATCTCTACCTTGGAAATACCAACGGCGCGGGAGAGCGTCTGCGCGTTCTTATCGCCCTTAGCGCTTACGAACTTCTTCTTGTTCATAAGGTAATCGCGAATGTTGTAGTCCTCAACAAGTGTATCACCGAAGGTTGCTTTGCCCGCGAACCAGCGAGAATCCCAATCCTTGATCACACCCACTCTGAGTCCATGTGGATTTACTTTCTGACCCATTGTTATTCTCCTCCTTATTCAGCTTCTTTAACAACCAGCGTGATGTTGGACGTTCTCTTGAGTATTCTGTGAGCGCGTCCGTGATCCTTCGCTCTGATACGCTTGAGCGTGATGCCGGGACCTACATGCGCCTCGGAAACATACAATCTGGAGGTATCCATATTGTGGTTGTTCTCCGCGTTAGCCACCGCGCTCTTGAGGAGCTTCGCGAGCGGCTCGCAGGCGAACTTCGGCGTGTTGTTCAGCACTGCCATAGCGTATTCAACAGGCTTATTTCTTATAAGATCAAGCACGATGCCGACCTTTCTCGGAGAAATACGAACCTGTGTGAGACTTGCTCTAGCTTCCATATTTTCTCCTCCTTACTTCTTGTTCGTGGTCTTGCTTCCCGCGTGACCCTTGTAGGTACGCGTGGGAGCGAACTCACCGAGCTTGTGTCCTACCATATCCTCGGTAACGTATACCGGAACATGCTTTCTGCCGTCATGAACAGCAAATGTGTGACCTACGAATTCGGGGAATATCGTTGAAGCGCGGCTCCATGTCTTGAGCACCTTCTTCTCACCCTTTTCGTTCATGTCGAGAACTCTCTTCATAAGAGCTTCCTGCACGAAAGGTCCCTTTTTAATGCTTCTTCCCATTGTAATAATTCCTTTCAGTTAAGCTGCAAGTTAACGAACGACGGAACTCTTACGCGCGGTATCGCCGCGCCGCGCCGTTCTTATTAACAGCAACTGTTGAGTTATCGTTTGATTATTTACCGTTTCTTCTCTTAACAATAAACTTGTTAGAGGACTTCTTGGTCGAACGGGTCTTGTAACCCAGCGCGGGCTTGCCCCACGGAGTAACGGGTCCGGGACGTCCAACAGGGGACTTACCCTCACCACCGCCGTGCGGGTGGTCGTTCGGGTTCATAACGGAACCGCGGACGGTCGGTCTGATACCGAGGTGACGCGTCTTACCCGCCTTGCCTCTGTTCACGTTCTCGTGGTCGAGGTTGGATACCGTACCGATAGAAGCGTAGCAGAGCTGCGAAACGTTTCTCAGCTCGCCGCTCGGCAGACGGAGCAGCGCGTAGCCGTTCTCCTTCGCCATAAGCTGAGCCATATTACCCGCGGAGCGTACAAGCTGCCCGCCCTTGCCGGGGTAAAGCTCGATGTTGTGGATAATGGTACCAACGGGGATATCCGCGAGCGGAAGCGCGTTGCCGGGCTTGATGTCCGCGTCGCTGCCGGAACGTACCGTAGCGCCTACCTTGAGACCGTCGGGAGCGATGATGTATCTCTTCTCGCCGTCCTCGTACTGAACCAGCGCTATGAACGCGCTTCTGTTCGGATCGTACTCAAGAGTTTTTACCTCGGCGTTCATGCCTCTCTTGTCTCTCTTGAAGTCGATTATACGGTACTTCCTTCTGTTTCCGCCGCCGATGTGGCGAACGGTAATTCTGCCGTAGCTGTTTCTGCCTGCGGTCTTTTTAACGGGCTCCAGAAGACTTTTTTCGGGAGCTACCTTTGAAAGCCCGCTGTAATCGGTAACAGTCATATTTCTGCGGCTGTTGTTTACGGGCTTATATGCCTTTATAGCCATTCTAATTCACTCCTTAACTTAAATCATTCCGTCGAAGAACTCAATAGTCTTAGAGCCTTCTTTAAGGGTAACGATAGCCTTCTTCCAATCGGAGGTGTAGCCCTCGTTTCTGCCCATTCTCTTCTTTCTTCCGCGAACGGAAATAGTGTTCACCTTCGCGACCTGAACGCCCTTGAACAGCTTCTCGACAGCCTTTGCTATCTCGATCTTGTTCGCGCTCTTCGCTACCTTAAAGGTGTACTTGCCCTGTTTGAGACAATCCATGGAAGCCTCTGTGATAATGGGCTTGATGATGATGTCCTGTGCGACCTTTTCCATTATGCGTACAC
>CAYVSV010000093.1:0-2753 GCA_964454205.1 uncultured Ruminococcus sp.
TGTCGTCGAACTGCGGCATTTCGCTTTCCGTTCGCGGCTCATACTTGAAATCCGGCATCATATACGGCGCGTAGTGCCGCATAAATTCTTCTTTCATGCACTTTGCCGTGATCTCGGCAGCCGCGTTATTCGCACTCGTGTTTTGTTGAGTTTCGCCATTTTTCTTGGAAAATCCGAACATATCCGCTCCTTAATTCCTGTTAGTTCGTCTATTTACGATAATGATAAGCCGCAGCAGCTGCCCTATCGCAACTGCCAGCGCCGCGACATAAGTCATTGCGGCGGCGGAGAGGACTTTCTTCGCGCCCTTGAGCTCTTCGGGAGTGAGGATGTTGTTGTCGCGGATAGTTGCCAGAGCGCGGCTGCTCGCGTTGAACTCTGTCGGGAGCGTTACAAGCTGAAACACCGCCGTAAGCGCGAACCCGATAAGCCCGATATACGCAAGCCACACAAAGAACTCGCCCAGGGCGCTGCAAATTATGCCGATCATGATAAGCGGCACGGCGAGCTTCGAGCCGATGTTGGTTATCGGCACGATAGCGCTGCGTATTTTTATGGGAGTGTAACCCGTGGCGTGCTGTATCGCGTGCCCGACCTCATGGCAGGCAACTCCGATAGAGGCGGTGGAGGTGCTGTTGTAGACGTCGCTCGACAATCGGATAACGTTCGCTGTCGGGTCGTAGTGGTCGGTGAGCTTTCCGCTTATCTGCTCTATCGGGATATTCTGCAAGCCGTTTCTGTCGAGAACGAAACGCGCCGCCTGCGCTCCTGTAACTCCCCTTGAAGAAAACTGCTTCGAGTATTTTTCGAACGTGGAATTCACGCCCGCGCTCGCCGCCATCGCAAATATCATTGCGGGCAGCACGAGGATAAAATAAGTCCAGTCAAAATGCATCTCAAAACTCCTTGATCAAAAATTTTTTGCGTGATATTATTATACCCCAAATCTCTCTTCTTGTCAAGCATAAGAAAAAACCTTTTTATAAAAAGCGACCTTGATTTTATGCGGTTCTCCCCGCCGCAGACGGGGAGAATCGCTATTTTATATATACCAAGCATATTCCCCGCTTTTTCGGGGCGGGGAATAAAAAGTTTTTCCGCGTATCGGGATCAGCACTTTTTCGCGCGTTCGCAGAGAATGTTTATCATCTCTCCGACGTTTTTCATGCCGCTTACCTCTTTCATGGTAAAGCGCATTTTAAACGCCTTTTCAACAGCCGCGATAAGACTGATGTGCTCCAGACTGTCCCATGCCTCGATGTCGTCCGCGGTAGTCGCGTCGTCGATCTCGAGTTCCTCGTCGTCGAACACGTCACGGAATACCTCGGTAAGTCTTGCCGTTATTTTTTCCTTATCCATTTTCATTCTCCTTATTTAAATTTGAAATTTGCAAACCGCTCACTCCGTTCGCTAGCCAAGCCGCAAAAGCTCCGTTGCGCTTCGCTTCACTCCGCTTTTACGGCTTGCTTTTGCAAATTTCATGCGCCGCCGGTGCGTTGAAGCGTGTTTGTGCGTGCTTTTGTCTTGCCGCTGTTTTGTTGCTGAATGTCGCTAACTGCTAACGGTTATCGCTGTTTTTTTCGAAACATAGCCGTTTGTTTCGAGCTTCCATACGGTGTTTCCGTTTTCGTCCGAGGATATTTGCGTGAACCCGAATTCCTCATAGAGCTTTGCGACCATTGTATTCTTTTTTGTCGGGTAGTAGTACCCGAATATTTCCGTTATCTCCGCCTTCGCCGCTTCCTCGACAAGTCGGTTTATCATAGCGTATTCCATTCCGCGCTTGAGAACGCGGCAGCTCATAAGCCAGAGGTCTATGTGGAGCTCCGTGCCGCGCTTGTTTCCGATGACAACGGAAACAATGCCGTTGTCTCCGAACTTATCCGTCAATCGTCCGCAGAGTCTGATGTAGTCGGGGCTCGCCGCGACCGCTTCCATTTCAGCTTGGGTGTAGCGCTTTGTGGTGCAGTTGAACTGATTGCTCTTGTTGGTGAGCTGAGTTATGCGCGGAATATGAACGGGATCAAACTCCCCGATAACGGCGCGCATTTCAAGGCTCGCCAGAAAATCATCATAAGTCGCGAACTTCTTTTCCGCCGCGGCTCTTTGAGCGTTCGCCGCGTACATTTCGCCGCGTTTTGCGTCGTCCGCGGAGAGGTTCGTCACCTCGAAATATCCGCACTTGTCTATGGCGCGTATACATTCCTCGGGGTTTTCAAAATTTATCGTGATGATCTCGGGGTTTTGAGCCTTTACTATATCGCACTCAACGGGGTTGTCGTCAACAAAAACAAAGCTCTCGGGGAGGAGGTTGAGCTCCTGCGCCGTCTCCTCGAGATTTAAGGACTTCTCGTTCCAGTTCGCCTTTATAAGCGCGAAATCGGTGGGCTTGAGAACTCCGTCGGGGTGGTTCAGCCCCTCAAGTGCGTTCTCGTGATCGTTCTTGGAGCAGACCGTTAGCAGCACGCCAAGCTCCTTGTGCGCCTTGATGAACTTCTGCAAACGCAGAAAGCTCTGTCCTTCGGAGGTCTCGCTGCCTATCTCAATGCCCGATTGACCGTCGTCGCCGATGACCCCGCCCCATAACGTGTTGTCCAGATCGAGCGCGAGTACCTTTTTGTTCCGCCCCATAACGGAGCAGATGATGTTAGATACGCTGTACGCGAATTCCGGTATCGCAGATACGCTCATCGCGTACTTGTACAAGTGCCAGTGCCGCAGCTCGTGCCAGCGTTCCAGACCGTATGCCGCCG
>CAYVSV010000094.1:0-2726 GCA_964454205.1 uncultured Ruminococcus sp.
TGTAACTGCCGTTTTTTCGGCGTTTAAATTCGCGCTGTACTTCGTCGAATATCTTCGGCGGAATGATAGGTTCGTGGCTTCCTTCGACATAGTAGCGCGTTACTTCGCCGTTGTTTTTCTTCTTGCGTTTGGTGAGGTAGTCTACCGTAAAGACCTTTTGCAAAAGCGCGTCGCCCTTGTACTTCTCGTTTGTGAGAATGCTTTTCACGACCGTTTGGCTCCACTGCTCCTTGCCGCCGGGCGTTGGTATACCGTCTTTGGTGAGCGCTTTCGCGATAGCGTATGGTGTGGCTCCGTCTAAAAACATATCGTATATCCTTCGGACTATAACAGCTTGTTCGGGGTTCACCACAAGGCTTCCGTCCTCGCCTCTGTCGTAGCCCAAAAAACGCTTGAACGGCACGGTGACCTTGCCTTCCGCAAAACGCCTTCGCTGTCCCCATTTGCAGTTTTCGGAGATCGAGCGGCTTTCCTCTTGCGCGATACTTGCCATTATCGAGAGCAGGAGCTCGGTGTGGATGTCAAACGTGCGGATATTCTCCCTCTCAAAGATGACCTCAACATCGTGCCTTCTCAACAATTGTATCGTTGAAAGAAGGTCTACCGTATTCCTCGCGAACCGCGAGACCGATTTCGTGATTATGAGGTCTATCTTCCCTGCGAGCGCGTCCGCTATCATTCGTTTGAAGCCCTCGCGGTGTTTCGTGGAAGTTCCTGAAATGCCCTCGTCCGTGTAGACCCCGACAAACTCCATTTCGGAACTGCTCCTGATATATTCGGTGTAGTATTCCACCTGAGCCTCGTAGCTCGTCAATTGATCCTCGTGATCCGTGGAGACCCGCGCGTATGCGGCTGCCCGCCGTATCTTTGAGCGCCCGGGCGCGTTTACCGCGGGTATTTCCATTATTCGTACTGCCATTTTTCCGTCCTCCCGTCGTAGAAATTAACTTCAAGTTCTCCGTTCTCGAAAACCGCGAGCCTCGAAATTTGCCCGCGGACTTGCTCGTCCGTCATTCCGAAAAGCTTTTTGAGCTTGTCTTCCTTCAATTTGACGTTGGAGCAGCCGCGGCAGTGCCAGCAGGCGTATTTTCCGTTGTTAGAGCGCCGCGTGAACGGCTTTTTGCACTTTGAACAGATGAGTTTTCCGCTGAAACAGTAGGTCGGCTTTGTTTTGGCGCGGCGTTTCGCTTCCTCTTGAGCTTTCGCAAACGTCTCATAGTCAATTATCGGCTCGTGCTGTTCGTACAGACGATATTGCGGGAGCTCGCCGCGGTTCGGAAGCTTGGCGTGCGTGATAAAGTCTTTGACGAATGTCTTTTGCATTACGATCGTCCCGGTGTAGAGCTCGTTATGAACGATGTAGTCTATCATCGCGTGTGAGAAATCAAAGCCGCGCACGGTTTTCATCTCCTCTTCCCGAAGGCGCTCCGCTATTTTCCGCAGAGGAACGCCGCCGATGTAGTCCATGAATATCCCGCGGACTGTTTCCGCTTCTTCGGGCACGACAACGTATCTTTCGCCGTCGTGGCGGTACCCGAAAACACGTTTGTTGCGCGTTCCGGAGGTTCCCGCCTTGAACCGCTTTCGTATACCCCACTTGACGTTTTCGGAGATAGAGCGGCTCTCTTCCTGCGCAAAGCTCGCCAAAATAGTCAGCATAAGCTCTCCCTCGCTTGTGAACGAGTTGATATTCTCCTTCTCAAAGCGGACTTCAACGCCCAGGTCCTTTAAATGCCGTACGGTTTTCAGCAGATCGACGGTGTTCCGCGCAAAGCGGCTTACAGACTTGCACAACACAATGTCTATCCGCCCCTGCTCGCAATCGGAGATGAGCCTGCAAAATTCCTCGCGCCGCGAGATCTCCGTTCCGCTTATGAAGCTGTCCGCGTATATCCCCGCAAGGCGCCAGTCCGGCACGGCGCGGATAAGTTCGCTGTAATAGCCCGTCTGCGCGCAAAGCGAGTGCGCGAGCTTGTCCGTCTCCAGAGATACCCGCGCGTATGCCGCCACTCTTTTCTCTTTAGCGGGCGGCGCAAAACAGCTCGGTTCGCACATTTTCCCCATGAAATTTCCCCCTTTCCTATTATAATGGCTCAAATTTTGGAAAAAATCAAGGTTAAACGATATATAATAAGAAAGAAAAAAGCCCCCGAGCAAGCTCGGGGGCGACAATTATTGACAAAAAGTGACAATTATGCTATAATATACTTGCCGGTTACTGCCCGGACGTTTTTACGGAAGGGGGTGCGACCAAATGTCTTACATTATTACATTCCTGTATACCGTCATGGCGAACGTGGTCTCCGACTACATAAGCAAATGGCTCGATGGTAGGAAGTAACTCGGCAATGAGCCTATGGCAAATGTCAAAAGGATCATAAAGATCGCCCCCGCGAGTGCCATCGCGGGGGAAATCTTTTTGTGCGACTAATATGTCTCACTTCATTCCTGTAGTTATATTATATCACACCAAGACAGATTTGTCAAGCATTTCCCTAAAATTCGCGGAATTTCCCCAACTTCACAATATTATAATAAGTAGAAGAAAAATTTTTTAAAATTTCTAAAAAAACACTAAAGTTTTGGGAAATCCGTCCGATATAATATACGTGACAGCTGAAAGGCTGAAAAAAGTCCTTGGGTCGACACAAGGCAAACAATTACTTTAGCTGCCCTTCGGAAAGATTCCGAAAAACAGGGCACCAATTTCAAGGAGGATATTTATT
>CAYVSV010000095.1:0-2719 GCA_964454205.1 uncultured Ruminococcus sp.
GCCCGCGCGGTGCGGAAATTTGCCATTTAGATCAAGCGAATACAAGCAGCATAACCAGTGTGCAGTTATGGGGGCAAAAAGCAAGACAGCGTTACGGTGTTCAGTGCAAATTTCCGCAAGCGAGCTGCGTTGCCGCAGCGAAGCGGAGGCAACGCAGCTCGGCTAGCGCGGGCGATAGCCCGCGCGGTGCGGAAATTTGCCATTTAAATAAGGAGTTAAGATGAAGATTTTGATATTAAACGGACCTAATTTAAATTTGTTGGGTGAGCGCGAGCCGTCTGTTTATGGGGACAACTCGCTTGACAGCATAAACGCCGAGCTCGCGGAGAGGGCGGCTGCTCTTGGCTGGGACGTTGAGTTCTTCCAATCGAACGGCGAGGGCGCGATAATTGACAGGCTGCACGCCGCGCGGCTCGACTGCGCGGGAGTTATACTCAACGCCGGCGCGTATACTCATTACAGCTACGCTGTCAGAGACGCTATCGCGGCGATAAAGATACCCGTGATAGAGGTGCATTTGAGCAATGTCGACAGCCGCGAGGAGTTCCGTAAAAACAGCGTTATCGGTCCCGTTTGCAGGGGGAGCATCTCGGGGTTCGGAAAATACAGCTATTCGCTCGCTTTGAGTGCTATGGCGGATATTGTTGGAGATAAAAGATGAGCATAAGCAAACTTTGCGAACGTCTCCCCTCGGAGAACTCCGCGGCACTGGTGGTCTCGCCGACGGCGCTGCGGTATCTTTGCGGATTTGAGGTGGAGAGCGGAATATTTTTGGCGTCCGGGGAAACGAGCGTGCTTTTCGTTCCGAAACAGCATTTAAACGCCGTGAGAAAGCGCGGCGCGGAGTTTGAGACAGAGGCGCTCACAAGCTGCGGACAGCTTTTGGATATTCTGATAAAGTACGGGATAAAGAATGTTTACATAGAAGCGGACAAGATGACGGTCGCGGAGTATAACGTATTTAAGGAACAGCTCCACTACGCGAATATCGACACTACGAGCACTCTCGACGATCTGCTTTCGGAGCTTCGCTCGGTAAAGACCGAAAGCGAGCTTGCTCTTATCGCCCAAGCGCAGAAGATATGCGACAAGGCGTATGAGCGGCTGCTCGGCACGGTGCGCAAGGGCATGACGGAGCGTAAGATAGCTTCTATGCTTCGGTTTTATTTGGAGGAATTCGGCGCTCAAGGCGAGCCCTTGCCGATGACCGTGCTCTCCGGAGAGAATACGGCTCATCTCGGGCGCAAGCCGAGCGATCGCGTTATCACGGACGGCGATATGCTTATTCTGGAGTTCGGGGCGCGTTACGACGGCTACTGCGCGAAGATGTGCCGCACCTGCGCAGTCGGGACGATAGACCCCAAGCGCGAGAACGCCTACAACGCGGTCTCCTGCGCGATACAGGACGGGCTTCGGGCGCTTCGCGCGGGCGTTGGCAGCAAGGTCGCGGACAGCGTTGCACGCGCTACCCTCAACGCTTGGGGAGTGGATGAATTCTGTACGACGACTTTTGCGCACGGTATCGGTCTTGAACCGACAGAGCCGCCCTATCTCGGGCGCGGCGGCAGCGTTTCTCTCAAGGCGAACACCGCGCTGTTTACGAAGGTAGGCGTGACGTTTCCGGGGAAATACGGCGTAAGGCTCGGCGATATGGCGGTGCTTACCGACGTAGGCTGCACAAATCTCACGGCGGCGACAAAGAGCTTAGTGCGGATATGAGGAGCGGCAAATTTATATTGATGTTCCAATTAAGCATTTCCGATTTTGTGCGGCTTTCCCCGCCGTAGGCGGGGAAAGCCGCACAAAAAGTTTGAAATACGGAGATATTTAATTGGCGGAATAGATCATCCAAGGAAGTAGAGGCAGAGATGTACGAAATACGAAAGATAAACGGCAGTGAGGTAACGGAAGCCCTTGCTTTGGCATTGGAAGTCTTTATGCAGTTTGAGGCGCCGGACTATAAGCCCGAGGGTATCGAGACGTTTAAGCGGGATATCGTGCAGAATGAGGATTTTATTTCACAATGTAGAGAAGGTATCTGCCCGGTATATGCGGCATTTGACGCGGGAAAGATAATCGGAATTATCGGTATGCGCTCAAACAGAACGCATATCAACCTGGTATTCGTCAGGAAAGAGTACCATCGTCAGGGCGTCGCGACTTCAATTTTTCGGTATCTTATATCCGATCTTATAAAAGACAATCCGGCGTTGAAAGAGATCACCCTGAATTCCTCGCCGTATGGCAAACCGTTTTATCTTCATATCGGGTTTGAGCCGCTGTCAGATGAACAGGAAACGGACGGGATAAGATTTACACCCATGAAATACACAATTGGGTAATTGTCCGTTCCGAAATTCAGACAAATATCCATGCGACTCATACAAAGATTTAAGAGTCTTTCCGCGGCAGTGAAAAAATTTTTGAAAAACTACTTGCAAAGCGGGAAGAAATCTGGTATAATATAAAAAGTGATGTGTAAGCGGCTTGCTTTAAATAAGTCCGCTTTCAAATAATAGTGCCCCGCTCAAGGGGCGTGTCTAAAACAATGGAGGTTCTTTATGATAACAGCGGGAGATTTCAGAAACGGTATGACATTTGAAGAGGACGGCAACGTAATGCAGATCATCGAGTTCCAGCACGTTAAGCCGGGCAAGGGCGCGGCGTTCGTCCGCACCAAGGTGAAGAACGTAATTACGGGCTCCGTGGTTGAAAAGAC
>CAYVSV010000096.1:0-2613 GCA_964454205.1 uncultured Ruminococcus sp.
GCTTGCGAAAATTTGCACTCTTCGCTTGATGTGTTTTCTTTGTTTTTACGAGCCATAACTTTTCGCTTGTTATGTTGCTCTGTCCGGTTTTATTTTAATGGCAAATTCCCGCACCGCGCGGACTTCGTCCGCGCTAGCTAAGCTCCGTTGCCTCCACTCCGCTTCGCTCCGTTTCGGCAACGGAGCTTGCTTGCGAAAATTTGCACTCTTCGCTTGATGTGTTTTCTTTGTTTTTACGAGCCAAACCGCTCGACGGATATGTGTGTTTTGAAACCGTTACACTCCGGCTATCACAGAACCGTAAGTAAGCCCCGCGCCGAAGCCCACAAAGCATATATTCATGCCCGGCTTTACGCGCCCTGCCTTCGTCAGCTCGTCCAAAGCTATCGGTATGCAGGCACTCGAAACATTGCCCATGTGCTCTATGTTCGTGTAAACCTTCTCGGACGGTACCCCGAGAAGCTCCGTCGCCTTCTCTATTATCCTCAGATTCGCTTGGTGCGGTATCACTATATCTATCTGCGAAAGGTCGAAGCCGCCGCGCGCCGCCGCGTTCTTTACCGCGTTCGCCATCGCGTTCACCGCGAACTTGTACACCGCCTTGCCGTCCTGCACGAGATAGCTGCGCTTTTGCTCCGTATCGAAACGATTTTCATAGAACCCGTCTATATCGCCGTACCACGGGCAATTTGAGTTGTAATTCACCTTGCAGTACAGCGCCTCGAACTCATCGCCTTCCGCTCCCAGATACGAACAAAACGGCTTATCGCTCTTTGTGACGAGCACCGCTCCGGCCGCGTCTCCGAAAAGTATTGCAGAAGCGCGGTCTTTGTAGTCCACCTGCTGCGAGAGCTTTTCGCTCGAAACTATAAGAATATTCTTATACTTGCCGGCAACAAGGAAACTATGCGCCGTGTCAAGCGATGTGATAAATCCGGTACAGGCGCTGTTCACGTCGAAACAGGAAGCGTTTTTCGCCCCGATGCGCTTCTGGATAAGGCAGCTCATTGCGGGATAGAAGAAATCGGGCGTACAGGTCGAAGCTATGATGAGATCTACGTCCTCCGCGGAAAGGTTCGCGCTCTCGAGCGCCTTCTTAGCCGCTTCCGCTCCCATATAGTAGTTTGGAATGTCCGTCGCGATGTGGCGCTGTTTTATTCCCGTGCGGGGAAAGATCCACTCGTCGGAGGTATCGAGTATTTCCGAAAATTTGTCGTTATCCGCCGTAAAACCGGGAACATAGCTGCCCGTTCCCAAAATCTCTATACCATTCATCAAAAAACTCCTTGATTTTATTTTGGAAATATTGTATAATAGAACGTGGGACGACCTTCCCGCGTTACACGTCCGCAAACTTCGGCAAAAGCTTCGGACGAAGTCAAAATATACCAATATGTATTTTAACATAATTTCGGGGATTTGTCAACCACTTTTTAAACAGTAAGGCAATTATTTTATTTAAACGACTAAAGTCAAATATTTTTTAGGAGGCGTTTTTTATGAAGAAGGCATTTTTATTCTCGGGTCAGGGCTCTCAGTATCCGGGAATGGGCAAGGAGCTTGCGGAAAAGTATCCCGCGTGCGGAAAGGTATTGGAGTGCGGCTCCGACATCATGGGGCTCGATCTGCTGAAAGCGCTCACGGAGAGCACGCCCGAGGAGCTCGCGCAGACGCGGCTTTCTCAGCCGGCGATATTCACAACGTCGCTGCTGGCGCTGACGGCGGTGCGCGAGGAGGGCGTTGACTGCGACGCGGTCGCGGGACACTCGCTCGGCGAATACGCGGCGATGTACGCTTCCGGCATGGTTTCCATGGAGGACGGCTTCACCGCGATAAAGCTCCGCAGCGCGGCAATGGCGAAAGCCGCCGAGAGCTCCGACGGCGCTATGGCGGCGGTAGTCGGCGCGGACGACGCGATGATAGAGGAGGTGTGCGCCAACGCCGGCGGCTTTGTCGCACCCGCGAACTACAACTCGCCCGTGCAGACGGTGATCGCCGGAGAATCGGCAGCGGTGGACGCGGCTATGGCGGCGTTCGGCGAAAAGGGCAAGCGGTGCGTGAAGCTCGCGGTATCGGCGGCATTCCACACGAAGCTCATGCAGAGCGCCGCGGAGGAATTCAAGGCGCAGATAGCGGGGCTGAAATTCGCCGAGCCGAAGTGCGGATTTTACTCCAATCTGTACGGAAAGCAGCTCGAGGATTTTTCGGATATGCCGTCGTATCTCGCGGCGCACATCTGCTCACCCGTGAAGTTCGTTGCAGAGCTGAACGCTATGCAGGCGGCCGGCATCGAGGCGTTTGTGGAGCTCGGTCCGGGGCACGTTCTCACGGGGCTTGTCCGCAAGACGCTCAAGGGCGTCGTAAACGTGAACGTTGAGGATAGCGCTACGCTTGAAAAAACGTTGGAAGCGTTGAAGTAAAATAATGTTTCCTTAACTGCGCAAAGTGGCAGGGTGCGAGGGGGAACCCCTCCCCCCACCTGTTTGTTAACTTTTACCGCTTCGTGGCAGGGTGCGAGGGGGAACCCCTTCGGGAGAGGGGGGAGACAAAAATCCGACAAAAAACGGGTATCCCCCCTCTCCCTACGGGGTTCCCCCTCGCGCTCCCCTTCCC
>CAYVSV010000097.1:0-2587 GCA_964454205.1 uncultured Ruminococcus sp.
CTGCGGCCTCTACCACCCCAAGGTAGCGCGCTACCAATCTGCGCCACACCCAGATTTCAACATAGATATTATATCACAAGGCGAGGGATTTGTCAAGGGGTTTTTGAAAATTTTTCGGAGATACGTTTTTTGCGTTTTGCAGAGCCGTTGCTTTTGGCTTCCGAAAACTGCGCAAACGCTCGTTGTATGCGCTTTGAAGCCGTCACGCGCTCGGAGCGGGCGTCGCTCATCCGACCCTTCGACGACCAATACGAAGCGGTTCGCAAGCCGCGCCGAACCCGGCGTTGTATTTGGATAAGCGCAGAGGATTTGCCGCGGAATTGCACGGCGCAGGTCCGGCACCCGCACCCGGAGCGCCGCCGCGTCACCCGCGCCTCTCATAGTCCGCGCGAAGCTGCCCGCAAGCCGCCTTCAGATCCGCGCCGAACTCGCGGCGCTTGGTTGCGATTACCCCGTGCTCCTTGAGAATTTTACAGAAATTTGCAAGTTTCTCCGCGCTCGGCTTGCAGAAATCGCCGCCCGTGGAATTATATGGAATGAGATTTACATAGAAATCCCGACCACCGATGAGCTCCGCGAGACGAACGGCACAATCGTCCGTATCGTTGATCCCTTCGAGCATTATATACTCCAGAGCCACGCGGTGATGGGTCTTGGCAGAGTAGTACTCCGCAGCCCTAAGCACATCCGATATCGGATACTTTCGGTTTATCGGAACGAGCTCGCTCCGCAGCTCATCGTCCGGCGCGTGCAGACTTATCGCCAGCGAGCACGGCGCTTCCAAATCTGCGTACTCGTATATTTTCGGAACAACTCCGCACGTCGAGACCGTCACATGCCTCCTTCCGACAGCCAACCCCTTATCATCGGACACTATCGAGATGAAAGCCGCGGTGTTGTCAAAATTATCAAACGGCTCTCCGATACCCATGACTGAAACGCCATCGATTTTGCAGGAAAACTCTTTTGAAATTGCAAGCACCTGCCCGACGATCTCTTCCGTTTTGAGGTCGCGCCGCTTCTTCATCATTCCGCTGCGGCAGAACTTGCACCCCATATTACACCCCACCTGTGTGGAAACGCACACGCAGTTTCCGAAGCGCTGCCGCATAAGCACCGTCTCAACGAACTCCCCGTCGCTGAGCTCCAGCAGGAGCTTTGCGGCGTCCGAGCTCTCGCGCTTTTCAACTACCTTCGGGAGATCCCACGAGAACTCGCGCTCCAGCTTGTCGGCAACGCGCTCCGCGAATCCGAACCCGCGAAAGTCACGCGCTCCTTCCTTATATACGCCGCTCCAGACTATATCCGCCTTCGCGGGGTTTTCGTCCATTTCTGTAAAACGCGCCCTTAATTCCCGCAGGGTCAAGCCAAATATATTCATAACTACCTTCTTAATTATATTAACCGACGATTTGATCCGTTATCGCCGTTATATCCGAATACTTAACATCCCTTCCAAAGGTGAAGTCCGACTCGTCCAATTGGTTATATTGCGGAAATCCCGTGTCGGGCTCGCGAACCTCGTCGGCGAAATATATACCGTCTTCCGTTTCGAGTATCATCGCTATCGTCTTGTTGGTATAGTAGCCGTCTATGGAGAATGTCACGAGCCGCCCGAAGCTCAGCGGGATTATCGCTTGCAGGAAATAGTCCTCGCGGATATGTTGGAGCTCAGGATTGTCCTCGGCGGTTTGAGCGAGCTTTTGCTTCCAAAATTTGTCTCTATAACTGTCGTAAATAAACCCGACCTCCCAAGCGTCCCGATCTATCAGAATACAGCTCGCGGTACAGCCCTCAATATCAAAAAACGGTTCGCGGTCGGAGGGGTCGTAAACTATCCTGCCGTCAACATCGCGGATTGGCTCGGGCTTCTCGCTGCGATATGGGATTATCTCGTCGGCGTTCGCGTACATAGCTACGGCGGCGCTTTCTTCCTTCCGGTTTTTTATATTGTATTTAATGTCGGACAATGCGGACATTATCGGACTTCCTTCCTCAAACAGCAAGATCGAGCCGCATACAACAACGACCGCCGCTGCAGTCACCGGAATGTATTTTTTGAGCTTGACCGCACGCATACCCTCGTCAAGTCTTAAAAGACAGGCGATCTGTATAACAATACAAGCGGGAATAACCGGGTAATAGCACAGATAAATAGCCTCCCACACGAAGGTTTCTATAAACGCCTTAAACCCGTATATCTTAGTAGTTGAGAGCCACCCGCCTGTCCTCATACCTCCGACAGCGGATATAATACCTATTACAACACAGAACGCTATCGGCAGAAACGTGAGGGCAAACACGATCTTTGAGGCTCTTGTTTTCATGCAGGCTCCTTTCCTCAAAGTCAAAAAATATCAAAATAATACTCTTCGACAAAAAATCAAAGCTATGTGGCGTTTTACCTGCTTCGCATTTGCCCGCCCCTATCGTCGTTCAGTTTCCTTACTTCTCAAAGCCACAAGAAAAAGCGGGGAGTGGGGAGAGGGAGAGGGGAAAAGGGAGCGCGAGGGAAAAACCCGTAGGGAGAGGTCAAAGAAATGACGACGGAATAACTCGGCGTCGACTCCTGAAATCCTGTGAATGC
>CAYVSV010000098.1:0-2553 GCA_964454205.1 uncultured Ruminococcus sp.
ACCTGTGCCGCTTGGCAAAGGGAGGGAAAATATAGATGGCAGAAATTCGTCTTGGAAAAAATGAATCTCTTGAGACCGCTCTTAAGCGTTTCAAGCGTTCATGCGCAAGGGACGGCGTTCTTGCCGAGGTTCGTAAAAGAGAGCATTACGAAAAGCCTTCGGTGAAACGTAAAAAGAAGTCCGAGGCCGCTCGTAAGCGCAAGTATTGATACGGCGCGAGCATTAAACAGCGCGGCTTGCGGTCATAAAAGGCAACGCCGCGGTGCTGTCTAAAAAGAAAACGGTTAAAGCGGACAGTGAGTGTCCGCTTTAATTGTGTTATCGTTTCGGGAGATTTTCTCGAGGAAACCGGCAAGCAGCGGTTATGGCGTTGCTTTGAGTTTAAAGCAGCATAACAAGCGTGCGTTTTGGCGCGTAAAATTTAAGAAAACATTGTGGGATGCCGTGCAAATTTCCGCAAGCGAGCAACATTGTGCGTTCGCAGCGAAGCGGAGAACGCGCAATGTTGCTCGGCTAGCGCGGGCGAAGCCCGCACGGTGCGGAAATTTGCCATTTAAATGGAGGAAGTATGGAACTTCGGGCTTTTAAACTGGATTTCGGCTGGGAAGTAAGCGTTCCCGAGGGTTGGATAATGGAGCAGCAAAAGGAGAAGGGGAGCTATATCTTCTTCCCCGAAGATCCAGAGGACGAGACTACGATATACGCTTCGGCAATGCATGTCGAGCGCAACGGTATACTTGCTCCGGAGTATGATATGAAAACGGTGTTTGAGAGTACCATACCGGAGAACTCGCAGGAAGTCGGGATCATAACGAGCGTCCATTGCAAGGCGTTCTTTTTGCTTAATAAGGACGGGTCGTACAGAATAGGCGCGGGCTATTTCCGCGACGGCGACCTGCTGTCGCTCAATGTCTACGCGAAGAACGAGGAAAAGGCCCGCAGCGCGGCGGCGGGCTTTGCGGCGGTGAGCTTTACCGCTACGCGGGGAGCCAAGAGATGAGCCTGTTTGAGCCGACGTTTCACTTGAAGAGTGTGTTAGAGGTGGACGGTGAGTTTTTAAAGGAGCACGGCGTTTTCGCGCTTGTGTTGGACATGGACAATACGCTCTCCATGCACAAAGACCCATCCGCTGAGCCCGGCATTCCCGAGTGGTTGGACAAAATGCGCGCGCTCGGGATAAAGATGCGCGTTGTGTCGAACAACACTACAAAGCGTGTCGCGCCGCTTGCGGAAAAGCTGGGGCTGCCGTTCACGGCGAACGGCGCGAAACCGCTCACGTTCGGGGTGAACCGCGCGGTGAAGGCTATGGGAGTGAAAAAGAGCGAGGCTCTTGTTGTCGGAGACCAGATATTCACGGACGTGATGGCGGGAAATCTCGCGGGTATCCGCACGCTGTTGGTAGAGCCGTTTCGGCTTGAAACGACCTGGACGTTTCGCTTGAAGCGCCGCGTGGAAGCGATTGTGTTCCACAGAGACCGTGAGCGCTTTTAACTCTTATTACAAAATCGGAGAAGAGACAATGATAACATTCGGACCGGGCGGCAACTCGGAGAGCTGGGGCAAGCGCAAATTCCCCGCCGATCTGCCGCAATATTTAAAGGAGCTCGGGCTGAACGGCTACGAGGTGGAGTGCGGGCGCGGCGTTAGGTTGTCGGAGGCTGCGGGGGAGCTTCCGCGGATAGCCCGTGAAAACGGCATTTACATAACGCTCCACGCGCCGTATTTTATCTCGCTGTCCTCGGTAGAGGAGGAAAAGCGGCAAAACAGCGTTAATTATATTCTGGAGTCCGCAAAAGCGGCAAAAATCGTAGGCGCGGAAAAGATAGTTGTGCACAGCGGCTCGTGCTCCAAGATGAGCAGGGCGGAGGCCTGCTATCTCGCGAAGCAGACCCTGATAAGAGCGCAGAAGGCGCTTGATGAGAACGGGCTTTCGGATATAATTATCTGTCCCGAGACTATGGGAAAGATAAATCAGCTCGGTACGCTTGAAGAGGTTTTGGAGCTCTGCGGCGCGGACGAGCGTTTTCTGCCGACCGTAGATTTCGGGCATCTCAACGCGCGGACGCTCGGCGATCTGAAAACGCGTGAGGATTACGCCAAAATGCTGGATATGACGGAAAACACGCTCGGGCATGATCGTTTGTCGCGTATGCATATCCATTTCAGCAAGATAGAGTACACCAAAGGCGGCGAAAAGCGGCATCTTACGTTTGCGGACGAGGTATACGGACCGCAATACGAGCCGCTTATGGAGGAGATACACAAGCGCGGTTTGGAGCCGTCGATCATTTGCGAGAGCGCGGGTACTCAGGCGGAGGACGCCGCGGCGATGAAACGGTATTTTGAGGGGCTGTAATTTTCCTCGCGGGGTGGCTTTTTCTTTTGGAGGTAAAAGGTTTTTCTCTCCAAGAGGTTGATTATTGCCACTGCGTGGCGTGTGTCGAGGGAACAACCCTTCGGGGGTGGGGGGAAAGAAAAATTCGGAAAAAAGCGGACATCCCCCCGCCCCCTACGGGTTTTTCCCTCGAGCTCCCTTTTCCCCTCTCCCCCACC
>CAYVSV010000099.1:0-2457 GCA_964454205.1 uncultured Ruminococcus sp.
AGAGAAAAGTATCTCGCGCAAGACGCGATAAAAGACGCTCGGCGGTTTGGAAGATCGAAGCGCCCAACTTCTCCCGCTGCAGAAATTGCGGCGAGTTGAAGCCCGCACACAGAGTTTGCGGAAATTGCGGTTTTTATAACGGCAAGGTAGTTATCGCAAAAGAGGCGGATTGATCTCCGAGAGATGAGATTTAATACAAGGATAGGCTTGGCGGGTTCGCCGAGCCTGTTTTTGTGCGGCAAGCTTCTTTAGAGAAAAATCAACATTTCAATAACGCATAGAAATTTCAAAAAGCAAGCGCCGCGGCGCAGCGCCGAAGGCGCGGAGCCGTGGAGCTTGGCTAGTGAGGCGCGAAGCGCCGCACGGTTTTGAAATTTCTTTTTAAATAACAAGGGGAACGTTGCTCTAATGGGAAACTTTGTTCATCTGAATGTTCACACGGCATACAGCCTGTTGAGCGGGGCTTGCCGTATCAAGGAGCTTGCCGCGAAAGCGCGCGAGCTCGGGCAGAGCGCGCTTGCCGTGACGGATTCGGGCGTGCTTTACGGCGCGGTGGAGTTCTTTGACGCGTGCAGGGAAAACGGCTTGAAGCCCATTATCGGCTGCGAGGTGGCTGTGTCCCGAGGAAGCCGCAACGCCGCGCGGCAGGGAGAGCAGAAGCCCCACAAGCTGCTTTTGCTTTGCAGGAACGCCGCGGGGTATCGCGAGCTTTGCCGCGTTATCGCGGAGCAGAATATCGCGGAGGGCTCTGCGCTCACGGACAGGGAAAGTCTCTCGGAGCATTCCGAGGGGCTTATCGCGGTGTGCTGCTGCGAGGGCGGCGAGATAGCGGAGCTCCTTGCGGCGTGCAGGGAAGCGGAGGCTCTCGCGGCGGCGGAGTGGTACAAAAACGTCTTCGGCGGCGAGTTCTACCTCGAGCTCACAAACCACAACACCCCCGATGAAGCCGCGCTTTGCGAAAAGCTCCGCGCGTTCTCCGAAAAAACGGGTGTTCCCACGCTCCCGACAAACAACGTCCACTATGTCGAGAAAAGCGGCAGCACCGTTCAGCGCGTGCTTTCCTGTATCGGGCAGAACATACGCTCCTCCGACCCAAACCCCAACGCGCTTCCCTCCAACGAATACTACCTCAAAGGTTATGACGAGATGCGGCTGATGTTCACCGAGGAGGAGCTCGCGAGGACTTGTGAAGTCGCCGGCAAATGCGTTTTCGAGTTTGAGTTCGGCGTTACCAAGCTCCCGCTGTTTACAAAGGAAGGCGTTTCTGACA
Organism: uncultured Ruminococcus sp.; assembly: GCA_964454205.1. GTDB lineage: Bacteria > Bacillota > Clostridia > Oscillospirales > Ruminococcaceae > CAG-115. Next base: position 1,271 of record CAYVSV010000099.1, read on the forward strand.
ACGCCGCCTATCTCGCGCGGCTGTGCGAAAAGGGCGCGGAAAGGCGCTACGGGGAGCTTTCGGAGAAGATACGCGGGCGGCTTTCGCACGAGCTTTCGGTCATCGAAAAGATGGGCTTTACAGACTATTTTCTCATTGTGTGGGATTTTGTGAAATACGCGAAGAAGAGCGGCGTTTATGTGGGTCCCGGAAGAGGCAGCGCCGCGGGAAGTCTTTGCGCTTATTGTCTCGGTATAACGGACACGGATCCTATACGCTTCAATCTGCTGTTCGAGCGTTTTCTGAATCCCGAGCGCGTTTCCATGCCGGATATCGACATCGATTTCTGCGCGGAGCGGCGCGACGAGGTCGTGGGGTATGTAAGGCGGCGCTACGGCGCGGACAGAGTAGCGCAGATAGTCGCGTTCGATACGATGAAGGCTCGCGGAGCGGTTCGCGACGCGGGGCGGGTTCTCGCGATGAGCGAGGACAAGGTGAGCCGCGTTGCGAACACCCTGCCGAGGTTCGGGGACGGAACGCTCAAAATCGAGCTCGAAAACGGCGAGCTGAAGGCGCTGTACGATACCGACCCCGAGGTCGCGCGGCTCGTTGAGACGGCAATGCGCATAGAGGGCTTGCCGCGGAACGTTTCGGTTCACGCGCCGGGAGTTCTCATAACGCGCGATCCCGTATGCGAATACGTTCCGCTCGACCGCCGCGAGGGCGGCATAGTCGCGCAGTTTCCCGCGCCGCAGCTTGAAAGGCTCGGTCTGCTTAAAATGGACTTTTTGTCTCTGCGAAACCTCACCGTGATAAGAAAAACCTGCGACATCGTCCGCAAAACGCAGCCCGATTTCGACATTCGCAAAATAGACGAAAACGACCGCGAAGTGTTTGATATGCTTGGAAGAGGGGGCACAAGCGGCGTGTTCCAGTTCGAGTCGGAGGGGATAACCTCGCTGCTCGTAAGGCTTAAGCCGCGCTCCGTTGAGGATTTGGCGGCGGCGAACGCGCTCTACCGCCCCGGACCTATGGATTCTATACCCGCTTATCTTGAAAACCGCCATAAGCCGCCGGAGCGCATTGCCTACAAACACCCGCTTTTGAAGCCGATACTCGAGGTAACATACGGCTGTATCGTCTATCAGGAGCAGGTAATGGAGATATGCCGCGTTGTCGCGGGGTATTCCTACGGCAGAGCGGACATC
>CAYVSV010000100.1:0-2419 GCA_964454205.1 uncultured Ruminococcus sp.
AGCTCTTCCGCGGCAAGAGCCAGCCTGCGGTTCCGTATATATTCGGTTATCGTAAAACCGCAAAGCAAGCTGAATCCCTTTTGGAAATAAAAGGGAGAAATGTTTACATTCCTTGCGATATCCTCCGCTGTCAGCTCCTCGGTGATATTGCTTTCGATATACTCGATAGCCGTGCTTATAGCTTTTGCCCATTCCATGGTATCCCCTCCCGCTGTAAACACAGTATATCATAAATCAAAGGCGGCTGCCCGACTTTGCTTGCCAAATTTTGTCCTTATACTAATTCACCGTCAAAGTGCAAACAATATCCAAACCCTTCTTTGCAATAATATCGTACAAACAAGTCTATACGTTGATCGCGAATTAGTATCGTTTACATTGTTCACGTTCTGCTCTTTACCGCACCGGCTGCCGTAAACGCCCCGAACGCAGCGATATTCACGCAGACGATGCTCGCGCCGCACGGCGTATCCAAAGCGTAGGATATGAACATTCCGACAACGAACGTCACAACGGAAATGACCGCCGAGCAGATCGTAACACCGCGGAAGCTCTTAAACACGCGCATAGCGCAAAGCGCCGGGAAGATTATCAGGCTCGATATGAGCATACTTCCCATAAGGCGCATACCTATCACTATCGTCACGGCAGTAAGCAGAGCTATCAGCATATTGTAAAGCCCGACATTTGTTCCGGTTGCCTTCGCGAAGTTCTCATCGAATGTTATCGCGAATATCTTCGTGTAGAACAGCACAAACATCACCAAGACCGCCAACGCCAGCACAACGCTCACCGCAACGTCCGAACGGCTCACGGAAACTATGCTCCCGAAAAGATAGCTGTTGAGGTCTACGTTCACGCCGCTTGAGGCGGACACCGCCATAACGCCCACCGCCAGCGCTCCCGTTGATATGAGAGCTATCGCCGCGTCTCCCTTTATCCTGCTGCTCGACGACACTCTAAGCAGCAGGAACGCCGCCGCTATCACAACCGGAATAGCCACCGCCATCGGCGCAAGGTTCATCACCGCCGCGATCGCCAGCGCTCCGAATCCGACGTGCGACAAGCCGTCGCCTATCATCGAATACCGCTTCAGCACCAGGCTCACTCCCAGAAGAGCCGCGCAGAGCGACACCAGGATACCAACTATCAGCGCCCGCACAAGAATGGGCGCGGAGAACATCTCGCGCAGCATCTCACCCATTTTCCGCGTCCTCCTCCCTTTTATGTCCCGTGAGGAAATTCGACATATCGCTTTCGAGAAACTCCTCCGCCGTACCGAAAAAGCTGTCGTTCTCGGTAAGGCAGAGTATATGCGAGGCGTATTTCAGCGCGGACTGCATATCATGCGTTACCATGATGATCGTCACGCCGCTTTTGTTTATCTCGCGGATAAGCTCGTACATTTCGGTCGTTACCATGGGATCGAGACCCGTTACGGGCTCGTCGAGCAGCAGGAGCTTTTTTGTAGCGCAGAGAGCCCGCGCAAGCAGAACGCGCTGCTGCTGTCCTCCCGATAGCTCGCGGTAGCTTCTGTCTTTAAGCTCCGAAAGCCCCAGACGCCCGATATTCTCCGCGGCGGCTTTGCGCTCCTTGGCAGAATAAAACGGTCTCAACCCGCGGGAGTTCAGACAGCCCGATATAACGACTTCAAAAACGCTCGCCGGGAAATCCCGCTGAGCGCTCGTCTGCTGCGGAAGATATCCTATCTCACGCTGCTTCAGTCCGTCGCCGAGCTCTATCGAGCCGCTCTCGGGCTTTTTAAGCCCCAACAGAGCCTTTACAAGCGTAGATTTCCCCGAGCCGTTCTCGCCGACTATGCACAAGTAGTCGCCCGAATTCACCTCGAAGCTAAGGCTATCAATGACTGTCATATTCTCGTATGACAGCGTAAGGTTTTCCGTTTTGATAAGTGACATTTCTATCTATTCCAATCCAAACAAGAATTTTTCGTAGTCCTTTACATAAAGGCGAATGTTTGTCCGTCCCTTTTCAATCACGGTGTGGCCCTCGGCTTCAAGAAGCTTTCTTTGCGCCTCAACGCCGCCGGGGTATTTCGGGTTGAGCTCGCCGTTCGCTTTGAGGGTGCGCCAGTACGGAGTTTTATCCTCCGTGCGCTGAAAGCTCGCCCACGCCGCTATCGAGCAGAATATCCCCGCTGTTATCGGGTCGGTGAAATCCGCGCCGTTCTTTTTCGCAAAATATTCCCGAATAGCTCCCACCGTGATAAGCTTGCCCTCCGGTATCCGCCGCATGACCTCGTCGTAATCCAGCGGCGGCGCGAAATACATTCGTCTGCCCCCGTACTTCTCGATACTCTTTTCGTCGGTTATCTCGACAATCTTCGGCATATCCTTGCCGTCTTTCAGCATTGCGTTGAAGTCTTTTTTGTTTTCGTTTGCCATAATTCAACACCTCC
>CAYVSV010000101.1:0-2383 GCA_964454205.1 uncultured Ruminococcus sp.
ACGTCACTCTCGCGGATATTCTCGACGTGCATTTTTTGTAAATGCCCGTTTTAAAGTAATATCCCTTGTAAATTATCGCCGCGCCGATTAAAGACACAACACCGAGCACCAAATAGGGTATCATTTCTTCCACAATTACCGCTCCTCTTCGATGACGCGTTCCGTCAATCCTCCGTGACCCAGCCGCTGTTCAGCGCGTGCTCTCTTGCCTGCCACTTCTTTTCGTAGACGAAATCGCGCAGCGCATCGATTAGCTTATCCGTTTCCTCGTCCGTGCCGATCGTTATCCGCAGGTAGTTGTCAATACGCGGCTTGTTGAACCACCGCACGTAAATGTCATTTTCCTTTAAATACCCGAAGATCTCGTGCGCGGGAATGTCGGGGTGTGCCGCGAACACAAAATTTGTCCGGCTGTCCGGGAGCTTGAAGCCCAGCGTCCGCATTTCCCTTGTGAGCCGTTCGCGCGTCGCGATGACCTTTTTCAGCGTGCTTTGGAAATACTCCTCGTCCTCTATCGAAGCAACGCCCACCGCCTGCGCTATGCTGTCAACGGGATAGCTGTTCATGCTGTCCTTTGTGGCGTAAAGAGCCGATATAAGCTCGGGACTTCCCATTGCCCAGCCAAGTCTCATTCCCGCGAGAGAGCGCGATTTCGAGAACGTCCTGATTATCAGCAGATTTTCGTACTCCTTTAAAAGAGGCACAGCGGTCACTCCACCGAAATCCACATACGCCTCGTCAATTATCACCACGCTGTCGCGGTTGCCGTCGAGTACCGCGCGGATAAAATCAAGATCTCTTCCGATAGACGTCGGAGCGTTCGGGTTCGCGATCACCACGCCGCCGTTTTCTCTCGCGTAATCCGCGGGATCTATCCCGAAATCCTCGTCAACGGGTACCGTCTCATACGGTATCCTTAAAATATCGCACCACACCGTATTGAACGAATACGTTATATCCGGGAATATTATCGGCTTCTCCGAATTAAAGAACGCTCTGAACGCCAGCGACAGCACATCGTCCGTACCGTTCCCCGCGAACACGTTTTCGGGCTCCAGCCCTTCGCGCTTCGCTATCGCGCGGACAAGAGGCACGGCGTTCGCGCTCGGGTACTTTTTGAGACATTCCGCGCCGAATTCCCTCACCGCCTGCAGAACCTTAGGCGACGGCGGATACGGGTTCTCGTTCGCGTTCAGCTTTATGAAATCCGTTTTGTTCGGCTGTTCCCCCGCGACGTAGGGCTCTATCTTTATCAGATTATCACGCCAGCTCATTTTTATTTCCTCGCTTATACAAATAATAAAGCCCATTCTCCGTGAAGAACGGGCTTTTCTCCGAATTACAGCTCCTCGGAATCGTCCTCGTCCAGCACGAACTCCAGACGCTTTCCGCAGTTGGGACAGTCCATACCGCCCGCGTTCGCCTGCTCGTAGTCGAACCTTATCGCGTTTCCGCAGTTCGGGCAGACCGTTTCGTACATATCCTCGAGCTCGTCCTCTATATCGTCGTAGTAACCGTCGTCCTCGTCGCCGTAGAGATCGTCCTCGATATCCGCCAAACTCTCCTCCATATCCGTCATTACGGACGCCACATCGTCGAGCTCTTCGTCCACCTCAGCCAAATTCTCCGCGATGTCCGCGAGAACGTCCAATATTCCGTTTACTATCTTATCCTCGGTCTTAAGCCCCTCGGCGAGACCCTTAAGATAAGAGACTTTTTCACCAATAGTCATCTTGCACTCCTTAATTTTAAAGCAAAAAATCGCACCGCTCGACACTTCGTGGTGAGCTAGCCAAGTCTCTTTGCCTCCGCTTCGCTGCGGCAATACGGTTTGCTTGCGACTTTTTGCTACACGCTAATATCTGTTTCTTTGATCAAAATGCACCCTTAATGCGCCGTTTATATGTTGCTCGGACTTAATCCGCTTACTTAACGCGCTCCATATACTCGCCCGTGCGGGTGTCGATACGGATAAGCTCGCCCTCGTTGATAAACAGCGGAACTCTTATCTCCGCGCCCGTTTCGAGAGTTGCGGGCTTTGTCGCGTTGGTAGCCGTGTTGCCGGCGAAGCCGGGATCGGTCTGCGTTACCTGAAGCTCCACGAAGTTAGGGGGCTCAACGCCGAATACCTTGCCCTTGTAGGACAAAACCTTGCACATCATCTCTTCCTTGACGAACTTGAAGCTGTCACCTACCTCGCTCGCGTTTACGGGAACATCCTCGAAGGTCTCCTGATCCATAAAGTGATACAGCTCGCCGTCCGAATAGGAGTACTGCATATCCTTTCTCTCAACGAATGCCGTCGGGAACTTTGCGGACGGGTTGTACGTCTTTTCAACCACGGAGCCCGTAATTACGTTCTTCACCTTGGTGCGGACGAACG
>CAYVSV010000102.1:0-2101 GCA_964454205.1 uncultured Ruminococcus sp.
GTCGTGGATAATATGGAGTGTTCTATGGAAATGCCCGCGGAAGTAATGGACAACGCTTCCGTTGAATAAACGGCAAAAAGCTCCCTGCCTGTTAAGGCGGGGAGCGCTCTGTTTTCCGTGATCAGGATTTTTTATCATTGTCGGGCTGTATCTTCCAGATGTCGTCCGCGTACTCCGCGATAGTGCGGTCGGAGCTGAACTTGCCCGCCGCCGACATATTCAGCCAGCACTTCTTGATGAACTCGTCGTGATTGAACTTGAAATCGCTGTTCGCTTTGAGCTTTGCCTGAACGTAGTTTTCAAGGTCGCCGAGAACATAGTAGTGATCGGGAGCATGCCACGAAGCGCCGTCCAGAAGCGAGAAATACAGCTCTCTGAACATACCCGTGCCGCCGTCGTTAAACGTGCCGTCTATGAGGGTGTTCAGAACTCTCGCTATGCGCGTGTTCTCGGAATAGAGTTTGCGGGGGTCATAGCTCGGCATAATACGCGCAAGATCGTCCACGCGCGCGCCGAAGATGTAGTTGTTTTCCTCGCCCGCCTCCTCGCATATCTCGATGTTTGCGCCGTCGTAAGTGCCGAGCGTCATCGTGCCGTTGAGCATGAGCTTCATATTTCCCGTGCCGGAAGCCTCCGTGCCCGCGGTGGATATCTGCTCCGAAAGGTCCGCCGCCACAACGAGCTTTTCCGCGTATGTTACACGGTAATTCTGAATGAATACTACCCTAAGAAGTCCGTTGATGGTCGGGTCGTTGTTCACGAGATCCGCTATCTCGGTGATAAACTTAATGATAGCCTTCGCGCGGACATACCCGGGCGCCGCCTTCGCGCCGAAAATAAACGTTGTAGGTGCGAGATTGCTTGCCGCAATGCTGCCGTCCTTTATACCATAGTATATATAAAGTATGCCGAACGCGTTCAAAAGCTGGCGCTTGTACTCGTGCAGGCGCTTTATCTGAATGTCGAACATAGAGTTCGGGTCTATCTCGATACCCTCAACAAGCTCGATATGATCCGCGAGGTCTTGCTTGTTCGCGTGCTTTATCTGCGCGAAGCGGTTGAGCACGGCACGGTCGTCCGCGTACTGGCGGAGCTTCGAGAGCTGCGAGAGATCGGTTATCCAGCCGTCGTTTCCGATAAGCTCCGTAATGAGCGCCGAGAGCTTGGGGTTGCACATTGCAAGCCAGCGGCGCGGCGTTATACCGTTCGTCTTGTTCTGGAAACGCTCCGGGAAGAGCTCGTACCACTCGTGGAGTGCGGTGTTTTTCAGTATCTCGGTGTGTATCCTCGCTACGCCGTTCACATACTGCGAGCTGTATATCGCGAGCTTCGCCATGTGCACCAGACCTCCGCCGACAGGCTGCATACGCTCGATGCGATCGCGGGAAATTCCGCGGCGGTACATATCCGAAATGAATTCCTCGTTTATCTGGAGTATTATCGCGTAAACGTCCGGCAAAAGCTCTTCGACAATGTCCGCGCCCCACTTTTCGAGCGCCTCCGCCATAATGGTGTGGTTGGTGTAATTGAAGGTCTTTTTGGCGATCTCGAATGCCTTCGCGAACGTCATTCCGTTCTCCTTGACGAATATGCGGATAAGCTCGGGAATGGAGATAACGGGGTGAGTATCGTTGAGCTGAACAGTGTTGTACTCCGCAAAAGCATCGAGCTTTCTGCCCGCCGCGAGATGCCTGCGCACGAGATCCGCCATGGAAGCCGCGCTGAAGAAATACTCCTGCTTCAGACGGAGCAGCTTGCCCTCCTTGGTGTCGTCATTCGGGTAGAGCGTGCAGGAGATGTTCTCCGCCTGAACCTGTTTTTTGGACGCTTCGAGATATTGTCCGCGGTTGAACGCGGCGAAATCAAAGTCGTCGAGAGACTCCGCCTGCCACAGCCTCAAAGTTCCCGCAAAGTCGTTGTTGTAGCCGAAAATCGGCATATCATACGGAACGGCGCTAACGTCGCCGCTGGAGTAGTGAACGGTAACAGCCTCTTCCTCCACACGGACGCTCCACGGGTCGCCGAACCTTGTCCAGTCGTCCGCGTATTCCTGCTGGAAGCCGTCCTCGATCGTCTGTCTGAACAGACCGTACTTATAGCG
>CAYVSV010000103.1:0-2057 GCA_964454205.1 uncultured Ruminococcus sp.
CGAATTGCCCTAAAGGCAATTCGATTTTGCGCTTCGCGCAAAATACCGCAAAAACGCTGGGTGTTGCCACATCGCCGATATGAGATTTTTTATAAAACGCCGAGATCAGTCAAAACCTGCTTCATATCCTCGTTGTTTCCGTCGCGGAGATAGAGCGAGTACGCAATGCCGCCGCAGCCGAATTCCGCGTGGGATACCCAAAAGTTATAGCCGCCCAAGAAGTCCTCGTAAATTATCGCCTTGGAGCCGTCCGTGAGCGTTAATACTTCCATTTTCTCCTTTTCTGCGTCGGTAGCCGAAAGACCTACGTGCAAGCCCGCGCCCTCTTTGTTCATACAGAAGATTTGGAATTTAACGGTTTTGTCAAGCGTTTTATCTGTGAGCTCGTAATTTATTGTTGTATTTCCGAGAACGCCGTCTCTTGTGAAGTTCGCCGAAACGTAGTTGTCACATTCCTTTTCGGAGAAATTGTCGTTCATGAGCGGAGATACGCCAAACGTATTGAAGAGAGTGCTCGGCAGAGTTTTCCACTCGTAGGAATACTCGCTCTTATGCTGATTGGCAGCTCCGAGAGCTTCCATTTCGTCGTGCGTCGGGACGGTCATATTCTGCACTGTGAGATGATAATCGAAAACGTCCTTGCCGTTGACGCTTACGCCGTATCTGAATGCTGTTCTGAAGCCTAAAAGCGCTATTACCGCCGCCGCGGCTATCGCAATCGCAATCGGTTTTTTTCGGGATTTCTTCGCGCCTGTTATAATGCTGTCGTCAATGTCTGTTAATGCTGTGAATACCGGATTTAATTTACTCATAAAACATTCCCCTTTCCACTAAGTAACTTTTTAAGGATTTCCTCATTCTCATAAGAGCCGCCGCGCCCGCGTTTTCCGTCATGGAACAAGCCCGCGCGGCGTTTTTCACGCTCTCGCCGTAGAAATACCGAAGCGTGAACAGCTTCCGATATCTGTCGCTTTGCGATTTGAGCCAGTCGCTTATCGTCCGCGAGAGATCCGCCTCTTCCGCCGCGGTCTCGGGCGTGTAGTTGTACGGAACGCACTCGTCGAGCTCGGTGAGCAGGTCGGAGTTTCGCATATTCGCGGTGTTGTAGCGAATTCTGTTGACGGATTTTCGGCGCGAGATCTTGCAGACATACGCCTTGAGATCGTCGGGGCAGGCGGGCGGTATCGCCTCCCACACGGCGAGAAGCGAGTCGTTTAAGACCTCCTCCGCGTCCTCGGCAGATTTCAGCAAGCCGCGGCATATCTTCATCATCAGTCTGCTGTACTTCGATTTGAGCGCGGACAGCCCGCGTTCGTCTCTTTTGGTAAGGAGCTCCGTGATCTTCGTGTCCTCCAAATTATCACCTCCTGTTTATATAGTCGCAAAGAGAAGTGAGAGTATGACGAGTTACATAAAAAAGCGGACGAAAAAAGTGCGGGTGCGGTAAAGAAGTATTTCGATTTTTTGAAAAGGTTGCGTAGAAACCTACGCAGCCTTTCTTTTTTTGTTATAGTTCCGTTGGTCGAGCGTAGCCGAAGCGCTCGCCACATTGAACCTAAAGTAAATTTCAACGCGCTGTTCTCTATGCCCGCTTGATTTATCGGGCGCGTGAACAACAATCTTCTCCACAAGCTCGTGCATTATATCAGGGGTGAGTTCATTTATATAGGTATACTTGCGGACAAGCTGGATAAAGTTGGAAACGTCCGCGGTTTTCTGTTCCGTTGCCTCAATAAAGGCTTTGAGTTCGGATACGGTCTGTTTTAACTGCCGTTGCTCGTCGTCATAGTTTGCTGACATTTGAGCGAAGCGTTCATCGGAAATTTTTCCCGAAACATTGTCCTCGTAAAGCCGTGTAAACAGCTTATCCAACTCAACAATACGTCTCTCGGACTGCATGAGCGTTTTTCGTGCCTTCTTTACTTCCTGTGATTGGGCAGTTGAAGCGTACTCCATAGCTGCGTTTACGAATCCATCTTCATTTGCGTGAACTATTTCGAGAAGCTTGTTCAGTTCGCCAAGTACCAACTGCCGCAGAACGGCTGTCCGTACGTAGT
>CAYVSV010000104.1:0-1929 GCA_964454205.1 uncultured Ruminococcus sp.
TCCACAGGATTTTCAATCACAATCTCGCTCTTTTCCTTATCGTTGAAGCTCAAAAAATCAGATTTCTCGCCGTTCACCAGAACATCAGCAGTGCAGTTCTTTTTTCTGCAGTTAGCGTCCCAGCCGAGCATACTGCCCGCCTTGCCGCCGTTCACCTCGCCGCTTACGTGTACATTCTCATATGTTCCGCCTATCGCTTGACCCGCCGCGATTCCCGCCATGCCGCCCTGTACTTTAGCGTCCGCAAACGAAATATTCGCAAGATAGCAATAGGTTTCCCACCCGATAAATCCGCTGTCAGAAAAGCCCTCTACCTTCATATTGCTGATAGTATGCCCTGCGCCGTCCACCATTCCGCTGAACGGGTGGTCGCTCGCCCATCCCATTGGTGCCCAGTCATAACCCTCAAGGTCGATATCCGCCGCAAGCTGCATAAACGAAATAATGCACTCCTGCGTGTTGACATACCAACAAAAGCTTGCAAGCTCCTGCGGCGTACTCACCAAAAATACGCCCTGTGCCGCCGACTGCTCAATATAATCCGCGTCCGCCAACAGCGGAATATCGCCGCAGTCAAATTGCTTTGTCCAGCCGTCCTTATCGGGGTAGCGCGCAAAAAGCTCGGCGCACTCTGTTTCATACAGCTTTTGCTTTTCTGTTTCGCGAAGCTCCGCGCTGTCTGCCGCCAGCAGCGTGATGTTCTCGCTGCCGAACTGAAACGTTATCTTAGCGTAATCGCCATAAATTTTGTCAATATAGCACCGTTCGCCGTCGATCCTTATATAGGGCTTCTGCCGCAGGCTGCGCCCCGCCGAAAAATTATGCGCCGTGCCGTCGATCACAACAATGCCGTCCTCCGAGAAAACCCACTCTTCCGACAAATCCTCGCTGTTGTACCACACACCGACCAAGCTTTTTCCCTCTCGCGAGAGCTTTGCCACGCTTTCTTCGCTTTCCGCCAAACTTTCCGAGCTGTCCGCAATATCAGGATTATCTGCAGAGTTGTTAGGCAAAAGCTCCGACACACTCTCCCTATGTTCAGTACACCCGCAAAGAAAAACCGCCAGCACGATCGATAAAATCAATGTTTTTTTCATCGTAAACCCTCCTATTTCCGCCCCCAAAATCCGATTTACAATTCTATCCACATTATACAACAATATTCACGATTTGTCAACCCGCACCGTTTTATCATTTCGGCAGCTTAATACTAATTCACGATCAACGCATAGACTTGTTTGGGCGTTATTTATTCAGGTCAGGGCTTAATTTTTGTCTACACTTTGACGGTGAATTAGTATAACCGCGATCCCGCCCCCTATCGAGCAGCACATCAGAAGGATAAAGATAAAAAACTCCCGCCCCAAAAGGAGCGGGAGTTCATATTGCAAAAGCGAAAAATTATCTCTTGGAGAACTGCGGTGCACGGCGTGCAGCCTTGAGACCGTACTTCTTTCTTTCCTTCATTCTCGGGTCACGAGTGAGGAAGCCCGCCTTCTTGAGAACGGGGCGCAGCTCGTCGGAATAGAGGAGCAGCGCTCTGGACAGACCGTGACGGATAGCGCCAGCCTGACCTGTAACACCGCCGCCGGCAACCGTGCAAACGATGTCGAACTTCTCCATAAGATCGGTGAGCGCAAGCGGCTGACGAACGATGAGCTTCAAGGTATCGAGACCGAAGTAATCATCGATGTTTCTGCCGTTGATGGTTATGGAACCGCTTCCGGGATATACTCTTACACGCGCAACAGAGTGCTTTCTTCTGCCCGTGCCGTAGTAGTAAGGTTTAGATTCGTACATAAAAAGCCCTCCTTAAAACTTGTATTCAACGGGCTTCTGAGCCGCGTTCTTATGCTCTGCACCTGCGTAGCAGCGAAGTCTTGTGAGAGCTTTTCTTCCGAGAGTGTTATTGGGCAGCATACCGTTTAC
>CAYVSV010000105.1:0-1803 GCA_964454205.1 uncultured Ruminococcus sp.
CCCGCAACGGGCTTCTTTATCGGAACGCCCGCGTCCATAAGCGCAAGCGTAGAGCCGCATACCGAACCCTGCGACGTAGAGCCGTTCGAGGAGAGAACCTCGGATACCAGTCTTATCGCGTAAGGGAACTCCTCAACAGAGGGAATGACCGGCACGAGCGCTCTTTCGGCGAGCGCGCCGTGACCTATCTCGCGTCTTCCCGGTCCTCTGGAAGCCTTCGTCTCGCCAACGGAGTACGAAGGGAAGTTGTAGTGGTGGATATAACGCTTGCTGTCCTCCTCGTCGAGACCCTCGAGTCTCTGAGCGTCCGAAACGGGACCCAGCGTGCATATCGTCATTACTTGAGTTTGTCCGCGCGTGAAAACGCCCGAACCGTGAACTCTCGGCAGAAGTCCCACCTCCGCGGCGAGCGGTCTCATCTCGTCGAGCTTGCGCCCGTCAACGCGCTTGCCGTCGTCGAGAAGCCAGCGGCGTACAACGAATTTCTGGAGCTTGTACATACACTCGTCGATCATGGCTGTCTGCTCGGGATACTGCTCGTCAAATTTCTCGTGGACTTCCGCGTAAAGAGGCTGCAAGCGCTCCTCGCGGATATTCTTGTCGTCCGTATCCATTGCGTAGCGTACCTTTTCAATAGCGAAATCGGAGATCGCGTCGTACATATCGTGGTCTACGTCCATGCTCTCAAACGAGAACTTGGGCTTGCCTATCTGCGCCTGAATGTCCTTTATAAACGGAATGAGGGAGTTTACTATCTCGTTGTGACCCGCCATAATTGCGTCGAACATCACATCGTCGGGCACTTCGTTCGCGCCCGCCTCTATCATAACTACCTTCTTTTCGGAGGAAGCGACCGTAAGATTGAGGTCGGACTTCGCTCTCTGCTCCGCGTTGGGCATAAGCACTATCTCGCCTTCCACAAGACCCACGGAAATGCCGCCGATAGGTCCGTTCCACGGAACGTCGGAGATAGAGACCGCTATGGAAGCGCCGATCATGCCCATAATTTCGGGCGAGCAGTCGGGGTCAACTGAAAGCACTGTCATAGTTATAGCAACGTCGTTGCGCATATCCTTCGGGAAGAGCGGGCGCATAGGGCGGTCTACAACGCGCGAAGTGAGTATCGCTTTTTCGGAAGGCTTGCCCTCGCGGCGCAAAAATCCGCCGGGTATCTTGCCTACCGAGTAGAGCTTTTCCTCGTAATCCACGGAAAGCGGGAAGAAATCCACGCCCTCGCGCGGCTTGGGAGAAGCGGCAACGTTCACCATTACCACGGTCTCGCCGTATCTTACCCAGCACGAGCCGTTGGAAAGCCCGCAAAGCTTGCCGGATTCGACGGTGAGCTCTCGTCCCGCGAAAGTCGTTTTGAATACCTTATAATTCTCAAACATATTAAAATCCTTTCGGTGTTAGAGAATAAGAGGTCAGATGTAAGAAGTAAGAGCCAAACTCTATCCTCTTACCGCCAACCCCTCATTTTCAACCTTTTAACTTCTAAATCACTTTCTCAAGCCGAGCTTGGCAACTATCGCACGGTAACGCTCGATATCCTTCTTCTGGAGGTAGTTGAGCAGATTTCTTCTGCGGCCTACCATTTTGAGCAGTCCGCGGGTGGAGTGGTGATCCTTCTTGTGCACCTTGATGTGCTCGGTGAGTTCGTTTATTCTCTTGGTGAGAATTGCGATCTGGACCTCGGGCGAGCCGGTGTCCTTGTCGTGCTTGCGGTTAGCCTCGATAACTGCGGTTTTTTCTTCTTTTCTTAACATAATAACACCTCATAAAATTTAATAGTCCGCGTCACAG
>CAYVSV010000106.1:0-1792 GCA_964454205.1 uncultured Ruminococcus sp.
CTGTACAGCGAGGACTTCGCTTCGTTCGGAGAGGACGACGTTTACGATCAGAAGGACAGCGCGGGCTTTATCAACCTGTTCGGTCTGCCTATCAAGGTCAAGGCGCTTCTGGACGCGGAGAGAAACAAGTAAGCTGTAATTACACATACAAACAAAGCGGGAGATTTTTTCGCCCGCTTTATATGTTTTATCGCGGAGGGATCGTTTGAGCTTAAATATTTTCACGGAAATGAAAAGCGGTGCCTCGGGGTATGATTCCGTACTTTCAATATTTGTTTGCTTATTCACATTAGCTGTCGCCGCGGTCGTGACAATTTATTTGGTGAAGCACATTCCCAAATTGACGCGTATGAAACGAGAGCTGAAAGCCGCCAAGCGTGTTTCCGCTTTGCCCGACGCGCTGAACGTTGAGGGCGAGGTAGTGAGCATTCACGAAGAGCAGTTCACAAGGTGGGATATTCAATATATCGCGACAATAGTGTATTCGGTCGGGCAGCAGTCTTTTTACGGCGACTTCACGTTTTTGAACCGTGGGAGCCTGAGAACGGGCGCGAAAATAAACGTTTTGTGCGATGGGAGTAACCCCGCCAGCTCCGCTGCCGCGGACGGCTCTCAAATAAAAGCATTGCGTAAGCTCGTTTCCATACAAGCAAGAATGATCATTTTAATGCCTATCTTGTGTTTTGGCTTCTATTTGATCTTTCTGGGCTATTTAGCCGGAAGAATAGAACCCGATTAAACGTAGTGACAGCTTTCCGGATTATTGTTTTGGGGGTGTGATATGTCGCCTTTTGTGAGGGTATTTCTGATTATCATCGCCGTTTTTGCGATAATAGATATCATATCTGTCTTAAAACGTCTCGTTCCCATGGTGAAGCGTGCCAATGAGATAAAACGCATAAAGAACTCTTATGACGTGATAAGCGTGGAGGCGGAGATAATCGAGATACATGAGGAACGCATCGATGATATGGATACACAGTATAACACAAAGCTCTACTACGAGGTTGGCTACCGGAAATTCTATAAGGACTTTATTCTGATAAACAAGCAGTCGCTGCGCGTCGGGCAGACGCTCACGTTGCTGTGCGACAGCTCCGACCCCGAAAAGGCTTTGATACAGGAGCAAAACGGACTTTCGGGGCTTTCGGGCGAGAGCTTCGTGATAAAAAGCATGATTTTTAATCTGATCATCGCGGTACTTATCGTTATCGCAGACGCGGCAGCAAACTGCTTTGATCTTATGTAACTGAAAAGAGGATTTTACTATGGCAATGATGTGGGCGGGAAGGTTTTCAAAGGAAGTGGACAGCAAAGTAAACGCGTTCAACTCCTCGATAGCCTTTGACGCGAGAATGTATAAACAGGACATAGCGGGCAGTATCGCCCACGCGACTATGCTCGGCGAACAGGGCATAATAAGCATGAGCGACAGTCTGGAGCTTATCGGCGGGCTTAAAGAGATACTCGCCGATATCGAAAGCGGAAAGCTGGAGTTTGATCCCAATGCCGAGGATATTCATATGTTCATCGAGGCGGAGCTCACAAAGCGTCTCGGGGACGTGGGAAAGAGACTTCACACCTCGCGTTCGAGAAACGATCAGGTGGCGCTTGACATTCGCTTGTATCTGCGCGATGAGATCAAGGAGATAAAAAAGCTCATAAAAGAGCTTATCGAAACGCTATGCAAGATAGCGAAGGAGCACGCCGACACCATTATGCCGGGTTATACTCACCTGCAAAGAGCGCAGCCCGTTACGCTCGGTCATCATCTGATGGCTTACGCGCAAAT
>CAYVSV010000107.1:0-1662 GCA_964454205.1 uncultured Ruminococcus sp.
GACATTATCTGCGCTCCTGTCCGTAAAACTCCATGCTCTTTTCTTTGCGCTCGCGCCCCACCTTCAGCAGCTCGCGTAGCGTGTCAGAATCGTCATTCATCATAGCGTCGCGGTATTCGTTAAGAGAGTTTATTATGGTGTCCAACTCGAACAGCAAAGCCTCTTTATTGCACATAAACACACCTGTCCACATCTCCTCGTTGAGGTACGCAACTCTCGTGAGATCGAGGAAGCTCCCTGCGGAGAAGCCGTCCGCGCGGAGCAGAGACGGGCTTTTAACGTAAGCGTTCGACACAACGTGCGCGAGCTGCGAGGTGTATGCGATATTCGCGTCGTGCTGTTCTGGCGTCGCGATCACGACTTTTCCGAAATTCATACAGGCACCGAGCGTGGAAACAAGGTCTACGGCTATCTGCGGTGTCTTTTCCGTTGGCGTGATGATAAAGCTCGCCTTGTTGAACAAATCGGCTGTCGAGTAATCGAACCCCGAATGCTCCGTGCCCGCCATAGGGTGCGTTCCGATAAAGATAACGCCCTTTTCGTCAAGCACGGGAGTGCAGTTTTTGACGATATAACCCTTTACGCCGCAAATATCCATAACGATAGAGCCTTTGCGGAACTTGTCGGCGTTCTGCTTTATGAAGTCAACTATCGCGAGCGGATAGAGCGCGACGATAGTCAGATTTGCCTCGCCGAGACTGTCGACCGTTATTTCCTCATCAATTGCTCCCGCCGCGAGTGCCTTTTTAGTGACCTCGGGGTCTTTATCGAGCCCCATTATATGATAAAATGTATTCGCCTTGAGCGCCTTGCAGATAGAACCGCCTATAAGCCCAAGACCTATTACTGCTATTTTCATTTTTATCTCCTTTCATTTTTAGCTATTATATATTATTATAACACGTTTGGAAGGATTTTGCAAGGAATTTTTTGGATTTTTTTTATTCCCTTAATATTTGTCACTGCCAAACCAATACATCCCAATTGTTTTAAGCCAGTAGTAATATCAGAAAAATATAAATGGTATTACCAGCCGGACAAGGCTTTATGACATTACAACGGCGAAACGAATCGGAAATTACCATTCACTTCAAGCTGTTTTACCACAGCTCAAGCTTGAATACATCAAAGCCTTGCTTATGCAGTTCATCGTAAGCCCCGCCGATCTCCTCAAACGCCTTGTCCATAAGCGATTTTTCAAGATCTATATTGATATACTTTCTGTCAGCGCGTTTTATCAGGTTTTCATCACGCGTAACAATTTCAGAAACAATACGGTACAAAACATTCTTCGTGATAAGATAAATCACTTGTGTTTCATCGGCTCGCCGCTCGTCGACAAGCTGACCGCGTTCATAGCAGAACACCCTCGCTCTGTTGTCGAAGAACTCAACATTTAATTGCATATCGTGAGTATCGCGCTCAAAAGCTCTGTTCAGCTTTGAAACGTGTTCATCGGAGTACAGAGACGTCTTTTTCAGCAGTTCGCCGCACTTAACTTTGATCTCATTAAGATTCATATTACCATCCTATTACCATAAAGGGCACCGCCTTTCGGCAATGCCCTCGTGAAATTCATTTAACCGACAAATCAAGCCTTGCCAACCGAACCGAACAGCTCCATCTTCTCCTTAACGGTAGCCTTGATAGCCTCCGCGCCGG
>CAYVSV010000108.1:0-1512 GCA_964454205.1 uncultured Ruminococcus sp.
ACACGGGATACCGAGATACCGGGGTTTACCGCGGGACGAACGCCCGAGTTGAACAGCTCCGTCTCAAGGAATATCTGACCGTCGGTGATAGAGATAACGTTGGTGGGAATATACGCCGAAACGTCGCCCGCCTGCGTTTCAATTATCGGGAGCGCTGTTAAAGAGCCGCCGCCGTACTCCTTGTTAAGACGCGCAGCACGCTCGAGAAGTCTTGAGTGCAGATAGAATACGTCGCCCGGGTACGCCTCACGTCCCGGCGGGCGCTTAAGCAGCAGCGAGAGCGCACGGTAAGCTACCGCGTGCTTGGACAGATCGTCGTAAACGATAAGCACGTCCTTGCCCTGCTCCATAAAGTATTCGCCCATAGCGCAGCCCGCATAGGGCGCTATGAACTGCAAAGGCGCAAGCTCCGAAGCGGTGGAGGATACTACTATGGAATAATCCATTGCTCCGCCCTTCGTGAGAGTATCCACAACGTTCGCCACGGTAGAGTTCTTCTGACCGATAGCAACGTAAATGCAGATACAATCCTTGCCCTTCTGGTTGATAATAGTATCGATGGCGATAGCGGTCTTACCCGTCTGTCTGTCGCCGATGATAAGCTCACGCTGACCTCTGCCTATCGGTATCATAGAGTCGATAGCCTTGATACCCGTTTGCAGCGGAACGCCGACGGGTTCTCTTGTGATGATACCCGAAGCGATCTTCTCGATGGGGCGCGTTTCCTTCGCGAGAATGTTGCCCTTGCCGTCGAGCGGCTGTCCGAGAGAGTTCACAACGCGTCCCAGCAGCTCTTCGCCTACGGGAACGGACACGATGCTGTTCGTGCGCTTTACGCTGTCGCCCTCTTTAATGCCCTTGTCCGAGCCGAGCATAACCGCGCCGACAAATTCCTGCTCGAGGTTCATTGCCATACACTGAACGCCGTTTTCAAACTCCAGAAGCTCGTTGAGCATGCACTTCTCCAAGCCTTGGATACGCACGATACCGTCGCCGACGGTAACTACCGTGCCGACGTCGCCGAGCTGGATCTTTGAATTGTAGTTCTTTATGCGGTTCTTGATCAGACCCGTTATTTCATCGGGGCGTAAATCCATTACATACATCCCTTTCTTAGTTATTTAGTGAGTAGAAGCAAAAGCAAAAGACCAAAGCCTGTCACATCTGCCTCTGTTCTCAGGCGATAACGGAACCCAGCTCCTTAGAGAGCTCGTTCAGTCTTGCCTTTATGCTGCCGTCGTAGCGGCGGCTGCCGTAGTCGATGATAATTCCGCCGATGATCCCCTTGTCAAGCCGCTCGTTTATCGTAACGGTCTTTCCGACGATCTTCGACATCTTTTCGGCGATCTTCGCCTTCATATCGGCGGACAGCGGCGAGGAAGTCGTGACGGTTATCTCCGCCAGCTTGAACTTGTCGTTGTACAGCTCGCGGAAGCGCTTTGCTATCCCCGCGAAGCAGTTCATTCTGCCCTTTTCCGTAAGCACGCACAGGAGATTTCCCGTAAGCTCGCT